>CAVXQI010000009.1:0-74849 GCA_963763725.1 uncultured Acidobacteriaceae bacterium
GGGCGTCTGGCCGAAGATGACCGGCTCAGGCGGAAGCTGTTGCGACCGTGATCGCGCTCTCGTTATTCGAGCCCGCCAGTAATGGCATCTCGTGTCCCCGGACGATAAGAGGTGTCGGCGTACCACTTAATTGCATTTCTTGCGCCAAGTCCGTGCACATTGCAAAACAATGCGCACTTTGCTTCTAATGCCTATTTATTTGCTGGATCTATATATGCAAAGCCGGAATTAAAGATCCCTTAGAAAGAGCTAAAAGAGAAGTGTTTTGCGGTTCGAAGTGTGAAAATATTTTCACTCGGGGGAAATCACTTTCCCTGAGGGCGTGACCTCCTCCCGTCGAGCCAGTCTGCTGGCTTAGAAGTGGCTCTTCGAACCGCAGCCCCAGCAGAAAGTATTGGCGGTCGGGGGTGCAGCGTAATACGGTGGCGTGCAGCAGCGACACAGATCGTGGAAACTGGGCTTTGTTGAGCAGGGCAACAGGAATTTCCAGCGAGATCTGGGTACCGGGTTCAAGATAACGGCGGGTCGCGAGCAGTAACCCGCCTGCAGACAGGTTCAAAGCTGTGGCAAACTCTAGGAATTCTTCGCCGTCGGCCTTATCGCCTCGAACGAAAAATGGGATAGAGATAGGCAGTCGATCCCAGCCGCGGCGCTCGGCGACGGATGCGGTTCGACGCACTGACCTCCTGCCTTACAAATTGATCACGCACATGACTAGCCAAACTCAAAAATCGGCAGCAACTCGTACTATTTCTTATACATATGATAATTGTCCTGGAGCGGAAAAACCGGAAACATCGCAAAGTCTTGCGGTTCAGGAGAAGAAGAATGCCTCGCTAGAGCTGCAAAATCGGTTCCCAAAAAGGCAACTATCTTGCGCTTTGGCGGCAAATTAACGCGAAATTTCATTGACAACTTAGCCGGTTGCGGTAAGATCAGTTCTCCCCCTTGTAGAGTGCTTCCACTCTATTCCCCGAGGACTGGAAACCGTTAAACTCTGTGGCGATTTTTGTCGAGAGAATGCCTATGGAACGAAGTTCGGGGAACCTGAGAGAGAAAAGCGGGGAACCATTGCCGTTGCCTAGGGAAAGGAAGGATGCCATTCCCATGCAATCAGCGAAGATGTCGCCCGCGAAGCACTCGCTGGAGGTGTTCAGCGAGGAACATTGCAGCTGTTGCCGCGATGCGCTGGCTTCGGCCGCGCACGAGCTCAAAACGCCGCTGGCCATCATGGGGGGATATCTGCACTTGCTGCTGGCGCAGAAGCTTGGACCGCTGAATCCGCGGCAGATGGAAGTACTCACCGAGATGCAGGCCAATGGCGTGCGTCTGTCCAATTTCATCCAGAACTTGCTCACTTACACCTCGCTTAAAGTCGACCGCTTCGAAATGCAATACGAGGTCGGTGACATCAATGACTGTGTGCGCGAGATCGCCGAGGTTTGGGCGCAGCGCTTCCAGGACAAGGCTATCGCGTTCTATTTCCTGCCCGGCGACCGGCTGCAGCCCTTCCCCTTCGACTACTACAAAGTGCAGCACGTAGTTTCGAACCTTCTGGACAATGCCATGAAGTACACGCCTTCGTCGGGCACCGTCTGGTTGCACCTGGAACCCTATTTCTGGGAGCGGCGCACGATTCAGCGCCAGCCAGAGGTGGAACGTCGCCGACAGCAGATCCACGCACCGAATTGCTGCCGCATCTCGGTGTCGGACACCGGACCTGGCATCGCGCCGGAATTCCAGCAGGAAGTCTTCGATGAGTACTTCCGCCTGACGCGCGAAGGAGTGCGGGCGGAAGGATATGGGCTCGGTCTGGCAATTGCCCGCCGACTGGTGCAGGCGGCGGCGGAAAAATATGGGTCGAGAGCGAGCCCGGTAGCGGCAGCAAGTTTTCCTTTCTGCTTTTGCTGAATCCCTCACCCAAACGCGTTGCGGAGGATCGATGAGCGCAGGCCACATCCTTGTGGTGGATGACGAACCGAGCATGCTGCGGTACCTCCAGACCGTGCTGGAGCTGGACTCGTATCGGGTAACTACCGCCTGCAACGGTGCGGAAGCGGTGGAAAAGGTGCAGCGGGTCAATCCCGACTTGGTGCTGCTCGACATGGTGATGCCCGACGGCGATGGGCTGGAGACCTTGCAGCGCATCCGCGAAGCCCGCCCTTCGACCAAGGTGGTCATGCTGTCCTGCGTCCGCGATACCCGCAAGGTGGCGCAGGCCATGCGACTCGGCGCGCAGGATTATCTTTCCAAGCCAGTGCAGAAGGAAGAGATGGACGAGGTGCTGCGCTTCTGCCTGGAAAACACCGAGCCGGGCGGCCCGGGCGCAGGCGAAGCCATCGAAGTGAGCGAAGGCGTTTTCTTTTTCTCGGCTACGCCGCAAATGCGTCAGCTTCGCGCTCAGGCCATGCAAGTGGCCCGCTTCGATTTTCCCGTTCTGCTGCTGGGCGAAAGCGGCACCGGCAAAGAAGTTTTGGCTCACCTGATTCACAAGTATTCCGATCGTTCGCACCGCACCTTCCTGAAGGTGAACTGCGCCGCCATGCCCAGCGAACTGCTGGAGAGCGAACTGTTCGGTTATGAGCCAGGGGCTTTTACCGGCGCCGTCAAGTCCAAGCCGGGCAAGTTTGAACTGTGCAACAAGGGCACGCTGCTGCTCGATGAAATCGGAGAGATGTCTTCCGCCCTGCAGGCCAAACTGCTCCAGGTTTTGCAGGACGGCCAGTTCTCTCGACTGGGGGGACGCACTACCGTGAAGGTGGATGTCCGGGTGCTGGCGGCTACCAACATCAATATGCCGCAGGCGATCGCGCAAAAAGCCTTCCGCGAAGATCTCTATTACCGGCTGAACAGCTTCGTTCTTCGCATGCCTTCGTTGCGCGAGCGGCGCGAGGAAATCCCCATGATCCTGCGCCACTTCATGATCCACCTCGCGGATCGCTACGCCTGCGCGCCGCTGAACATTTCTCCGCGGCTGGTGGAGGCTTGCGAGAACTATCCCTGGCCCGGCAACATCCGCGAGTTGGAAAATTTCGTCAAGCGCTACCTGGTGCTGGGAGATGAATTGGCTGCGGTCGCCGAACTGCAGCAGGGCACGTCCCGCGACCCCCACACCGGAGTCGTGGTGCGCATGGAAGAAAAGCAGCCGCAACCACCGCCCGACCTGAAAGAAATGGTCCGCAATCTGAAGAATGGCGCCGAAATGGAAGTAATCGCCCAGGTGCTGGAAGAAACCGCGTGGAACCGTAAACGGGCGGCCACCCAGCTGAACATCAGTTACAAGGCGCTGCTTTACAAGATTCGCCAATACGATATTCGTCCGCGGCAGGCGGGATAATTCCCTTCTGACTAGTGTGCAAGCGTTTGCACTTGGTGCTAATCGCCTCCCCACGATGGGAGAAGATTTTTGCTTGGGGACGTCCCCGTAGGTCTCTCTTTTCAGCAATGTGAGCGGGAGGCGTTCGTTTGGACCGTATCAGGGCAGGTGGTACTTCGGTTGCGATGCAAAGAAACATGCCAGCTATGTCGCCCCATGATGGCGAACCCCTCGACCCAAAACTTTCCAGCAGCGGCGAGCGAAGGCGAAAACCTCGTTTCGCGATGCATTGTTCGATTTTCCTCCGCACTCCACATGCCTCTGACCAATGGATTCTCGGCCAGACAGCCAATGTCAGTGCCGTCGGCGCGTACTTTGCGAGCATAGTAGCGTTACCTCAGGACGTGTCCATCGAGTACGTGCTGACCTTTCCTCCCGAACTAACTCATGCCCCCGCTCCGTGGCGAGTTCGTTTCTATGGAAGTGTGGTGCGTGTCGAGCCGGATAATGCGGCACCAGGCACATACGGTGTAGCCGTGCACACCACAAAACACCGCTATCTGTCGCGTGAAGAGTCCGACGGATTCTGCAGCTTGGATGGGCTGCGCGCCCCCGTGAGTACGGGTACTTAGATTGGCACCGCAGCACCAAGGAACGCTCGAGTGCCACCTCGGTGAAGTTTGGCAGCAATCGCGCCCTGAAGAGTCTACCGACCGGGTGGCCGAGCCAATACGGTCGTAACAAACTTCCTAGCTCTGAATCGTCAGGTTTTCCGTCCTTTTGAGCGTTTGCACCGTAATCCTGGGTGCTTGGCGGCGATAGTGAAGAGCTCTTTCAAAGGGACAAGCACGCAGCGATCAGCGATCAGCCTTCAGCCTTCCTGTCTGTGACGGGAAGCACACCGCGCTGTGCTGAATGTTAGGCGGCTGCATTTTCTTGCAAATGGCTGGGGTTTCTCAGTTTGCAGCTTCGCGACACCTCTATACTATGGGAGACTGAATGGCGACAGCTTCGGCTGGGTATCCGCTGCGCCCGCAACCGTTAGCCATTCGTTGCTATTGGTCGTGCACTACCCGCCGCTGTCTTCAAGGGGAGGCCAAAGATGTACGCACGTAATGCGCATTTCCGCGTGAAATCACTCGACTTGGCTGCGGAGTTCGTCCGGATACTGGAGAACGAGATCCTGCCTTTGCTGCGCAAGCAGCAAGGCTTCAAGGGAGAAATCACGTTGTCGAATCCCGGCAATCTGGAGCGGATCTCGATTAGCCTGTGGGAAAGTGAGAGCAATGCAGAAGCTTACGATGCCAACATCTACCCACAAGTGTTGAAGATCCTTTCACCGGTGATTGAGGGGACGCCGAAGATTCGGATATTTGAGGCCGTCGCCTTAAACCTCGATCACAATACTGCGGCTGGGCGCCAGAGCTCTTGATTGCTCTTCGTGCCGCAGCACTCGCAATGCGCCTTCCATGAGCGCTTGCAGTTCGTCCTCGCCCGGATAAACGGTGATGGGAGCGATCCATCTTACGTACTCACTGAGCAGCAAGACCAAAGGCTGCGAATGCGCCATACCACCGGTGAAGAGCACGGCGTTCACGCGGCCGTGCAGGACAGTTGCCATCGCCCCAATCTCTTTCGCGATTTGATAGGCCATCGCCTCGAACACGGTTTTGGCCTCTGCCTCCCCACGCGCAATGCGACCTTCCACTTCCACCAAGTCCTTGGTGCCGAGATAGGAGTAAAGTCCGCCATCGCGGAAGAGCAGCCCTTCCACTTGCCTCTGCGTGTACTTGCCGCTGAAGCAGAGATCGACTAACTGCATCGCCGGCACCCCGCCCGCCCGCTCCGTGGAAAATGCTCCTTCTTCGCGCGAGTTGGTCACGTCAACCATGAGCCCGTTTTCGTGCGCTGAAACTGAAATCCCGCTGCCTAGGTGGGCCACAATCAGCCGTAGTGACTCGTACCGTTCGCCACCCTCACGGGCATAGCGCTTGGCCACAGCCTTCGAATTCAAAGCATGCGACAAACATTGCCGCCCCAGCAGCACCGATCCCGACAGCCGTGCATGCGCCGGCCACTCGTCTACGCTGACCGGATCGACGACGTATGCGTGTACGCCGGCTTTTTGCGCGATGTCATATGCCAGAAGGGCGCCAAGGTTGGCAGCATGTTCACCTCGCCGCGCAAGTCGCAACTC
This sequence comes from uncultured Acidobacteriaceae bacterium, assembly GCA_963763725.1. Taxonomy (GTDB): domain Bacteria; phylum Acidobacteriota; class Terriglobia; order Terriglobales; family Acidobacteriaceae; genus Bog-257. The sequence continues at coordinate 5,514 of CAVXQI010000009.1, forward strand.
ATCGAGCATTTCCTGATTAACGACGTAGGTACCGCTGGCTAGAGCAGGCAGAAGACCGCCACGGCCCACCACCGCATCAACCTCGCAAACGTTGTACCCCGCCTCACTGAGCGCAGCTTCAACCTGCGCGGAGCGAAATTGTTGCTGATCAAGAACCGGACGGCCATGGAACTGCGCCATCTCGGCATCGGAATGCCGGATGTTCTTGCCGAACTCAAGGCGCTCGTTCACGTATAGAGCCATCTTCGTGGACGAGGAACCGGGGTTAATCGCAAGGATCCTGAATTCAGTGGGCTGCAAAGATAACCCCCAGGGCAATAGAGTTCACCTTGTCATCCACACTTTCCACGCGTGACGGAATGAGGATCGGAACGGTCGCGCCCGCAACCACGTGAGCGCATTGCGAGCCGCCCAGGTACTTCACGGCTTTTCCAAGCAGGTTGCCCGCCTCGATATTCGGAACCACCATACAGTCGGCATGACCTGCGACCGGGTGTTCGATGCCCTTCGCCTGCGCCGCCGACTCCAGAAGCGCGCAGTCGAGCGCAAGCGGGCCGAAGATCTCTACCTCACCAAACTGTCCTTCTTCGCCCATCTTGGTGAGCTCTCTGGCATCCACACTCGAAGGCACCGACTCGCTGACCGCCTCGGTGGCGCTCATGAGAGCGATCTTGGGCCGCGCCAGACCCAGGGAACGCATGGCCTCGATCGCGTTGTGCACGATTTGCTTCTTCTGCTCCAGGTTCGGCAAAACATTCAGCCCGCCATCGGTGATGCCCACCAACCTAATCTCGCCCGCGAGCTTATCCTCATAGAAGAGTACGTCGCTCAGCAGACGTCCCGTCCGCAGTCCAGCCTGTTTGTCCAGAGCAGCCCGCAATAACTCATCGGTGCGGAGATGCCCTTTCAGCAATAGGTCGACATGCCCCTCGTGCGCCATGTGCGTTGCGACAGTTGCCGCATCATCTGCGCTGACAAACTCTGCCCCGGCGATCAAGCCGAAGAGCCCCAGCGCCTGGGCCTTGGCGCGGATGTTTTGCTGGTTGCCAATTAGCACCGGAATGGCAATTCCGAGATGGAGCGCGCCATCGGCGGCCGTGAGGGCAACCTCGTCGTCAGCTGCAACCACGGCAACGCGCTTGGGTCCCAGCGGTTGAGCGCGACGACGGAGTTCGGCGAAGTTCCTTATTTCTTGTCTAGTGAGAGTCGCAGTGCTGAATGACATGACCAATTCTCGCCCGGGAGAGCACAGTGTTGCAGTGAGCCCGGTCACAATGCGCACTCACCTTTAGATCTGCGCTCCTCCCATCGCGACCAGATTCTTCGTAACGCAAACCAGAATACCTTGTGGGATGCCGCTAGTCGGCGCCGAGGCCGCGCTCAAGTTCAGGTAAGGGAGTGCCTTCACGTTCAGCTTCCTCAATAATCCGTGAGACCACGAAGTCCTTTGCTTCACGGGTGGTATGATTTTGAGAATAACTATGACATCGTGCATTCACGTAGTTCCTTCTCCCTCCCAGCAACAACCTTTGGCGTACGATCCGCTGCTCGACGACATTGGATACATGACCTGCATGACCCTGGTGCTGCTCGGAAATTACGCGCAGACCGGGCATCTCGGCGGACCGCTCGCATACACCCCGTACAATGTGGCGGCGCATTTGGTCGGTCGTGAAAACGGCGGACTCCGTTTCGATTACCGCCGGCCGAAGCATCCTTACTCGGACAAATTCATGATGGCGGCGGGCCACTCGGTCCCCACGTGCTACGCGCTGTGGATGATTATGGGCCAAGCGCTGTATCGCAAGCATCAGCAGACCGGCGATCCGCGTTATCGGGTCGACCCCCACGTCGCTATGCTGCCCATCGACGCATTGGGATTCCGGCGCGGCGCGGGCGCGCTGAAAACGCTGCTGCGCGAAACGGATTTGGAAGACCATCCGCTGTTCGCGCAAGCGAAAGGCCGCGGCATTCGAGCGCTCCAGGGACATGCCGAAAGCACCGACTTAACCAACGACGTGAACGGCGGCCCCTCGGGCATTGGCATCGCGACGGCCGCGGGCAAAGCGGCGTTCTGGAATGTAGCGGGCGCGCCAGACTCGCCGAAAGTGATCGCGCTGGAAGGCGAATTTGCGCTCACCGAAGGTCATGCGCAGGAGTTGAAGACGCAGGCGCTCGCGCTGCAGGTGGGAAAGCGTTTGCGCGTGATGGTTTCCAACAACAACGCGGGCATCGACGATTGCCTGATTGGCGGCGCGATAGGCGGCGTCATCGGCGCGGACTTCGGCGGCTGCTACGACCTCGTGAATCAATGGACGTCGTATGGATGGAACGTCTTCACCTTGTCGAACGGCAACCATTACGGCGAAGTGACCGCGGCACTGAAAGCCATGGACGAAGTGGACCCGCAGGACCGCCGTCCCATCGTCGCCATCGGCAAAACCATCAAGGGCTACTGGCCCGCCGCCAAAGACGGAAAAATCACCGGCTTCGCCGGCGACCAGTTGGTCAGTTACGCAAGCCATCCCTATGCGCTGAAGATGAACTCGGAGTATTTTGTCGCGCTCGCACAGACGTTCGAAAAGCATTACGGCGTAGAGTTCGAAGGAATTCGCAAGGGCCCGGTCAGCAACAATCGCGAGCGATTGATCCAGTTCAAGACGAACATAGACGTGGTGATGTCGCTGCTCGACCGCAACGGATTGGGCGATCGCCTCGCCGACCGCCTCCTGGAAATCGGCGACACCGTGCGCGACGACGTGAAGTTGCGCATCTCCGCCTCGAGCGATCCATTCCTCGACGATCGCCTGCGCGTCGCGGCGCTCCCGGAAGACCCCCAGAAGGTCTCGATTCGCAATGCGATTTCCGGGGCGGAAAGGCAGGTTAGCATTGCGCTGTTCAAGAAACCGGGCGAGGTGGCCGGAGCGCGGCGCGCGATTTCCGAAATCATCAAGTGGATGAATTACGTCACTGACGGACGATTCTTCACGGTGGCCGCCGACCTTTCCGAGTCGATTAACGTGGAACACGGCAGTTTGTGGGGACACTACAGTCCCAAGGACAATCCGCTGGGCACCCGCTTGAAAGCGCCCATTCAAGAAGCGGGCAATGTTTCCACCGCCATCGGACTGGTGAGTCAAAGCGCCTCCCTCGATCCCGAAAAATTCGCCGGCGTTTGGGCTTTGAGCGGCACCTACGGAGCGTTCACGCCGCTGATGTACACTCCGGCGCGCGTGTGGAGTCAGCAAAATCAGGACAGCAAATTCCGCGTCGGCGTGCTGCATATTCTCGCTGCACACTCCGGTCCTGAAACCGCGGCCGACGCACGCACGCACTTCGGCATCTTCGCGCCGCAGGTGTGGAAGCTTTTCCCGCGCGGTCAGGTGATCAATTTGAGCTTTTGGGATTACAACGATGTCGCGCCTGGCTATTTCGCGGCGGCGGAAATCGCGGCGCGCGACCCGCGCGTTGGCATCATCACGCTAGAAGTGGCACGTCCCGACTTCGCGGCCGCGGACCGCAGCCATTTCGCGGACACCGATTTGCGCGCCGCGGCAAAAGGCCTGTACGTGATCCGCGATTTCGTGCCGGATAAGCCGCGCCACGGTTACGTGATCGCGCAGGGATCGAGTTCCACTGTGAATCTGGTGAAAGTGCTGCCGAAACTCGAAGCGGCCGGTGTGAACGTGAAGGTGATCGCGGCGATCAGCGAGGAGTTGTTCGATCGCCAGCCGCAAGCGTATCGCGATTCCGTGCTGCCGCCCAAGGCTCGCTACGATTTGATGGTGGTATCAACGGGCACGCGACGCATGTGGCCGCTGCGCAACCTCGGTCCATTGACGGATGAGTATTCACTCACGTCCGATTTCGACAATTCCTGGAGAAGCGGCGGCCTCGAAGCGGAGGTGATCGCGGAAGCGCATCTCGATCCCGATTCGATTTTCGCAGGCGTGGAGCGCTTCGCAAACGAACGCGAGCGCCGCATCGGCGATCAACGCAAAATGATCGGGTAGTCGAGTGAGCTGTCTGCACTCGTTCGTGAGTGCGTTCTTTCAGAGCCTGTGTGACAACTTTCCAAAAAAAGAACGATCAGTCGGGCCGATCGAAAATCAGGTTCGTTCTGGCCTAACTAAAGCCTCTACGGCGTTACCCGTCAGGAGCGCACAAAAGAATTGGCCTTTGGGCCCTGAGGGATTGTCCCTCAGCGGCTAAGCCGGGCTCTCTGGTTGATTCAACGGCGCGCCTGCAAGGCGTGCCCCTTCAAAGCAGAACTACACCAACTGTAGTGCTGCCTTAACAGCATGATCTCCCTTTCGTAACGATGGGCAGCCGAAATGGAAGCGTTTCTAGTTTTGGCGAACCACAAGGGCTTTGGCACGGTTTTGACACAGTTTTAGCGGAGTTCGTGCCCAAGATGGCATCACTCCGTGGTTCCATTGTTTGAAGTGGTTTAGAATCAGTGAAGCAAAACAGTCGGGGCGTAGCGCAGCCTGGTAGCGCACCTGCCTTGGGCGCAGGGGGTCGGAGGTTCAAATCCTCTCGCCCCGACCAATTACTCCAGCCGGATGCGGTCGATTTTGGCAAGGCCGAAGATCGCGTCGACGCTTTCGCAGTGGTTCTCTCTTCCCCGCCCGATTTCCCGCGGATGTCGTGCATTTATAGAAACAGTGCTGCGTGCCTACCGAGCGGTTACAACGGTGATTCCAGGCGTTAGAAGGGCAGACGAGTGCTGAGAATCCAGCCGCCATTGTAAGTGTGAAAGTGGGTGGCGGCGATTTGAATCCCAGTCCCGACGGTTAAGCCCAGTCGGCGCCATAAGGGAATCTTCCCGAAGACCACGCCCGGAGTAAGAAACACTTGGCTCTTTCCATCGTTCGGGCCGTCGTGATAGAAGGTCGAATTCATTTCTAACTCGGGCCAAATCTTGCGCAGTAGGCGATATTGCGCCGTCAAATTCCAATGACGGGCTGGCCAAGTTTCTGGCTTTCTCCTGTTGGCAACGCTATCCCGGCGGTAGTCTGAATGTCGAGGTTTCCCCAGCCTTTTCCAAATGCCAGGGTCGGGGTAATCGCCGCGTGAGGCGAGCCATTGCTGTAGCTGCCGGTCGGGATGGACCAGCCCAGAAATGCGGTAAGAATGTAATTGCCGCGATGCTCGTTCCGCGACAGAAGACGATACTTCACAAGGAAAGATTCGTCGCCCCAGCCATCCACTTGTTTGGGATTGTTATGCACAACATAAGGTGGGAGATTGATGATCACTTCAACGTTGTTCGCTGGAATCAGTTCCAGACCCTTGCTGCCGCCGTAGTTCTCAGTCGTGGTGCCATCGGCGTGCCCTTGCCAGAAAATGTCATAGCGAAACTCCTGCTCCAGGCGGGGCGTGACCGTCGCGATCGGGGTGATCCAGTGCGGCTGTTCGGCCTGATTGCGTGCCACCCGGGCAAAATAATCGTCGAGAAACGATTGCGCCAACGACTGCGAAGCCGCGGCCAACGACGAGAGGACGAAGCACAATCAGACATCGGGTTCTCAAACGAAGTGGACTCCGTTCGATTATTGAATCGTTAAATAACTACGATAAGAATCGTGAATTATATACGATTCAAATTGACATTACAATACGCAATGACAGAAATATAGGCGACGCCCGCGAACGGACTGGCTTTGGCGGCGCAATGGCCAAGCATGGGAGACAAGCATGGAGTCTTGCTCTCAAAGGCAGCGCGGTGTAAGGTTACTGGCCTGCTTGGAAAAAATTACAAAAGCTATCGCATCGGGAGATGCCTATGCCAAGACACAGGTCTGCGCAGACTTCATCGGGTCATAATCATGTACCAACGATAGCTTGCTTCAATCGCGCGAAAACTCCGCTGGGGGCGGACTTTCACGCCCTCGTCCAAGCCATGCAGAAGTTTGTGGACCAACACTTAGCGCCCGTCTGGGGGACGCCAGCCAAACTTGTGAAGTCAACCGGCTTCGTCAAAGGGGCATGGGCCATCACGTTTCTTGACAATGCCGAGGACGCCAACACCGAAGGCTATCACGACGTTACTCCGGAGGGACTGCCGATGGCCAAGGTGTTTGTACGAACCACGATCAAGCTTAAGGAGAAAGTCAGCGTGGCGGCATCCCACGAGCTCGCCGAAATGCTTGTCGATCCGGGCTACCAATCTTTACTCGGCCGGACCGAAGAAGAACCGCTTATATGACTATGAGGCGGCGGATCCGGTTGAAGAGCTGTCGTTTGATGTGAATGGGATCCCCATGAGCAACTTTGTCCACCCGGAGTATTTCGAAACGTTTCACAAGCCAGGTTCCGTGCTTTTCGATCACATGGGAAAGTTGAAGCGTCCCTTCCAGTTGGCCAAAGGCGGCTATCAAAGCTTTTGGGAAAATGGCAAGGAGAAACAGGTTTGGGGTTCGCTGGCCAAGAAGGGCCGCTTTCAGAAAGAAGATCGACGCGGCCACCGCAGCACCTTCCGCCACAAGGCGAACAAGAAAGTGTCCGCACCGCACTGGGGAGTGGCGCTGGGCGCATAGGATTCAGATCCTCAACTTCAGTTCGGTTATGGCTTGCTCTCCGGTTTGAAGATCATGCCCTGGCTGGTCTTGCCGTTCATCATCACCACAAGCGGCGTCGCGAACTGCAGGTGACGAACGCAGCCGTGTTCCTGCACGGCATGTTGCGCGGTCAGCCACTGCCCAATCGACGAAGCCCTCACCTGCGTCGGGATTGACCGTGAAGTATCCGATCTGGAACGCAGTGAGGTTCTGAAAGAAATGACTGCCCTGCGAAGGAATCACCCGCAGATCGCGGAATCCCGACTCCACAATGACCCGTGCCCCGGAAATCTGGTCCCACGCCACCGGAATTCCGAGCCACGGATCGGTTGATCCCCAGCGGCCCACTCCGATCAGTAGATACGGAATATTCTTCGTCGGAAAGGTGGGCGTTGAAGTGGGCGACACTTTGCGCCACTTCAGCGCTGCGGACGCGTTCAAAACGGTGGAAGTCAACCACGATCACGTCGCGTAAGTCCTGCAATCGTCCGTGTCCCAGTACCTGGGAACTCTGGCATATGAGGCGGTTTGCTTCCACATTCTCCAGGCGAATCTCTTCGCCGCCCCGGGAGAGTACCAGCGGACGCAACTGAAGGAAGCTGAAGTCGGCGGCTTCGTCAGGCTGCCTCGGCAGGCGGACCGCAAACTCAATTTCCACTGGTCGTCCCATGGCGTCTTCGCCGATCCTCATCAGTTGATCGAGGATAGCGGGGAGCGGAAACGCGCCATGCTTAAGGATGGGCGCGAAACTCACAATGCGCTGACCACTCCGGCTTAGCCCGTCATAGACGGCATGATTGTCCACCGAGTAAGTAGATCCCAGCATTTGCAAGGTCCCATCGGCTTCCGCCGCGTCCAGTCCGAACGCTACCTCCCGCAACTCGGCAACTGGATCGGCCGGGTCGGGCGCATGATCCAGAGTGAGCGCCCAAAATTCTGTCTGCGAGTTCGCCAGGATGTCTTCCACAGACGAAAACTGTACCAGGTGGCGAGGATGGCGCGGACTGAAGGTCAGTGACTTTCCCCCACTCACCACGGCCCGTCCCAGCCCCAAGGCGACGGCGGCGAATCCATCCTCGACCTTGACGGGCTCAACGGGATAAAAGTTCCGCGATCGCACGACCCCGGAGAAATCGGGATAGAAGCGATTGCCATGGGTTGCGCCCGCCACCCGTTGAACCAGGACTGCCATTTTTTCTTCTTCCAGACGATACGGGGTGGCGCGGACATAGGACTTGGCATGCTGGCTGAAGGTCGAGGCATACACTCGTTTGATCGCCTCCAGAAGCTGCTCCAGACGTAGTTGAATGTCGGCCTGGTGGTTCCCCAGCATAAAAGTTTCGTACACGCCGGAGAACGGCTGGTATTGCGAATCCTCCAGCAGGCTGGAAGAGCGAACTGCCAATGGATAGCGCACTTCATTCAAGAAGCCCAGGAGCTTATCGATCACCGCAATCGGAAATGGCGCCGCCAGGAAACGCCGCTCGATCTCTTCGTCGTCCGTGCCATGGATGGCGAGGTCGAGCAGATCGTTCTCACGCAGGAAATGGTCGAACAAGTCAGTAGTCAATACCAGCGTAGGCGGTACGGCAATGTTAATGCCGGGAAACTTGCGCATCACGCGGCGCTGGTGCAGCAGGTGCCGTACGAAGGCGAGGCCACGCGCTTTACCGCCCAGCGAACCGCCGCCGATCTGAAGGAAGAAATTGTCGTCCGGTTGAAATGTCGCCGGATTGAATTCGCCGATGAGCGTCTGGCTTTGCTCGCGGCGATAATCCGCGATGGATACGATCAGATCGCGCCGCAGGTGCTCGGTGTCCTCGAAGTCGGAAACTTTGCGCGGACGCAGCTTCTGGGCCAGCGCAAACTCGGTGCGCGTCATCAGCCAGTGCGAGAAGTGGTTGCGCTCGGCGTGGTAGGCAAGACTTTCCTCCGGTATGGTGTCCAGCAATGTTTCCAGCTCATTCAAATCGGTGGCGCGTCCCACTTCCGTCTTTCCATCAGGCAGGCGGAAGATGAAGTCCCCGAAGCCCATCTCATCAACCATGATGCGGCGCAAATCTCCCAGCAAAGTGGGAGACCGCTTCTGCAGAAACGAAAACTCTTCCGCGTAAGCTCGCTCCATGAATTCCGTTCGACTGGACTGCAGCACGATAGGCACATCCTGCACGGTGCGGCGAACCATGCGCGCCAGCTCGAAGCCGGCTTCAGGCGTGAGTTCGCCCCGGCGAGGAAATTCCACGTCCGAGACCACGCCCAGCAAGTAATCCCGGTACTTCATCACCTCCCTTTCGGCGTCCTCATAATTGGAGCAGAGCAGGATCTTGGGGCGGGCTCGCATCCGCACCAGCTTGTGCGCGACATTGAGACCCTCGCTCAGGAGCCGGCGGGACTGGCTGATGAGCTCGGTATAAATCACTGGGAGGAAGAGGGAGTAGTAGCGGATATCGTCCTCTACCACAAGCATCACGGGAACGCTCATGGCCCGAGTGTCATGCAGGACGTTGCGCTTGTCTTCGATGTATTTGACGATCGAGATCAGAATGCGGCCGTTGCCTTGCCACAGAAATATCCGTTCGATGTCGGTGTGGGGATTGCGCGCAAGGAAGTCCTTAATCTCGCGGTAATCGTAAGCCAGGACAATGACCGGAACATCGAGATTGGCAGCTTTGATTTCGCGCGCCAATTGAGCGGCATCCATGTCCAGGACCTGCAGGTTGGTGACGATCAGGTTGAATCGGGACTGGGAGCGTGCCAGTTCCAGCGCCTTCGCTCCGCTTGGAACATGAGTGATGCCAGGGACCTGATGAATGTCCAGTTCCAGCGAATCGCCCATCAGCAACTCGTTCAGCCGACCATCCTCGCGCAGAATGAAGGAGTCGTAAAGGCTGGAGACCAGCAGAATGTCGTTGACGCGGAACGGCATCAGGTTCTCGAAGCCTTCGAATTGGCGCTCCGCGTGAGGTACGGCGTCGAGACTTGGATGAGTAGTAGTCAAAAATCACCTGTAAAAAAGAAACGAGGTGGATTGCTCCACCTCCGCATGATACTCACGTCTGCAAGCAGACACTACACCAGTCCCCGATCCAGCAAGGCATTGGCGACCTTCACTTGGTGGCGCTCATTCCTTCTCCAGTTTTATCCACCCTGCCCTGCAGAGCTTCTAACTCCACATCCACCGTTCGCAGCGCATTGGCGTCGATGCGTGGATCGGTGCTTGGAGACAGCGCCCATGTGAAATTCGGCGATCAAGGTAGCTTCGAACTTCTCCAAGCGAGTTTCGATGCGTACTTCATAGAGGGCGCTTTGGCCAAACGTCTCGCCTGCGGATCAGTCCTTGTCGTGGTCGACCCGCAGGTGTTGTCAGTTATGGCAGTGTCCAGTTTTCGATCGCCAATCTCGGAACGCGTCGAAACTCGCGTGTGTTGTTGGTGACCAGCGTCAGGCCAAGACTGCGAGCATGGGCGGCGATAAACAAGTCGTTTGCGCCAATCATCGTGCCACGGGATTTCAACTGGGCACGAATGTCCGCATAGGCAAGGGCGGCTTCGTCAGCGAAGTCCAATACCTCTACATATCGCAGAAATCCGTTAAGGGCCGCCTCGTCCTGCTGCCGTCGCGGGGAGACCTCGACGCCATACAGCAGCTCCGATTTCGTAATCACGGAGATACACACGTCATTGACGGGAATCTTCCTCAGGCGTTTGAGGAGAGCATGGTTTGAGCGCTTCATGATGTAGGAGCAAGTATCGGTATCCAGCATGAATCGCGGCATTACCGCTCACGCTCCTGTACTGGGAGTTCTTCCACGTCTTGCATGAAATTCCCTGAGGCGACAGGGCCCTCGGCCAAATACGACGACCAGTCCAAGGGTCGAGGCGACAGGACCACATCGCTCCCCTCTTTTCGTATGAAAACTTCCGGCGTGTTGAACTGAAACTCCTTAGGCAAGCGCACCGCTTGGCTACGATTGTTCATGAAGATTTTGGCTGTTCGTGGCATGGTCAACCTCTCTCGCACTCTCCATGTGGCCGCGCGGGTGGCATATACAACAGTATATGGCAACAGGTTTGTGCGCTACCCAGAGAACCATCGGAGTGGGAGAACCGGCTGGTGTGGCAGCCGCTGTGAAGCTCAGCATGGAGCACCCGTACCAAGCTCGCGTTATCGCGGCATTATTCGCGATGAAAGTTGAAGATCCTCCACCCGAGCAAACACGGTTCGGATGAGGCACCCTCCGGAGCCCTGGCCGGGACACCCGCCTGTCGCGGCATGAAAATCACGCAAGCAGGCGGAGGCGGCGCAGGTCTTCCTCGCTCCAACGAGCTTGAATTTCTATCATGCTTCGCAGCAGGCCGGTGCGGAATGTGTCCGATGCATGGTGGAACGAAACCGTGACGCGACGTCCATCGGGATGGCGATAATGGCGAGGGCTCTCGCTGGCGAGCAAGCGAAAGCCCGTCGCGTTGATGGGCGGAAACCAGGTCGCGGCTCGTAACAGAATGCAAGCGGGAATAATCAAGGGTCATAGGCTGACCGCTACGAGCGGCTGGTCGGAAACCGTTACGCTCGGCGGCAGCGGCTCGCCATCTTCCTCCAACTCCTCCGTGATCATCTGGGCGAACTTCCTGCATGTTGCGGAGCGCATCCTCCCGGGTGTGCCCCCAGGTCGCAGCACCCTTGGCCTCCAATTCGGGAATGTACGCCCGCCACATGCCTTCGTCTGGTTCAAGAACAACGCGGAGAACAAATGACCGCATAGGTTTTCCCCTTGGGACTTCCTTATTTCCACAATCCTATAGTTCCAGGATTGAGAACTCAACCAGGTGCCAACCAAACCGCTAAGGTCCCACCCCGAGCAAGACGGCTCGGATGGGGCAGCACCGAGAGCGTTGCCCGGGCCACTTGCCGGTTTTCTTTCTTCACGCCTCATCCGAGGTTCGGTTTAGAGAAATCCAGCGGTGGAATACCAGCGAGCTTTTCCAGGGCTACCGCTATTCGCCCCAGCCTTTTGATTAGCTCTATGCAAAAGACCAACAACGCGACGATGCAGGCTATTCCAAACAATGCTCCAAACAGTGAGTCCATTCTCTCCTCGTTCCCCGCGCGAGTCGGAGGTTGCTTCTTCTGACCGCTTTCGTGATTGTGTCCATGGCGTCCTAGCCACGCTGGATAGTGTGTTCTAAGAAAACGCGGGGTGGATTTCTCCACCCCGCATGTTACTCAAACACTGCAACTGAGGACTACACCAGTCCTTGGTCCAGCATGGCATTGGCGACCTTCACTCGGTGGCGCTCATTCCCGCTCTAGTTTATCCACCCTGCCCTGCAGAGCTTCCAGCTCCAGGTCCATGGTTCGCAGCGCATCCGAATGGCTGCGAAGGCGCGTGATCACCGGCGAGGCCCACTTGTGAAATTCCGTGAGCAGGGCGGTTTCGATCTTTTCCATCCGCGCTCCCATGCGCTCCTCGTTTGCGGAGATCTGGGCTGCAATCCAATTCTTATCGTCGTCGGTCAGCATGGCGCTATTGTATTACTTTTGAATCGAAAATCCCCACCCCAACAAAGGCGGCTCGGATGGGGCACCCTCAAGAGCCTTGCCCGGGCCACTCAACATAGATTGCCTCAAACCTTTCCGGTCTCAGGCTCTCCGGCAGACGCCCAGTTGAGACAGGGCAGCGGCCTAGGGGATCGGCCTCTTGGATATCGATCTATTTTTTCACGTCACGTTCAGAAGTGGACAGAATTGGGTCGCCGAGCGAGACTTACCATCTTGACGAGGACTTCGGACGTTATGCGAGAAATATTTGAGAAAATGCGAGACGCATTCGAGAGCTGTGTCGCACGATACATGGTCGGATTCGTGTTTCCATTCAAAAGCACCCCACACTTGGATGTGGCCGCTGGTGTTGCTGTGAAGTGGAATGGAAGGCGCCTCATCGTCACCGCAAGACATGTCCTGACAGATGAGGATTTTGACGGCGTGCACCTCCTACTGCCGCTGGAGCAGCCCTTTGATCGAGGTGGTCCCATCATGGTTCCCAAAGAACCCCATCCCATGGTAGCGATGCCTGTTCCCAGGACGTCATTCGTTCAGTGCGAGTGGGAGGATTTGGGCTTTTTTGAAGTTGCTAGCGATTTTGGTGGCTCATCGGACTTGGATTTCTACCCCCTGCCTCCGTACGCCCGCACTCCCGGGAGTGACACAGGGTGCGTTCTGATGGGCTTTCCGGAAGATCTTCGGGACCTCTTTCGGGACCTCTTTCTGGATCAGAAGGGGCTGCCGTTTTGGCTGCACGTTGGTCTTCTGTCCATGACGCGGGCGAAGAGGCAAGATTTCTTAAGTCGTTTGCGCGAAATAACCACTTTTTGATGAAATTCCACGCAGCGGATAAAGGCAATAACGCAGAAGGATTCAGCGGAGGTGGAGTGTGGTTTCTGATGGAGAAGCCGGGGGCCGAGACGGTTTGGCGTCCCACTCCAGGGCTGGCAGGCATACAGTCAAAATGGTTTCCCAAGAAGTCAGTTACGTTGGCGGTGAGAGTGGAACTGCTTGTTAGATTCTTAACCGAGTCCATCGGAGCCGGTGGGGACATTGGCCAAGAATTAAGACACGGAGCCGCAAGTCCCGCTTCACTCACAACGCCATCCAGGTTCCGATAGCCAGCGACTTAGACAAGTGCGGGGTGGATCTCTCCACCCCGCTTGTTACTCAAACGCTGAAACTGAGGACTAACCAGTCCCTGGTCCAGCATGGCATTGGCGACCTTCAGGAAGCCGCCGATATTGGCGCCGTTCACCAGATTGCCCGGGGTGCCGTAGGTTTCGGCAGTCTCGAAGCGGGTCTTGTGGATGGCGATCATGATTTTGTGCAGCCGATCATCCACTTCCTCGCGAGTCCAGCTCAGCCGTGCGCTGTTCTGGGACATCTCGAGGCCGCCACCCCGCGCAAGTGTCAGGCGAGCATCATCCGCATCGGTTGCAATGTGCGGGTAAAGGGATTCAGCACCAGGCCAAGCTCTTCCAGCGTAATTGCGCCAAGCAGCGCCTCATCACCGGGTTCGCCGAGAATGACGGGCGTGTGTCCTTCGCCTTGGGGAAGCGAGAGATGGCATTCCGAGACACGGCGTTCGATGGTGGTTCCGTCAGCCAGGCTGAAAGCGACGGTACGTTTGGGCTGTAAGCCGAGCACTCGTGCCTCCTCGGCGGGCACGAGGGTATAGGTCGCGCCACTGTCCACAAGGAAATTGACCTTCGCCTGTGTTCCGGTGGGGCCGGTGAGCAGGCCTTCAATATACGTGAGGCCCATGCAAAACTCCCTCTAACAAGAAAAAATATGCGAGTTGCCCGCAGACAGAGGCGGGGTGGATTGGTCCACCCCGCATTCTGATCCAACAATTGTACGCGAGACTACACCAGTCCCTGGTCCAGCATGGCATTGGCGACCTTCAGGAAGCCGCCGATGTTAGCGCCGTTCACCAGATTGCCCGGGGTGCCGTAGGTTTCGGCAGTCTCGAAGCAGGTCTTATGGATGGCGATCATGATGTTGTGCAGCTTCTGGTCAACTTCCTCGCGAGTCCAGGTCAGCCGAGCGCTGTTCTGTGACATCTCGAGGCCAGAGGTGGCCACACCGCCCGCGTTCGCCGCCTTGGCCGGACCATAGAGGACTTTCGCCTCCAGGAACAGCTTGGTGGCTTCGAGTGTGCTAGGCATGTTGGCGCCTTCGGCAACAACCTTGACCCCATTGTTAATGAGGTTGGTTGCGTCCTTGGCATTGATTTCGTTCTGGGTGGCGCTCGGGAAAGCGCAATCAGCCTTGACGTTCCACAGCGGGTTGTATCCCAGCTTGAGGTCGGTTGGCATGAAGATGGCTTTCTTGAACTGGTCCGTATACTCGCGAATACGGCCGCGCTTGGCGTTCTTCAGTTCCATGACCCAGGCCAGCTTCTCACGGGTGATGCCGTCGGGATCATAGATCGCGCCGTCCGAGTCAGAGAACGTGACCGGCTTGGCGCCGAGATCGAGCAGCTTCTCCACCGTGTACTGAGAAACGTTGCCGCTTCCCGATACCAGGCAGAGTTTGCCTTCCAACGTGTCCTTGCGGGTTTTCAGCATTTCCTCCGCGAAGTATACGCAGCCGTAGCCGGTGGCTTCGGGACGAATCAACGAGCCGCCCCAGTTCAAGCCCTTGCCGGTCAGCACGCCTGTGAATTCATTGCGGATGCGCTTGTACTGTCCGAACATGAAGCCGATCTCGCGTCCGCCTACGCCGATGTCGCCGGCCGGTACGTCGGTGTCCGGTCCGATGTGACGGCAGAGTTCGGTCATGAAGCTCTGGCAGAAACGCATCACTTCATTGTCGCTCTTGCCCTTGGGATCGAAATCGGAGCCGCCCTTGCCGCCGCCCATGGGCAACGTGGTCAGCGAGTTCTTGAAGACCTGCTCGAAAGCCAGAAACTTCAGGATGCCGAGATTGACCGATGGATGGAAACGCAGTCCGCCCTTATAAGGCCCGATGGCGCTGTTCATCTCGATACGGAAGCCGCGATTGACCTGGATATTACCCTGGTCGTCAAACCACGGCACGCGGAACATGATGAGGCGCTCAGGTTCAGTTATACGTTCAAGGATGCGCGCCGAGATGTATTCTGGGTGGCGCTCCAGCACGAGGCGAAGCGAATCAAGTACTTCCTGGACTGCTTGATGAAATTCTGGTTCTGCTGGATTCTTGGTCTTCACCAGCGTCATCACTTCGTTAATGTAATTGCCCGGAGCCTTGATCCCGGGCTGGGATGTGGTTACGACACTCATAGAGGTCCTCCTCGAACCTTGTAGCTTATTTCTGTGGCCGATGATAAGAACTCGAATCGCTCGTTATTCGACTTGATCGAACGATTAGTTTGAGGCCGGTTTTATTTCATTCCAATCTGGGCAGCCCCGCCGTGACCGCTATCACCCGGACGGGTGACTAACCCGGCGATATGGTACCTCTTCCAGCACCCCGCGGGCTCGAAATAGTTGCGCCGGTGCAAACCCAAACACAGGAAACATCCCTTTGCGGCCCGCTACGGATAACATAAGGGTATGGCAAATGGTCCCGCATACGTCGTGTCCGAAGCGTCACTGGAGCGTCGCCTCGATGACGTGCGGAAGTCGGCAGCCGGATCGGTGCACGGGTTGTTCGGCCCCAGTTCGATCAGTTGGAGGGTCAATCGCGAGTCAGCGCTTTTTCTAGCGGCGGGCCGGGCGGCTTTGCTGCAGTTGGCGCATCCTTGGGTCGCTGCAGCCATTGCCGAGCACTCGACAACCCTTGCTGACCCTATTGGCCGTTTCCATCGCACCTTTCGCGTCATGTTCACCATGGTCTTCGGCTCGCTCGGACAAGCTCTGGCAGCTTCGCGAGGGCTGCACCGGCGTCACTCCGGCATCCGGGGCAAGCTGCCGGAGGCGGTAGGCCTTTTCGCCGAGGGCTCTTGTTACGAAGCGAACGAGATGGCCGCCCTTCGCTGGGTTTACGCGACCTTGGTGGACAGTGCTCTGGTTGCGTACAATCTTGTGCTGCCTTCGTTGAACGAGGCCGAGAGGGAGCAGTTTTACCACGAGAGCCAGACCATGGCTGCCCTGTTCGGCATTCCCCGCAACTGCCTGCCGGCAAACTGGATGGAGTTCAAGGCCTATTTCGATTCCACTTGCGAATCGAACTTGCTGACGGTAGGGCCGGGCGCGTGCGACATGGCCCACCAGCTTCAGCGAGGGCGGGATCATGGTTGCGGCCGCCGTTCTGGTATCGCGCGCTCACCGCACACCTGCTTCCACCGCGCCTACGAGAGGAATTTCAGCTCGTCTATAGAAAACGTGAAGAGCGTGCTGCCATTCGCGCAATGCGCTGGCTGCCGAAGATCTATCGGTGCCTGCCTTATAGCGTTCGCTTCGTTGGCCCCTATCAGGAAGCGCAGGCCAAACTCCGCGGAAAATTCGGCACTGGTTTGTCGGTGCGATTGAGCAATCGGTTATGGGTAGGAACATCCAGTTTATTTGAGTCAGAAACATGAGAAAAGCTATTACACCCACGGCACTGTTCCACCTATCTGACCACGCCATCCGATCATGATTCGGTGTAGCATGTATGCCAACCAGATGGACCAGGTCGTGGGGACCGCTATGTCAGCAGGAGCCGTGCCATGAATGTTCTCCTTCTTTCCATGCCCGATTCGTTCGAGCACATGCCGACGGTCGCGGTGCGGATGCCCAATGGAGCACTGTGTTCCTTGGCAGGGAATATCGATCCGCATCACAAAGTCGCTGTCGCTGACCTGATCCTGGTTCAGCACAAGGTGCGCGAAACGGTGGAGCAGTTGGTTCGCGAAAATCAGCCGGACGTAGTTGGCCTCTCCGTCATGACTTTTCAGCGCAAGACGGCGCTGCGCATCATCGAACTGGTGCGCGCGTTGCGCCCTGGTGTTCGCGTAGTCGTAGGTGGTTATGACCCGAGCCTCGCTCCCGAAGCCTACATGGAGGACGGATGCGGCATCGATTACATAGTTCGGGGCGAAGGCGAGATTACTTTCCGCGAACTGCTGCGCGCGATCGAAAGCGGGGCGAGTTTCGTTGCGACGCAGGGACTGTCGTATCGCGCAGAGGATGGTTGGCACCAGAATGTTCCGCGCCCAGTACACACTCTCGAGGGCGATGAAATTCGTTTGCCGAAGCGTGACGCCCGTGTCCTTACCGGCTACACCATGCTGGGACGCGGAGTGGATGTGGTCGAGACCTCACGCGGATGCACCTTCGATTGCGGCTTCTGCTCGATCATCGAGATGCGAGGCCGTAACTTTCATACCTACTCGTTCGATCGCGTGCTGGCCGACATTCGCGACGCCCGGGACCACGGCGCTCGTGCCATCTTCATCGTGGATGACAACATCAGCCTTAACATCCGCCGCTTTGAAGCGCTGTGCCGCGCCATTATCGATGCGGGTTTGAACGACATCGACTACACGGTCCAGGCGATGACGTCGCCCATCGCCATGCATGGCGAAACTTTGGCTCCACTGATGCGCCAAGCTGGCTTTCGCTATGTTTTTCTTGGCATCGAGAACATTCTGGAAGACGATCTCCACTTCCTGCAAGCGGCCGCCAAGAATGAATTCCGCGAAGGTGGCCGCATCACCGGCAACGCTTCGCTCCGCGCCATTGAATATCTGCACAAGAACAAAATGTTTGTGGTCGGCGGTCTCATCGTCGGCAATCCGGATGACACCCGCGAATCCATTCGGGCCAACCTGGAGTTTGCCAGCAAGTACGTGGACTGGCCCTACATTCAACATCCGACTCCCTATCCGGGAACGCCAATGACGAAGGACTTTCGCGCGCGGAATCTGATCGTCATCGACAAGATGGAGGAGTACGACGGCACCACGGCCGTGGTGGCGACGCAGCACTTGCAGCCCGAGGAAATCGAGTACGAGAGGTGGCGCGCCGAGCGCTGGATGAAGACCCGGCACATACCAGCGGTGATGGCACATGAACCGCTATTCGTTCTGCGCAACTGGTGGAAGATGCTCTCGCATACTTTCCGCGGAACCTCAATTAAATCGGCCCTCGGTCTGGAAAGCGACCGGCGAGTCTTCCAGCGCTATCGAAACCTGCGCAGCGCCGAACGAGTGTATTTGTAGATCTCAAAGTCTTGGAGCCGCTGCGCTTTCTAAGCAGCCGGGCATTTCTTCTGCCCTGGCATGCGGAATCACTGTATAAGTAAAAGCAAACAGAATTTGACGTCATGCCGGGTCCCACTATAAACGAGAATAAGGCTGGGCTCGCGTATTGGGCGCAGCGCACGCTAGTAGAGTGTGACAAAGCCAGCCTTGAATTTGCCTCCGATCCCGTGCATGATCTGCGGGTCGCTATTCGCCGTTGCCGCTCAATGGCGGACGGCTTTCTGTCCGTCGATCCGGACCCTGCATGGAAGGAGATGAAGAAGTTGGGCAAGGTCCTCTTCAGCTGCCTGGGCGATCTTCGCGATGTGCAAGTGATGTCGGAATGGGTGACCCGTCTTTCGGGACCCGGCGATTCGGTGCGGCAGCTTCTGCTTGAAAGTTTTCGCCAGAGAGAGACCCAGCTCAAGGCTGCCGCGCAAGTAACGCTCCGCAACTTCGACCGCAAGCGATGGATGGCGCTAAACGCAAAGCTTGCGAGACGGACTAGTCGGGTCCCGGTGGAAGGATTGGTGTTTCAGCACCTCGCGCTGGAGCGCTGGATGGACGCCCACGCGTTACACCGGCAGGCGCTAAGGAACCGCACACAAGTTGGCTATCACCAGTTACGAATCGGCATCAAGCGGTTTCGTTATGTTTGCGAGAATTTCCTTCCGCAACGCCACGCAAAGTGGGCTAAGGACCTGCGCGAACTCCAGGACGCTCTCGGGGAGGTGCATGACTTCGATGTACTAAAGGCAGTGATCAAGTCGCATGCTGGGATCGATGCCGGAGATCGTGGACGCTGGAACCAGAGAATTGCCGAGGAACGACAGCAGCGACTTAATCTTTATCGCCAAAAGATGTTGGGCAAGAATTCGCTATGGTTGGTTTGGCGCGTTGAACTGCCGGCGGGTTCCGCACTGGAGCAGGCCGCTATGGAGAAGCTGACGACCTGGGCTTCCTTCATGGATCCTAACGTGAACCACTCAACGCATGTGAGCCGGCTCGCGCTGCAACTTTACGACGGCTTGTCGAAGAATGGGATCGTCACCGCCGGAACAGAATACCGCCGCATCCTGGAGGCAGCAGCCATTCTGCATGAGGTGGGACGAAGCCGCGGACCTGAGGGCCATCGCAAACACGCCTATTCGCTGATTCGGCGGCTCAAGCCTCCCTTGGGGTGGAGCGACGAGGACCTGCAGTGCGTTGCCGTGGTTGCCCGCTATCATCGCGGCGCGCTCCCACAAACCAGCGACTCCTCGTTTGTGGGACTGTCCCCTAAGCGGCGAAAGGCCCTGTTGCCCATCGCGGGCATTCTAAGGCTAGCCGATGCCTTCGATTTTGCTCACGACCGAAGGATTGAGCAGGTCTCTGTAGAACGACGGGACGGAATAGTGGTGGTCTACGGGCAAGGCTTACAGGAAATAAGTTCGGTCGGAGAACGACTGGCTGGCGCTCGATACTTGCTGGAAGCTACCTGCAGATGCCCGATCATGATTCGCCCTCAGGTCGTTGAGTCGGCGGCTGCATCTCACGTTGCGGGACATACGCGCGAAGTGGCCGCCGGTTCGTAAGCACCGATCTCGATACCGAATCAGGCAGCCGATTTCTTCTTCTTGTAAGGGTCTCCAACAACTACAAAAGGATACTTGCGGAGCGCCTGCACGTCCCCCGCGGCGGCGTAGCCCTCAACTTCTGCCATCAGGTTCGCAACATCGTCAGGCGGCATGTCCTTGGTCGCCCGCCAAAACTTATCGGGGAAAAACCAGATACGCTCGCGACGGTTCGGTTCTGTAGCCGGGTCGGAATTTGCTATCATAATCTCCCCCACAATGTGGGATATCAAGAATTCAGTTGATGACGGTCGAATAATCGCTCAGACATGATTATGTACCGCGCCTGTCCGATTGTAAACCGCGACCAAGACAAGTCAGTGCTTGCATTTAATTCGCCACCCGCTAAGTCTCAGAAACTACGAGGAGGAGGATTTCGCCGGAGCGCAAGAAAGTGACTCCAGCTAGCATGGAAAGACTTACGCTCAGGGGTGCGGGGCGCGCTTCTTGCAAGCCGTGGACATTCCTCGAACTATGAGTTTCTGGACCCTTGGTAGACCCTTGCGGGGCCTTTTGCCGTATCACATTGTGGGACGATGATATCTGCAACGGGAAGGCGCGAGCATGCGAGCGTGCTGTTGCTTCGCAAGTTTCTTTCATACCAATCTGAATGAAAAGGACCTGCCGGACCCAGGGTCTGCCCGCTGTCGAACTTTTAAGGCAGCACTACAGTTGGTGTAGTCCTGCTTTGAAGGGGCACGCCTTCAGGCGTGTCGTCGAATCAACCAGCGAACCCGGCTTTAGTTAATAGCGTATCCGCGAACGTTGGGCCGCGCTCGTCGCCAAGTAAACCACACGACGTGCTTATTAAAAAGCTAAGAATAATTCAAGTTTTCTCTTATGCTGGGTGAAACGTGGGCAGATTATCTCTTTAATTGGCCAGCTGTTCTCGGGTTAATTGTCCTTACTGACGACATTAATCTTGAGTTTACGATTGGCTTGCGGCCATTAGGCAGTGTCGATGGAACGATATTTTCGTTCTATGATGGAAGCAAAGGCTTACGTGCCTTGGCTAACACGGTCGGCCAATCCAGTTTGAGAAAGCTATTCCATCTATGAGACATCAAGTATTGGCGTCCCAGGGCTTGCGCCTAATGAAAGAAAAATAGCGCGATCGCGAAGATCGAATCTGACCCTCAGTATGCTACGTACGGCCCCGGGCCTCCAGGGGTGCTCATGTTCTCAATCCCGAAAAACACAACCCTGCCGTAGAAGAACGGCAATCCCCAATCGAAGGCGCCTCCTCCTGGCTGCGGTCCGCCGAGTGTGCTGAAGGCGATATTGCCGGTACCGAGGATTCGGTCGGCGTTCTCGATGCTGAAGTTGACGACCCCTTGACTGCCGTTTGCGCCCTGGTTAGTCGCCGAGAGAAGGTCGGGCGAGGTGGTTGGACAATAATAAAGCGAATTCGTCCCCACGCAGGTTGCTATGCCGGTGGTGGCGCTGTCGAGAAAGAAAATGCCGCTCGCCCCGCTGTCGATGAAGCTTGCCGGATAGCTGACCCCATTGAAGGTGGTGGTGATGTCGCCGGCATTGAGGCCGCTGTCGGGGACGGTATAAACCGTCGCGTTCTGCAGCGCATTGTTCGACTGCGTGCCTATGCCGAAGATCAACGAGCCGCTTAGCGTGCCCGAACCCCCGGTGGGCACCGACGGCAGAAAGATCATCACACCGTTGTTATCGGGTGAGAACAGCGTCACCGGGTTCGGTACCTGCTGGGCCAGGGTGGCGGCGGTAGGATTGCAGCCGGACGTTGGACAGTCGTAATACACCGGCGGAATGCTTCCGCTCCCTGGCGTGCAGGCTGAGCCGCAATCGTGTTGGAACATTCCCAAGCCGATGACTCCGTTGGCGCGGAGAGCGCTCACGCTGTTGCCCTTGTTCGGCCCCATCGTCCGGCTGGAACAGCTGCCCGGGACCGGCGGAGAAACACTGTCGGCAACAACTACCTGCACCGGAGCCGAAGGGGCCTTTTCGCCCGTGATCGAAATGTCAGCCAGCGCCACCGGCCCCCAAACATAGCCGTCGAGAAACACCATGCACTCATCGAGAGGATTTCCGGCGGTGTCATTTTGTTGGGGCAGAGGGATGGTCACTACCGACGAGAGCAAGCGCAGCCCCGAGGAAGCCGTATCCACCTGCACGTGATCGACGGTCTGGCAGGTGCTGGTGTTGGGGACGCAGACCGTTACGCTGATAAAAGCCTGGTTTACGGCGGTGAATGTTTGCGGCTGCGGTCCCGCGTCAACCGTCAGCGGCTCCAGGTTAATCGGATTAATAACTATTCCAGCTATTGCTGACTTGCTTGTGTTCTCCACCGAAGTTGCCGTTATGGTTACAAGGGTGGGTATGGAGACGACCGGAGCCGTGAAGACGCCTGAGGGATTAATGGATCCAGCGTCGGCCTTCCAAGTGACGGTGGGATTGAAGGCGCCGGTCCCGTTAACGATCGTGTAGCACGAGATCTGCTGGCCAGACTGGATGGTTGTCGGTGCACATCCCACCTGTACGCCGGTAACCGTTGATGAGTTGCTGGAACCGCAGGCGGCCATTCCTATCACAGTGGCTGCTACCAACAGCAGGCCGAATCTTTTCACCCGATTCTCTCCTTAGCGGATATCGCTGGCCAGGACCGCCGAAAGATCCTTCTCCGCAAGCTCGCGCTGGCAGTCCAGCACCAACTGGAGCGCGTCGCGGAGGTTAGCCTTTGCTTCTTCTAGAGTCCCGCACTATGAAATGGCAGCCGAGATCTCTTGCACGAAGCAGGTGAATCCGCCTTCTTTGGCTGGTTCAAATACCGCCGTGAGCTTCGCAAGCCGAGATTATCACAGTCTGTTTTCAAGCTGGCCGCGATTCTACTTTGCCTTGCCGGTCTTCTTCGCCGCCTCAAACCTTTGCGTTTTCACGATCCCTTTGCCTTCCTCCACAACAATCAGTTGATTCGCTTTGACATCTTTCAGCGTGTCCACTTGCCCGCTGGGCCAGCGAATCTCGATCACCTCGGCCTTGTCGGCGTTACCCAAGCCGAAGTGAATCCGCAAATCGCTTTGCGAGATGTAACTGCCGCCGCTGCGCACTTCGTCGATTTGCTGGTGCGGCTTCGACTCGTCCGGCGGATGACTCACGCACTTCAGCCGCGCCCCGATGCCGCTGCGGTTCGACTTGGCGCCGATGCATTTTACCTTGATCCAGCTATTCTCCAGCTTCGAGTCGCAACGCAACAGCTGGGGATACCCGTTGACGGTGTTGACCACGACGTCGATGTCGCCATCATTATCGAAGTCGCCAAAAGCCGCGCCCCGTGAGGCATTGGGGACGTTAATGCCCGGACCCGCATCCTGCGACACCTCTTGGAACCGGCCGTTGCGCAGATTCTTATACAGGATCTTGCGCTGCGGATATCCCGCCTCCGTCTTCAACTGCTCCACTTCCGGATAGACGTGTCCGTTACACAGCAGAATATCGGGCCAGCCATCGTTGTCGTAATCGATGAAGCCGCAGCCCCATCCGAGATACTGGGTATGTGCGCCCAGCCCTGCCTGGAAGGTGGTGTCCTCGAAGTTCCACTTGCCGAGATTGCGATACAGCGACGGAGTGTCGCCGGCGAAATTGGTCTTCACGATATCGAGATTGCCGTCGAGATCGTAATCGGCGGCCGAAACGCCCATGCCGGCCTGCGGCTTGCCGTCCGCCGAAAGCACGCAACCGGCCTCCATGCCGACGTCCACGAAACGGCCATCGTGCAGGTTCTTGTACAGAGCGCTGGCGGTGGAGTCGTCGGCCACGTAGATGTCGGGCCAGCCGTCGTTGTCAAAATCCCCAGTGAGCACCCCGAGGCCAAAGTTGCCGTTGGCTTTGAGGATGCCGGCTTTCTCGCTGATGTCTGTGAACGTGCCATCTCCATTGTTGTGATAGAGGATGTTGCTGTCGCCTTTGAGGCCCGGCGGCCCGCAGGCCACCATCACGCCCTTATAAAGGCACGGCCCCGACTCCGGCACTGGCGCCGTCTTCAGGTCCATGTCGATGTAGTTGGCGACGAAGAGATCGAGTTTGCCGTCGCGATCGTAATCAACGAAGGCGCAGCCGGTGCCCCAACGCGTTTTCTTGCCTGCGACGCCGGCGTTCTCGCTGACGTCGGTAAAGGTACCGTCTCCATTGTTGTGGTACAGGACATTCTTGCCATAGTAGGTGACGAAAAGGTCGTCGAAGCCGTCGTTGTCGTAGTCGCCGATGCAGACGCCCTGACCCCACCCGCTGTGATTGAGACCGGCCTTCATGGTGACGTCGGTGAAGGTGCCGTCGCGATTGTTCTTGAACAGATGCGAGTAAGGTTCCTCACCTTTGGGAAAGCCCTCCAGCCGCCAGCCGTTCACCAAAAAGATGTCGAGCCAGCCGTCGTTGTCGTAATCATAGAAGGCGACGCCGCAGCCGGTGGTTTCGAGCAGATACTTATTCTTGTGCTCGCCGCCGAAGATGGTCTTGGCGTTGAGACCGGCTTCGCGGGCGATGTCGATGAAGGTTACCCCAATATCCGGCTCGGACTTTGCAGGGGTGGCTGCCGGTAGTGCCGATTGGCCAAAAAGCGGCCGCGCCAGCGAGAGTACGTCGGAGAAGGCCAGCACCAGCGCGGAACCGGAAAGCGACTGCAGGAATGTTCGGCGTGATGGTGACAAAGGGTATCCGTCTGCTCGAACCCGTACTGGGAGTGAGCTTATTGTCCGGCAGCCCAGAGGAGTTTTGCAAGCGAGCCGCCTGGCCGTCTGAGCGACGTTCGGGATCCATTTTTCCTCTACCCAGCACTCCGCCTGCGGCTCGATGCTGGGCTAAACTCTTCCGCGCCTACGGCGCTGGATTCTTGCGCAACCGTTCCACCGTGCCAACTCGGAATGAGTTCTCACACATGCTCTCAAGCCGTGCCCTTTCACAGCTTCCTGCCTCAACCGTCGCGCTAAGTCCGATTGCCACACAGCCAGCTGCAACTTCTGTAGCCTCCCTTGCCGTTCATGCGCTAGACTCATGGCTTTGAGGAGACGAGATAAATTCAAGGGGGCGTCATGCTCAAATTTGCAGCGCGACTGCTGACACTAGTCTTAGGTCTTGGTCTTGCATCTCCGGTTATTCATGCTCAGAAATCCGCGGACACGGCCGGACACCAGTGGTGGCAGAACGCCGTCTTCTACGAAATCTATCCGCGCAGTTTCATGGACAGCAACGGCGACGGTTATGGCGATTTGAACGGCATCGCTTCGAAGCTGGACTACTTGCACGCGCTCGGAGTGGACGCGATCTGGATCGCGCCATGCTTCCCATCGCCGCAGGTTGACTTTGGCTACGACGTCTCCGACTACGAGAATATCGACCCGAAGTATGGCACGCTGGCCGATTTCGATCGTCTGCAGAAGCTAGGGCAAGAGCATGGCATCAAAATAATTTTCGACTTCGTGGTGAACCATACCTCCGACCAGCATCCCTGGTTCCTCGAGTCGAGGTCGTCGCTCGATAATCCCAAACGTGACTGGTATATCTGGCGCGACGGCAAAGGTCCGAACCAGCCTCCGAACAACTGGGAGTCGACCTTCGGCGGATCGGCGTGGCAGTGGGACAGCAAGACTAACCAGTACTATTACCACTTTTTCTATCCGCAGCAGCCCGATCTGAATTGGCGCAATCCGGCGGTCGCCGATGCGATGTACGGTACCTCAGTGTGGTGGTACAAACGCGGAGTTGCAGGTTTCCGTCTCGATGCGGTGAGCACCCTGTTCGAAGATCCCAACCTGAAGAACAACCCAGTGCTTCCCGGCAAGAACGCCTATGGCGACCCGCACATGGAGAACAAGTATAACGACAAGCTGCCGCAGGTTCACGATGTACTGAAAGGACTGCGCCAGGCGGCCGATCCCTATGGGGCAGTCCTGATCGGCGAAACCTGGACCGACAACGTCACGGAGCTGAAGCAGTATTACGGTGCAACCCATGATGAGCTGCAGATGCCCATGGACCTGATGCTGACGAAGCTGAAGTTCTCCGCACCGGTGTTCCGTGCGCATATTGCGGCAGTGGATTCGACGGGCGAATGGCCAACCTGGGTCATCAGTAACCACGATATCGTGCGTGCCTGGAACCGCTACGGTGACGGCAAGCACAACGATCAGATCGCCAAGGACATGGCGGCGATGTATCTCACGTTGCGCGGCACTCCCATCATGTATTACGGCGAAGAGATTGGGATGCAGAACAATAATCCCAAGCGCAGGCAAGATGTGAAGGACCCCATCGGCCGAACGGGATGGCCGAAGGAAATAGGCCGCGACGGCGAACGCACTCCGATGCAATGGGACGACGGTCCTAATGCCGGCTTCACGACGGGAATCCCGTGGCTGCCGGTTCCCATAGCCTACAAGACCTACAACGTTGCCGATGAGTTGAAGGACCCGAACTCGATCCTGAACTGGTACAAGGGACTGCTGGCCCTGCGGCATCAGGACAAGGCATTGCTCGACGGCGACTATATCGCCTTGAACCAGAGCGATCCCAATGTGTTGTCGTACCTTCGGCGCTACAGGGACGATGCGGCGCTGGTCGTGATCAACATGTCAGCGAGTCCGCAGAAAGTCAGCTTCGACCTGGCGAAACAGGGCTTCGGCTCGGGAGCCGCGAAGACATTGCTGACCACGCAGGCGTCGTTGAAGAACAACTCTTCGGTTACGCAACTTTCGTTGGAACCGTTTGCGGTTTACATCGCGGAGGTGACGAAGTGAGTTCGTCATTTTGAAGGGGCACGGCCTGAAGCCGTGCCCCTTCGAACAGCGATCTTGATATTTCGGCTATTCTGCCCGCGTACCCAACCATGCAGCCCTCACTAATCGCCACGACATTGTTTGGCCTATTGCTGATCGTGTCGGGCACGCTCGGGAGCCATTCTCCCGCGTCTGCCGCGCCCGATGCGAACGGCTACGTCGGTAACGAAGCCTGCGCGAGGTGCCACGCCGCCATCTTCGAGTCGTACCGGCGTACGGCCATGGCGCACGCCAGCGGTCCAGCTTCCGAGAATCTCATCGCGGGAGATTTCCTCCACAAGAAGTCGGGCGTCAACTACCGCATCTACACCCAGGATGGAAAGGTGTGGCTGAGCTTCGACCGCCCGGGCGATCCGTCGGTCCGGGGCAAGCGCGAACTGTTGTACTACATCGGCCAGGGGCGACGCGGACGTACATATCTTTTCTCGGTGGATGGATTCGTCTTCGAGTCGCCGGTGAACTGGTACGCGGGCAAGCACATGTGGGACATGGCGCCCGCCTACGGTGACGTCCGCGAAGCCCCGATGAATCTGCCGGCGCTGACTTCTTGCCTGGACTGCCACGTGAGCGGAATTCAGCCTCCCATCCAGGGCACCGAGAATCGCTACAAGATGCCGGTGTTCGCGTACTCCGGCGTCGCCTGCGAGCGCTGCCACGGGCCGGGCGCAGCCCACGTGAACGGCGGCGCCATCGTCAATCCGGTGAAACTCTCCGCCGACCGGAGCGATGCCATTTGCATGCAGTGTCACCTGGAGGGCAATGCTGCGATTGAACGGCCGGGCAGGCACTTGTACGAATTTCGTCCGGGGGATGATCTTTCTGATTATGTTCGCTATTACGTCGGGGCAAACGACGGCCAGCCCGGCTTGCGCGCGGCCAGCCAGTTCGAGGCGCTGGCGCAGAGCATGTGCAAGAGGAAATCGGGCGCGGCGATGTCGTGCATGAGTTGCCACGATCCGCATCGTTCCGTGCCGGCCGAGGAGCGGGTTTCATTTTATCGCCAGAAATGCCTGGCTTGCCATGCCAACTTGAACGCTAAGCATCATGCCAACCAGCCCGATTGCACATCGTGTCATATGCCTGCGAACCTCAGCAGCGACGTTGCGCATACGGCTGTGACCGACCACCGCATCCAGCGCCGGCCGAATACCGGCACAGTTTTGGAGAATGCGATAGCGCGATCGTCTTCGACCTTGCCGCGTCTCGTGCCCTTTCCGGATTCACCTCAGGCGGAACACGATGCTCGCGACCTGGCGCTGGCATGGGCTTCGATGGCGGAGAACGGCGACGCCGCGGGGTTGAAGCAGGCGGAACAGCTGTTGCGCAAGGCGGTGGAGGAATCGCCGAAAGATGCAGCACTGTTGTCGTCGCTCGGGTACGTAAAGCAGAGACGCGGCGCGATCAACGATGCCCGCGAATTATACCAGCGAGCGTTGGCGCAGGATCCAAACCTGCTCGATGCCGCCACGAACCTTGGCGTAATCGAAGCCAACATCGGCCACTTGGGTGAGGCGGTGAAGTTGTGGGAAGGAGCGTTCGAGCGGGCACCGGGCCGCAGCAGCGTTGGCATGAATATCGCGCGCGCATTTTGCAGCGCAGGACGGCCCGAGCGGGCACGCGACGTCACCATGCGCGTGCTGCAGTTCAACCCCGATCTGGATTCGGCGAAAAAGCTGCTCAACCGGCTGAATGGAACCCCGCCGAGGTGCGGGATGTAGAGATGAAAAAGGCGGATGATGAACTGCCCCGCCCTGGCCAAAACCAGGCTAGAACGGGGCACGCGGCGCTAATCAAGCATCTTTACTGCCCGCTCGCTGCTTTGGCCTGTGCCGTCATCCCTAACTCGTGGGCAAATTCCAGTACCACCGCATTGGTCCAGCCGAAGCCCACGACGTTCTGTTTGTACCCGGCGGTGATGTTGACTTCCTTCGAACTTGATACCACATCATACTTCTCGCGAATGGTATTGTCCTGGCGAAAATTCTTTGCGACGGTGTCGATCCACGCGCGCGAAGCGCGATCAGCATCCTGCTTGAATCCGTAACGCCGCATGCCTTCCACGTCGATGTAGTTCACCGGCGCCCAGCCATAGGGTAGGTCCCACTGCACGCCCGTCTCGTAAGGACTCATGGCGATCCCGCCGGGATGCTCGAAGTTCTTTAGATTTGCCACCACCGCCTTGGCTTGCTCCGGTGACGCGGCGCCTGCCCACAGCGGGTAAAAAGTAGTCGCGTATTGATACTTCGACTGCTTCCCTTGGTGAAGTCATAATCGAAGTACATTCCTGACTGCGCGTTCCATAGATAGCGGTCGATTAGTTCTTTGCGACGTTGCGCACGCTGGATCCACTCGGCGGCCTCGGCGGTCTTGCCCAGCAGTTTACTGATCGCGGCCATGTCCGTTTCCTCTTTGTATAAGAGGCTGTTCAGGCACACCGGGGCATAGTGTTGCGTACTGCCGCTGAAATCGCCGAAGCGGAAAGAGATGTCGAAGCCGGATTCGCGCATCGCGCGATCGCCCTTGTAGTAGTCGACGGTGAATTGCTCGACCGGCGATTTCTCGCAGGAGTCCTTTTCGCCGGCATCTTGCTGGCACGCCTCGAAGGTAAACGTCGGGCCAATCAGCTTTGCCGAGGACTTGCCCGGCTCGCGCAGATAATCCTTGGCCTGGACTGCGAGCCTGCAAATAGCGGAATACGTCGCGGTAGTACGGATCGTGCATGGTGGCGATCTCAGGGACCGGTCCATCGCCATAATCGTAAAAGCGCGACAGGCCGGTGTTGCCGGCAAGCTTCTCGCCGTGCGTCCACATGTCGTAGTCGCGCTGGATGAATGGGTAAGACTTCTCCAGCCAGAGGTGCTTGGTCTCAGGATCGGGCAGCGCGTGGTAAAGCGCCATCACCATCGAGCTGAGGAACGGAGGCTGGGAGCGCGTCAGGAAGTAAGTGCGGTTGGCATTCAGAATGCCGCCGTAGTGCTCAATCTCGAAGAAAAAGTTTTCCACCATGCCGCGCGCCAACTCGATCCGTCCCGCGCGCAACAGGCCCACCATGATGAAGTAGCTGTCCCAGCCGTACATCTCGTTGAGGAAGCCGCCAGGCACGACGTAAGGGTTGGGCAGGTAGAGCACACCTTGCCGGGGCGAGGTGTCCATGTTGAGGCTGCCGAGCGAGGTGATGCGCTGCGGAAGGTGGTCAACTGCAATCTTGCATTTCGACTGGAGTTCCTTCACCGACGCCGGTTCTGGATAGCCCTCAGGCAAATACAGCAGCGAATGCTCGGGCACGCGAACGTCCATCACCGTCTTGCAGTCCACCGGAGATCGAGTGAGCGCGTCCCAGCTATGGTCAATGTAGGTGAGTACGTCGGAGATGTCGGCTGCCTGCTGCCCTTGCGCGGAGGCAGCGCCCGACAGGCTGAGCAGCAGCGTCAGAATAGCTGCGATGATTTTTGCTAGTAAGACACATTTCACCCCGATGCGCGGAAGGTTCGACCCCGGCGGAGATTATAAGGTAAGGGGCCTCCGCGCACCTCCGAGGCAAGAGACCTGCTGCTTCAGCAAGGAAGATCGACCCTCCATCTTGCCGGATGTGAACGAAAATTATTTCCCGTTCCGCACCGCGCTGAAGTGCTGTCTGTTATCGTCGGTCGGAGATCGGGCGCTCAAGACGGATCGGGCGTAATCCATGAATATATGACCGAGGTGACTGATGGCCTGCGACCCAGACGAGTTAAAACACGTTCCACTATTCGCTTTGCTTGACGACGAGGAAGCCGCTGTTTTGGCAGCGCAGGTCGAGCTAAAGCGCTTCGCTGCGCGGCAGCGCATTTACAAGATCGGCGATCCTGGCAAACAAGCCTACGTCATGATGGCGGGAAGCGTTCGAGTCACAACCGTGGACGAGGACCACCAGGAGGTCGTGGTTGATCAACCCGGGCACGGCGATTTCTTTGGTTTTGCATCCATGCTAGAGCAGACGCCTCACCAGACCAACGCCATTGCCGTAGAAGAAACTGTGTGCCTCGAGGTGGATCGCGACGACATCGCCATTCTGCTGCAACGCAAGCCCATGGCTGGCATGGATATGTTGACTGTGCTGGGCCGTCAGTTCCATGCTTCGCAACAACTGGTACGGGTGCGAGCCGGCCGCAATCCCAACCAATTGATTGAGGAGGAATCGACGGTGGGAGACCGCATTGCCGACTCGGTGGCACGCT
This sequence comes from uncultured Acidobacteriaceae bacterium, assembly GCA_963763725.1. GTDB lineage: Bacteria > Acidobacteriota > Terriglobia > Terriglobales > Acidobacteriaceae > Bog-257. Next base: position 36,399 of record CAVXQI010000009.1, read on the forward strand.
TTGGGGGCTCATGGGTCTTCATCATCCTGTTTGGCCTTGTACTGGTGGCCTACACCGGCATGAACATTGCTTTGCGGGGCAAGGCGTGGGACCCGTATCCGTTTATTCTGCTGAACCTTTTTCTTTCCATGCTGGCCGCCATCCAGGCACCGGTCATCATGATGAGCCAGAATCGTCAGGACACTAAGGACCGTCTGCGCGGCGAGCTGGACTACGACGTGAATCGCCGCGCCGAGGCCGAGATTCAGGGTTTGGCGCACAAGCTGAATCTGCTGTTCGACAAGGTTGGAGATGTCGACGATCTGCTCCGGGAAAAGCTCACACAAGACGGCGATTCGAGATAAGCCTCATGGTGACGCGCGGGTGGAATTCCGCTCGCTCTCTTATTCGGCGTAGGAAGCGTTCGCAAGCAAGCGGTACGTCGGCATGTACTTTGACCTTCATCCTGTTTAAAATCGGAGCACGCGACGGGTGAGGCCTATGTACCGCGATCGGCAACGCGTTTCTCCCATCCTGCTGCTGATCGTTAATTTCGTGGCGACAATCGTGGCAGTCGGCTGGATCGGCGCCAGGCGTTCGCGCAAGCCAGCCGCCAGCCGGAGTCGATCTCGCAGGCAAAGCCGGTCGATCCGCTGCATGCCGATCCCGGCAAGCCGGTGGTGCTGATCTTCATACGAACCGATTGCCCGATCTCCAATCGCTACGCTCCCACGATTCAGCGAATCAGTGCGCAGTATGCGGGAAAGGCTGCTTTCTGGCTGGTGTATCCGGACAAATCGGAGTCCAGCGCTGCGATCGAGCAGCATCTGCACGACTATGGATACAAGCTTCCTGCGCTGCACGATCCGCGAGCATGCGCTGGTCAAGTTGGGCCAGGCGCGAGATCACTCCCGAAGTGGCGGTCTTCGACGCCGGGGGCGTGCTGGTGTATCACGGGCGCATCGACAACTGGTACCAGACTTTTGGTCGCATGCGCGCTGCGCCCCGACGACGCACGAACTGGACGATGCCATGCAAGCCGTTCTGAGCGGCAGCAAACCCAGGTGGCAACGGCGAGCGCGGTGGGCTGCTACATCTCGGACCTCGAATGACCAGTTCGTTCCAGAGACTGGCCGGATTCGCGCTGGCGGTGGCAGTCGCGGTCTTCATAGGCGGATTGCCCGCGACTGCCGGGCTCATCCACCCAGCGAACGCGGCCGCCGTCCAGCAGAACTCGACACCTGGAAGCAGCGGTCACCCGGTCACCTTCAATCGCGACATCGCTCCCATCGTCTTTCACTACTGCGCATCGTGTCATCGGCCGGGTGAGGCCGGGCCGTTTCCGCTGCTGACCTACGATGACGTCAAGAAGCACGGGCACCAGATCGTTGCGGTCACGCAGACGCGCTTTATGCCGCCGTGGCTGCCGGAACCGCAGCCGCTGAAGTTCGCCGACGAGCGCCGTCTCAGCCGACGCGCAGATCGCCCTCATCCAAAAGTGGGTCGAGCAAGGCATGCTGCAAGGCAGTCCGGCAGACTTGCCGCCGCAGCCGCAGTTTGTCAAAGGTTGGCAACTGGGCAAGCCTGACCTGATCGTCAAAGCGGCAAAGCCGTTTCAGCTGCCGGCCAGCGGGATCGACACCTATTGGAATTTCATTCTGCCGATCCCGATCAACGAAAGCCGCTGGGTGAAGGCCGTCGAGATCACGCCCGGCGACAAGCGCCTGGTCCACCACGCCAACATTCTGGTTGATCGGCTGGAGCTGTCGCGCAAAATGGAGACCGAGCCCGGCGCGGGTTTCGGCGGCATGGAAATCAGGATTGAGTCGGAGCTGTTCGACCCCGATAGCCATTTCCTCTTCTGGAAGCCGGGCACCGTGCCTTACGTCGAGCCGGACGGCATGGCGCTGCGCCTGGATAAAGGCACCGACCTGGTGCTCAACACGCATCTCCAGCCGTCGGGGAAGCCCGAGGTAATTCAGCCGAGCATCGGGATTTACTTCACCGACAAGCCGGCGACTGAGCATCCCATGCTGCTGCAACTGGACTGCGACTCGCAGCTTGACATTCCGCCTGGCGACAGCAACTTCGTGGTGCACGATGAATTTACCCTGCCGCTGGACGCCGACGTTCTCGCGATTTATCCGCACGCGCACTATCTCGGCAAAGAGTTGCAAGCGACCGCGACGTTACCGGATGGCACACGGGAGACGCTGATCGACATTAAGCACTGGGACCTGAACTGGCAGGCGGTGTACCGCTACGAGCAGCCGGTGCCGCTGCCCAAGGGCACAGTCATCTCGATGCGTTACGTCTATGACAACTCGGAAGACAATGTCGCCAACCCCAACCATCCGCCCAAGCGCGTGAAGGGCGGAAACCGTTCCAGCGACGAGATGGCGCACCTGTGGCTTCAGGTCTTGCCTAAGAGCGTGCCCGGCTCCGAGCCGCGATCCGCGCATGGTGCTGCAGGAAGCTCTGGCGCGACACCACGTGGAACGCGATCCTGCCGACTTCGAAGCGCGCTACAATCTCGGCGCCATGTTGCAGGCGGCGGGTGACGTTCAAGGTGCAGAGGCGCAGTATCAGGCCGCATTGCAGCTTCGTCCGGGCGATGCGGTGGTGAACAATGCGCTGGGTGCCGCTCTGCTGGCCTCGGGAGAAGTGGACGAAGCCACCGCGCATCTCACGGCTTCGCTGAAAGCGCGTCCCGATTACTTCGATGCGCACTATAACCTGGGAAGTGCGATGGCCTCGCAGGGCAACTTCAGCGGGGCGGCCGAACAATTTCGTGATGCGGTCCACCTGAACCCGCAGGACGCGGATGCTGAGGCGAATCTGGGCAGCGCACTAGCGCAGATGGGCGAACTGAAGGAAGCGAAATCGCATTTCGAGCGAGCGCTTCAGTTGAAACCCGGCCATGCGCTGGCCCAGGAGAATTTGCAACTCGTGGAGCAGATGATGGCGGAAAGGCATAGCAACTGAAGCAGCCAAATCAACGTTGCTTGGTTTGTATCATTACGAAGAGATCTCGCCATAAGCCGGGGCTGAAGCCTGGGCAGAATTATTCGCCACTTAAGTGACTATAAACGCGAAAACCTGAGCGTCTTGTACTTTACGACGTCGAGCGCTTCCTGGAATGCCGGTTTCAGGGCAATAATATACCTGACGGAAGTTCTATGCTAGGCTGAGGGTGCCGTGACAGGGCTTAAATTATCATGGGGACGTGGAACTCTCACCATTCGATACGTGCTGGAATCGTGTTGATCGGGCTGAGTTTCATCGCCAGTCCCTCATAAAGGTATGGAACGCTCTTGATACAGACAAGGTGTACAGTTCCGGTGCCGAGATAGACGACCACGGGAATGGGAAGTTTTTCCTCCGCACAGTCGAGCGTGATTGGCTCCTGCCGTTCTCTCTCCAGTTTGGAGAGATGCTCTACCACCTCCGGGCCGCTCTGGATTCCTGCGTCTATGACGCGGCCACGTTGGAGTTCGCTCAGAACCCTCCCCCCGATGAAGAGCAGTGGAGCTTCCCTATCTGCGTCACTGAAGACAAATTTGACAACGCCGTTAGGCGTATGAAGAACCTCCCGGACCAGCTGCGTGGACTGCTCGAAACTGTACAGCCGTACTCGCGAGCAACCGGCCGGGCGAACGGCTCCGAGTGGGACTTGGGACAAGTCCTCTACATCCTCAACGAGTGGGCCAAAATCGATCGCCATCGAAGATTGCACTTGGCTGGAACGGCCATCAGTAAGGGCAATCTCGCCTTTGAACGAGTGTCGGGAATGAGCGTCGAGTCTTGTGATTTTCAGGTCGGGGAGCATGTTCTCGAACACGACACAGAGATCGCGCGATTTAAGATCGCAGGTTGGGTGCCGGGCAAAAAGATGAATGTGCACGGCCAGTTTACATTTGAGATAGTCATCGATGAGGCTCCCCGACTGTCCAAACTTGAAGAAGTTGGTCGGGTGATGCTCTGGAGTGTCATCAGTGTACGGGAGAGCTTTGAGAGGACTTACGGAATCATACGATGAGGTCAGCATTTCCACCTTTCCGCCGACGTGGTACACTTCGGCTAAGGCGGAAACACGGACGCTGCCAGGCTGGAGAGCGAATCCGTTCGGAAGGTTTTTTTTGAAACCCTGACGCTCAATCAGGAGAGCGGGTTGCGCTCCGCGAAATCATCGCATGGAGCATAACTAAAATGCAACCAACTAATCTACGCTTTCGTAGTTTCCCGAATGCAATTCTCAAGGCTGACAATCGCTTTTGCGACCTCCAGCACGGCTTTGCCAACGCCGCAGATGGCAATGAAGATGAGGAACTGAAACAACCAAGTGACGAACATTTAGGAAAGACCTCTCCGCAGGAAGTGAAAATATATCAAGCTAATCAGGAAGGGCAGCAACCGCAAGCCTCAGATCATTTAAGCGTTGAGCAACAATTGATTCGTGATTCGGACTCAAGGCGCCGAATCTCTCCAATCTTCAGTTGATCTCTACGGATTAAGGCCTCTTCGAGGGAATCGAGGCTTACAGACAGATTCTGGAGCACATCCACAATATCATTCAAGATCGTTTTCATTTTTTCCTCTCCTGAGACGTTTGGTTTCTCGTTTGCGACGAATGGCGTTATGATGGGCGCATGAAGTCTAATCCCAAGCGGACGGCGGAGTACACGAATTTCGAGAACGCGATGCGCGCCATATTGCGAGCGTCGAAATCCGACGTAAACCGAGTGCTGGCGGAGGAGAAAGCAGCGAATGCGGGGAAGCCGAAACGCGGCCCTAAACCTAAGACTTCGGCTTCCGGCCACGCTTCCGGCGATAAGGATTAGAAACTCGCCTCTCCCTCCTTCCCCGTCAGCTCTGAGTAAGTCAGCCGCTTGCCGACGATCTTGGAGAGGGCGAACACGAAGCGATCTGAATCATTCAGCGGATTGTCTTTGGTGGAGCGATTCTCGAAGCGGAATATCTGCTCATCTGCGTACCGCTCAAGTGGAACGGCTCCACAGCAACGTAGGTTCCTTTCAGGGTACGCTTGAAGCAACTCCAGAAGTTCTCCAACCCATTGACGTGAACCTGCCCGCGCACATAGCGTCTCGGCCTGATTCACAACCTCATGCACGAAACGCTCATGCAAGATTCTCGTAAGCCTAGGCGCTCATCGGTGAACACCTGGGAGCCGTGCTCCACTTCGATGCAGAACTTCGTTCTGTAAGGTCTCGCGCTTCATGTTGGGAACGATCTTGGCGCGGACTTGGCGCAGTTCGCGGTCAAGGAATCCCATCACGGCAGTCTTGCCGTATGTCTGGCCTCCCGTTCTCGGAGCGCTGCTTCTTCACTGGCGTGCATGATCTGCTCTTACCGCCGATGAAAGTCTCATCCACTTCGACCGGCCCGCCGTCCGGCCCGCCCAGCTTGTACCGAATCCGCCAGCTCTTCAGCGCAGCGCGAATCCGATGCAGCATGAACCATGCGGTTTTCTGCGTCACCCCCAAAGCGCGATGCAGTTCCCAGCTGAAATGCCATTCTTGTCGTTTACGAGCATCCAGACGGCGGGAAGCCACTTCTCAAGGGCAATCGGGCTATCCTCGAACACCGTGCCCACCTTGAGCGAAAACTTCTGCTTGGATGATTGCCCTTGCACCAGTACACGCGGGCCTTTGGCAGATAGGCCACTTTGTCGGAGTCGCAACGCGGGCAGCGCACCTTGCCGTCCGGCCAGCGCAGCGCGGCCATAAACAGACGGCAGTTGTCGAAGTCGTGAAGAACTGGATTGTCTCTTGGAGTGTCTTTGGACTAAACTCTTTCATGTCAGCCTCTTGCGATCTACACAAGAGGAAGTCTAGACTAATCATTAACTTCTGTCAAGAAATAGCTATTACCGTTTCAGGGCAGAAAATGAGCCTAAAATCGACTTTAGCGGCTGAATGATAAGCGCGGGAAAGTCATCTCTCAGGCAGGCACGCCCCTAGGCCCTATAGAGGCCTAATACGCGCAAATTTACATTTCGTCACTTAAGTGCTATAACGACCCTTGGTTTACTGGCTCGCGTCCTGCTTTTGCTGGAGCTGTTCGGCCAGCTTCAGTTCGCGATCAGCATCTTCGGTTTTGCCCAGATCGCGATAACTCTGCCCCAGCAGATGGTGCGAGATCGGATTGTTCGGGTCCATAGCCACTGCGCGTTGCAAAGTTCGAACGGCAAGCGCTGCCTCGCCCTTCTTCTCCAGGACTTTGCCCATCAGGATGTACGGTCCAGTCGAAGTTGCGTCCAGCCAAATCGAGCGTTGCAGCAGCCGCTCGGCGTCATCGTACTTCTGCACCCGCGAGTAGGCGTCCGCAAGCTTGTAATACGCCGCGGCGTAGCCGGGATTGATCGCAAGTTCCTGCTGAAGGTCGGTGATCGCCTCCGGAATTCTCGACTTGTAGAGATGAAGCTCGCCGAGCAGGAAATGTGCCAGTCGGAAGTTTGGGATCAAGCGCGACCGCCTTCTGCGCGTACTCTTCCGCGACCGGATCGAATTCCTGGCGGAAGAGCATACGCGCGGTGAAGAGATAACTCGCCGCCGAGTCGGGCTTAACGTCGAACATTCTGGCGAAGGCCACGCGCGCCTGCGAATAGTTCTTCGACTGGATGTAGCAAATGCCTAGGATGTAGGACGCGTCCACGTTGGCGCGCGGATACCATGTCTGCACCTTCTCCAGGTAGGGAATCGCCTCGCCTGGCCGCCCCGCGAGATAGTACGACAGGCCTAGCAACTGAACGGCTTCGTCGTCCTTGGGATTCTCCGCCAGCGCCTGCTTCAGGTACTCAGCCGCTTTCAGGTAATCGCTCTTCTTGTAGTAAGCGGTTCCTAACTCGTGCGAAAGCTTGGGCGGCGGCGGAGTGCGGGCGGCAAGTTCCTGCAGGAGCGCGATGGCGTCGTCGTACTTGCCTTGTTCGGTGAGACGGCGTGCTTCGGCGAAGACCGATTCAGGCGATTTGTTGGATTGCGCGGTGCTGTCCATAGATGTTGCGGCCTGGGCGTGTAATCGGATCGTGCCGTTGGCTGCAACTGCGAGCAGAAAAATGAGGACCAATTTGAGGTGTGACATGAGAAAAATCTCGATCGTGTGATGCGCTGCCAATATTGAGCACAATGCGAAGCGATCCTGCGCGTAGCAACGGGTGTAAAGGCGAAACTCTTGCGGGTGTGTGAGAACATCTGCCGTCCCTACGGGACTCGAGATCCATTTCCCATTCTACCCAGCATCCGCCTGCGCTCCGTGCTGGGCTAAAATCTTCCGCGCCTACGGCGCTGGATTCTTGCGCAACCGTTCCACCGTGCCAACTCGCAACCAGTTCTCACATACGTTCTAAAACCATGAATTTTTTCGCGGCACGGCTGAAAGAGTCCGTGTTGAGAACATCTGCCGTCCCTAGAGGACTCGGGATTAACCTTCCACTCTACCCAGCACTCCGCCTGCGCTTCATTCTTGGTTTGACTCTTTCGCCCCTGCGGGGCTGATTTGGCGCACCTGTTCCAGACTCCTGAAAGCCGTGCCATGATACAGATTCAAAGTCCTTCCGCGGCCTGTGGAGACGACCCTCTCCTTGTGGACTCATGGGACAACTGCGAATAGCTAATTGCTAGTTGCCGACTTCCGCCTCCGCGACCCCAACGTACTTGTCGGCTCCTCCGTAGTAGAAGAGGTATCGGTTGCCTTGGCGCGCCATGCCCTCGACAAAGACGACATCCGGCACCTGGCCGACTTTCTCCCATGTCAGCTCCGGAGCGAAGATTGGATGCTCACTGCGGTAAAGAACCTTCCGAGGGTCTTTGCGGTCGAACACCACTACGCCTGTGCGATAAACCAGTTTGTCGTCGGCTCCGTTGTAGATGAGGGCGATACCATCGGATGTGAGCATGGGGGCGGGGCCCGGCTCCACCACGCGCGAATCAAACGCGCCCGGACGGCGGGGCAGTACCGGAGTCTTGGTTTCCTCCGTCCAGTGAAGCAGATCGGCTGAGGAGGCAAGTCCCATCTGATCGGTGTTGTCGGGGGCTGTGCCCAGGAAATACATCCAGTACTTGCCGGCAATCTTTTCCGGGATGATCGCGCCCGACTTGGTCCACTTCACGTTCCAGTTACCTTTATAGGCAGGCAGGATCACGCCTTTGCGGTCCCAATGCACCAAGTCCCGCGAAGTGGCCAGACACAGCTGCGCATCTTTCTTGTTGTAGCCGGTATAGGTCAGATAGTAGGTATCGTCCATCTTTACCAGACGCGGATCTTCGACGCCGCCATCTTTTTCATAGTCGGTTTCCGGTCCTAGCACCGGCTGAGGACGCCGCTTGAAGTGGACACCGTCGGTGCTTTCCGCATAGCCCAGTCGCGATGTGCCTTGCTTGTCTTGCGCGCGATAAAGCATGACGTATTTGCCGTCATGCATCACGACCGCGGGATTGAAGGTTCCGGCCGACTCCCAGCCGTTGCCTTGTGGGGACAGGATGGGATTTTCCGAGACTCGGTGCCACGCTCCGAAGGGTAGCTTCCAACTCGCTGCAAACAGCAGCGTCGAGCCTACGAGGAACAATGGCGCCACACGGCGCAGGAGACTTTTCGTGCGCATAGGTTGGAATTCTAGTCGCAGCAACCTCGAGGAAAAAGCACAGCGGTGTTTGGGCATGGCGTCAACCATGCAGGCCCGGCACTAGCGAAACATTCTAAGATCAAACTTGAACAGTTCCGGCTCATGGACGCTGATCCTACGAAAGTCTGAATGCGAGGGGTTCAACAATACATTCCATTCGCCGCGGATCGCGGCCGACGGCACGTGCAGGCCTACCGTCATGGCTGCGCGGATCCACTGGTCTCCGAAGAGACGCAGGGATTCATCGCGGCGCGCAAACCAGTTGCGAGGAAGCGACTTGAGGGTCAGACGTTCGGTTGCGAGATGGTTGGGAAGTTCGACTGAAATCGAGACCAGATCGTCGGGCTGGAGATTCGGTTCGAGATGCACAAAGGTCTCCACCGCAGCCAAGGCCAGCGAGGAAGAGGTGTAAACCATTTTTACCCCCGGGCTGTTCCAGCGGCCTCCATAGAGGCGAGCGCCTTCGCCGGACCAAGCGCCGACGGCGTGGATTCGCCGGTAAATCCTCCAAAGCCGCATCAGCTATAGACACCATAGGCAATGCGCCCCAGGAGGTTTTCCACTTCTTTGGCACCCAGGTCGGTATCCAACTGATCGATGGGAATTGCACCTCCCAACGCACGGTTGGGAGTGCGAAGCCACTGCGCGGCCTTTTCGACGTTGCCGATCATCTCGATCGCCGTGGCATAGACCCGGGCCAGTCGAACCGTGCGGTCCGACTCGGCGGCGGTCAGTCGCGAATGTCGGCTGAGACGACGGGTTAAAGTCCTTTGCGGGATGCCAAGCTTCTTGGAAAGCGCTGCATTCTTCAGGTCCAGTTTGGCGCCCAGCACGATAAGAGACCCGGAGGGCAGTCCTTGGCGGACCAGTTCTCCAAGTTCGGCGAAACTCTTAACGGAACGTCCCAGAACTTTCCTGCCTCCCAGAATTTCGGCGATAGCTGCGGATGTCATCTTGGCCTCCTGGCTAGTTAGAATAAGCCGTTTGGCGCAAGAATGCAAGACACTACAAGCCGCGTCCCTGCTTGAATGAAAGCGCTTGGACGAAGTAACTTGGTTGAACTGTGTTTCTACCCGTTGCGGCAAAGCGTCTTGATGATGTTATTTCCTGCGGTCTCCTGATGCTTGTAATTCTCGGAACCACGCTCGGGGCGCCGGCGCAAACCAAGGCCGGCTCGGGCAGCATGCTTGCGGCAAATGCCTACAAGCGTGGCGTAAGCGCCTTGCAAGATGACAACCTGACGGCGGCGCGTTCGGCTTTTGAGCAGGCGGTCAAGCTGAGTCCGAACCATGCCGAGTTTCAAAATGCGCTGGCAGAAGTGATGCTGCGGCAGGGCGATATTGACGGTGCGATAGCGCACTTCCGAACCGTGACCCGCTTGGCGCCCGATGCGGCGCTGCCTCACGTCGAACTGGCGAAAGCTTTGGAGGCCAAGGGCTCGCTTGACGAGGCCGCCGCCGAGCTTAACGAGGCGCTCAAGCTCGCTCCGCAAGAGCCGGAGGTGCATCGCCAAATGGCTCGACTCTTCAGCCTGCAAGGAAAAACCGATGATGCAGTGGCCGAGATTAAGCAAGGACTTGCCCTGGCTCCTGATCGACCGGAATTGCACGACGATATGGGAGTGTTGCTGGCACAGAAATCGCAATTCGACGAGGCAGAAAAAGAGTTTCGCAATGCGTTATCATTTGACCCGCATTACCAGCCGGCGCTGTTTCATTCCGGTGTGACGCTTTTGCGATCGGGCGATGTCGATGGCGCCGTTCCGCTACTTACGCAAGCGACCCAAGCGAATCCCCAGGACGGAGTTGCCTTCTATTATCTGGGTACCGCACTCGAAGCCAAGCACGATGCTGGGGGCGCGCTCCAAGCCTATCAACAAGCGGCGCAGCTTGTGCCCAACATGGTTCCGCTGCAAACGCGGCTGGGCTTGTTGTTGCAGCGTTCTGGCGATCCGGAAAGCGCTGCTGCGGCGTTCAGAAAGGTGGTTGTGCTCACGCCAAACGATCCCGAGGCTTACAACAATCTTGGGCTGGCGTTGATGCAACATGGCGAAGGACCAGCCGCGGTGAAGGAATTTCAGCACGCGCTTCAGCTGCGACCCGATGACGCGGCCTTCCGGGGAAATCTGGCTGTCACCCTGTTGCAGCAGTCCGACTTCGATGCCGCAGCCGAGCAGTTGCAGGAAGCCATCAAGCTGGCTCCCGGCAATGCGTCGCTGCATTATAATCTGGCGCTTGCGCTGAAGCTGAAAGACAATCTGCCGGGCGCGATTGCTGAATTCCAACAAGCCATTCAGTTGGATCCACAACTGGTTGACGCTTACTACAGTTTGGGTGTCACGCTTTGGCAGAAAGGGGATTTTCCTGCGGCCGCTGAACAATTACAACACGCCGTTCAGGTCAAACCCGACTATGCGGAAGCGTACTACACGCTGGGTACGGTGCTGAAGCAGATGGACAAGTTATCCCAGGCGGCGCAGGCGTTGCGCGAGGCCATACAACTGCAACCCAATTTCATGGGAGCGCACACCACGCTCGCCGCCGTGTTGCGGCAAATGGGCGATGCCGCGGGGGCAGAGACCGAAAGTCGCATTGGTGCGCAGCTGAGCAAAGAAAAGACCAGCCAGCAAGCCGCGACCTTCGCCACCAACTCCGGCAACCGTTTGCTGAACGCGGGAGATCTCGAGGGGGCGATATCGCAATTCCGCAACGCCATTCAGCTGGCTCCCAGCTATGCACTAGCGCATCATCAGTTGGCGATTGCCTTATTGCGCAAAGGGGACGCCAAGGAAGCTGCGCAGGAATTTCAGAAAGCGTCGGAGCTGGATCCGCGGTTGAAACCGCCGACACACTAAGGAAGGCGCCGGAGGGATGGTGAGGAGAGAGATCATTTCCACTAATTTGCGTTTCAGCAATCTAGACCAGCCTAGGCAGGCGATGCAGGCCTTCATAGGGCTGAAGCCGTAACGACTCAACCTAATGGATGACAGGAATGACACGCGATGGACAAAACCAATAACGGCTTCGGGGACCCGAAAATCCCTCAACCGCCAACCCCACAAAAGATTCGTATCATCGAAGACGCCGAAGCGACCGGGGATACCGCTGCCGCCTACGATTATTGGCGCGCCGGTTCCGGCCGGCAACAAGTGCCGGGAATTATCAAGTGCTTCGGGTCGCGTCCAGATTTCTTGCGCCAAGTCGTAGAGTTTTCCAACACCATCCATTTCTCCGAGGGCCATCTTTGCCGTCGCCACAAAGAGATGATCGCCAGTTATGTTTCCTACCTCAACCGCTGTCCCTATTGACTGGACAGCCATGCCTACTTCCTGCGTGTTCAGGGAGCCAATGAACAGTGCGTCGCCGCGATTCTGGAGGGCAGGATCGACGACGCCAATCTGACCCCAGCAGAGCACGCGCTGATGCAGTACGCGGAGTTGATCACCCAGGCCGCGTACCGATCAACCACCGAAGATGTGATGACCTTGCGTAATCACGGTTGGACAGAGGACCAGATCTCCGAGGCGGTTTACATCATCGCGATGTTTGCCTTCTTCAACCGCGTGGCTGACGCCTTTGGCATTCCACCACAAAATTATCTAGCCTTGGGCCGAATGACGCCTTAGCGGAAGAAGCACTACTTGCTGGCTCACTCCCGATAGTGTTTTTGGATTATTGCGCTTGCCCTTTCAAGGAGATAGGGTTGTCGCGAATGTGGGTTCCTTATCGGGAATGTGAGCCTTGAAAAACGCGGTTCGGCCTGGGGATTGAGCCGGACAACGCGGGTCTTCAACTTTATTGTTGGTCGCATCTCCGTCGCAAAACTGAGGAGACTTTCTAAATGTCTGGAGCCCTGCGCTGCCTTGTACCAACCTTGCTGGTTGGTTTGATTGCGATGAGCGCATGGCCAAGCGATAAGCCAACTGGCAATGCTGCCAAGCTGAACAACCTGGGCGTCGCTTATATGAACCAGCAGCGCATGGACAAAGCGGTTGAGGAGTTCGATCAGGCGCTAAAAGCCGATCCGGGCATGACAGCGGCGGAGCTGAACAAAGGCATCGCCCTGCTGAATCTGCAGCGACTGCCCGAAGCCGAGGCTGCGCTCAACAAGGCAGCTGCAGAGGAACCCTCCAACCCGCGCGTCTGGTACAACCTCGGTTTGCTGCGGCGCAGTCAAGGCAAGCCCGCCGACGCCATCGACGCATTTCAGCGCGTCCTCAAGATTGATCCCAACGATCCCGACACGCATTATTTCCTGGGCGCCATGTATTCCCAGCTGCAGGAATACTCCAAAGCTATTGCCGAGTTTGAAACTGTGCTGCGTCTGCAACCGTTGCATGCGTCGGCTCAGTTTGGTCTGGCACGCGCACTCCAGCGCTCCGGGAATGTTGACGCTGCGCGGGAGCATCTGCAGACCTTCGAGCACTTGACCAAGACCAATCTCTCCGCGCCCATGACCCTCACCTATGGCGAACAAGGCCGCTACTCGACCGCGCAGGATGTGGTCACCCAGGAGCCGAAAGTCGGCCCGATGATGCCGGTGACGTTCGTCGCCCAGCCTATGGGCCGGGCGACTCCTGCGTCGCCCGGAGCGCCCAGCGGCAAAGCAGGTGGCGGCATCTGCATGTTGGATGTGACCGGCGGCGGCCGTTTCGATTTAGTGGTGATGGGAGATGGGGAACATGCGGTCCGTGTATATCACGAAGCTGCAGATGGCAAATGGAGCGAGCTTCCGCCCAAGCAGACGGGTCTTGACGCCAGCGGCACCGGCATCTCGTGCGCGGTGGGCGACTTCGACAATGATGGCCGGAACGATCTCGCTATGGCGCTCAGCGACCGGGTGCTCTTGTTTCGCAACCTCGGGGGCGGCAAGTTCGCGGATGTAACCAAGGCAGCCGGCATTGCGCCGGTGAACCGTCCAGCGGGCCTGACGTTTGTTGATTACGATCATGACGGCGATCTCGATCTATTCGTTACCGGCCAAGCGGTTGCGGGACAGGCGGCGTCGAGCAGTAATGTGCTTTGGCGAAATAATGGCAACGGGACGTTCACCAACTGGACAACCGAGACAGGCCTGGGTGGCGAAGGCGCAACCGCCAGCGTCACACTCTCCGACATCAACAACGATCGTGCCATCGATCTCCTGGTTGCCGGTTCAGAGGGTGCGCCGACGCTTTACCTCAACCCGCGTGAGGGTCACTTCAGAGCTTCACCGTTGTATGACGTTGCCGGACTTCCTCCGACCATTGGCGTTTATGTCTTCGACTTCAATAAAGATGGCTGGATGGATGTTGCTCTGACTCACGCTGGGGCACCGGGCGTCTCGCTGTGGCGCAATGTGGACGGCAAGCATTTCGAGCGCGTGCCGCTGCTCACAAGCGATGCGACACGCGGCTGGGGCGTAACCGCGATTGATTTCGATAACGATGGCTGGATTGATCTCGCTGTAGTACTGGACACTCCGCGTGGTCCCGAGCTGCGCGTGCTGCGCAACACTGGCGATCAGGGCTTCGAGGATGTCAGCGCCAAACTCGGGCTGGACAAGATCAAGCTGGTTCAGCCGCGCTCGGTGATCGCAGCCGACGTCGATGGCGACGACGATTCTGATCTTGTAGTGTCGCAACTTGGCGCCGATCCCGTCATCCTGCGCAATGAAGGCGGCAATCGCAATCATGCCCTGCGCATCGACTTCAAAGGGTTGGCCGACAACAAAACCGGATTGGGGACGAAGGTCGAAGTCTTCGCAGGTACCCTTTGGCAGAAGTTTGAAGTTCCAGGCGCCGCTGGTTATGCGAGCCAAGGCGCTCCTGAAATCCTTGTCGGCCTGGGCAGCGCCGATCATGCCGACATTGTACGAATGCTTTGGCCAACCGGGGTGCTGCAGGACGAAATCGAGGTTGCCGCCAACAAATCCGTGACCTTTACCGAGATCGATCGGCGCGGCAGCTCATGTCCCACCCTGTTCGTGTGGAATGGGCACAAGTACGAATTTATCTCGGACGTAATCGGCGCTGGAGTGGTGGGCCATTGGATTTCGCCGACGGCAAAGAACACGGCTGATCCCGATGAGTGGATCAAGGTGGATGGCTCGAAGCTCGAGGCGCGTAATGGCTATTTCAGCGTGCGCTTCGGCGAGCCCATGGAAGAGGTCAACTTCATCGACCAGCTTCGCTTGGTCGCCATCGATCATCCGAGGGGGACCGACGTTTATCCCGACGAGCGCTTCCTCGATGATCCGCCGTTTGCCTCGGGCGCTCCCGTGCTGACATCAAGACCACATGCGCCCGCGGGAGCGTGGGACGACCACGGCCGCGACGTTCTCGAGCTGTTGAGCGCTCGCGATCACGAGTACGTTCACGACTTCACCAATCTATCCTTCGCGGGCTTCGCGAACATGCATTCCCTGACGCTCGATTTGGGCGAATGGACGCCGCAGAATCCGCTGCGGCTCTTCCTGCACGGGTTCATCGAGTACTTCAGCGCAAGCTCGATGTACTCCGCATGGCAGGCGGGCCTGCAACCGATTTCGCCGTCCGTCGAGGCGCAGATGGCGGACGGCACCTGGAAGCGCGTAGTCGATGACATGGGATTTCCCGCCGGTTTGCCGCGGACCATCACCGTCGACCTCACAGGCAAACTACCGCCCGGGACACGAAAGATTCGCATCACCACAAATCTGCAGATCTACTGGGACCAGATATTGGTCGACAACGGACCGGAGCAGCCTAACCGCATCCGGACATCCGAACTGCCGCTGGCGTCGGCGACCCTGGCCTTCCGCGGTTATCCCCGGCAAGAGGAGGGCGCGATCCCCGGTGATCTCACGTATTACTACGATCAAGCCAGCACCACTGGCCCCTTCTCGCAATTTCGCGGCAGTTACACCGCCTTCGGAGATGTCACTTCCCTGCTGCGGGATGTCGACGATCGCTTTGTGATCTTCGGCACCGGCGAGGACATCGACGCGGAGTTCAGTGCCGCGTCCCTGCCACCACTTACCGCTGGATGGACGCGCGATTATTTCTTCTACGCGAATGGATTCGTGAAGGACATGGACTTCTACGAAGCCACTCCGTTTACCGTCGCCGACATGCCGTTTCATGCCATGACGGCGTATCCCTACCCGCCAGCACAGCACTACCCCAATGACGGCGAAGCGACCGCCTACCGTCTCGATTGTAATGATCGGTATCAGCGAGGATCAGCCAGCGCAAAGGGATACACCTTCCACTACGGACCGCGGACCATCGATCCCGAACCGCTAACTCCTCAACAGACACAACCAATTGCAACCGGTGGAAGTGAGCCGACAGCGTTCAATGAACAACGGTAATGAAGCGCTTTGGCCAACTCGCGATCGCCGCACTAACCATTTCCGCCATCTACCTCTATGCGTGGCCGGCGCCTAACCTATTCTACGTCGCTGCCGTGCTCTTTCACGCCGGGCTCGGAGTAGGGTTCTGCGTCGCCGGCTTGTTTCTGCTGCGGGACGCGCTGCGCGGTTCGGTGCTGGTAAAGCTGGGGACGCTGGTTCTTGCCGGCGGAGCGGTCCTCGGTCTGGCGCTCATCTACACCGGCACCTCACGTTCTCACTGGAATTTGATGTACGCCCACATTGCTGTGAGCGCCGATTGCCGTGATCCTGCTGGCTGCGTGGTTTTTGAGTCATCGCCAGATTCCGGCGCGCAACATGTGGGAAATGACCGCAGGCGTGGTGGCCATTGCCGTCGTCGTCTCCATTGGCGCGGTTTATGCGCGCGGCTCGTGGAGCAAGCGCTTCGCCATCAAGAATCCTCCCGCAGCGCCGCTGTCCATGAACGGCGAAGGCGACGGAGCGCAAGGGCCATTCTTCCCCAGCTCCGCTCAGGTCGCGGGAAATCGCAACATTCCCGGCAAATACTTCATGGAGTCCGACGCCTGCGAGCGCTGCCATCAGGACATTTACAAGCAGTGGCAGAGCTCGGCACATCATTTTTCTTCGTTCAACAATCAGTGGTACCGCAAGAGTATCGAGTACATGCAGGACGTCGAGGGGACGCACCCTTCGCGCTGGTGCGGCGGCTGTCACGATCCCGCGGTGCTCTACAGCGGCATGATGGACACGCCCATCAAGCAGATCATGGACCGTCCCGAGACCCAGGCGGGGCTTGGCTGCATGATGTGCCACTCCATCGTCAAGGTGAAGAGCACCATGGGCCAGGGCGACTTTGTGCTCGACTATCCCGAGCTGCACGAACTTGCCGCCAGCAAGAATCCGGTGATTCGCTGGCTGCACGATTTCAGCGTGAAACTCAATCCCGAGCCGCATCGCCGCGTGTTCCTCAAGCCATTCATGCGGGCGCAGACGCCGGAGTTCTGCTCGTCGTGCCACAAGGTGCACCTCGACGTGCCGGTGAACAACTATCGCTGGTTCCGCGGATTCAACGAGTACGACAACTGGCAGGCGAGCGGCATATCGGGATTAGGCGCGCGCTCGTTTTACTATCCGCCAAAGCCGCAAGGCTGCCAGGACTGCCACATGCCTCTCACGGATTCGCATGACCTCGGCAACATCGCCGGCAAGGTGCACTCGCATGCGTTTCCCGCCGCGAACACGGCGCTGCCGTTTGCCAATCAAGACCAGCGACAGATGGATTTGGAGCAGAACTTCCTGAAGAGCGGAGTGGTTTCGATTGACATCTTCGCGCTCTCGACGGCGGCGCCGAAGAAGAGTACGTCCGCACCCCATCCCGAGCTGCAGACAACCTTCGCGGTCGGCGAAGAAGCTGAGATGCCAACCCTGGGCGAGGCCAGCGGATCAGCAGTCGCCGGTAACGGCTCCGCTGAACGAGGTCGAATCCAGCCGTTCGCCGTGGCGATAGTGTCCGCGTCGATGTCGTGGTGCGCACCCGCAAGGTCGGACACTTCTTCCCGGGCGGCACCGTCGATGCCTTCGACACGTGGGTGGAATTGAAAGGAGTGGACGACAAGGGGCAGACGATTTTCTGGAGCGGCGGCGTGGCCGACGATGGGAAAGGCCCGGTCGATCCGGGGGCGCACTTCTATCGCTCGCTCCAGGTGGACGAGCACGGCAATGCCATCAACAAACGCAATGCATGGGCGACGCGCGCGGTGGTATATGTTCACCTCATTCCGCCGGGCGCCGCCGATACCATCCATTACCGCCTGAAGATTCCGGCAAACGCGGGCAACAAGATTACGCTCACCGCGCGCATGTGCTATCGCAAGTTTTCCTGGTGGAATACGCATTTCAGCTACGCCGGAGAATCCCGGCAGGATGCCACTAGTCCGCAAACCACGCCATCGTACGACGATCGCAATTTCACATTCGATGGCGACACTTCGACAGTTTCCGGCGAGGTGAAGGCAATTCCCGACTTGCCGATTATCGCTCTCGCCGAGGATTCGGTCGAGCTGCGTGTCCTTCGCAAAGGCGCACCGGCTGAGCCTCCGCGAGTGAGTACTGAGAAAGCCGAGTGGCAGCGCTGGAACGACTATGGCATTGGGTTATTCTTGCAGGGCGATCTGAAGGGTGCGGCCGCGGCATTCCTGCATGTCACCGAGGCCGAGCCGTCGAATCCTGATGGCTGGGTGAACCTAGGGCGCGTCGCCGTGCAGGAAGGCGACATGGAGCGCGCTCGCGTGGTGTTGCAGCGCGCACTCTCTCTGAACCCGGACCTAGCGCGTACTAATTTTTTCTATGCACGCGTACTGCGAACCGATGGCGATTACGACGGCGCTCTGCAGCATCTGCAGAAGGCGGCAACGCAGTATCCCAAGGACCGCGTCGTGCGTAACGAGATGGGCCGCATTCTTTTCCTGCAACACAAATACAGCGACGCCATGGTGCAATTGCGCGAGGCCCTGGCCGTCGATCCCGAAGACCTGCAGGCGAACTACAACATGATGCTTTGCTACCGGGGAGTGGGTAATCTCCAGCAGGCGGACGAATATCAGAAGCGGTACCTGCGCTTCAAGGCCGACGAGTCCGCGCAAACCATTACCGGCCCATATCGCCGCCTGCATCCTGAAGACAACAACGAACGGCAATCGATCCACGAACATGTTTCGGCGCCGCTGGCTCCTGCACATCCGGTCGCGGCTGCCACGCATTACGAGAACCAGGGCCAATGAACCGCACCATGACCTACATGAGACGAGTCGTTTTCTTTCTGCTTCTGCTGCTCGTTTGCGCTGCGTTCATCTGCACCGCGAGCGCACAAGTACGCTTTCGCGACATCACCAGGCAGGCCGGCATCAACTTCGTGCACAACAACGGCGCCACCGGGAAAAAGTGGCTGCCCGAAACCATGGGACCGGGATGCGCCTTCATCGACTACGACAATGACGGATATCCCGACATTCTCCTGGTAAACGGCGAGGACTGGTCTGGCTCCGGCCGGCCATCGACGCTGAAGCTATACCACAACAATCGCAACGGCACGTTTACCGATGTGACGGCAAAGGCGGGACTCGCCGTCAGTATGTACGGGCTCGGCGTCGCGGTTGGAGATTACGACAACGATGGCTTCGACGATATCTTCATTTCCGCTCTGGGTCAGAGCCATCTGTTTCACAACAACGGCAACGGTACGTTTACCGATGTAACGAAGGCCGCGGGCCTGTGGGGTCCTAATGAGTTCAGCACCAGCGCGGCTTGGGTGGATTACGACCGCGATGGCAAGCTCGACCTGGTGGTCGCCAACTACGTGCAATGGACTCCGCAAAGCGATATCTACTGCACCCTCGATGGCACCACCAAGTCGTACTGCACGCCCGAGTCGTACAAGGGCGCGTCGCTTCGCCTGTGGCACAACCTCGGCAACGGCAAATTCGAGGATGCTACAGCCAAGGCCGGGCTGCTCGACAACACCTCCAAGTCGCTCGGCCTGGCAGTACTCGACGCCAACGGGGACGGGTGGCCTGACTTGGTGGTGGCGAACGACACCCAGCCGAACAAGCTCTACATCAATACCGGCAAAGGAACGTTCACGGAGTCCGCGGTCTCCGCGGGAATCGCTTTCAGCGAAGATGGTGTGGCCCGCGCTGGCATGGGGGTCGACGCGGCGGATTACGATCGCTCGGGAAGGCCGAGCATCATCATCGGAAACTTTTCCAACCAGATGATGGCCTTGTACCACAATGAGGGAAACGGTCTGTTTGTCGACGAGGCGCCGCATTCGGAGGTCGGCCGCAATAGCCTGCTCACGCTGGGTTTCGCTTGCTTCTTCTTCGACTACGATCTCGACGGATGGTTGGACATCTTCGTCGCCAATGGTCATATCGAGAACGGAATCGAGCGCATTCAAAAGCGCGTGAAGTACGCGCAGTCTCCCCACCTGTTTCACAATCAAGGCGGCGGCAAGTTTGTGGAGACCACCAACTCAGTCGGTCCTGATCTTGGCGTTCCGCGCGTAGGACGGTCAGCGGCGTATGCGGACATCGATAACGATGGCGACCTCGACATGTTGATGACGACCAATGGAGGCCCTGCCGTGCTGTTTCGCAACGAGGGCGTAACCAACCATAGCCTCCGAATCAAGCTGGCGGGAACGCGGTCGAATCGTGACGGCATCGGCACCGTCGTAACCGTGAATGCCGGTGGCGAAAAACAGTCGCTCACCCTGCGCAGCGGCTCCGGCTATCTTTCGGCGAGTGAACTGGTGCTCACATTCGGACTGGGAAAGCGCCAACAGGCGGACGAGATCGAGTTGCGCTGGCCCAGCGGCCAAGTGGACCACCTGTCGAAGGTAGCGGCGGGACAGACGATCACGGTGCGCGAAGGCACTGGTATTGTGCAGCAGCGGCCATACGGAAAAGCGCAGCTGCCTGCAGCCTCGAAAGCCGCGACCCACAATCGCAAGGCAGTGCGATGAAGCCGGTCACGCAGCAATCTGCGGTTGAGCTGCTGGCTCTGCTTCGAGAATCGAAAATCTCGCCTCTGGAACTTGCCAACGAATACATCGCGCAGATCGAGCGGCTCAATCCTCGTCTGAATGCGCTGGTGGATTTTGATCCTGAGCGCGTGCGTGAACAGGCGCGCGCGGCGGAGCGTTCGAAAGCGCCGCGTGGCCCGCTGTTCGGATTGCCCGTCACGGTGAAAGGGTCGATTTCTGTTGCCGGTCATCGCTGCGAAATCGGCAGCCTGATCAACCGTGGCAATGTGCCCACGGAGGACGCGACTGTGGTGTCGCGGCTGCGAAATGCCGGTGCGACCATTCTTGGTATCACCAACAGTCCGGAATTTCTGATGGCGTACGAGACCGACAACCATCTCTACGGCCGCACTAACAATCCGTGGAACCTCGACTACACGCCCGGCGGATCGAGCGGCGGCGAGTCGGCCGCCATCGCCGCAGGATTATCGTGCGGCGGCCTCGGCAGCGACAGTGGAGGTTCGGTTCGCGAGCCCGCGCACTTCACCGGTATCTGCTCGTTGAAACCCACGCCAGGCCGAATCCCGGGAGCTGGCCACCTGCCGGCATGCGTGGGCCCGTTCTCGATTCTGGGCGCCATTGGACCGATGGCCCGCACCATGGACGACGTGGCGCTGCTGTTTCAGGTGCTCTCCGGACAGGACCCGATCGATCCGGTCAGCCCGCCTATCCCACAACGTCAGATATCAGCGCCGATGTGAAAGCGCTGCGAGTTGGTTATTTCGAAGATGACGGTCTGATTACCGATCACGCCCGAGACGAGGCAAGCCGTACAAGCAGCAGTGCGAGCGCTGCAGAAGCAAGGCTTCGAGGTGCGTCCATTTCGGCCTAATGGGTTGGAGCAAGCGCGAAAACTCTGGTGGACATTCTTTGTCCGCTGCGGCGCGATGTTCGTGGACTCGCTCGTTAAGGGCCACGAATCGGACTTAAGCCCGGTGCTGCGGGGGTTCCTGGAAATCGCCCATGCCGAGCCACCGCTAACGGCTGACGAACTGTTGAACGCCTGGGCTGAGTGCGACGTGATTCGCGGCAAGCTGCTGCAACAGATGCAGGAATATCCGGTTCTGCTCTGTCCGGTATGTTCGATTCCCGCCTTTCGTCACGGCGAGCGCAAGTGGAAGGTGGATGGGCAGGAAGTCGAGTATCTCGACGTGATGCGTTACACGCAGTGGTTTAATCTGCTGGCGGCGCCCGGCAGCCGTGGTGCCGGTTGGGCGGTCGCCCGAGGGATTGCCGATCGGCGTCCAGAGTCGTGGCCCGTCCGTTCGAAGATGAGGTTGCGCTGGCGGTGGCGTCGGTCGTCGACCGCGAATTCGGATTCGTTGTTCCTCCGATCGCACAGACGGCATAGAGAGGCGGACTCGGATCTATTTTCCACTCTAGCCAGCACTCCGCCTGCGGCTCCGTGCTGGGCTAAACTCTTCGGGACCTACGGCGCTGGGTTCTTGCGTAACCGTTCCACCGTTCCAACTCAGAACCAGTTCTCACACATGCTCTGAAGCCCGGTGGAGATGAAAAAGGAAAGAGCACTAACTTACGGCGCACTTAAAGGTGCGCCCCTTCAAACCGTGGCGACCTCATGAATAATCCAGCTAAAGCGCTGCTCTACTTTTCCACTCGCGGCCCTCGCGTTGTATCCTCTGGGCGTGGCCCAGCGCCTAAGATCGAAAGCGATCTCCGACCGTTGCTCTGCTGCTGGGCCTGGTGATTACGCTGGCCGCGGTGGTGGCCTACACGGCGTACATCACCTATCAACTTTCCGGCCTGCGAAAGTTGCAGCGCGACGTCATCGACCGCAACCGAAGAGACTCCCTGCAACTGCTGCGCATCCAGAACGACCTCAACTCTCTTGGCCTGGGCATGCGCGACATGCTCGATACCACTCAGCCTTATCCCTTGAAGGCGTGGTCCGGGCAATTTCGGCGCATCCAGGGAGACTTGAACGATGCGCTGCGGCTGGAGGAGAACCTGTCGGTGGCGCAGCGTACTCCGGAGCAGCGGCAATACCTGGAGAACTCTCTGGCGCAGTTCTGGGTTGCGTCCGACCGTACCTTCGCCCTGGCAAGCGAAGGCAAGGAGGCGGCGGCGAGGGCCGAAATCCGCGATTCGTTGCAACCCCGAGTTGCGGCCCTCAGCACGGCCGTGGCGCGGCTGCTGGTGGCCAACAACGAAAACGAACAACAGGCGGGTGAGCGAATCGGGCGGATCTATGATCGCGTGCAGCGCCAGGTTTATTTGTTTCTGCTTGCCACGCTGATCGCGATCGTGCTCACCAGCGTCTACCTGATCCGTTTGAACCGCCGGCTTTTCGCCAGATATCGCACCTCTCTGAGCAGCGCAGCGAACTGGCGCAGAAGCTGATCGCCACGCAGGAGTCGACGTTGCTTCACATCTCGCGCGAACTGCACGACGAGTTCGGGCAAATCCTGACGGCCGTTGGGTCCATGTTGCGACGGGCCGGTAAACTGGTTCCCCAAGGGTCGCCTCTGCGTACCGATTTGCAGGAGGTATCGGAGGTTGCACAGTCGGCCCTCGACAAGGTGCGCAGCCTGTCACAGGCGCTGCACCCCGTCACTCTCGAAGAGGCCGGATTGGACAGCACCATCGACTGGTATCTGCCGATGGTGGAGCGGCAGAACGGAATCGTCATACACTATGACAAGGTGGGAACGCCGTTTCCGGTTGAAAGCAGTGCGGGCATTCATATTTATCGCGTGCTGCAGGAAGCTCTGAACAACGTTGCTCGCCATTCCGGAACCAAGGAAGCTTGGGTTCGTCTGCAGTTTAAGCCCGACCGATTGGGGCTGGAAGTGGAAGACCACGGCAGTGGCTTCCGTCCCAACGGACGAAAGGGTATCGGTCTGGTCGCAATGCGGGAGCGCGCCGAGCTGGTGGGCGGCGCGATCGAGTTTGTGCAACTCACCGGCGGTGGCACTCTGGTGCGGTTGTGGGTCCCACAGAGATGGCATCGATTCCAATGACTGAGGATGGCATGGCTGAAAAGATTGCGGTATTGCTGGTTGACGATCATGCGCTGGTCCGCCGTGGCTTCCGCAGGCTTCTGGAGGACGAATCCGACATCGTCGTGCAGGGCGAGGCCAGCGATGGAGAAGAAGCCGTGCAACTGGCGAAAACGCTTGCGTCCCGATGTGGTCGTCATGGATTGTGCATTGCCGGGAGTCAACGGGCTGATCGCGACCCGGCGCATCCTCGAAGAAAATAAGAATGTCGCAGTGCTCATGCTTAGCATGCACTCCGAGAATACCTGGGTGCGCCAGGCGCTGGAAGCAGGAGCGCGTGGCTACGTGCTGAAGAACGCTGTCGATCTGGAACTGGTAACCGCGATCCGGCGAGTGGCGGCAGGGGAAGTCGTTCTCGATGCTCAGATCGACCGCCTGGCCACACTCAAGGGCGAGCGTGAAACCGGGCTGACCAGTCCGCGAGTTGGAAATCCTGCAACTGATTGTCGATGGCAAGTCGAACAAAGAGATCGCCAGCCAGCTCAACCTGAGTGCCAACACCGTCGCCGTACATCGCGCCAATATCATGGACGCGTTGGGCATACATAAGACGGCGGAGCTGGTCGTCTTTGCCATTCGCAATGGGTTAGTGAACGTCCCGTAGGTGGCAGATTGCACCGCTTGGTAGTACGGCGAAAAAAAGGAGAGAGCCCGAAGACCCTCTCCTGCGACCTGCTACTCAATCCGCGCCTAGAAGAACAGGTGCAAGCCGAACTGCAGCTGACGCATCGTGGTTCCAAACGCGATGTCCTGGATCGTGCCATTGTTAGCGCCGCAGGTACCGGTTGTGGGACCTGAGGCCACGCAAGTTCCGCCGCCCTCTTGGGTGTTGGAGAAGTTCAAGGCCGGATGATTGAAGATGTTGAACGCGTCCATCCGGAACTGGAACCGAACCGCTCGGTAAGCTGGAAGTTCTTGGCGATGCCGCATGTCGTCGGTGAAAATCCTCGGCCCGTACAGCGAATCAAAGCCGAGCGTTGCCGATCTGTCCTGCACCAGGATCGAGCCATGTTGCCGCCCACCGTGGTTGGCGTGAAGTAGCGAACCACGTGGTTAACCGGGTCAAAACCTTGGGTTCCAATATTGAATTGACCGAGTCCCACATCTGGTCGGCACGGCGATTCCGAGTTGACCTCAGAACCACAGTTACTCAGAGTAGGCGTCCATGGCAGGCCGCTGCTCCAGTTGGTCGTGTTGGTCAGCTGCCAGCCGCCGATGATGCAGTTCAACGCACCTCTCGCATTGCTGGCGAACTGTTTTGCCCTTACCGAACGGCAAGCTCGTAGACACCACTTGAACACCCAAACCAAAGGGCGGTTCTGGTCGTAATTGCCATACGCAATCCGGGGAACGTTGGCAAAGTAGGCATTGCCGGTTCCATTAGTCGCCACCATAGCCCAAAGCGTGGGACCAGGTGAAGTGCGTGATGAACTGCAGACCGTTGCGTAGAACCGCTTCTCGAGCAGGGCCTGCAAGGCGTTGTAGCTGGAGTTGGCGTTGTTACCGAAATAGTTGCCGATGTCCTGAGTGCAGCAGGTCAGCACTCCGCCCGTCACCGGATCGGTATATCCGGGATAGGTAAACTTGCCTTGCAGTGGGCGGAACGCCATTGGCGAAGGGCTGGTTGACGTTGTAGGTAGGACCATCACCCACAAAGCCGTGCCTGCCCATGTTGCCGACGTAAGAGAGAGTCAGGTTGGTTGAGTTGTTGAGCTGCTGCTGAACGGTGAGGTTGTAGGCGTAAACGTATGGCACAGACTTGGCTGAGCGGGCGAACCCGGGGCGCAACCTGCCCGGTGGGACCCTGCAAGCGGCAGAACGCCATTCGCCGGAATAGCTGGAAACACCGGAGCGGGCGCGCCCGGTTCCGACTGGCAGAGTGCTGAGTGTACCCGCCAGGTCCGAGGTCGAATGCCGGAGCATAAGTGTCGGCAATTGGTGTTGCCGTTGAAAGTGCTGGCATTGACCTGCTGCGAGATTAATACCGGCAAGTTTTGCGTGACAGTGTGGCCGAAGTTCGATCCGAACACGCCCATGTCATAACTCATGCCGAATCCTGCGCGGATGACGGTCTTGTCATAGAGCTGGTAGGCAATGCCAAAGCGCGGCGCAAAGGCATGCAGGTCATTCGGATATTGCCGTTCAGACCAAAAGGTCCATACCCGGCGACGCGGATAAAGCCGTTAACGATGTTGGCAAAACCGCCGTTCCCTTTGGCATTGACTGCCTCCGGGGTGTAAAGCTCCCAACGCAGTCCATAGTTGAGCGTCAGCTTCGGGGTGACACGCCAGGTGTCCTGGCCGTACACGAAGAAGCGGTACTGATGCTCGGAGGCGGTCAGGCTGCTGCTGGCGTAACGGTCAAAGTGGGTAACATCGCCAAACAGGAAGGTGGCCAGCGTGAGTCCGCCCACGCCGCCGTCGGAAGTTCCGTTCTGCGCGAAGGTCATTTCGCCAGCCCGGTTCTGGTCGCTGGGGACGCGCAGGTTGGTGGCATAGCGGAAGTCACCGCCAAACTTAAAGGCGTGGTTGCCATGTATCTTGGTAATGTTCGCAACCCACTGATACTGGTTTTCCTTCTCCGTCAAGGGACAGTTGCAGCGCTGGACGCCTAGACCATTGCCAAAATCCGAGATGGTCTGGTTGCCGGTTTGGCCATTGCCGCCCAAATTAAAGTACGACAAACCAGAGGTCGCGTAGTTGCCCATGTTGAGTCCGGGTGCGCCAAACCCAGTCATCGGATTCTGACCCTGGTCCCAGAACGCGGTTTGCGGGTTGTACTGGAACCACCCGAAGCGAACGTCCATCAAGAGCGAGGGGCTGAAGGTGTGGGTCCAACCCGACGACAAACTGTAATTGTGGACGTTAGAACTGCCTGCGAGACCCGGACCCGGGCCAAAGCCGACGCCACCGAGTTGCCCAAGCGAAGGATTGCCCGACAGGCTGTAGTAGGCCAGACTGAAGCGGCCAAAAATCGTGTTGTTTTGGTTCAGGTCGTAGTCAATACGAGTGTCGAAGGCGTTCTGCTTGTATGCGCCGTTGCCAGAAGCGATGTAGTTGTTGAGAAGGTTGCCATTGGTTGGCGCGGGGAATAGCTTCAGCACATTCACAGCTTGGGGCGACAGCAGCGCCACCGGAATGAGGTTGCCGGGAACTGCAACACTACTGGTGGTTCCCTTCGCATTGTTCACATTAGGATAGGTATACCTGGCCGCCGCCGTTAATCTGCGGGGTTCAAGTACTGGCTCAGGTTGCACATGCCCGTAGTTGCGGTACAAGTGCTGAGCACAGTCGCGCGTAGGCACCGTTAAGGTGTTGGTGACACCAGTGGTCTCCTTGGTGCCTTGGTAATCGCCAAAGAAAAACAGCTTGTTCTTGATGATCGGCCCGCCGATGGTACCGCCGTATTGGTTCCACTTGTCGGAAGGAATGAACCTGCCGGTAACGGGATTCGCAGCGTATTGGTTGAAGGGGTCGCGAGCCAGGTTGGCGTCGGTGCGCCGGAACCAGAAGCCGCTGCCGTGCAATTCGTTGGTGCCCGACTTGGTCTGCGCGGTCACCAGACCGGCGATCGCTTTACCCATCTCGGCATCGTAATTCTGCGAGCCGACTGAGGTCTCGGTGATTGCGTCGAGGTTCGGATTGATGACGATGATGCCGAGAATCGGGTCCTGATTGTCGGTGCCGTCCAACTGGAATCCGGTGCCGCTGAAGTGCTGGCCTTGCACCATAATCTGCTGGCCGCCCTGCGGGTTCTCGGTCGCCGCATGGCTCCAACCCGCCAGCTTTTGCGTGCCGGGGGAGAGCAACTCAAAGGTCGTGAAGTTGCGATTCAAGATCGGCAGATCCTCGACGTACCTCTCGTTGTAGGTAACGCCAACGTCAGCGCGGTCGGTCTGCAGCTGAGGGGCTTCGGCTGTGACCACCGTGGTCTGGGACGTGGAACCAATCTGCACCTGAGCGTCCACGCGCTGGGAGGCATCGGCGTTTACGGTGACGCTCTTCTGCTCGAAGGTCTGAAAACCCTGCGCCTCAACCTTGACCGAGTAAATGTCAGGAATCAAGTGGGTAACGGAGTAGTTTCCCGAATCATTGGTAGTTGCGGTATCGGACGTTCCCTTGCGACGTCGGTCACTGTGACCGTCGCATTCTGGATCGCCGCGCCCTGCGGGTCGGTAACCGTGCCGAAGATGCTGCCGAATACCGCCTGCCCGAAGGACATCGCCGGAACCAGGCAAAGAACCAGGATGGTCACTGCAAACCAAACACACCGCTTCTTCATTTTGCCCCCCACGACTTGATCCCGCTGTACGCGGTGCCGACCTTCGATCTGGCCTGAAATGCCTGCGTCAGCGGTTTCACATTGGTGCTAGTCGAGCGATTGGAATCAGAGAGAAAAAAAGAGGACTGGCAAAGGAAGGGACTCCCTGAGTTTACGGCATCTGCGTTCTTGTGGCAGATACTCATTATCGTTTCGTTTCCTTCGCTCAGAAACCGAACCAGAAACCCAGTCACACCGCGAGGTGACCGCCGTCACAACCCGGTGTGAAGAGAAGTTAATAGTCCCCAGTGTTCCTGTCAAGAAGTTTGTGATGGATTGTCAATAATAAAAATGAACTAGAGGCCGATTTTTTTATACTAGTCGTGGCAGGACTACCAAAAGGGCGGGGGAGCATCTCCACCCTTAGACGTGACTGGCGTTGAGGTAGCTTCAGCGACCCAATGCCTTGGGAAATTGCAGGACCACTGTTTTGGCAGAGAATACGTCCGACGGTCCGGGCAGAAACCCGATCCGAAGCAGGTTTTCCGACAGTTCTGCGCCGGTCACCGTCACTCCGGTAAGATCGCCGGTCAGAGGCACCCGGTATTGTGCTCCCGCTAGGCCGGCAACTTGCAACTCGAGTCGGTCATGCCCAGCGTTCCAATGTTCGGAGACGAACTTGAGGTTCGACGTGACAGCACCCATCGCGGGCGCGACATACGGATAGGCAATCCCGAAGTAGCCCTGCAGTCGTACACGAATAGCCGTGCGGTCACCCGTTATTGGAACGAGCATCACGATGTGCTGGTCGGCCTGGTTGGGATCCACTGCCTTGAAACTAGCGGGTTTCCCGTCGATTTGGGCACTCAGAACGCGGGTGCGCGGGCTGAACGACGGCAGGAACTCAAGCTGAACGCGCTGACTGCCCTGTCGCGTGACCTGCAGCGTAATCTCCCCGGGGCTGCGGTGGTACGACAGCGTCAGAGTGGTTGATGAACTGTCAGATGTGGCTCCCATCGGAACCTTACGGATCGCGAAATCCGTCCAGTATGCCGGGACATGCGGTTCGAACCGGACACTGGAATTCAGCGCGTCGACCGTGAGCCCCATCATGCCGCGCAGCAGAGGGCTCACAATCATTGCCGACGACCAAATCTGGTGCGAACTGCTGGTAGCGACCGGCGTGTAATAACGGCCGGAGAGCACCTCGGTAGCGCGTCCGGGCGAGCCATCGAAGACCAGCTGCGCGTTGGCGCGAAGATTAGCGTACGCGGGCAACGCTCGATGGTAGCCGTACTCGGCAACCGAAGCCCATCCGGTAAACAGCGGCCAAACACTTCCAAAGTGGTAACCGGTAGGGTCGTACATGGGGTCGTCTTCCGCAATGATGCGCATTCCCCAGTCGGCCTGGTGACGCGGCGCCGCCAGTTCGCTCAGGAATTGCTGCCCACGCTGCTGGTCGAGCAAACCAAACCACATGGGCACCGTTCCCAGTACGCTGGCCCGATCGATACGCTTGCCCTCGGAGTTGAGCGCGTAACCGTAGATGTTCTTCTCCGGAGACCAGAACGCAGCTTCCATTCGGCGCTTGAGCGCCGGCAATTCCTGCGCGAGCGACTGGGCTTCCGGTTTATGCAACCAGCCCGCCAGGTCAGCCAACGATTGCTGTGCCTGGATCGCGACGCCCACCTGGTACAACTCTGAGGAGACGGGCAATAGCGGGCCGCCCTCGATCCATCCATGTCCGATGCCCTGGTTCTTTGGGAAACCATTTGCGCCAAAGGTCGAACGCAGCCACTGATACGCTCGCCACAGGCTGTCCCACTTGACGCGCGCGAAGGCCAGGTCACCGCTGGCGCGAACGTAATCGGCTGCGCCAATAATGTACAGGGGCGTCGCATCGGCGGAAGCGAAGCCATAGGGATACAGCTTGAACCAGGGAACGAGACTGACCGTCTGGGGAACTTCGTGAGGAATTCGCCCGTCTTCGCCTTGATACTTGGCCAGAAATTCCAGCGCCGTGCGCGTGGTTTGAAAATCGCCAACCGAGTCCAGCGCCAGCGCAGTCCACATCGAATCGCGCCCGAAGAACCAACTGAATCCGGGCCGGTGATTGAAGCCCGACAGATCATAGCCGGCGATCAACCCTTCGCCCGCGAACGGATCATCCACGAGTCCCTGCACTTCGCTGATACGCGACCAGTCGTAGGCAGTCTGCAAATCGCGGTCAGGGAGAGAAAGCGATACCGTAGTTTCAAGATAGTGCTGGTAATGCTCCCGCGCCTCCTGCTGCAGTTGCCGATACTGCCCGAGCAGCTTCTGATAGAGGTCAGTCGCCTCTTTTTTCCCCTTGAATGACGCCGCCAAAACAAAATGGTACGTTGCCGCTCCTTTCACTGCGGGTCCAAACTGAAAGGCGTCGATTGTCGCCGACGAGTAGTTCGTAGCGTAAGCCTGGTGAAGATCGCTAGCTTGCGGTGATCCAGCTACGGCGTAAAAGCGATGCTCCTCTTCGCCAAAGCTGAAAACCCCAAGAGTGGAATCCCAAGCGCTGTAACCAGCTCCCAGGCCTGCGGGCCACATCCATGCCACGTCGGGCGTGAAAGACGCCTCAATCGCCACGGGCTCAGAGCTTTCGAGTTGCAGAGTGACCACTGCGCCGGTATCGTGCAGCGGCGCGAACCAGGTCTCGCACACGGAGAACGAATCGTATACATAACGGATGGAAGTTGACTCCGGCCGGACGGTGACCGTCCGGGGCAGGCTATCAGCAGGAACTACATGGCCGGCGAGATGAAAGGTGAGGTGGAAATCGCGCAACAGCTTGAGGGGATAGATCCAAGCCTCGAAGTTACCGTCCTCACGCCCCAGCAATGCCGAGTGCGGTCCGACCGCGTCGAGAAACTGCCAGTTCTGCGCGATTCGCGACAGCGTCAGCTCGCCTTGCGAAGCATGGCAATCGTTGAACTGCGCCCGGGCGGGGAAAGCGAGGGCGCCGACGGCGAGCATCAGCAATGCAAGAGGCAGCAGGAAGAAAGTGCATTTTTGCATGATCATCCAAGTGGAGTCTATGCGATAAGCTTCAAAATCCGTGATTTAGTCGTGCCGAACCGGGCGTACTGAGAGACCAGGGCTTTTAGTCCCTGCAAAACGTGCTCTCTCACGAGCCGGAGCCGGGGATTTGATGGACTGGTTTGCCGCGCGGCTGAATGAAGAGGCTCGTGAAAAAGTCTAAAAAGGGGATCCCTCGCAGTCGGCTCCTGATGACAAAAAATAAAGGACTGCCAACGCCGCAGCTAAAGCTGCGCCCCTTCAAAGCTTTGCCTGCCACAGATCCGTCCGGGATCCCTCAACAAAATCTTATTTTCCCGCCCGCAAATGTTTTAGTCCCCGTGCCGCGATGTCCTTGCGGTAGTGCATAGCTTCGAAGCGAATCTTCATGACCGCGTCGTAGGCTCGCTCCACCGCCTCCGGCAGGTCTTTCCCCCGCGCGGTCACGCCCAGCACGCGGCCACCGGAAGTGTAGTACTTGCCATCACGCCGGTTTGTCCCGGCGTGGAAAACCTTCACTCCGTAAATACGCTCAGCTTCGTCCAAGCCGCTAATGAGCTTGCCCGCCTCAAACGCACCAGGATATCCGCCGGATGCCATAACCACGCAGACCGCTGGATCGGGGGTCCAGCGAAAGTCGCCCTCGCTGACCCGGCCTTCAATCGACGCTTCAATCGCCTCCAGCAGGTCGCTTTCCATGCGCATCATGATCGGCTGAGTTTCCGGATCGCCGAAGCGGCAGTTGAACTCCAACACCATGGGACCACGCGCCGTCATCATGATGCCGCAATAAAGGATGCCCTTGTACTCCGTGCCTTCGGCCTTCATGCCGGCGATGACCGGGCGCGCGATGTGGGTCACCAACCAGTCGCGCATCTGGGCATCGACCATCTGGTCGGTAGAGTAGGCGCCCATGCCGCCCGTATTTGCGCCCTGATCGTCGTCCGCGATGCGTTTGTGGTCTTGCGCGGCCACCAGTGGAACCACCCGCTCCCCGTCGCTCATCACCAGGAACGATAGCTCTTCGCCCTGCAGACACTCTTCCAGAACCACGCGCGACCCGGCCTCGCCCAGCATCTTGCCGCTGAGCATCTCTTCGGCGGTGCGCTGCGCTTCGTCTTTGGTCTGGGCGATGACCACGCCTTTGCCGGCCGCCAGACCATCGGCCTTCACGACGATCGGAGCATGAAATAACTTGAGGGCCTCGCGAACTTCCTCCTTGTTGGTGCAGACGGAGTATTTCGCTGTCGGGATGTGGTGGCGCTGCATGAATTCTTTGGCGAAGCTCTTGCTGGATTCCAATTGGGCCGCAGCCTTGGTCGGTCCGAAGATAGGCCAGCCGCGCCGCTGGAATTCGTCCACCACGCCGAGCGTCAGGGGCAGCTCAGGACCGACTACGGTGACGTCGGGGTTGAGCCTGCCGGCAAGTTGTACCAGTGAGTCCAGGCTCTTGAGATCCGCGGCGACACATTCGGCGTCGTTCGCAATACCACCGTTCCCCGGAGCGCAGTACAGCTTCTTGATCCGCGGCGACTGCCGCAGCTTCCAGACGACCGCGTGTTCGCGGCCACCGCTACCGAGGACAAGGACCTTCATAGGGACGACTCCGCGACTGCCGTTTCGATCTATTAAGACGGATAGCGGAGCGAAAAGAAAGAGTAGGGGTGCGGTGCGTCCGATGTCAAACTTGCCGGGCGGCCGGTTCAAGTTGATCGACGGTTGTGTCGCGGTTTAACGGTAGTGCTCAAGGTAATACAGGGCTGCAAACGCG
Source organism: uncultured Acidobacteriaceae bacterium (assembly GCA_963763725.1). Taxonomy (GTDB): domain Bacteria; phylum Acidobacteriota; class Terriglobia; order Terriglobales; family Acidobacteriaceae; genus Bog-257. The sequence goes on from CAVXQI010000009.1 coordinate 69,056, forward strand.
ACAACCAAAGCGGAGACTGGAAATGCCAACGGCCGTGCGCTTCGAAAAGGTCGCTTCCGGTCTGCTGTGGCGAGGAAAAGTAAGATCATCGGTACCAGCAGAACAATTGATAGCTGAAAGATATGTGCCGCCGAGCCCTCATCCGGTTGCGGCGCTTGAAAGTACCCACTAAGTACCGCAAGCAATGCTATGAGAGACAAGACGATTATGACTTTGCCGCTGACGCGGTTGATTTGCTGTGCACGCATGACATCATACCCTTGCGGCTGGTGTAAGCATTGCCAAGCACCAATCGCTAGATCTCGATTTTTTGCGTTGACATCTTAGCATGCTCTGGCGAAGAAAGGGACATCGGTGCAGAGCTGCATAAAGCGGCCAGAATTACCGCCGTCGTCCCGATGCAAAACGAAAATAACCAACCGCTAGCTTGCCGCGAGATTGAGGAGCAGGGCCGCTATACTCTAGTTTTGGGGATGCGGCATCTGTGGCAGCCGCCAGCCGCTTCCCTGTCTTCGGGTGAGTTTTTGAACACGAAACCCCAAGTGCCGCGCACCCCGCAAGATATGCAGCCAGACGAAACTGGCGTCGCCCTCGACAATCACGTGTCATTGGAGGGGATGCACAGCACTGTCGGCGTGCCCCACCATGAGGCGGGATTCTGGCAGCAGTGGCGGGCCTTCGTCGGGCCGGCGATTCTGGTCAGCGTTGGCTACATGGACCCAGGCAATTGGGGCACCGACCTGCAAGGCGGTGCTCAGTTTAAGTACGGGCTTTTGTGGGTGGTCGGTCTGGCCAGCCTGATGGCCATCTTCATGCAAGTAATCTCCGCCCGACTGGGCGTGGTGACCGGAAAAGATCTTGCCCAATGCTGCCGCGATTGGTATCCGAAATGGACACGCTGGCCAAACTGGCTGATGAGTGAAGTGGCGATTGCCGCCTGCGACCTGGCAGAAGTGCTGGGGAGCGCGGTAGCTCTCAACTTGCTGTTCCATATCCCACTGCTCTGGGCGGTCCTCATCACCGGCTTGGACGTGCTGCTGCTGCTGGCCTTGCAGCGGTTTGGGATGCGCACTATTGAGGCTATCGTCGTCTTACTCATAGCCACCATCGGGGTGTGCTACTTCATCGAGATTTTTGTTCTACCGCAGACCCAGCCCAGCTTTCTGGAGATGGGACGGGCGCTGGTGTCGCCGCACCTTCGTCAAGCGGGTATGTTGTATGTCGCCGTTGGTATGATCGGCGCGACGGTAATGCCGCACAACCTCTACCTGCATTCCGCCCTGGTGCAGAGCCGCAAGCTGCAGAAGGACGAGCCGTCCATGCGGCGCGCGGTCCGGTTCAATACGATCGACTCAACTGTAGCGCTGACCATCGCCTTCTTCGTCAATGCGGCGATCCTGGTGCTGGCCGCCATGGTGTTCTTCGGGAAAGAAAGCGTGACCGTGACCGGCGGCCAAGTGGTGATGTTCAAGCCTGACAGCGATTGGATTCGGGTCGCGTATTTAACGCTGGCGCCTTTGCTGGGGACAGCGGTTGCCAGCACACTGTTTGCGGTGGCGCTGCTGGCCAGCGGACAGAGCAGCACCATCACCGGCACGCTCGCCGGGCAAGTCGTGATGGAAGGCTTCATGCATTGGCGAATCAAACCGTGGGTGCGGCGGCTCATCACGCGCACTCTGGCCATCCTGCCGGCAGTCTTCGTTATCGGCCTGCGCGGCGAAAGTAGCGTCACCGATCTGCTGATCCTGAGTCAGGTGGTGCTGGCGCTGCAGCTTCCGTTCGCCATGTTTCCGCTGCTGCAGTTTACGAGTTCAGGCAAGCGAATGGGGAGATGGAAGAACGGATGGTTTCTGCTGATGACTGGATGGGGCAGTGCAATCCTGATTACCGTAATGGACATCTACGGTTTGCCCGACTCGCTTAAAGCGGCGTGGCAGGTCATAGTGGGTGGATAGCAAGTTCAGCACGCGAAAGTTTGGGTGGAGCACCGCTTCAGTGGTGCAAATTGGAGCTTAATGGAAAACCGGCTTTAGCCGCTGCGGTACAGGAGAACCGTTGCCTCAGGCGCTAAGGCGCGTTTCAAAAGGGCTGCTTATCATGCACTGCTAAAGGAGTGCTTAACCATCTTTGTTCAGCATCCGAATCTGTTGCGGGCGCCGTAGGATGTACCACTATGTACGACACTATTCTCGTGACCTTAGATGGCACGCCGACTGACCGGGCGATTATCGAACACGTCAAGCAACTGGCGAAACTTGCACAGAGCCGCTTGGTATTGCTGCATGTGGCCGACGGATGGGCAGCCAGAACCTATGGCCCGGACGCGGTCAGCCCCGAGATATCGGAAGATACAGCGTATCTGGAGAAAGTTCGGTCGGAGTTTCAATCCTTTGGCATTCCCGCAGATGCGGAATTGGCCTATGGCGAGCCGGCGAACGAAATCGTCAAATGGGTCCAGCGGAAGCGTTGCGATCTGGTGGCGATGAGCACCCATGGACACCGTTTACTGGCCGACATATTTCTCGGCACCACCGCCAGCCGGGTGCAGCACAGTATCAGCGTGCCCGTTCTTCTGGTCAGGGCAAAATAAACGTTGGGCGGAAAACCCATGATTCGGGGCCTGTCCTTAACGCCGATGGCCTTGTTTCTGGCCCTCGCGCTTGGCGCTACCGCCCAGCAACAGCCGTCCAAGGATCCCGCAGCAAGCGCGGCTTCGGACGATCCGGTAGCCAATCCCGCCCGCCCGACCGTGTCCACTCCCGCAACCCTTACTCCAGTCGGCTATTTTCAGTTTGAAACCGGCGTTCTAGCAGCGTGGGACTCACCTGGGGTCTCTTCGCAGCAGAGCCTCAATGAAGTAATAAAGTTTTCGGTGTCGCGCTGGATCGAATTGTTGGTTGAGGCAGAGCCGTTTGCGCATTCTCATGCTGCCGCTGGACCCCCCAATGGATCGGGAGACGTGGACCTCGGGATCCAGGCGATTGTTCATCACGGGGAGGGCGCAAAGCCGACGATTGCGATGAGTTATTTCGGCCGCGCTTACAGCGGAGACGCACCTGACCTCGACATCGGCAGCTTTCAGAACTCAGCGCTGCTTCTTGTGAGCGCGGACGTGAAAGGCTTCCACTATGACACCAACTATATCTTCAACGAAGTCGTCAACGGCGCGGTGCGTCGAGCCCAGTTTGGGCAGACGCTCTCGGTGTCACATGCACTGGGAAAGAAGTTCGGAATTTCCGGGGAAATATGGCATTTCACCCAGCCGTTTCTACGCAGCAATACCGTCGGCAACTTGTGGGCGCTGAACTATGACGTGCGGAAAAATCTTGTACTGGATTGCGGCTTCAATCGAGGACTAACCAGTACATCCACGCGCTGGGAAACATTTGCCGGATTCACCTACTTGCTGCCGCACAAGTTCTCTTGGCATTGATAAGTCCAGCAATTTAGCACCATCCCCAACCGCGACAGCGACGCGACTGCGGAGGTGGAAGCAGGGACCTCGTTGTGCTAGGATTCTAAGTTTATTCAGTTACACCATGTGCAGGCCGGCATGGTGGCCCGCCTATTTGCCTCACCGGCAACCTCGGGGGTCGTACAAGCACGAAAATCATGTGCTACTGGGGAAACAATGCCTCTGAGCGCCAGGTGGAGGGGCAATTATTCATAGGGTTGCTACGGCTGGTTCGAAGGAGTCATAGGTGAAGAATTACGAAGGCGCAAATATCCGCAACGTCGCCCTGATCGGGCACTCACATTCGGGCAAAACTTCCCTCGCATCGGCGATGCTGTTCACTGCCGGCGCCACCCAGCGCTTCGGACGGGTCGATGAAGGTACTACCGTCACCGATTACGACGAAGAGGAAATCTCGCGCACCATGTCGATTTCCGCCGCCACCGCTTTCGTTGAGTGGGGTAAGACCAAGATCAATCTGATCGACACGCCCGGTTTCAACATGTTCATCCATGAAGCCGAGATGGTGATGCCTGCGGTGGAAGCCGCCCTGGTCGTGGTGGACGCAGTTAGTGGTGTGGAAGTGGTGACCGAACGCATCTGGCATTACTACGACAGGGTCGCGTTGCCGCGCGTGATTGTGTGCACTCGGACGGACCGGGAACGGGCCGACTTCAACCGCGTCATGGAATCGCTTACTTCGGCCTTCGGACGGACAGTGGTGCCGGTGCAATTGCCGATTGGGTCCGAGAAGAGTTTTACCGGCGTGGTGGACCTGGTGAAGATGCAGGCTTACACCTACGAGATGGGCGGAAACGGCAAGTCGAAGGTCGGGCCGATTCCCGCCAACCTGGAGGAGCAGGCCAAGGCGGCACACGAGCGCTTGGTGGAGCTGGTTGCCGAAGGTGACGATGCTTTGATGGAAGAGTTCTTCGACAAGGGCACCATCGCCGAAGAGCACATCATCGCCGGACTCCACAATGCGATTCGTGAAGATAAGATCTTCCCGGTTCTTTTCGCCTCCGGTCTGGGCAACATCGGCACGGATGAGGTACTCGACTTCATCGTCGACTACATGCCGACGGCAGTTGAACGCGGAGAAGTCAAGGCCGCTGCCACCGCCAATAACGGGGAGCCCGCAATCCGTAAGATCGGCGATTCTGAGCCGCTCTCGTTATTCGTGTTCAAGACCATCAGCGATCCGTTCTCGGGACGCATCTCCTTCTTCAAGATTTATTCTGGCGTGCTTAAAAATGACGCCTCCCTGCAGAACTTCAGCCGTGGCAGCTCTGAGAAGTTTGCCCACCTTTCGATCATGCAGGGCAAGACCGCGGTGCCGGTGAACGAACTCCATGCCGGCGACATTGGCGCAGTTGCGAAATTGAAGGACACGTTGACCGGCGATACCCTGGGCGACAAGGGCGCTCCAATCCAGTATCCCCAGGTCGCGTTCGCCGAGCCCGCAATTACCTTCGCCATCGAGCCCAAGACGCGTGCTGACGAAGACAAGTTGAGTAACGGCATTCACAAGCTGATGGAAGAGGATGCCATGCTGCGCTTCTTCCGCGACCCCCAGACCAAGGAGTTCCTCATCGCGGGCACCGGCCAGCAGCACATCGAAGTGGTCGTTTCAAAGCTCAAGAACCGTTACCACACCGAAGTGAACCTCAAGGCTCCTAAGGTTCCGTATCGCGAAACTATTCGTGGCAAGGCCGACGTGCAGGGTCGCCACAAGAAACAGAGCGGCGGACACGGTCAATTTGGCGATTGCAAGATCAAGATGGAGCCCATGCCGCGCGGCGGCGACTTCGAGTTCGTTAACGAGATTTTCGGCGGTGCAATTCCCAAGAACTACATCCCTGCCGTCGAGAAGGGCATTGTGGAGGCCGCACAGCGCGGCTTTCTCGCTGGTTTCCCAGTGGTGGATTTCCGGGTCATTCTCTACGACGGTTCCTACCACGACGTGGATTCCAACGAATTGTCGTTCAAGACCGCTGGCCGCATCGCCTTCCGCAAAGCTATGGAGCAAGCCAAGCCCACGCTGCTGGAGCCCATCATGAACGTCGAGATCACCATTCCGGACGAGTTTGCCGGCGCCATCATGGGCGATCTGAACAGCCGTCGCGGCCGCATCCAGGGCATGGACAACAAGGCCGGTAAGACTGTGGTCAAGGCCGAAGTGCCCATGGCGGAGATGCTGACCTACGGCACCGACCTGACCTCGATGACCCAGGGGCGCGGCAGCTTCTCGATGGAAATGAACCACTACGACTTCGTCCCGGCACTGCAGCAGGAGAAGATCATCGCAGCCGCCAAGGCCGAGCGCGGCGAAGAGGTTGA
>CAVXQI010000010.1:0-118418 GCA_963763725.1 uncultured Acidobacteriaceae bacterium
ATGTTTATGTCCTGTTCTTCAACCATTACGTATTGCTACCATTGCCGGCCAGGAGCAGCGGCGGCTCAATCCATCGCTGCCCGCGAACTATCCCTGGGAAGTTCCGTTCCACGTCGGCTTTCTCGGGCCATTGATTATGCCGGAGAAGTCGATCTTCCTGTTCGACCCGCTGCTGGTGCTCACGATTCTTCTTGCGGTGATCGCATGGAAGCGATTCGGTCCAGAGGTACGAGCATACCTGATCATGGCGTTCCTCCTGCTTCTGGCCTACATCAGCTTCTACGCACGATAACGGTATGGAGCGGCGACTTCGCCTGGGGCGACCGGTATGTCTCGACGGCGGTTGAGATGGCCGCCTTCATCTCGGTGCCGCTGCTAATGCGATGGCGCGCGTCGGTGGGAAAGCTGGTTTGGTGGACGGGAATCGCCCTGATTGCGTTCAGCACTGCGATCCAGTTGGGGTCGCTCGCCTTCTGGCTGCCGCTGGAAATCTACCAGGAGGACACGCTCGGCCACCCGACGTTCGTTGTCTTCCTGCGTTTCAAGAACATCGTGGCGTTTGCGTTGGGAAAGATGCAGGCGTGGGGCCTCAATAATGATTCGATGACGTACGACCCATGGGACTACGTCCACATCGACACTTGGAACTTCCTGCCCTTCGTGCTGCGCCGGGTCGGAGAATCTCCGCGCTGGGTGGTCAACGTGACGATGGCGATTTGGGCTGCGGGACTCGCAGCGCTGGCGTGGACGGTGTTGCAGTTGCGCAGAGTGCTGGTAGCGGGGGAAGTCGATGCCGGCTGCTAAGGAAGGTCTGATTAAGTCAGAGCGAATACCCGCAGGGGCTAAAGCCCCTGCATTATATTAGTCATGATGGGTATCCACTTCACTCAGGTACCCCCAACAGGTTGTGGTTTGGGGACCAGCCCGTCCTCGCGGACTCGATGATCGATCGGTAGGTTGTGGGCTCCGCCGCTACAGCCTGCTGCACCAGTCGGAAAAACAGCTTTCCGCGACTCCGCGATTTGCGCCGGTTGAACCGGAAGGTGAACTCGTCCAGGTAGTAATCCAGATGCTCAATGCTCACCGCTCCCTGATGCGTACCCAGCAGCCAGCGCTTTAGGAGCGACACCACCCGATGAACTCGCGGCAACAGCTCGGAAGGCGATTGCTTGTTCCCCCGAAGAAAACTGATCTTGTGAACGTACCCGTGGCTCTGTAACGGAGCATAGCCCAACCAGCCGTCGGTGTGGACCACGTGGCCGGGTTCCACGGACTCTTCCACGAAGGGAATCAGACTTCGGGCCGAGACGTTTGGGATGCGCCGCATCCGAATTCGCCCGATCCCTTGGCCGTCCTCCTGGGCTGCGACCACAATCAACGCCTTGCTGTCGGTCTGTCAACCGCGAACACCCTCTTCCAACCCACCCAGATATGTTTCATCCACTTCGACTTTCCCCGAGAGTCGCTCCCGTCCTGGCCTCACCATAGCCCGCCGCAGTTTGTGCAGCCACGCCCAGGCTGTCTGGTAGCTTCCCAGACCCAAGACTCGCTGTAGGCCCAAGGCGCTGACGCCGTTCTTCTGGCTGGTCACCCACCACATGGCACGAAACCAGACCGTCAGCGGCGTCCGTGTATCCTGGAAAATCGTTCCTGCCGTCACCGATATCTGATAGCTGCAACGCGAACACTGCCAGAGCCCCGATCGGAGCGGCCAAGCTTTGCCATCATCGCAGCGCGAACACCGAAACCCTTCTGGCCAGCGCAGGCGGAACAGATACTCTCGGCAGGCTTGCTCGCTGCTAAATCGAGATTCGAGTTCCGCCAGAGTCCGGGGATAGTCTTCCACCATTTCTTCCATGGGTCGCCACACTACCTATTGTGGTCACCTGAGTCAAGTGGATACCCATCCTTAGTCAATTTATGGACGGCCTGAAGGCCGTCCCCTTCAAGGAATAGACTTAATCAGAGCTTCCCTGAAGGGGTGTCAGAGGTCCAGAGGCAGCGATCATCGAGGGTTGCGTCCGGCGACTCGGGTAGTGCGGTGCTTCAGGTGGATAATCATGAGAGCTTCAGCTTTGAAGGGGCGCGGCTTCAGCCGCGCCGTAACATGCGCGTGGAGGCATGGGCTTCAGCCCCTGAGGAGGCTCGCACTTTGTGCCAGCATCAAGAGCCCTCAGTGCCTAAAGCCACCTTAATTGAAAGCAGTTTACGGCATGGGAGAAGCCGTGCCCCTTCAGCCCCGCGTTGCCTATTGTGTCTGTTGCAATTTGGCGATCAACTTCTGCGCCAGGTTCTCCTCCGACTCCGACCACAGCACGCGTCCACTGAGCACGCAATTCTTTTCGACGGCAGCAGAGAAGGCCACCAGTTTGGCGATGTTGGCTCGCAGATGCTTTTCGATGAAGGGCGAAAGCTTCAGCCCTTCGTACACAAAGGACGTGTCCAGTCCGAAGTCCACCTCGACATGCCCGTCTTCGCTATAAATGCCTTCGTCAAATTGAACTCCGTGTACCAGAAAGCGCACCGCAACCGGCCGCTGCACCCAGGTGTCGCCATGCTCGTCTTCGTTCGGCACCCAGAGGTCCCAGAACGCCTCGAAGACAAAGGCAAAATCGTCATGCACAAATTCGCCGGCTATTTCGGCGGCTTCTCGGGCGAGATGCCAGGAGTGAAGCGGCGCTCCAACACCGTCGGCTCCGACCACGCCACGGGATGCACCGACAAGTAGGTGATGCCCTCGCGCACCGCCGAGAAAGGGAATTGCCGCAGGACGCTCACCGTGCGCGGCATCATCTCCCCTTCGCGGAAGCTGGGAAACCAGATGCTCAAATAAAGCGAGTCCGCCATCGCGATATTTTAGCGCGGATGCTGCTCGTGGGGGCGGTTGAGTTCGGGTCTCGGCAAAGAAAATCCCCGCCCAAGCAAGAGCAGCCTGGACGGGGCACCGGCGGCCTAGGAGTTCAACACGGTTATCTAACCAGCCCCCTACTTTACTGAGGTGGGAAGGATGATGATGTCTCCTACTGCGACGGGCTGACGGGCGTTGACAAAGAACTGTGCCGCCGCATCGTTACCAATCACCCCAACGTCCAGTGTGCAGGCATCGAGAAGTGCATCGCCTGTCACACCCGCTGTCGTGCAGACAGCTCGCGACTTGCTGATACAGCTGCGGAGGGAGCTGTACTCGCGTAGAAAGGTATTAGAGGGTTGCCGATCTCAGTTTGTTCCCCGCATACCGACAGCAGATGACTCTTCGTGCGTCCAACGCGCCAGCTGTCGCCATAGAGGTGATAGAAGTCTCCGAAGGCAAATGGGGCCGTCAGCACAACTCCCCCGCTCGAGGCGATCTGGTTAACGTCTTGGTTAGCATTGGCGACAAGACCAGTGAGGTTAGCCGGCCAGTGTCCCAGGCCGATGGTGAGGTTGATCCAGGAGTTGGGGGAATAGTCGTTGACTACGGCGTTCACGGAATTACCGCTCTGGTCGGTGGCGTTGTACGTGTTGCCGACTCGCCAGATATCGACACCGTTGGGTGTGGAGTAAACATCGCCGTCTTCCAGTTCGATGGGCTGGCCATTGACGAAGAGTACGGAACCCCCGAATTCATCGGCCCGCAGACGGCGACCGTGTCTCGGCCCATCTGGGCCGCGATGTCATGATTTACTGCTGCGTTCGGCCATGTTGGCGCGCCCGACACTTGCCGCGCCTCAACCACGAAGTTCGGAATCCACTTGCGCCACGACGAAATCGCCCGATGCCTGGAAATCGTAATGCAAGCCCAGGGCCGTATACAGATGGGTATCGCCGACACTGGTTGCGGCCGCGCAGTTGGCGCTCGCGCCGCCAGCCGGTGTTCTCGGTGAAGAGGAGAGCCGGTCCCGGCGAGGATGGGGCAGGAGGGCTTAGCGGGAAGTTGAGGTTATTCGTCTCGCCGGTGTAACCAACCGCCACACAGTTCGGTGGGGCTGTGCCTCCATAGACGATCCTGTCCCTGATGACGATTTGCGCTCCGCTGTTGAAATTCGCCTGGCTGCCGCCGCCGTCGCCGAACACGTTGAATTCGGCGATCGTCCAGCCGGCTGCCGCATGGACAGAATTGTCACCGGTAGCCGCAAACATCGTGGGGACGCTAGGCGTCCACCGTCATGGTGACAGAATCGCCCGTCGCAGTGACTGCGCCGGAGAGCATGGGGACAGTGTCCCAGGTTGAAGTTGATAACTGGCTGGTTCGGCACGGGCGCCGCCGAGTGCTGTTCCTGTAGCAGTAGGTATGGCCGCCCGCTACGTAACTGAACCAGCTTACCGGGCAAGGACTTGTCGTAATAGATAAGCCAGTACTGAATAAAGGCGCCGCTATAGGCGGGCGTATTACCGTCGCTCTAGTAAATGAACTGTTCCCAACCGCGACAAATCGAAGGGTTTGCCGCGCCGGCGCAAGCGCTGCTCGAGAACGTGTCCGTGTTGAGTTGGAGCGTATACGCGTTCGCAACCGGTGATCCTCCGCCACCTACCTGGCCACTTTCACTCGTCACGTTGGTGCCGGGATCGAAAGTGCCGTACGCGGTGGATATGTGGCCGGTTGGCGCCTGGGCCGAGATATCGTTGCCGTTACCGACAATCAGAGGCCGGGGCGCTGCCTTCGGTATAAAGGGATGGTTTGGCGCAGCAATACACCCAATCTCGCGCCATTCCGTGCTGGGGTATTCGGACTGAAAACAGCCCTTCTTGGGTAAGGGAACCTGCGCCATGGAGACGCGCCACTCGTCCCGGAGCCGCAACTCCTCCGGCGACAGCTGTTGAGCGTACGCCGACAATGCCATGGTGACAGCCATCGCGAAGAAGATGGCCAGTTTCTGGGTGGTGAACTTCTGCTTTTTCATACGATCCTCCTTGTGGACCGTGGTTAGGGGTTGAACTGCGACTATGTCGGTGTGCTGTTTGCTGATTTGCGTTTTCATGGTGACCTCCTTGTGGTCATGGGTTGTGGCGACGGTCGAACGTCGAGCGGCGCCGGGTTGTGGTTTCGGGACCCCATTTCGCTTCCGGAGGCGGGATGGTGTGTCCCACCTCCGGAAGCGTTTCCCCTTTGAGAGCGTGTAAGCATTTGCTCAATTCCCGCCCTCGTGAATGCACAATGCGCCGCTTCGCTCGCTGCATCAATGCACCAGCGGTGATTTGTGGGTGATCTAACGGTGATTTATCGGTGATCTGAGAATTGCGCCGCCTAACCAGCAGATTACAAAGCTTCTTGGAAGTGGCAAACCAGCCATGCCGAGGGGGTCCGTTCACGTAGGGGACCGAAGAAGAGGCAGCTTTTTCTGTTTGCGATCAGTTTTTTTTCGGCGTCGCTGCCACTTTCGTGGGGAAGAACGAATGGCTCGAATCAGCCGCTCCTAGGTTTAGCTCGCGCGCCAGCAAGAAAAAGTGCCGCCCCGAAGAGCGGCTTTCCGATCACAGTTACTATCGCGACAGTTTTCGACGCGGGCGCAAGCGAAACCCAGAACTCCCGAACCGAATAGAGCCCGGCTGGTCATACGTTGTGGCGACGGTCGGAGCTAATCGTCGCCAATTTATATTGCGGCCAAAATTGCTCCGCCGCTCGAGGCTTTGTGTGCCCCTCAATTAGCTGGTGGTGATACCTGTACAGGACTGCTGCCCAGCAGCTCGTAAAGGTTGGAATGTTTTGGCTCTATCCAGCCAACTTTCTGCGGACGACGCCAGCCAGCCCGAGAACGCCGGTTCCCAGCAGAGCGAGAGTTCCCGGTTCGGGGGTTGTGGTAGGTGTTCCCACGTTGAAGAGAATGAAGTCCACCTGTTGCCCGTTCGGGGCAAGACTGCTGCTCGTCAGCGTGAGTTGCATCTTTCCGACGTTTTGCAGACCGGCAATTTGCAGCACGCCTCCCTGGCCAAAATTTGCATCGACCGAGGGGTCGTACACAAAGAAGTTCTCCGAATTACCAGCGGCGGAGTGCTGAGTACTGCTGGTAGAGAAGTACCCCTGAGTGCCAGGTGCGCTGCTGGGATATTCGGCCAGAATGTTCCAGTTATTGACGTTGATGGGGTTGTTGCTAAAGTCCCATGCGGAGAGCGTGTATTCATAGTAGTCGTGAATGTTGCCGAGGATCATCTGACCCCCAGTTCCCCAGTTGTAGCCACTGGAAAAATTGAACGTCATCGACTGGCCCAGTCCGCTTGTCCCATTGATTTGAAATTCGCTGGTGAAGGGTGGCTGGGTCGTAATCGCGTAGGGGATGCCCCAGGTCCCCGGCTGAGAGGCAAAGTAGTTACTCGACCCCGTAATGGTGCCGGCACTACTGGTGTTGGTAAAGGTGTACGTCCCACTATTGAAGGACCAGCCCCAGTCTTTGAAGTCAAACGAGCCGGCCGCTGCCGGAGTAATGGCGCATGCCATGACAAGCATCACGGCGGCTGCCGACAGTGCCTTCATGAACCAACCGCGCGCTGTTAGTTGTTTGGTGCTTTGCGTTTTCATAGTGACCTCCTTGTGGTCATGGGTTGTGGCGGTGGTGGGTGAAAAGTGAGGAGCAACTCACCGCGTAGCTGCTCCTCACCGGGACAGGGGTGTCCCATCGAGTGGCACTCACGTCATCCGAGGAAGCGTTTTCGCAGCAATCCGCCAATGCCCAAGATCCCGGAACCGAACAGCGCCAGGCTGCTGGGTTCGGGAGTAGTGCCGGAACCGACGCCAACACCAAAGTTGGCGTCGTCAAGGAAGTTACCGATTCTTTGATCTCCACCAAACGCCGAGATGGATTGAAAAGAGAACTCTACGGTGTTACCAAGTGCCACGATGCCAGTGCCCGTGTAGAACCCCCAGGCAGTGTTTCCGTCACTGTATTGGTGGGTGAATAAGATTGTGTCGTCTCCCCCACCGAGTACCCCATCAGGACCAAGGTCTGTCAAAGTGAACGCCATCGTATCGACGCCCAGGCGGCCGCGATGGGCAAACTGAAAACCGACGATGCTGCCTGCCGCGATGCCAGAGACGTCCTGATACAACGTCGACACCTGAGTGGCGTTCAATTCGGCATGCTGGTCGCCGTCGTAAGCAGTCACACCGTTGAAACCCCCGCGCCAGATTTCGATCAAATTGTCGGTGGCCGTTGTTTTCCAGCCGGGAACGAGAGAGGCATCGAGCAGTGCGTAGCACGGGGGACTCCCACCGCCTACACAGCTTCCCGTGATGTTCGGCTGTTCGAAGCTGCCATTGACCAAGCCGGCGCTGGCATTTGGCAGCACACCAAGACCCAGCAGGCTGGCTACGGCGAGAGCGAAAACGTTCTTCTTGAGCGCCAAGAAACTTGCTTGTCTGTTAACGGTATCTTCGCTTCGGAACGCTTTCCTCGGCGCCAAACCGGGAATCATGCTGATCGATCGGCAGAGCCATTGACCTACCTCTTGGCGGCGTCCGCACTCAAGTTGGTGGTTGACTACGGGTTGAAGATTCATCGATGGCGCATTCAATTGAAAGCCCGGGGTTTTCATGGTGACCTCCTTGTGGTCATAGGTTGTGGCGGTGGTGGGTGAAAAGTGAGGAGCAACTTCACCGCGAAGCTGCTCCTCAGCGGGACGGGGTGTCCCATCGAGTGGCACTCACGTCATCCGAGGAAGCGTTTTCGCAGCAATCCGCCAATGCCCAAGATCCCGGAACCCAGCAGCAGCAAGCTGCTCGGCTCGGGAGTGGAGGGGCTGTAGTCCGGAGTCGCGAAGACGATGAAGTTACCGCTACAGCACAGGCCGTTAACGTCCAGCGGCAGGTAGAAGGTTGCCAGCCCGCCAGCTCCGGAGATAGCTCCGCCGGAGAAATCGATATTGGTGTTGCTCCAATTGTCTAGGCCATAAACGCCGTGAGGCGCCTGCAGACCGGTTTCCCCCGCGTCGAAGGTCACCGAAAAGTCTCCTAACGGCGCGTACTGGATTGTGAAGTGCATCGAGTACCAATCCTGCTGGCTGTGGTTTGTCATGTTCCACGTCATGCCGTACTCCCTCAAGGGATTGCCATCTGAGGTAAAGTTGAGGTTTGCATAGAAGGCGCCGCCGGGGAGGGCGTTTGCCGTCACTGTGATTTGGTTCGGGTTGCTCTCGGGCGAACCAGCCCAATCTCCAAAGCCCCCACCGTTAGCGACGACAACAGATCCAGCTGCGGCGCCGCCGACGGTCCCGCTGGTGACGGTTTCCGCTCCGCAAGGCAACACGACACTGCCGATGACCATAGCCAGGTAGCAAAGGGCCATGGCTGAAATTCCAAGTCTTACGTGTTTCGTTGTCTTTCTTCCGGTGTGGAATTCTGATGTTTCGCTGTCGGGGGTAAAGCCGTTAGACATCATTTGGGTTTTCATATTGACCTCCTTGTGGTCATTGGTTATGGCGACCGGTCGAAGGCGAACGGCGCCGGGTTGTGGTTTGGGACCTCACATCGCTTCCGGAGGCGGGATGGTCGTTCCACCTCCGGAAGCGTTCCCCTTTTCGCGCGGGTAAGCATTTGCTCAATTCCCGCCCTCGTGAGCGCACAATGCGCCGCTTCGCTTGCAGCATCAATGCACCAGCGGTGATTTGTGGGTGATCTAGCGGTGATTTGTGGGTGATCTGTGGGATAGGCAGGCTAACTAGCAGATTCCAAAGGGCTGCATGTCCGGGTAAACCTGCAGCCTTCAGGCTCAGTGGGACGGTATTACCTGAGACGACAGCCTCTGTCAGGGCCCAGCATTAGGCGAACTGGGGCTAACCAACTAGGCACTCAGGCACCTTTTCGCCTTAATCTAGTCCAAAAGTGCGTCGATTTTCTGCTCGAGCTCCAACTTATCGAGCCGGCCATCGACGTCGTCGCCCAGCACCTCCGTTTTGGCTCGGCCTAGAGCTTCCTCGCGGGCGACTTTGGTGAAGAGTCCGTTTTTCTTCGCGGTGTTTCTGCGGACTGTGACGGGGTGCGGTATCCTCAGGAACGCGCGGAAAGCACTCTCTCGTCCATCGGAGGGCGCTGTAGCGATCTAACAGTCCGCGCAGAGACTCTGGAGGAATCGTCATGAGTGATGCCAATCCTCTCCTTGCACCTATGAAGGGAACTCAGCACCGCGAAGTCGGTACCGTACAACTCGACATCGCCGCTGCTGGCGCGGCTCGCGTAAAGCGTCTCATTTACCCGCCGGGATTTCGCTGGTCAAAGGACATGAAGCCCGTCACCGGCACCGAGCTATGCATGCACGCACATGCCGGATTTCTCGCTTCTGGCCAGATTCACATCGAGTACGCGGATGGCTGCATCGTGGAGTTCAGCGCTCCGCAAGTGGTGGTGATCGATCCGGGACACGATGGATGGGTGGTGGGGAACGAGCCGGCCGTGCTAATCGAATTCGACTTCGAGAACGACACGGTCCGAAATCTTGGCATGGCCGAGCGGCATACGCATGCCGAATAGGTTGGGCATCTAGACCCCAGCTTTGAGCCTAGCTGCAAACTTCTCGCGAATCTTCTTCACCTTGGGCGAGACCACGAACATGCAATACGGCTGGTAGGGATGGTTCTTGAAATAATCCTGATGATAGTTCTCGGCGGCGTAGAAGGTTGAAACTGGTTCAATTGCCGTCACGATGGGATTGGCAAAGGCGTGCTCTTTGGTGAGGCTATCAATTACGGCCTGCGCGGTTTTGCGCTGCTCTTCGTCGCGATAGAAGATGACCGAGCGATACTGTTCTCCGACGTCGTTGCCCTGCCGATTCAGGGTCGTGGGGTCGTGGACGGTGAAGAATACCTCCAGCAGGTCTTCGTAGCTGATGATGGCCGGGTCGAAGGTGATCTGCGCAACTTCGACGTGGCCGCTGCGTCCGCTGCAAACCTGCTCGTAAGTTGGGTTGGGGACGCGGCCGCCCATGTAGCCCGACACCACCGAATGGACACCTTCCAACTGTTGAAACGTCGCTTCCACGCACCAGAAGCAACCGCCGCCGAGAACTGCCGTCTCTGTATTAGCCATGTTGGATAGGATGCGCGAGAGCGCGAGTTGTTGCAAGGGGGAGCAGCTAAGCAACTAGCAGCCAGCAGCTAGCAATTAGCAACTAGAGATCCACCTAATCGCAAGCCGCGAATCTGCTGACGGGTGTACAGAGACGAGCGCCAAGAATGCAACCCACGACAGTCTGATGCGGTCGGCTCTAATGCGCAGGCGCTGATTGCTAATTGCTTTCTTCCCCCTCCAGCATAAATTCCAGCACCTCCTGCGGCGCCGACGACGTCCACACGGGCGCGAACGACAAACGGTGCAGCGGGCTTGGGCCTTTCTCGCGCAGCGTTTTCAGATGATGAGGCGTGCTGTAACCCTTGTTGGAGGCAAGTCTATACTCCGGGAAGACTGGATCCCAGGCGGTGATCATAGCGTCGCGCTCGACTTTGGCGATGATGGAAGCGGCGGCGATCGAGGCGGAGAGTGCGTCTCCGTGGATGATGGGCGTCTGCGCGCATTCGAAGTTAATGCGCATGGCGTCGACCAGCAGGTGGTCGGGAGGAAGCGTGAGCTTTGCGACAGCCACTTCCATGGCGCGCTTCGAGGCCCAATAGATGTTGATCTGATCGATGGTGGCGACATCTACCGCCGCAATCGCCCAAGCCAGCGCGTGTTCGCGAATGCGGGGCGCCAGCTTCTCGCGCGTCCCGCGGTCCAGCAGCTTGGAATCGCGCAGCCCGCGAATGCGATAGCTCGGGTCGAGGATCACCGCCGCCGCCACCACCGGTCCAAAGAGCGATCCCCGGCCGACTTCATCCACCCCGGCGACGAGCTTTGCTCCCGAGTCCCACGCCAGCTTT
The DNA here is from genome assembly GCA_963763725.1 of uncultured Acidobacteriaceae bacterium. GTDB lineage: Bacteria > Acidobacteriota > Terriglobia > Terriglobales > Acidobacteriaceae > Bog-257. Next base: position 10,819 of record CAVXQI010000010.1, read on the forward strand.
TCGTACTTCAGCGTGCACTTCAGCTTCTTCAGCAGGCGCAGCTTCAGCGTGGCTGCGGAGACGGGCTTTGGCCGACGTTCGATTTTTTGCGGACGGATTTCAAGCAGTCGTCAGAATTGTACGCAGAGAGAGCGAAGAGGCGAAAACGAAGTAAACGAGTTTCTCGACTCGAAGAGCGAAAGCGAAGAGCGGAAAGCGAAAAGCGAGTCCCGCAACAGCTAGTCTACTGATTACCCACCAGCTTCTGCTCTTTTGCGGCGTAGTGCGAGTCCACGTATTCGTCGAGGATCTTGATGAACTCCTCGACAATGTGATCGCCCTTGAGCGTGAGCATCAAGCGGCCGTCAACGTATACCGGGGCTTTCGGCTCCTCGAATGTGCCCGGCAGCGAGATGCCGATATTGGAGTGCTTGGATTCGCCCGGGCCGTTGACGACGCAACCCATGACCGCGAGCTTCATCTCTTCCACGCCGGAGTAGCGCGTCTTCCAGACCGGCATCTGCTCGCGCAGGTAGCTCTGGATCTGCTCGGCCATCTCCTGGAAGAAGGTGCTGGTGGTGCGCCCGCAACCCGGGACACGCAGTGACCTGCGGCGTGAAGCTGCGGATGCCGATGGATTGCAGAATCTGTTGCGCGACCGTGACCTCTTCGGTGCGGTCGCCATTGGGCGCTGGCGTTAGCGACACGCGAATCGTATCGCCGAGGCCTTCCTGCATCAGCACCGCCAGCGCGGCGCGTGCTGCTGACGATGCCTTTGGCGCCCATGCCGGCTTCGGTGAGCCCCAGATGCAGCGGGTACTCGCAACGGCGGCCCAGCTCGCGATAGACGTCGATCAGGTCCTGCACGCCGCTGACCTTGGCGCTGAGAATGATCTGGTCTTTGCGCAAGCCGTAGCTGACCGCGAGGTCGGCCGAGCGCAGCGCGCTCAGGACCATCGCCTCCATGGTTACGTCGCGCGCGTCCTTGGGCTCGTCGAGCTTGGAGTTCTCGTCCATCAGGCGCGTCAGCAGCGACTGGTCCAGCGAACCCCAGTTGACGCCGATGCGCACCGGCTTATTGTTTGCGATGGCGACTTCGATCATGGTGCGGAAGTTGTCGTCATCCTTCTTGCCAATCGAGACATTGCCCGGGTTGATGCGATACTTGGCCAGCGTCTGCGCGCACGCGGGATATTTCTTCAGCAGGATGTGGCCGTTGTAGTGGAAGTCGCCGATGATCGGGCACCGGAATGCCCAGGCGGTCGAGGCCGTCCACAATGTGGGGCACGGCGGCCGCGGCGGCATCGTTGTTGACGGTGACGCGCACCAGTTCGGAACCGGCGCGGGCCAGGGCTGCAACCTGGCGGATGGTGCCGTCAATGTCGGCGGTGTCGGTGTTGGTCATGGATTGCACCACAATTGGTGCATCGCTGCCGACGCGCACTCCGCCCACCGAGGCTGTGTAAGTTTTTCTGCGCTGAATTTGAGCCATACAGGACTACTGAAAGTTTAACACGGCTGCTGCGAGCCCCATGTGCCTGAGCTGGAGCGATTCTTCTGCGTGCCTGAGGCGAATTGACGAGGCTGCATCGCAATGTTTGACGTTCTACGCGACGCAGCTCTGAAGGCCCACAGCACCCGCGCAAGCGGTAGGAATCCTGTAATCGCCTCCGCCGAGTCAGACCCAAAACTGACACGAATTCCGGAACTCAGCCGTCCAATATATGGAACCCTTTATGGAGAAGGCTCATCTGACAGATAAGGTCCTGAATTGAGTTGGCTTTTACCGGTAACCCAAGAAAATAAAAGGTTGAGCCAGACGACAAATACGGCCCGATTTGGGTTTATAACAGGGTTAGGGGTCGGCAGCCGGGGCTATCTGGCCCGCGTCGGGCCCGAGAAGGTGTACATCATGCGTTACCTATCTCGTTACCTCGGCTTGCTGGCCCTTGCACTCATGCTGGTTCCGGCCGGCCTGGCCACAAAATCCGAGCGCCCAAACTCACGAGAAGCCCGACAAGAACGCTCCCGCTCCCAGCACGATGAACAACATTGACGCCATCGGCAACCGTAACGTCGGCTGCAACAAGGGAATGGGCAACTGGTACTCGCTCGACAAGCAGGTCGCGATGGGGCGCGCATACTCGCAGCAAGTGGAGCACAGCGCCAAGATGGTCAACGATCCGGTGGTCACCGAGTACATCAACCGCGCTCGGCCAGAACCTGGTGCGCAACTCGGATGCCAAGGTGCCGTTCACCATCAAGGTGATTGATACCGACGAACTCAATGCCTTCGCGCTGCCGGGCGGATTTTTCTACGTGAACTCTGGCCTCATTCTGGCCGCGGACAACGAAGCCGAGTTGGCCGGCGTCATGGCGCATGAGATCGGTCACGTCGCCGCCTGTCACGTAGCTCGCGAGCAGACCCGCAGCAATATCGTCAACCTGGCAAGTATTCCGCTGATCTTCGTGCCGGGAGGCTGGGCGGTGTACGAAGGGACGCAGGCTGCTTTGAGCATCGGCGTACCGCTGACTTTCATGAAGTTCTCGCGCAACTTCGAGAGCCGAAGCCGATTTCCTGGGCATGGAGTACATGTACAAGGCGGGATACGATCCGCAGTCATTTATTTCGTTCTTCGAGAAGATCGAAGCTCAGGAGAAGAAGAAGCCCGGCACCTTGGCGAAGGCCTTTGCCTCTCACCCGATGACGCCGGACCGGGTCGAGTCGGCGCAGAAGGAAATGAAGACCGTGCTGCCGCCGCGAGACGAGTACGTCGTGGACACCTCGGAGTTCGAAAACGTGAAGGCGCGCTTGGCCTCGATTGAAAACCGGCACAAAGTGCAGAACGATAAGGACAACAAGGACCGGCCGACATTGCGGCGTGCCACGGCGGACAATCCTTCCACCGATACGTAGCGGCAGCGGCAGCGGAACCAGCAGTGGAACCAGCAGCGGCAGCTCGACCGATGACGATCGTCCGACGCTGAAGCGCAACGACGGCTCGCAGTCGTAAAGGACTTTTCGAAATGGGCGAGGCTTTACGATCTATTGAGCAGCCTCAACGTGCGACAATGCCTGGCGATCTGGAAGTCTTCCTGGCTTGGCACAATCCGAACGCGAACTCGGCTGTTAGCTGACGAGATATCGCCAGCGTGCGATCGATTGATTGCGTCGTCGATCGAAATACCCAAGAAACCGAGCTGGTGGCACACGTCGGCCCGAACTCGCACGCTGTGTTCGCCGATGCCTCCCGTGAAGACCAACATATCGAGACCGCCTAGTACGGCAGTGTACGCAGCGATCACTTTGCGAATCGAGGTACAGAAGATCTCGATTGCGAGTTGTGCCGGCGGGTCTCCTCTTTCGGCCGCGGCTTCGAGACCGCGCATGTCTGCATCGCCACCGGACAAGGCTGCCAGGCCCGAACTCTTGTTCAAAAGCTTCTCAAGCGCATCGACGTTCATCTGCTTGGCACGAAGAAGATACAGAAGCACTCCTGGGTCCAGATCTCCACTTCGCGTCGCCATAGGAATTCCCCCCGTGGGGGTAAGACCCATGCTGGTATCGATGGATTTCCCTTCCTTCACTGCAGCGAGGCTGGCGCCGTTGCCGAGGTGGGCCATTACGGTTCGGCTGGGGAGACCGCGACCAAGTTGATAAACGATGGACTCATAAGAGAGCCCGTGAAATCCGTAGCGGCGGATGCCTTCGTCAAATAGCGGGCGAGGAAGAGGGAACCTCGAAGCCGCCTCCGGCAGATTCTTATGAAAAGCTGTGTCAAAGCAGGCAAACTGTTGAATCCCAGGATAGAACTTCTCAGCTTTCTCGATTAGCTGAAGTGCCACAGGAATATGGATAGGGGCGAAGTGAACACAGGCCCGCAACTCCTCCAGTACGGCAGGCGTAATGCGCTGATGTGTCAGGAGGCGAGGTCCTCCATGTACGACACGATGGCCAATCGCGCTAGGTTTGCTGACCGAAAGCTCCGTCAGCCAACCAGCAGCGTGATCGAGAGCATCCCCCTCTGACTTGAAGCTAATATTTTCGGAACGGAGTACACGGCGATCAGCGTCCTTTAGTTCGATCGTTCCCGCGGGCCGACCGACACCATCGGCCAACCCGTCAAGCAGAAGGCGTTCTTCCCCATTATGCTCTTCATAAAAACCAAACTTCAGGGATGAAGATCCGGTGTTGATTACCAGGATTGATTTTTCGAACACGCCACGGACCCGCTTTCTTGACGGATGATGTTTCTGCTCCAATGTACCGTATGCGGACGGGTCGGTCCCTCCGATAATGCTAGGATTTAACCTGAATTCCGAAGCTCCGCGTTTTGTTTTCTCGTAGACATCTGAGACAACAGGGGGATGGAACCAGATGCAGCGGACAATTCAGTCCCGCGCGAGATCCGCGCCCTGTTGTCGAAGGAGCGGGTGATTCTGCGCGAGACGCAACGCGCGGTGACGCCGCTGGGCGGCGCTACCGTGTTCGTGGTTTTTCTTCAGAAGTTGGGATTTGTCGAGAAGCTTCGGCAGCACATGCCGATCCAGTGGAAGTCCCCTAACCAGATCGATCCCACCACGACCTTCACCGCATTTCTCATGGCAGTGTTGGCGGGAGCCAAGCGTTTTGCGCACACCAACTGGTTACGCAACGATCGCGCCTTGCACGCCGTGCTGGGCATCTCCCGCTTTCCGGTTGACGACACCATCCGCAACCTCTTCCGGCGTTTTGGCATGGGCGACGTGCATCGCCCTTTCGACCCGTTGGCCGAGTGGCAGATGGAGCGGTTGCCCCAACGCGGCGAGGGTTACAGCTTGGACTTGGATTCCACCGTCTTCGAACGCTACGGCCAGCAGCAAGGCTCGTTGAAAGGGCACAATCCGCGCAAGCACGGACGCCCCCGTCATCATCCCTTGCTGGCCGTGCTCGCCGAAGCTCACTTCCTGCTCCACGGCTGGCTCCGCAGCGGCAACTGCGGAGCAGCGCGTGGAGTCGTGGAGTTTCTCCAAGAAGCTCTCGCGCTGTGGGGACAGCGCCAGAAGATCCGCCTGGTTCGAGCTGATTCCGGCTTCTTCGAGGACAAGCTGCTGAGCTTTTTAGAACAGCGCTCGCTGCCCTACATTGTAGTGGCCCGGCTCACGAAATGGATCAAGCGCGAAGCCCAGCGAGTCCAGCGCTGGAAGGCTTGGGACGAAAACTTCTCGGTTGGCGAGTTCCGCCTGCAATTGCTGGGCTGGGAGCGCGCACGGCGCTTCGTGGTAGTGCGTGAACTCCTGCGCGAAGGCCGCGACAGTGTAGGTCGCCAACTGCTGGACGTGCCCGACTATACCTTTCGTCTTTTCGTAACCAGCCGCAGCGATCCCCCGGAAGAAATCTGGCGCGATTACAACCGGCGCGCCGACATGGAAAACCGCATCGCCGAACTCAAACACGATCTGGGAGCTGACGGTTTCTGCCTGCAACAGTTCTTCGCTACCGAAGCGGCCTTCCAGGCCGGCTGGCTGCTGTTCAACCTACTGAGCGAGTTTCAGCGCGCCGTCGGTCTGCCCTTCTATCGCGAACCTGCCACGCTGCGCACACAAGTATTCACCGGTGGCGCCATCCTGGGGCAGGCGGGGCGACGCTTGGTCCTCCACCTCTCCCAAAGTTGGGGTGGATTGAAAACACGAAACCCGCTGATCGACAAGATCTTAAGCTGGGAAATTCCAACTTCGCCGAAGTTGGATTCTGCCTTCGCCACCTGATCCAAAACGTACCCTCACCCTCGATCAATTCCGGCAAAGAAAGGGAGGTTTCAAGGTTTCAATTTCGTTTTTCAGGTTTAACAGACCCGTAATCCAGAGGCGCTAACTTTAGATTAATCGAGGCGAGTTTACTTTTCATAGGTGCATAACGATCGCCAGCTCCGGATACATGGACATGCACATCAAAGCAAGAAGAGAAGCACACGAGCGTAATCTTTAGTGAAGAGGCAAACGATATGCCAGCGAAGAAGAGCAGCCAACCGAAGCCGACCACCGTCAAGCAGGCCCTTACTACCGAGGAGGCCAGCAAAATCGATGCTTATTGGCGGGCCTGCAACTATCTCTGCGCTGGCATGATATACCTTCGCGACAATCCGCTGCTCAGAGGGCCGCTCGCACCAGAGCACTTCAAGAATCGTTTGCTGGGGCACTGGGGTTCTGACCCTGGACAAACTTTCGTTTGGGTCCACCTGAATCGCGTCATTCGTAAATTTGATTTAGATATGATCTACATCTCCGGTCCGGGGCATGGCGCCCCGGCCGTGATCTCAAACTGCTACCTTGAAGGAACCTATTCAGAGGTCTATCCCGAGAAGAGCCAGGATGAAGCCGGTATGTTGAAGCTCTTCCGGGCATTCTCGTTTCCCGGACAGCTGGGAAGCCATTGCACACCCGAAGTTCCAGGATCGATCCACGAGGGCGGCGAACTAGGCTACAGCATCTCGCATGCCTTCGGAGCGGCATTCGACAACCCCGATCTCATCGTTAGCGTGGTGGTGGGAGATGGCGAATCGGAAACCGGCCCCCTCGCCACTTCATGGCACTCCAACAAGTTCCTGAATCCGATTCGTGATGGCGCAGTGCTTCCAATTCTCCATCTGAACGGATACAAGATTGCCAATCCCACGATTCTGGCACGCATTTCTCCTCAAGAGCTTGATCATTTGTTTAGGGGATACGGATGGACTCCACACCTGGTCGAGGGCGAGGACCCACGCCTAATGCACCACCAAATGGCGTTCACGGTCGAGATCTGCGTGCGGGAGATCCGTTCCATTCAGGAACGGGCACGCAGTTCGGGCAAGCCCGATCGGCCACGCTGGCCGATGATCATCCTTCGCTCACCCAAGGGGTGGACCGGGCCAAAAGAAGTCGACGGGCACAAGGTGGAGAACTTCTGGCGCGCCCATCAGGTGCCGGTCTTGAACGTAAAGTCCAATCCCGAACATCTACGAATCGTTGAGCAGTGGATGCGGAGCTATCAGCCAGAAAAGCTTTTCGACGAAAACGGGACCCTGGCGCCAGAGCTGCGCAATCTGCCGCCGTCAGGCGCACGACGCATGAGCGCTAATCCTCATGCGAACGGAGGGAAACTCCGTAAGCCGCTTGATCTTCCTGATTTTCGCGACTATGCATTTCCGACTGACCGTCCCGGATCTAAGGAAGTGTCGCCAACGGAGACACTCGGGAAGTTTCTTGGCGACGTGATGCGTCGCAACATGACCAGTTTTCGCGTTTTCAGTCCGGATGAAAATGCGTCCAATCGTCTGCAGGACATCTATGCCGCGAGCTACAAGACGTGGCTCGCGGCGATCAAGCCTGAGGATGCCGACGGCACAGATATTGCACCCGATGGCCGCGTAATGGAGATGCTAAGTGAGCACACGCTCGAAGGCTGGCTGGAGGGTTATCTCCTTACCGGCCGCCATGGGCTCTTCAATACCTACGAGGCATTCGCTCACATCATCGACTCGATGTACAACCAATACGCCAAATGGCTCGAGAAATCTAAGCTTGAACTGGACTGGCGCGCTCCCGTATCGTCGCTGAATCTGCTGCTCTCGTCGCTGGTCTGGAGACAGGACCATAACGGTTTTACCCACGAAGACCCTGGGTTCTTAGATGTCGTGAGCAACAAGAGCGCGGAGATCACGCGTATTTATCTCCCTCCCGATGCGAACTGTCTGCTTAGCGTGGCAGACCATTGTCTGCGGAGCGTGGACTACGTAAACGTGATCGTCGCGGATAAGCAGCCGCATCTGGTCTATCTGGATATGGAGGCTGCGGTGGTTCACTGCACCAAAGGTATCGGCATCTGGGACTGGGCTAGCAATGATAAGGGCGTGGATCCGGATGTGGTAGTAGCGAGCGCCGGCGACATCCTCACCGAAGAGGCGCTGGCAGCCGTCGCAATCCTGCGGGCCCACTTGCCTGACCTCAAGATTCGCTTCGTAAATGTTGTGGATCTATATAGGCTTCAGCCTGATTCAGAACATCCTCACGGACTGTCGGATCGCGATTTCGATTCGCTGTTTACCACAGACAAGCCCGTGATCTTTAACTTCCATGGTTATCCTTGGCTCATCCACAAGTTTACCTATCGTCGGACGAATCACGATAACATCCATGTACGAGGGTACAAGGAAAAAGGCAACATCAACACTCCATTGGAACTGGCCATCCGCAACCAGGTCGATCGCTTTGATTTAGCGATTGATGTCATCGACCGAGTTCCCAGGGTGCTGGCTTCTGCCGCCCATCTAAAGGAATCGTTGAAGGCGCAGATTATCGAGAGTGTTAACTTCGCCTACAGGGAAGGCATAGACAAGCCCGAAATACGCAACTGGAGATGGCCATTCGCGCAGCAGCTTCCTCCACAAGGTGTGTAAAGTCTTGTAATGGACATGACGCTCTAGAGAATAGAACCATGTGTCGCGAGAGCGCACCGAATCATGGGAAGGGCTCTAAGGCCTCAAGTGACGACAGTCATTTAGAGCTTCGCTGGCGTGGGCTGTACGCGCCATGTCAGTTGGCGAAAAATCGCCTTCGTATACGCGGTCCTCCACCTGGTAGAGCATGGGACGGAAGAGATGGCAGTTCCGTTTGTCGATGAGAGTCAAGCTGACGGGAGCCCCGGCCAACTCGCGAGTCGCGAAGAAGTCCGCAGAGACCGCCGCCAACGATCACCGCGCGGGGCTGAGTACGGTCAAGATTGCCTCCAGATTGCCCGATTCTAACAGCGCAATCGAAACGCGTGGTCTTGAGTGCATCAAGGGCACGGCGCCCGAGGGGTGCCTGTTTACGCGAGCGAACGGCACGCCGGTTAGAGATTTCCGTCGCACTTGGAGAAAGCCCTGCGCCGAGGCGGGTGTGCCGGGAGGGGGACTTGAACCCTCACAACCCTTTCGGGTCTGCGGATTTTAAGTCGCCGCTTATGTATGGATGTAAGTTCTGTAAAAAAACGAGTAACTTTAAGTAACATCGAGAATGTGTAAGAAAATGTGTAAAATTCTGGAGATTTTCGACTGTTTTCAGGATGGACGCTTCCGCCTTTTCACCGTCGATAAATTACACGTCACAAGGGGCAAGGTCTGCGTCAGGAATCTCAATTTCGGAATAGCTGACAATCCGCGGACCGATCTCGAAAACGATCTGACGGTTTTATATGAAGGTCGCCAGCTCCGTTCCTTGCACTCGTTTGTCCATCTCGTCCTCCCGGCTCATCCACCACACCAGATCCTCCGGTGTCGGCTTCAATGTGAGGAGATAGGCAAAAATCTTCCTTGGTCCTTCGATGAAAAAAGTGTTTTCTCGCGGCTTGTCGGGGAACAGAGAAGTTGCCAACGTAAGTGCCTCCGCTTCGTGTACTACTTCGTGGCTCGGTGACCAGTAGGGGCAACGAACGTCGAGCGGATTCAGGATCAAATCCCCTCGTTCCGGCCGGTAAAACTGGGGCGTGTACTCAAGCGCCGGATCGTAGACGACAGCGGTCTCATCGCGTTCGGCGACCTGCATTAACACCTGCCGCTGGAGGACGCTCTTGCCAGTCCCCGAATCACCAATAATCATCATGTGGCTGCTCTCAAAAGAGCGCGGGATGCGGAGCATTTCGCCGCGATTGGCTGTCATGAAACCAATGCCATCTCCGCTCTGCTCCATCGATTGAATTCCTTTACTGTGACAATCTGTGGACCTTTGAGCCTCCTGCCATCATTTATCAAGTCGCGAGGGGCGAAGTTGCGGCGAATTGCCCACCCGATGCCTAGAATCCGCGCGAAGAGTCCACCTCCCCAGGCAGTCCAGGAGAGTTCTGTCACCGATTGGTCGTGGTAAATCGATTGCGCGAGTTTCTGGTGCATCTGCTCGCTTCCGTAGCGAACGGTATCAACTACTAAATCGGTGGCGCCTGCCTGTCGCGCCTGAGCTGATAGCGAGAAGGGAACAAGCTGGCGCCCATGCCTGGCGGCGGGGACAACGTCGAACGTGGTGGCCATGCGCCGTTGTCCCCGGTGGTCCACGGTGTCGAGGATCCAATATTCACCCTGAGACGCCCGGTACATTTCAGTATTGAGGTACTCGTTCCAGTAGTAGCGCTGCAGGGGAGTCCAGACCTCAGCGTTCAGGTAGGTCCAAATACCGATGCCTACCGCTGACAGCGAGACCATTGCCTTAGTGATTGCCGGTCGCCTCCCGAGATCTGTGATCTCCACAAGGTCACGGAGGAATTGCTCCACGTCGAAGAACTTCGCCAGGGGGATCATTTCTCTTGTGTGGGAGTTGATGAGAATCGGGGAGAAGGATCCCATGATTGGGATGGATATCGCAAAAGAGGCTCCCTAACTCTACGTCCGGATGAAGAACATCGCACATATGGGCGAAGGTTGCGTAGGCTGAGGCGGGGAACAAGTCACGCATGGGTTGCCAGTCAATCAATGTTTGCTTTTCCAGGTCGTACGCGATTTGTGAGACCGGGTAACGCTTCATGTAACGCTCGTCATCCGATACGCCTTCATCACGGCATAGTTACACTGAAATATTGCGATCATTGCCTTGACTGCACCGTCGTACATCAATTCAACCTGCCAATCGGATGGACAGGTAAACAGCCTGTGTGCTCTGCTGCGTGCCGCTTTTTCGGCCATCGGCAGTGTGCAGGCGAGAAATGCGTCTAAGGCATTTGGATGGCCATGATCGTTGCGGTATGCGACTTCCGCAACCTGATGCGGAGTGTTTTTTCGGCGGTGCCGAACAGATACTGCAGTAGATCCGTAGATCCGACACTTGTACAGCATCGACGGCTGGAATTTTAGTGTTAGCAAGCAAATCTTTCACGGTGTGAAGCATGGGGATGTGTCTCCTTTTCTAGGTGTTGAGGTACTTGGCCTATGCGGCCAAGAAAAAACATTCGTTTCACGGGAGGCGAAGGTTGAGCGAAGAGAGGCGCTGTCAATCCCCGGAGCGAAGCGGAGCCGGAACGGGCGCGGAAGCGAGCACGGCGCTGGGAGCCATCGTGCCAGGAGCTCGTCGTCGAAAACTGACGCTCCGGCTAGGAAAAGTGCTGCGGCGGCGATACTACATGGCCGCGAGGCATGAAGTGGCGCTGGATCATCTCATTCGCCTCCAGGAGCCGACGCCGCAGAACGTCGATGAGCCGTCTTGAGGGTCTACCCTCGTGCCAGACCGCTCTGTTGGGACGAGCCTTTGGAAACGAAGGGATACGGCTTGCCGTCATCTCGACTCCGAAGATATTCACAAGCAACAAATCGGCCCGTTTGGCCACGCCTTCGGCTGGCGTCGACCATCCCTGTATGGAAGCAATCGCTCGCGCCACGCGCAGTTCCGGTGGCGGATCGAGCCACGCACGGTCAAACCAGCCCTCGTGCAGTCTTGGCACTGGCGTGCATCGCTCACGCAAGTTCCTGTTTCGGTCGATGCGCTGTTGGGTTCGTGCGAGCAGCAACAGCAAGCTACGCCATCTCTCGGAATCCTCCGGGTCCTCGGATACGTGAACGATGCCAGCCTCCACGGGCCCGCGCAGCCCAACGAACTTTCCGCGTTGCTTTGAGTCTTTCGGCTCGTAGGGGAGATGGTCAATCCAGCGCGCAGTGATGAGCGGCAGGAGAAGCCGCGAATATCGCAGGTCGCCGTAGCGTCGGACAGGGATTCGCCCGCGTGGAAGCGCCTCGAAAACTTGCGCACTCGTTGTCTGGCGCAGGTCGAAGCGGATGAATGCGGAAACACCCGCGTCCACCGCAGCGTCCAGCGCGGCGGCCGCAAACTCTTGCGGAGCAGAGGCGGGACGACCGCCGACCTCTGCGAGCCCGCCCCGAAACAACGCTTCGACCTCCGTCATTGTGGCCGGCTTGCTCCACAAAGGTGCCCAGAACTCGCACTTTCCGTGAGCAACTTGCCCGTCAGTTGCCGGCTCAGTCGGGCGGCACATGAACGGAAAGACGGCCTTGCCCTTCGTTTGTGTACTGAGCCGTCGATGGACACCGCCTCTCAAGAGAAGAGCGCCCTCCATGGCGAGCAGAAAGGACCACGGTGAAAGCCGCCCCTCCCGATACCAATCCTGGCCGCTGTTGAACATCTTGTTTGAGAAGGCGAACCATGTTCCCGCGCCCCGGAGTTCCGGGAGTAGTACATCATCAATCCCAAAGAGCGCCTGCTTGAGCCACGAACTGGCCTCAGGCTGTCTGCTCAATTGACGGCACCGCTTCCACAGGGCTGCCAAATTGCGTTTGCCGATATTTCCACCCGTTCCGAATAGAGGGTTGAAAATACGCCGATTTGCATGGATCATCACTGCATCGAGTTGGTCGATGCGCTGAGCAGGCTCCAGTGACCGCGCCTTGCGTATGCGTCGGCATCCTTCTTGCTGGCAGCCTGGACCGTACTCCACCATCGCTCAAACGGGGCAGGTTCCCAGTTCTCAAGCAAGTATTTACACAAGGCTTCGCGTTTAAATGTCAGAGCATCATCACAAAGGAGAAAATACCCGTCCTGCCAGCACCCTCGAACGTTGATATACCCATTCATCCCGGTCGTGGCACGAAGCACGCCGAGAGCCGCAAGGTAGCGACCAAGACTGCCAGTATGAAGGCCGTCTAACGCGAGCCGCTGTGGCGTGAGGCTTACCGGTTCAAGATCATGGCGGATCATCTCAACCACGAACAGCCTTCCCTCTCTGGTCGGCCATCTTGTGATCAGTTTTGCCCGCCGCGCGCTCCTCAGCCGCTCGACTTGCTCGCATGTCCGCCGCGCGCATGATCGCTTCCAAGTACGCCAAGTGGAACGGCCCCACGTTGTCGCGCAGATGCATCATGCGCTCGGCCCACGAGGACTGGCCGGCGAATGGCTCGTGTTCGCACAAGCCGAGTTCCATCGGCTCCAGTGACAGCGTGACGGCGGGTGCGACCACGCCCGCGCCGAGCTCGGTTGTCGGAAGCTCATCGCCCTCCCAGATGCCTCGGGCGAAGCGTAAGCCTTTGCCGGGGCGTTTCTCGCTCGGTAGAGACCGAATTGATAACCGCACCTTTCCGTGGTGAGCAGCGATAAGATAAGCCGCAAGATCACGCAGCTCGGCGGGTATGTAGTTATCCCCCAACCCAAGCACACCCAAAGCTGAGGCAAGTTCGTGGCGGAAGTGCTTGCGTCCTTCATGTGGCAGCCAGTCATAGCGCCGCCACCATCTGGAATCTGCGAACTGCCCGTTCTTCCACACCTTATCCGGTGCCTTGGCTACAGTGCGACAGCCTTGCCAGGAATCCGGCCGCTTACGGCGCGAGATTGTTTTTCCCGCACGATTGACGATCTGCCCGTCGTCGATCGCGTTCTGGAAAACGTGATGGGCCTTACCCCAGTCATGCCATCGAACCGCTTGCTCCATAGCGCGACGTTCATCTTCGCAGAGATGGAGCGTGACGCTGATTCCGCCGAGTTCCGGACACACCTGGTTCGTGTGCTCCGCGATAGTCTGCCAGCAGCCAATACCGGAAAGAGGATCATCATCTGTCGATTCCTCGGCTGAAATATCCGTCAGGGCCGACCTTTCCGTGCTTACGGGCGTGACCTTCTTCGCAAGGTTTGGGTTCCAACCGCGATCTGATTCATAGCCGCCCGCCTCGGAATGGACCAAGTACGTCTGCCCTGGATAAATGTTGTTGCGGTTCGCCCGCCCCCAGTCGCCGGCCAGAAAATCCCAGCGCCAGATCTGGCCCCGCTTTGCCTTGACGAACTCACGGAACTCGCCGATTGCGGCGGGACAGAGCTCCTCAGGCGCGATCCGGCGCCATTCCCTGTCGATAGGCGGGCCAGCGCCGTCCCATTCCCGCCAGAACACGAGAACGTCCGTTTCTTCTATCTCGCGAACATAGCGGTCAATATCGATGTCATTCCCGGCCAGGTCGGGAGTCGTGTCGAACAGGTCAATGAGATCTTTACGGCGAATAACGTGCGTATGCTCGAAGCACAATGGCACGGAAGGCAGCCTTGACGACCCGACATCCTGGCAGCTCTCAAGATACCCGCGAGCCTCCCGGAGCGCGTTCGGCTCGTAAGGTCTGGCCGCGTCCTTAGCCTTCTTATCGTCTTTCGGCAGCTCAACATCGATCCAGAACACGCGCGCTCTCGCATTATCATCCCCCCAGCGGTTGCATCTACCGAATCGCTGCACGAGAGAAGCCCATGGCACAAGCTCGGTAAACAGCGTCGTAGCGCTCACGTCCACGCCGGCTTCGACCACCTGCGTGCTCACGCAAATCATCCCGCTGGGGTCTGGCTTCGCGAGAAACTCTTTCACCTTGGTAGCACGGTCCAATGGTCGAAAACGCGAATGGAGGAGCACGAGCTTCGGTTCTTCAGGAATTGCGACGTGCCCTTTCTTCGCCTTTGTTCCTCTGCCGGAAGACTGCTCTATGTGTTTCAAAATTGCATTAAATAGGTCACGCGCGCGTTTCACCGTATTGACTACGACGAGCGTGCGCCCCTTGAACTTGCTGTGCTCTTCGACGACCTGCGCGGCCAGATTGTCGAACTTGCCCACATCGGCCTCGGCCCTAACCAAGGGCTTCCTTGCAGTCCATCGAACTTCTAGCGTCTGTCGAGCCTCGTTGTTCAGACTCGAATCCTTCATTTCTATCTCGAAGTCAAACCGTAGTTCCGACTCATTCTTCAGAAACTCCTTGAAGTCCACGGTCTCCAGCCAGCGTTTGTCGAGCGTCGCCGACGTCCAAGCGCTCCGGCAACCGTGTCCGTCTTTACTGGGCAACAGACGGCGGAACGCCTCGATCTGGGACGTGGTCGCCAAGCCCGCGCCCATCAACTGAATTTCGTCGAAGATCCAGAGGCAATCCGTATGAAGCAGACCGAACTGCATGGGCCAGCGCGCGCGGCTGGCTGCGTACCCCCGATTCAGCGCGCGGGACAGGAGCATGTCCTGCGTTCCAATGATGATCGCGTCGCGCTCGGGGTGAATGTCCCAGTCCTCGGTTTCTTCGCCGCCCATTAGGACATGGACGTCGACCTGACCATCCGCGTTGGGGTTCCATCTGTACGTGTGCGCCACGACTCGCCCGCGCTTGCCGTTCTCCGCAGGCTCACGTCCCACCTTCCCGGAGAGCAGGCCCACCGCGTCCAGCCAATCCAGCGCGCAATCGCGCGTTTGTTCCACGAGAACGCGCATCGGCAGGCAGTACACGAGCCTCCTGGGCGTACTTCTCTTCAAGCCTTCATCCCGGCCGAAGCGTCTCCAAAGCCAACCGACGACGGCCATCGCGGTCTTGCCGAGGCCAGTAGGTACACTCACGAGCGACGGTAAGTCGGGGACATCGCAAACCGTCGCTGGAACGGATAGGGTGGCCTGCCCGTGGCTGTGTTGAAGAATGTATCGAACGTCATCATCTGGAGAATGTTCTGCATCGTAAATATCCAGCCAGAAATACCTGCGTCACGACACCGGTCCCAGTGCCTTCAACTCGTGCAACCGATTCGGCTGCAACAACTCGAATGCCTTCTGTGGAACCTTCAGGTACTGCCATTTTGTTCCGCTCAGTTGCGTAGCGTTCTCACACCACTGAGTGGCCGCAGCATCTTTGTGAGCTACATCTTCTGTTTCCGCTCCCTTGCTCTCCAGAAGCCAGCGCGTTCCTTGCTGATCGACTGCCACGAAATCCGGGTAATAGGACCGCAGATTCATGCCCCCATCCGTGTATTCAATGGAAAACCCAAACGGCTGAGGCAGCTTTGAAAACGACTCTACGTCTGACGCATTATCGAGGAACTTCGCGAAATCGCGCTCGAAACCGTTATCGCAGGGCACGAGATTAAAAACAGTCTTTACTCCTTCCCACACTTGCCGCGACCACGGAAACGGCTGGCAGCTCGATAACATCCGTTCAGGCTCCAGCAACTTCGGCTCCTGCTCGGCAATAGTCATCTTCTTCAGTGCCTTTGAGAAAACATCGACACATACATAGTGAGCAACAGGTGTGCTCATCGCCTTGACCACTTCGTGATCGGTCATGTCCGCTGTGTGCCCAAACGCCTTCTGTTCGAAGAACTCCCTGACTTTCGGCGCTAGGGCGGCGAACTGCGACGGCAGCTTGACAGCCTCCGCAATACGCCGCGAGTAATAACCAATGACCTCCTGTGCCGTTTGGGGCTCCGGGATGGTGTAGTCGCGCTCGACTTCTTTCTGGAGCGTGATGATGTCGTATCCTTCGTACCGAAACGTTTTAGCGCGGGGATCATCAGCAGACATCGGAAGCAGGATCGTTTGGAAAGACATCACATCCAAGCCGGCAATCTCGTCGGCTAGCGTCTTCTTCCGCACCAGCGAGGGCGATAAAACCGGGAGGCCGATGTCGTAGTCCTTTCGGTTACCAAGCGGCAGGATGGTAACGATTTGCAGCTTGTCCTTGCCGACCTCGAACGTGTCGAGCTTCAAATCCTCCAACTTCTCCAAGTCGTCCACGAAGTCAAGGAACTTCTGATTGCCTATGATGTCCACGCGCTCCGTGAAGTCCACTGGTGTGTCGCGGAACATTAGCCGAAGGCCACGCCCAATGGCCTGTTCGGGCAGAATGTTGGCTTTCGCGCTGTATGGGCGAAGACCGACCACGACGGTCACATTCTTAACATCCCAACCTTCCCTCAGCATCAAGACACTGACGATTGCATTGATGGGGCTTTCGGTCGCGTCCACATCGTGGACGGCCTTTCGGGCCAGATCGAGTTCCTTCTTGCTGACCTCGCCGGATTTATCGGTGTGGATTACTTGCGTCTTATCGCCCCCGAACTCGGCTGGGTACTTCTCCCGTAGCCATGATGCAACGTCATCCGCCTCATCGGTGTCATTCAACATGAAAAAGAGCACGGGCTTGCGCTTCAACGGCGCCAACTGGTCGCGGTACTCCCGCCACCGTTCAACGCCGGCCGTGAGATACCCCCGATATCTCACACTGGCATAGTCTGACTTCGCCTCCACGATCCGGGCGATGCCCTTCATTGGGCGTTTTACGATGTTGTCGAGAATTGCCTGTTTGAGCGGGTAGTCAGAAATCGTCCACGGGAAGATGGCACCCTTCGTGAATCGCGGGGTAGCGGAGAGGTCTAGCTGCGCGGCAAGCGGAGTCTTGCCATCAATCGTTCGAATGGTCTTGTTCCATTCGTTATCTTCGTCATGTGTGTGGTGTGCCTCGTCGTTGACAACGAGCAAGTGTCCGCCGCGAAGGCCAATACGGTCACCGAAATCGGTCAACTCCAACTTCTGCGTCGGCGGTTTCGGCCCCAGCACCGCCGTCATCTCATCGGGCTCAGCTTCGCCGTTGCGGTCGGCGCGCTCGTAGAACTGCTGGATGTTGGTCAGGAACAACATGCCCTCAGCGGGAGCCTTCTCGGCTTCGCCGCGCATCACGCAGTCGAACTCCCAAAAGATCTCCAACTCTCGTGGAATAACCGGGTCCGTACGGAAGATGCGACCGCCAGCGAAGTCGGTCTTCAGGCGCTCAAGAACGATGACGTTGGGCGCGAGGATAAGGAATGTCTTGGCATAGTCCTTGGCCACTTCCTCGGGTTCGCGAACTGCGTTAAGGAACTGCCACGCGACCGCCAGGGACATCACCTTGGTCTTGCCGGAACCCGTGGCCATCTTGATGCAGTACCGGGCGAAGTCATCGTAGGGCGGCAACCGCACGTCGCGAAGATCCTGGGCATACCGCTCCAGCAGAGCCTTCCGGGAGCGCACCTTCTCGTATTCCCAGACGAATATCAGCGTCTCAATCGCCTCTTGCTGTGAGCGGTGATATTTGAACGGAGCGCCGGTCGCCAGCTTGTGATCGGTGGAGAACCAATAGTTCAGCAGAATGCGTGTTGTATCGGTAATGCCTTTGTAGCCACCAGCAACCCATGCCTTCACGGCCTCGCGGAGTGCCGGGACACATGGTGCAGTACGGAGCTTCGACGTTATATCGAGAAGGTCTGTCTGCGCGTTATCAGGTGCTGCACGTTTCCGCCGAGCCATTGGTCTATTTCACCTGTAACTTCCAGAGTCTTTGTTGTGTCGTTGCCGAGGATGTCGATGACCTTGACAACCACCCTGTAGCTACCCGGTTCCGGGTAATCGTATTTCGCGGAAAGCTCGATATCTGCGGTTCTTTGCCGAGTCCGGTAGGACTGCCACTGATTGTGGAAGGTGTCGTCCTTGAAATCCCAGTCCACGGCCCAGTAGTCAATCATCTGGCTCCAGTGCTTGATAGCTTTGCGGGCTTCCTCGGGAACGTCATCAATCGGGATTACGAAGTCTGTCAGCTTGAGCGTTAGTTCTCGACCTTTCTGCTTCGGCTCGACTGACAATGCACCCAACTCGAAGAACTTAATATCGCCCTGTTCGACCGCTTTCTTCTCCAGCACTTCACGCGGGATTTTCTTGAAAGCCACGTCCACGCGAGACTCGGCAGCGACCTGCCGCGCAGTCTCGTTCAACTCGAAAGCAAATTCCCAGCCGAGAATGTCTGCAGCAGCTTTGCGTGCGCTCCTCCACCGCTAGCGGCCTTCCACGCTTCTCGCGCGATGGCCTTAACGTCCGCAAGAGTCACGGGTGCATCCACCGCGCCGACATGCACCATGCGCCCTGACTTAAGGCCGTGCAGCCACGTGTGCCCGTTGACCGGCGTGGCATGATAAAGGTCGAGAATGAACTTGCGGTAAGCCGCTTCCGTAGGCGTTGCTGTTCGAGCGCATTCTCCCCACCTGTGGCCTTGAATTCGGCACGTTTGCCATGCTTGCCGCTCGTACTTACCAAGGTTCTGAACACGAAAGGCTTCACCTGCGGAATTGAAAGTAGGCGCTTGCGGGTGGTGTGAATCGCGAACCGACCTAAGTCGCAAGCAATCCAGCGGCGGTTGAGTTTTCGGCAACAACGGCCGTTGTACCAGAGCCAACGAAGCAGTCCAGAACAAGGTCTCCTTCATTTGATGAAGCCTTAATGATTCGGTCGAGTAGCGCCTCGGGTTTCTGCGTGTCGTAGTTAACGCGTTCCGCAGCCTGCGAATTTACTGGGGAAACGTCAGTCCACACGGAAGTCGCTGGCTGCCCGGAGGATTCGTCAAGATACCGGATCAGTTGTGGCCGTTTGTCCTTGGAGTCTGGATACCAAATTCGACCTTCATCATGAAGTCGTTGCATCGTTTCCTTGGAGTACCGCCAGCCCAATGCGGGCGGCTGATGTCCGCGCCATACATAGGTCATGTTCGGTCTTGGATTCGGGCTGGTCATATTATCCAAGCGGTATCGTCGGCCACTGCTATCGACATGCGTGTACTTGCTCTCGACGTAGTTCTGATCGTGAGGGAGTAGGAGTCGTTGAAGACGAAAGCATTACGCGCATAGAGATAAATCACATCGTGGATGTGATTGTAGTGTGTGGCTGTCGCTCCGGGCTGATGTGCGCTTCCAAATGATCTCGTTTTGACATGCCTGTCTGGCCGAACACTTCATCGAGCACCGCCTTGGCGTAGTGTCCAACGTGCCAGTCCAAGTGAACATACAAAGAGCCATCCTCGGCAAGCAATTCGCCAAGTACGACCACCGCCTCGTAGAACCACGCTAGATATGAATCAAGCCCACGACCCCAAGTATCACGGTAGGCTTTCTGTTCAAGGATCGACGGTTCCTTCGTGAACGTATGGGATTTCTCCTTCCTCAGCGTCGGCGTGTTTGGGTATGGTGGCTGTGAAGGAAAAATCGGCTCCAGTATCGAACGGCGGGTCAATGTAAATGAGATTAACCTTGCCCGCGAACTCTGGCAGCAGCGACGGCAAGACATACTTCTTGTCACCCCAAACGAGTCGATTACGCCATTCCGTTTCCCGTCCCGCCGTGAACAATTCGAGACTGCGCTGTCGGTCCACAGCACTCTCGTTCACCGTCTCAATGGTCTGGAACGGGAGCGCAACCCGCACGGGGCTTTGCTGCTTGCCATCGATGTACTTGCCTTCCCAGATAAGTTCTGTCATCGCCTCTGTTCTGTTCCGGCCATCTGCGTGGCCGCGCTGAATTCCTATGCTCCCACCCGGTCGAGGTACTGCTGCACCGCTTCTCGAAGGATGTCTTGGTTCGTTCGCCGCTGAGTTGCCCCCAGTGTGCAGAGACGAACATATGTGTTGTTGTCCACCTTCACCGTCAACGCCACGGGTTTCGCCTTCATTGCGGCTTCCGGCGCTTGCGCTCCGTGATCTGGCAAGACCCAGGCTTACGCCCGCTCTTTCTCATTGCCATTGTGAATTCCTTGTGAAGCCGCAGTATACGCGCAGCTACGCAGTTACGTAAGTGATATCAGAGGCAAGAAACTCCTTGTCGAAGGAGCGAGGCAACCACGCTTTGCCCGCCGGGGCATTCCCTGTATTGGAAATCAGATCCTGGCTCCTACTCTGCAGCGATTGGCTTGAGATGAGCTGGTTCTTCGAGGATATCGAGTAGTGCTCGTGCGCAATACACGCGGTTCCGCCGAGCGTCTGTTGTCTGCTGCACGACACCATTACGTTCCAGACGTTCGATGGCACGCTGAGCGGTCGTAAAAGCGACACCCAATTGACGAGTAGCGCCGGTGGTGGTGATGAATGGATTTGCCACTAATAGCTCGACAATTCGCAGCGGGGTGTTCGTTGACTCGCCAGCCAACATCTTTTGCCATTGAGCAACGATGTCATTGATCCGCGTAGCTCGACTCAGCGCGTCTTCGGACATGCGGGCAATGCCGAGCAGGAAATATTCGAGCCATTCCTGCCAAGCTGCTCGTTCGCTGACCCCTCGCAAGCTGTCGTAATAATCGCGGCGGGCGGCCTCAAAAAACGCAGAAAGGTACAGCAAAGGAGTTGGGAGGAGCTTTCGTTCGATCAGGAACAAGGTGATCAGCAAGCGTCCAACCCGGCCATTTCCGTCGAGAAATGGGTGAATCGCTTCGAATTGATAGTGGGCGAGCGCAATGGTCACCAGCGGGGGCAAGTCGGATTCATGAAGAAACTTCTCCCAGGCTGCGAGGCAGGGTTCCACTTCCCCTGGCGGTGGAGGAATAAAGGATGCGGTTGCCAGCGTACTGCCGGGCCTACCGATCCAATTCTGCGTGGTTCGGAAACGCCCCGGAGTCGCCTGGCGCCCACGGACACCGGCCATGAGCTTCTCATGCAACTCGCGGATAAGGCGGACGCAAATTGGAAGTTTCTTGAGCCGTGAGATGCCATGCTCAAGAGCAACCACATAGTTGCTGACCTCGCGCAGGTCTTCCGGGCTACGATCCACTACCGCTCCGGCTTCGGAAGCCAGCAACTCGCCAAGTGTCGCCTGTGTGCCCTCGATCTTGCTCGACAGCACGGCTTCGCGTCGTACAAAGGGCCGCATCAGAACGTGAGGGTTGGGCAGCCTTCCACCCTCGCCGGCCAGTCTGCCTATGAGCCGGTCTGCGTCAGAAAGCACTCGAATGAGCCGGGGCGTCCAGTCCAACACCGGGGGCAAAGGGGCTGGGACGAAAGCCGAATATGCGCCTTGAGGCACCCTCCGGCCCGGAATGTATTTTGGGCATGGCCGCTTTTCCGAGATGTGAAAACAGCACATCGTCCTATTTTCGACTTAAATCATAATCGAAAATAACGGCCCTGCCTATTGGCACGGACGAAAATAGGGGAAATCATCATTTGCGACGACTGGCCTCCTACGACAGCACCCTTTTTGGCGTGGTGACCTCAACCGTTTTACCAAGACTTTACATAACCCGATCTTCATTTTGAGGAGATATAGCCGCTCGTGTCGCCATGTAAGGCACTCACCCGTGCGGCTGGGTGTTCGTAGCGCGAAACTTTCTCAGCCACCATCATCCTGCCCCTTCGGCGGTGCCCTTCGTCTTTTGGGGCTTCACTTCGGAAAGGAGTGAACGGAGCTCACCCAGAATGTCGCGGTGGTGCTTATCAAGGTGCTTCTCGATGCGAGCGTTCGACAGCAAACGCTCAATATAGCCGCACGCAATCGAAAGAGTCAGCATATCCGTTCCATAAGATGCCTCAACGGCCTTGAGCTCGCGAAGTAATAAATCAGTCTCCTGTTCGAGCATCGCCTGAGCCGCAGTTGAGGTAGCCTCGATTTGCGACTTCCGTTGCGAGGGGGTCTCAACGAGGAATTCGGGACGAGTCACTTCGAGGAGGGCCTGGGCGAAGCGGACGGAATATGTGCCGGTGGCGTGCATGTGCTCTGCCGCCTCGATCTGCCGTATGGGTTTCATTTTCTTAAGTGCAGCGAATGCCCCGGCGGTGACATCGCTGTTACGCAAGATCTCGACTGCCTCGGGACAGATTCCGTCGAGCATGTGCCGTCTCTGCCTAATTGCTGAAACATCAACATTTAGCACCTGAGCAATTCGTTCCTCGCCTACGCCGTTCGAGAGTGCTTTCAGTATCATGAAATGCTCAGCTACAGGCGGGGCGTGGTTGACTCGCTTGTTGTATGTATAAGCCTCATCATCCATCGCGAAGATGGTGCGTACCTCGGTCGATCCGTTCTGCTTGAGGATGTCCAATCTGACGTGCCCATCAAGCAACAGGTAATCCCTCGGTCCTCGCGGATAAACCACGAGCGGCTCGATCAAACCAATATGGGCAAGCGAGGAACTGATCCGTCTGTAGGTAGTGCTCTTTCGGATCTCAGCAGGTATTTCTCTCTGCGGAACGATGGCATCAATGGGAAGTACGACGACATGCTGGTCGAACGCCGGTTTTACCTTCGGGCTCATGTTTGTCGGTCCTTTTGATCCGAGGATTATTTGAGGCGAGTTGCGAGTTCCTCGGGCATATTGACGAGATTTTCTGCTCTTAAAAGCGTAACGAAATGTTCGTCTGACATCAGTCGCCGTATGGCTGTGGTGAGAAGAAGCAGGCGCTCCTTCGTGAAGTTCGCTTTCTTTATGAATTGGCGCTGTTCGCGAATCCTGTCTTTATATTCGCGTACCAACGCCTCGCCTGTGATTTTGCGTCGGGTCTGGGCGATTCTCCCAGCTTTCTCTTGGCGCGCTATCCGCTGAGCAACAATGCGCCTAGCAGCTCGGAACCTTTCTCCCCTGAGGTCACCCTTTTCGTAGGCTTCGGAGAGCGCCTGTTGTACTTCGCGGTCGTTGCCCGTCGCGATCCTGACCGCAACACTGATCGGCAGACGACCGGCCTCAACTGCATGAGCCAGTCCCTCCTCGCTGTGCTCCACGAGATGAATAATGCCGTGAATGTAGCTGCGGTCAAGGCCCAGTTTCCGGGCGATTTCATCGGCCTTATAGTTCCGCTCCCGCAGGCTCCGAACTTCTCTGATGAGGTCCCGATTCGAAGGTGGGCGCCGAGCGATATTCTCAACCAAACTCATCAAGAGTCGTTCTTCCCGAGACGCATCGCTCAACACTGCGGGAATTGTGGTCTCACCCAGAGCACGGCAGGCCTCCATCCGCCCTTGACCGCAGACGAGATCGTACCGGGTGCCGTCAGCGTCGAGTTCGCGACGAGATACCGTAATTGGCTTCTTGAGCCCGACCTCAGCGATGCTGGCGACGATCTCTTGAAACTTCGTCTTATTCCGTGTCCGAGGATTAACCACCCGGATTTCAGCGATCGGAAGGTGTTCGATTTCACTCTTGTTCATGGTATCTCCTCAATTCGCCTACGCCGCGCCATGCTGAAGAAGAAGTCCAAGTTTTCGAAACGATAAGCGTCCAGCAGAACGCCGTTCTCCCCAGCTAGCCTGAGCTGAGAGGCTAAGGTCTCGATCTTCGGGAAGAGGTAATAATCAAGAATGTCTTCGTTGCCAGGTGCCAGCCGCGCGCCAATCGTCACGTCAGGGTCGAGGGCGTTCTCAAGCCTGATAAGCCAGCGGTACTTGCCTGTCAGGGTTTCGCGGCATCGAGAGATTATGAGAGACGCGGTAAACTCGCGATTGATCTCCAGAAGCCCGCTGTTGCCTTCTCGAACCTCTGCGCCCTGATTTCTGAGATCCTTCAAGATCTTGGAGTAGAGATTTCTGTGGTACTCGCGCATGGCCCGATTGATCTCTATGTACCTAAGGTCACGCAACGGTGTGTAGCCAATGAGGGCATACGCTCGCGTCAGACCACCAAAGCGGCTTTGGTAAACCGTGCTCGACGGCATGTCTTCAGCTTCATCAATGAGGATGCCGGACAGCTCGCCAATTCGGGCCAGCAGATCCCGCAAACGCTCTAGCAATTGCTCGTCCGTCAGATGCGTGTGGCGGCTCTCAATGATCGCAAGCGCTTGTGTGAACTGTTCAAGGGGAACGATCGGAGTAAAAGCGTGGTCGCACCTGATCCACATCTCGGGTGGGTTGGCCACTCTTTTTCGCTTTAGCTTGTACGATCTTCGGTTGTACACGTTTGCGCCGGCATACTTGGGATTTGTAAGGATCTGACGTACTACGGCCACAGTCCAACGCCGTCCGAGATCGGTGACCAAGCCTCGTTCATTGAGCCGCGCTGCAATGTCTTTTTCGGTCGAATGTTTCTGGGTGAAACGGTCGTAGACTTCGCGGACGACTTGCGTTTCCGATTCAGGACCCGGCACCAGGATTACGCGGTCTGTCTGAATGCTCTTATGTTTACCTCGCGTCAATATTTCTTTCGGGTTGCGATCCTGATCGATCAACTGTCTGCGAAGGCCATAGCCTGCTGAACCGCCTTGACGGAAACCGCGTTCAATTAATCGGCACTGGCCGGCAAATACCTTGACCGAAAGCTCGCGGCTGTACTCTCCCGCCATTGTGCGCTTGATGGTCTTCAGCAATGAAGACGATAGGCTTCCATCGTTCTCGAACTGCTCGGCGCAGTAGTGCACGCGAACCTTGCCTCGCTTGCAGATGTACTCGTAATAGGCACTCTCATCAACATCCTGGAACCGCCCCCAACGGCTAACGTCATAAACCAGAACGTCGGTATAGTCCGCACGGCCGCCCTCAACGTCGGATAAAAGTTGGCGTAATCCGTTCCTGCCCTCGATGTTCAGCCCGCTCCTCGCTTCGTCTGAGTAAGTTCTGATGATCTGCATACTGCGCCCTTCAGCGTAGCGGCGAAGGACATCCATTTGGTTTTCGGTCGAATACTGCTGATGTTCTGTCGACATACGGACGTACTGTGCCGCCCGAACAGGCCCCTTCGGCGTTTCGCAATCACGTTCTTTGGCGGATCTCATACGGTGCCTGTCTCTTTGAAACTGCTGAGGCGATCCAGTTCGGACAGCCGGTCATTGGCCCTCGCCAGAAACAGTTGCTTCGCCCGGATTCGTTCTCGCATGTGCTCGCCCTCGGAAGACAAGTCTTGCCGACGGCCTCTCAAAAAACTGGCGGAAGGCGCAATAGCGTCAGGATCATACAAACATTCGGTTACGGGTCTGTGAATTGAGGCGACAATCTTCCTCCAACTATGCCTCAGTCTTGAGAGGGGTCAGGGGAGTGCGAACGTTCCGGTAGGCCCAGCAGCACGTCCTGAAGAGGAACTAGCACATCGAACGCTTCAGCCAGAGTCGCCCGACACGACTCGGCTTTGAGGGTCTCGCATCTAGGCCGGTTGCCCGAGCAGCTTGCCGACGATGTAGCGGCATTGGTGTGCCGACTTTTTCTTCCGGCACAATGGAGATTAGGGAGCGGTGGTGCGGGCGGAGGGAGTCGAACCCTCACGAACCTTTCGGCTCTACGGATTTTCGTACCGTCTACGGCTTTCGCCGCCCTGGCGCGGCGCTCGATAGCGCCAGCGACGGGTTTGCGGTCTGGACTATCCCTTCACCATCTCCCAGATAGTTCCGGGGCTTAGGTGCTACCCGTCTAGTCTCTACACCTTCCCCGGCGGAGTATTCCGCCGGGGCTTGGCTCGGGATTGCCATTGCAGGGTTCCCCGAATTTGGGCAGTTCTGCATCGCCGGTTTCCCGGCAAGCACTCAAGTTTTGTCTCAAGTCCGTTGCGTCTGCCATTCCGCCACGCCCGCGTGAACTGGCTCATCATTTTCTACCACAAAAGCAGCCCGGATGATTTCACCGTGCCGTTTCCGGGGTTCTCACCTGGCTTTGTCCCTTCTTTGGCTTTGCTCGCATTCTGTTGATCGCCGAGGCGTCAAGCTGGGTCTTGAGGTGCGCTGCGTAATACTTCTCAATCATCTCGACGCTGGTGCGGCAGTTTTTGGCGATCTGGTAGATGTCGGCACCTTCCAGAAGGCGCAGGCAGATGTACGTGTGCCGCAGGCTGTAAGCCGTCCGAGGACGACCGTCACGGTCGACTCTCAGGTTCTCCTGGTTCAATACCGCGTTGAACAGTCAGCGCTTCCATTTCGGAAAGATGAGGTCTGAAGGCTCTGGCTTGTGCCATTCCCCGTTCGCGATGCTTTCGACACGGCTTCCTTTCCTGCCTGGGCCGCCTGCCGGACGTAGCCTTGCCTTGAGTCTCTCAAAAGGCAGCACGGCGCCCGGCATGCTTTTGCAGTAGCCGACGCCTCGCTTACCGCGTACCTCGATCTCAAGGATCGTTTGACGGCAGCTTCACGACTGCGTCCTGTTTTCGGCCAACACGGGACTCCGGCCAGACGAAGTCCGCTGCGTCTGCCAGTTTCGCCATCCCGGCAAAAAAGAATCGTCCGAAACACTAAGCTACCTTCGAGGCTACAACAGGAGCGTGGAAACCGACAACCAGAGCAGAAGAGAATGACGTGGCGTCTAACTACGCTGGAGATTGCGGGAAGAAGATGATGTTCTCGGATTCGCTGCTGCGGGCACCGCGTTTGGCCAGGTACATAGCCTGGTCGGCGGCAGCCCGTAATTCATCGGGAGTACGTCCGTGGTCGGGATAAAGCGCCACGCCGACGCTCATGCCGGTTTGAATTAAATGTCCTTCCACTCGTAGGGGGACTGCAAGGGCCGACTCGAGGGCCGACATCAGAATGTCGGCACCGTGTTCATCGGAAACGTCACTGACCACGGTGAACTCATCGCCTCCTGAGCGCGCGAGGGTATCGGCGGCACGCATACGGCTGGATAGCCGAAACCCCACCTGCTGCAAGGCCAAATCTCCGATTCGATGACCGAAAGTGTCGTTCACCTCCTTGAAGCGGTCGAGGTCAATCAAAAACACAGCGACCTTCTGGCCCGCTCGCGCGGCATGTGCCAAGGCTTGTTCCAAGCGGTCTTCCAGCAGCCGCCGGTTGGGTAGTCCGGTTAAGGCGTCGTGATACGCCAAATATTCATTCTTGTGAATCTGATCTTCGAGAAGAGTGAGAATCATGCCAACGGCCACAAAGTACTTGGGAATATTCCAAGTTTCGGATTCAACGATTGTCGATGGCGAGTAGAACTCCAAGAACATGCTGATCGGAAAGACTGCTCCCCAGGCGACGAAACCGAAAACCGTCGTCAGGACGCCTGCCGTACCGCGCTGGAAGTGGCGCCAGTACAAAATAGCAACCGCGAAGTTGAAG
The DNA here is from genome assembly GCA_963763725.1 of uncultured Acidobacteriaceae bacterium. Classification (GTDB taxonomy): domain Bacteria; phylum Acidobacteriota; class Terriglobia; order Terriglobales; family Acidobacteriaceae; genus Bog-257. Next base: position 38,316 of record CAVXQI010000010.1, read on the forward strand.
CCCGCCAGAATAACATTGATACCAAGGTCAGCATGATTGCGAGCAACCGTCCAGATCAATACAGAGCAGAACAGCACGGACCCAAACAGGACGCCGGATAAGTAATAAGTTCTATTGCTGTACCACTTCCAGGCCAGCAGCGAAGTGGCAGCGAATGCCACCATCACAACCCCGTAATAAAATCCGTGCCCGTTCAGCTGCCAAACCACTGCAGTTGTGTAAAACAGTGCGGGGAGACCGAGAATTGCTCCAAGCAGGAACTGACGGCCGCTGGTCCTTGGCCCCCGGCGACATTGAGATCAGAAAGGATATGCTGGCGAGCTCCAAGGCTCCGAGGCTGATGGCAGAGGCCACGTGGTCCCAAAGACCGTGTCCCACGTCTGTGTACGCGGCGACGAAGTGTATCAGTACCAGGATCCAGGCGGTAAGCCATAGCTGCAGCCGCTCGGCCGCACCCTGACGCAGAATTGCCCTGAAAACCACGACAAGGATTGCGAGCGCAACTAGACTGGGCAGAACGTGAAAGTTCATGAGATGAAGCTTGGCACTGACCAACGCTCATGAGAGTATGACAGTGATTGCGAAGGAATTCTAAGAAAAAATCAGGCGCCCTGCCGGTAATGCATGGCGCGACCAAGGAGTAGTAACTACGGTGTACATAGTAGATCAAGGGGGCAGGAGGCCACAGGACCTGGTTTGGTATTCTCTCCGGAATACCCCAGGGAAGCCTCTTGTTTAACGGACTTTAACGTCTGGCTCGACTGACATGCCCGGCCGTAACAGGCCATTCTTGTTGAAGTCGGGTTTATCGTGGCCATCAAAATCGATTCGCACGGGGATGCGCTGCACCACCTTGACGTAGTTGCCGGTCGCGTTCTCCGGTGGCAAGAGGCTGTACTTTGCGCCGGTTGCACCTCCGATACTGGTGACCCGTCCATTCCACTTGCGACCGCCGTAGGTGTCAACTTTGATCTTCGCGGGTTGTCCGGGCCTCATGTGGTCGAGTTGGGTTTCTTTGAGGTTGGCCGTGACCCAAATATCGTTAAGCGGAACGATGGCCATCAGGTCCTGGCCGTTGGATACATTCGCTCCTACTTGCACGGAGCGTTTGCCGACCACGCCATCTACGGGAGCCACGATAGTCGTGTAGGAGAGATTGAGTTGCGCCTGATCAAGCGCGGCCTTGGAGCGTAGCGCCAAGGCGTCGGCGGACTTTGCCTTGGCTTGAGTAGCGGCAACCATGTTCGGAGTTGCCCGCGCGTTACGCACTTCGGCGGCGGCCTGTTCAATGCGAGACTGTGCTTGCTTCACTTGTGCCTGGGCAGCCAATAATGCCGCCTGCCGCGCACTGACCGTAGCATTGGCGGCGATGGCTGCCGCTGTAACTTGGTCGAATTGCTGCTGCGAGATCTCGCGTTTGCCCAAGAGTTGGCGATAGCGCTCGACATCGGTGTTGAACTTGTGGGCATCGGCTTGCGCTTCCTGCACTTGGGCTTGCGCGGCCTCCACCTGTTTCAGGGCGGCAGTCACGCCAGCCTGGGCCGAGTCCATGTCGGCGCTGGCGGAACGGATCTGGCTAAGCGAACCGACGCTGGAAACAGGCACCCCAAACTGGGCGGCTTCAGCCTGGGCTTGCGAATCCTGATAGTCGGCCTGCGCCCGCGCCAGCGCCACCTGGTAATCCGTAGGATCAATTTGTGCGAGCACATCGCCCTGGTGAACGACTTGGCCGTCATCATAGTTCACTTTGATGACTTGGCCCGCCACGCGTGCGCTGATGGGATAGATATGGCCGTCAATCTGAGCGTCATCGGTGCTTTCCCAGTGACGACTCTCCCACCAGAACCACCCCACCAATACCACGACCACGATGGCAACCAGAAAGGCAATCGGTTTGGCGGCTGGATGCTTTTGAAAGAAACCGCGCCGGTCTTCCTCGTACCGCTTTGCCTCCGGATCAACATGCTCTTCATCCAGTCGATTCGGGGCCCCCGGCCGTTCCACCTCGTTTTCATCGGTAGTGCTCGGACTCATCTTTTCACCTGTTAATAATCACTTGTGAGGAACTGTGATAGGCGGAGCATTGGGAACTGTCTCGGGCGTGTTACCTGGGCCGGTGGTTCCCTTCGAAGGCACCGTGCTGCCCGGCGCCGCCAAGTATTGCTGCACCGCCTGTTCGGCATTGCCGATGGCTCGAGCCAGCAGTACTTTGGCTATGTTGTGAGCATACAAGCTGGATATGAACCGGTCGTTAGCCGAGGCCAACTGTTGCTGAGCCTGAATCACCTCGACGTTGTTAGTCACTCCGGCGGCGAAGCGGTCCTGCGATTGGCCCAGGGCCTGCTGTGCGTAATCAAGCCCCAGCTTTGCCACCTCCACCTGTTGCGCAGCTGCCTTTAAATCGAGGATTGCATCTTGCACATCCTGTTCGATGCGCCCTCGCATGTCGTCCACCTGAGCCTGCCGCTGCTTCAGCAGGGCGTCGGTTTGTTGGACGTCGGCTTCCACTTTCTCCCCTTGGAATATAGGGATTTTCAGAGTGGCCGCAGCCATCCAATTGGGAGACATGGAATCGGGAGTCGTGCCCAGCACGCCGTACTCGCCAGCAAATCCAATCGATGGCAGCCTTTGTTTCCAGGCCGCCTCGCGGCTCAATTGCGCCGCCCGCAAGGCCGCCAGCGCCGCCTGATAATCGGGGCGCGTTTGCAGGGCCCGCGCGTAGGCATTTTGCAACTCCATCTCCGAGAGAGGATGATACGGAACACGATTCACCAGGCGAAATTTCTGCGTTGCCGGCAAGCCAATGACCCGTGCCAGCGCGACGCGCTGTTTTTCCAGAGCGTTCTGGGCCTCGATTAACGCCTCCTGCTGAGCTTGTAGCTGAACCCGGGCGCGCAGGGTATCGATGTTGGGCGCAATCCCCGCCTCTTCCTGGTCCGCCGCTAACTGGTAAAGAGCCTGCGCGGTCTTCAATTCTGCTTGCGTGGCCTCCACCCGCGATTCGTTGGCGATGGTAAGCAGGTAGTTCGCCCCTACTGCCAGCACCACGGTATCGCGCGCGTCGCGGTAGGTAAACTGCGCGGCCTTCACGTTCTGGCTGGCTGCGCGAACATTATCGATAGTGTGCAAATCGATGGCGTTCCACGATCCGGTGGCACGAAGGTCGGTGATGCCAAAGGGCCCAATCGAAGTCGGAGCTCCCGGGAAGATCGAGCCATTAAATCCCAGCGCCTTCAGGTTGAGTTTTTGCTCCTCTTCCGCAAACGATCCGTTGATGACGGGCAGCATATCGCTGAGAGCGCGCAGGTGCGCAGCTCGTGACTGTTGCGTGACCCGGTCAGCCAAATACAGCCCGAGGTTATACCTCAACCCACGTTGCAGCGCATCTTCGATAGTGAGCTCGATAGTCTCGGCGGTGGCCTTACCTTGAGGAATCGAGCCCGCGTAAGGATCTTGATTGCGATTGAGGACCTGCTCTGCCGAGGGAAGGGTATACAACGCCTGGCCTGAGCTCTGTCCCATGGCTGAACCCGAGTCCGACAGTAGGGCGATGGCGATCAGCCCTATACAGAAGGCCGAAGCAGTCTTTCTGGGGGCATAGCTTTCAGGTCGTTCCATGTTGTATTTAGTACATACAAGTACGTATGGCGTCGTACGAACCATCGCTTTAGATGTCGTTCACAGCACAGGCGTTGCGCAAAATCGGCTTCCATTCTAGTGGCCGGAAGCGCTCTAATTCCGGTAGAGTCCCATTTCACTGGTCGAGGGACGCCTCATCAAATCGCGTATGGCGTCCTGCACAGATTTTCCGTGCTGAAGAATGGCGTGCATTTGCTCGGTGATGGGCATTTCTACGCCCGCCCTGCGAGCCAGTCCGACCGCGGCGTTGGTGGTAAGCACACCTTCCGCGACCATGCCGTGCATCCCGGCGATGATGTCATCCAGCTTGCGACCGCGTCCCAGCTCGACGCCGACGCTGCGATTTCGCGACAGGCCGCCAGTGCAGGTGAGTACCAGGTCGCCGAGTCCGGCGAGTCCGGCCATGGTTTCCGCCCTGCCTCCGCAGGCGACCACCAGCCTGGTGATCTCAGCCAGTCCCCGCGTGATGAGCGCGGCGACGGTGTTGTATCCGAGGTCCATGCCGAATAGAACCCCAGCGGCGATGGCGACGATATTTTTCAAGGCTCCGCCTAATTCCACGCCGACCACGTCGCCGTTGGTGTACACCCGAAAGTTAGGGTCGCTGAATTCCTTCTGCACCATCGCTGCGAGATCCCGATCAGTCGAGGCAATTGTGATTGCGGTAGGATCTCCCTTGGCGACTTCCTTGGCGAAGCTCGGCCCGCTTAAGGCCGCGATACGCGGCATGAACCCGGCGGAGTGGCCAAGCACTTGCGTGATTACCTCAGTCATACGCAGCAGGGAATTATTCTCGATACCCTTGGTCGCACTGACAAAGAGCATCTGTGGCTGCAGGTGCGGCAACATAGCTTCGAAATAATCGCCGGGTGTGATGCGACGGCATGACGCTGACGACAATCGCCGCGCTTTGTAACGCCTCTGCCAGGTCATTCGTACACGCGACCGATTCCGGAATGAGTTGTTCGGGCAGGAACAAGTCGTTGACGTGATGCTCACGAATGCTTCTGAGTACTTCCGGTTCATGCGCCCATAGGCGTACGTCGTGGGTCTGCTTGCGGCCTAAAACCGTGGCTATTGCCGTACCCCACGCCCCCGCGCCAATGACCGCGATTTCGCTCACAAGCAGGCCTCTTTCAATGGAGCCGGTTTTCGGTGCCCGAGAACAGGCGCCGGATGTTGTCTTTGTGGCGCGCAATCACCAGCGCCGCCGCCGCCGTAATCACCAACAGGATTGGAGCAGTGTTTCGCTCTGCCGGATTAAGCCATAGAACGAACCAGGGAAATGACGCGGCCGCGGCAATGCTGCCCAAAGAAACATACCGCGTCACAGCGAAGACGACCGCGAACAGTAGCAGTGAGAGCAGCAGACACCTGGGCGCCAGCGACACAAATGCGCCCGCCGCAGTTGCCACTCCCTTGCCGCCCTTGAAACGGAGCCACACCGTGAACATGTGGCCGAAGATGGCGCAAAAGGCTGCGACCGCTGCCAGGAGAAATACCGTACGGCTCTCCATTATTTGCGGAGAAGAATCGTATAAGCTGGCCGGAAGGTCGCTCGCTGTAAAGCGGTGAGAACCAGACAGCCAGAAGGCAAACGCCACCGCGACGTAGCCCTTCAGGGCGTCGAGCAACAAGGTCGCGACCGCCAGTCCCTTCGAACCGGTGCGCGCAACGTTGGTCGCGCCAATGTTTCCGCTGCCGGTATTGCGGACATCCTGGCCCCGAAAGATGCGCACCAGCAGGTAGCCGAACGGTATGGACCCCAGCAAGTAGGAAACCACGACGATAGTGAGTGTAAGTTTGGTCAAGGTTATGCGCTGGACGTTGAGCCTACTCCAGCGGATAGTGCGCCAACTTGGTATAGCGTGCACCCGACGGCGACAGCTTACTCTCGTAGAGATAGAACTGGTGCGCGGTCATTGTACCGAACTCCAGCAGCCCAAGGTCCGCCAATTTGTCGCGCACCCGATGCAAGGCGGGTGCAAAGCGTTCTTCAGGAAGCGGACGCGGACGCCCACTGCCGGCGCGCGCCAGCGTCAAATGGGGCGTGAAAGGACCAGCCTCCCGCTCGAATCCCAGCGGCTGAAGGGCTTGGCCAACGGAATTTACCAATTCCTGCAGGCTCTGGCCTGCTTCAATCCCGACCCAGAATACGCGCGGCGATCTCGGGGAAGGGAAGAACCCGGCGTTGCGGAAGCTCAGCTCGATGGGCACGCTCCGCACGGTTTGCAAGGCGCGCCGGATGTCGTCGAGCCCGGTTGTCTCGCCCAGAAACTGCAACGTAATGTGGAAGGTTTCCGGTTCGACCCAGCGAACCTCCGGCGCCAGCGTTCGCATTTGATCGCGGAAGCCGGTAATCCGCTGACGTACGTCCGGGTCGATATCAAGTGCTATGAAGAGGCGCATAAATCTACATAAGCATGCGTCGCACCAGGTCGAGTGCCTGCTGACTCGCCCATCGGCGAACTCGATCGCGGTCTCCAAAAAAAAGTCGCTGCACCACTTCCTGCTTGTGACCGTTGGTGACGGCGACATACACCAGGCCCACCGGCTTCTCTTCGGTGCCGCCGCCGGGACCTGCGATTCCAGTAACTCCGACGCCGATGTCGGCATTGCAAATCTCGCGAATATTTTCCGCCAATGCCAGCGCGACTTCTTTGCTTACCGCACCGTGCGCTTCGATCATCAGCGGAGGGATGTCGGCAAATAGGGACTTCAGTTCGTTGGAGTACACCACCGCCCCGCCCAGAAAGTAACGCGAGCTTCCCGGCACCGAGGTGATCCGCTCGGCGATCATGCCGCCGGTGCACGACTCGGCAACAGCTAATTTTGCGTTGCGCATCTGCAGGTAATAGCTGACGATCTCCTCCAGCGATTCGCCCGCCGAGGAAAATACCGCGTCCCCGAGTTCGTCTTCCAACTCGCCGGCAAGCCTGTCAACTTCCAACTGCGCCTCCTCCTTAGTGGCGGCAGTAGCTCGCAGATGGAACTCGACTTGACCCTGGCTGGCCAGCACCGTGGTTTCGACATGGGGATATTTCTTATATATCGGCGCAGTACGTGCATCGACAGCGGATTCGCCCAGCATTGCGACCTTAAGGACGCGTGTGCGCAATTGCTGCCGGAGGCGCCTTGGCCCGCAGGCGATCCATGCACTGCTGGTCCCACATCTCGTGAAGCTCGTGCGGAGGCCCGGGCAGCAGCACGACAATCTTTGGCTGTCCATTCGCAGAGGTTTGCAGCCACTGTCCCGGTGCAGTGCCTCTCGAATTTGGCAGCAGTTCGGCGCCTTCAAGTACATCCGCTTGCTGCGCATTGTTTCCCGGCATCTGAATGCGCCGCTCGGCGAACCGTTTGTACAGAGCGGTGACGACGTCGTGATCGCGCTTCAGCGAAATCCCCAGCGCCGCAGCCACGCTTTCGCGCGTCAGGTCGTCTTGAGTAGGGCCCAGGCCTCCCATGAAGATGGCGATGTCGGCGCGGGCGATCGCAGTTCGCGCCGCCGCCGTAAGATGCTCGCCGTTGTCACCCACCACGGTTTTGAAAGCGACGCTGATGCCTAACTGGTTGAGGCGCTCGGCGAGGAACAGGGAATTGCTGTCTTGCCGGTACGGAGTAAGCATCTCCGAGCCAATGGCGATAGTTTCGGCGATCACAGCTTCAGTCTAGCAGCGTCCAGTCGTTAGCTCGCAGCGCTTAGCTTCAGCAACTGGCACTCTAGGATTTCCAAGGAATCGATTATCGCTTCAGCGTAGTATCGTTGAATCGCGCTCGGACTCGTCCGAACACGCTGACCGCTAATGTCTAACGCCACGAGCTAGGTCTCCGGAATCAGCTTCCGCCCTTCGATGTCCCAGGAAAGATGATGCACTCCGGTGGTGGTGGCGAGCACGGCCGAAGCGCCGCGTGCAAATGCCAGGCCAACCAGATTCTGTCCCGACACAACCAACGACGCCTTGCGATCGGGCGTAACTCGTACGATGCCGCGACGACCGATGAGCGAGGCCGCAACGTAGAGGTTGTCGTCAACGTCCACTGCCAGTCCCTGCGGGCGCCCCAGTCCGCGGTAAAAGACGCTCACCGCGCCATGAGGATCGATCTGCTGAATGGCGTCGAAGCTCGAAGTGGTAGGGCCGGTGACGTACAGATTTCCATTATTGCCGAAGGCGAGATGATAAGCAGAAACGCTTGGCTCCAGCATGGCGAAGACGAAGATCTGGCGGTCACGGTCGATCTTGAAGACGGTCCCGCTGCGATCGCCGACGTAGAGGTTTCCGGACGGGTCGAAGGCAATTCCGGTTGCTACCCCCATGCCTTCGGCGTACGAAGTCATGGTACCGTTCTGCGCCACCCGGTATACCGTGCCGTCGTAACGCGAGGAAACATAGAGACTGCCTGCGTGGTCGAAGGCCATTCCCGTGGCATTCATCATTTCGTGCACGAACGGCTTGACGTTGTAGTTGTTGTCGATCCGGTAGATTGCGACCGGGACCTTCTGTCCGCGCGATCCAGAAAACGTGACATAGACGTTGCCGTCTTGGTCGATGGCCGGATTGGCCACCGGGTGGAGGTTTTCCGCGAGGCGAACACCGACCCTCACTTCTCCTGGATTGCTCCTGTGGCCATTAGTGGCGACCACGACTTCGCCGGAGGCGGCGCCGTCGGGCACGCGCGCCACAATGAATTCTTCCGAACTGATGACGATGGCGCCATCCACATCCCCAAATCGTACCTGCGGACGTCGCAGCTCCTTTGGACGAAGTCCCGTGCCACTGATGCGAATTTCGCCTCCAGGCAGAGCGCACATGGGGTCGATAGAATCGATGTGGGGTTTGCCGTTCACGTTTTTTGCGCCCGTCTTCCGTTCCATCATCTGCCGATCCCGTTCCTTTGGTGCTGCCGGTGGGGAAAAATCACTAGTCCCTTTGGGGACGGCACAGTTCTCACAAAGCCTCTTGGCGCTACCCTGCGGTTGGTTTCAGCGTACCACTCCAAAGTGAATTAGCAACTGCAAGACAATCAAGGCATAAACGCCCGCGCCAAGATCGTCCACCACAATCCCGGTGCCTTCCGGCAACCGCTCCAGACTACGCACTGGGGGTGGCTTCACAATATCGAACGCTCGGAAAAGTATAAAGCCGATGAGCAGCGCGTGCCACACGATGGGACACGCAATCAGGGTGACTAGTTGCCCGGCGACTTCGTCAATCACCACATGCGAGGGGTCTTTTTTGCCACACCTGCGCGCTTCCAGGGTCGCAGCGGGGATGCCAACCGCCACCACCACCACGATCAGCAACACGATAACGGGTGTCCGGGCTGATGCTGGAAGAAACGAGGCCAATAGCCACCACAACAAGATGCTGGCCAGCGAGCCCCACGTACCCGGAGCAGGTCGCAACCGGCCAGCGCCAAAGAACGTGGCGATCAGGGTGGCCCATCGCGGAGCTGGGAGGCCGGTCAGCTCCGGCTCACCGCGGCTCTTTGTTTCGTTGGTTCGGGTAGTTGGAATCGTCGGTCTCCGGATCGTTCAATGGAGTGGAGATGACATAGCCGCCGCTCGCCCACTTGCCAAGATCAATGGCGCGGCAGCGTTCGCTGCAGAACGGATACTCGGGATCGTTGGCCAGCACGATCTTCCTGCAAGTCGGACACCGTAAGCTGCGGATCTTCTTCTTCATGGAACCAGTTGTCGTTTAGCAGTTGTCAGTTGTCAGTTGTCAGCGATAAAGCATTGAATCGGAACTCTTTCAATTTTCTCCTTGTCTAATCCAGCCGATATTGCCAGAGGAGGAGGTCCAACTTCTTAACGTCTGTGAAGTGCGCATATGAAAGAAAAGTCTTATCGAGTAGGGGCCGGAGTTCCTTGATGAAAATAGGATTCTGAATAAGAGCTGCGACCTTTGACTCGAGAGTTGAATAGGCGGCAATGAACTCCCTAACTCGAACCTGGGCAGCCTTCTGTTGACCAGGGACTGTTAAGCACAGGTTTTCTCTGTCAAAAATTGGCACCTCTGGACGAATGGTGGCCACCAGTTTCGAGCTGAAAGAAGGTTCGACTCGGTGTTTCGTAGAGTATGTTTCTTCGAAAACGTCGCGGAAGGTGGTGTTCCTGTTCCTCTTCTCTCGCTCAAGCAAGGAAAAGAAATAGCCGTACCACTCCCGCCTTTTACGCTGCATTCTGTAGTAGCCATTAAACATGCGCTGGTAATCCGGATCAGCCGTCACATCAGTCGCGCACAGTGACCGTTGCAATCTGTCGTATCTGCTTAGTTGTGACACAGTAATCCGACGGACAATCGCCTCGACGTTGCTCGCAAGAAGGTCGATGATCATCATCTACTCGCGCACCCGACCAAAAATCGCTTGTACCACCTTCCCTCGCCTGGGGGTTGATTCAATTTCAACTCCAGTTCAGGTTCACTGACAACTGACAACTGGCAACTGACTACTGCTTTCCAGGATGCGCGCCACCAGATCGTAGTCATGCGCTTCGGTGATTTCGCAGCGATAAAACTCGCCCTCGCGAATGTCCTCGCGATCGCCGAAGTCGTTCACGTAAACCGTGCCATCGATCTCAGGAGCATGCATCGCCGTGCGGCCTTCCCACAGCATCTCTGTTTCTGCTGATGGCCCCGAAAGCAGCAAATCGAATTGTTGTCCTACAAGAGCACGCTTCTTCTTGCGGCTGATCTGCTTCTGCATCGACATAAGCTTCTTGCGGCGTCTCTCGATCTCTGCCGGGGGAACTTTGTCGGCCAGAGCGAATGCACTTGTTCCCTCCTCGTCGGAGTAGCCAAATACGCCCAGCCAGTCGAATTGCGCCTCGCGCACGAACTGACAGAGCTGCTCGAAGTCTTCTGCGCTCTCACCAGGGAAGCCCACGATGAACGACGTACGGAGCGTCAGGCCAGGAATTTCGCGGCGCATCTTTTCGATCGACCGCAGAAAAAGTTCCGCACTGGCGCCACGCTTCATGCGCTTTAAAACATTGGGTGAGGCGTGTTGCAATGGCACATCGATATAGGAGCAAATCTTTTCGTGCGAAGCAATGGTCTGCAGCAGCTTGCCGGTGATCTTGTTAGGGTAGGCGTAGAGGAAGCGCACCCAGTGCAGTTTCTCGACTTGTGCCAGCTGTTCCAGCAGTAGCGCCAGCCCGTCTTTCAGACCCAAATCTTCTCCGTAGCACGTCGTATCCTGCCCGATCAGCGTGATCTCGCGCACGCCTTGGTTCGCGAGATGCTGCGCCTCGGCGATCACCGATTCGAATCGCCGCGAGCGAAACTTGCCGCGCAATTGCGGAATGATGCAAAACGAGCAGGGATGATCGCAACCTTCGGCAATCTTGATGTAGGCCGAATACTTCGGGGTCGCCAGCAGGCGCGGCGTGTTCTCGTCATACAAATAATTAGGCAGATCGGCAATCGCGCCATCCCACTCTGTTTTGGAGAACCGGCCGGCAGCCTCACGGGCAGCAGCCTTCGGATCGGGAATTCAAGATCATAAAGGGGGAACCAGCGGGTGATGGAGTTGCTATTCCAGCGGCCATGAGAATCTGCTGCAACTCGCCTGTGCCCACGACGGCGTCAACCTCGGGAATGTTCTTCTGGATTTCGTTACGGTAGCGCTCTACCAGGCAGCCCGCCACAATGAGCTTCTGCGCGCGTCCTGCGGTCTTATGCTGCGCCATTTCCAGGATAGTATCCACCGATTCCTGCTTGGCTGAGTCGATGAAGGAGCAGGTGTTCACGACAATGATGTCGGCATCTTCGGCTCGGGCAGTGATCTGAGCTCCTGCCTGGGAGAGAAAACCCATCATCACCTCGCTGTCCACAAGATTCTTGGGACAGCCCAGGCTCACAAATCCAATTTTCTTGGGAGCCGCAGAACTGGGTGGGGATTCGGGTTCGCCAGGACGCGCCACGTCTGCGTGGATCAGCGTATCAGTAAGGTCCAGGAGGGTCACAGAATCGGTTTTTGAGTGCATGCAATTTCTCTATTTTACCATTAGTTTTTGCGGCTCCCAGCGTCAGCCGAGGCTGGACCAGCGCGCTGCCGTGTCCTGCACGCCGTCACCAGGGGATGTTATATTGAATGGTCGGGCGCTGGTCCCGCGCAACGCAATCTTGTGAATCCCGCCAGGTCCGGAAGGAAGCAACGGTAGCAGGCTAGTGCGGGTGCAGCGGTCAACTGGCGCCTGGCTTTTTGAACCGCTCTTCGCTATACGCCTCTCGCTTTTCGCGGGTAACTTACTGATGCGTAACCCTGGCTGATAAGTTTAGGAAGCGAAGAGCGAACGGCGAAAAGCGAACAGCGGCCCTCCATAGACTTTCCCCCGCGCATCGTTGAAAATGAATGCGCATTCATGTTGCTCATACTGCTTCCGGAGAACTCTATTGCCAAATACTCGTCGCGCTAAGATCACCGCGCTGGGTACCTACGTTCCGCCTCGCGTCCTCACCAACACAGACCTAGAAAAAATGGTTGATACCACCGACCAGTGGATCCTGGAACGTACCGGAATCCGCGAACGCCACTTGGTGGACAAAGGAGTAGCGGCCAGCGATTTGGCGGTCGAAGCGGTCAAGAAGCTTGTCCAGTCGCACCCTTTCGATCTTCAGGAAGTGGAGTTGATCGTGGTGGGAACGGTCACCCCGGACATGATGTATCCCTCGACGGCATGCCTGGTGCAACACAAACTTGGAATCGCACGCACTTGGGGCTTCGACGTTTCGGCGGGGTGCTCAGGCTTCGTCTACGCTTTGAATGCGGGCGCTCAGTTCATCGAGTCGGGCCGATACAAGAAGGTGCTGGTGATCGGCGCCGACGTGAATTCTTCCATGACCGACTTCACCGACCGCGCGGTGTGCATCATCTTCGGCGACGGAGCGGGCGCCGTGCTGCTGGAGCCAGCAGAAGACGGAGAGGACGGAATTATCGACTACGAGGCCCAGATCGAAGGCATAGGAGGCCAGTATCTATACATGCCGGGCGGGGGAAGTCTGAACCCGGCTTCGCACGAAACTGTAGATCAGAAGATGCATTATATTCATCAAGATGGGCAGCAGGTATTCAAGTATGCAGTGAAGAAGATGTCGGAGATGACGGAACGCGTCCTGCGCAAGAATGGTCTCACCGGACAGGACGTGGATTGTTTCATTGCTCATCAGGCCAATATGCGCATCATCAAGGCGACGGCGGACCGGCTCAAGATGCCGATCGAGAAAGTCGTCATCAACATTGACCGCTACGGCAATACCACAGCAGGAACGATTCCGCTCGCAATGCAGACCGCGATTGACGAAGGCAAGCTGAAGAAGGGTGATACGGTTTTGTTGGCGGCTGTGGGAGCGGGATTCACTTCCGGAGCGACGCTACTGCAAGCTGGGCTTACTAACGGCCGCCCTTCGCGATTCGCTTTTCGCTTTTGATCTTAGCTGCCGCTGCCCTTGATCTTCTCCCGCTCCTTCGCCGCGTCCAGCGGGCGCACCGGCTCGGTCATGCGCGCGGGATCGAGAATCTCCTTGATCTGCGCGTCGGTCAGTTCGCCACGCTCGCGCGCAATCTCAATGATGGACTTGCCGGTCTTCACCGATTCCTTGGCGATCTCCGCGGCTTTGGCGTAACCGATGTAGGGGTTCAGCGCCGTGGCCAGCGACACCGTGCTCTGCACGTAGTAGTCGGTGCGCTTCTCGTTGACCGTGATGCCCTTGATGCAGAACTCGGTGAGCTGCCGCAGCATGTTGGTCATGATGGTGATCGAGGTGAGCACGCTGTAGGCCATGGCCGGCATCATGACGTTGAGTTCGAGCTGCCCGGCCTGCACCGCAAGCGCGACCGTGGTGTCGTAGCCGACAACCTGGAACGAAACCATCGCCGCCAGTTCCGCCATCACCGGATTGATCTTGCCCGGCATGATCGACGAGCCCGGCTGCAGCGCCGGCAGGTTGATTTCCGCCAGGCCCGGTATTCGGTCCCGACGAGAGCAACCGCAGATCGTTGGAGATGCGAATGACCTCCAGCGCCAGGTTGCGCAGCGCCGAACTGACCGACGACATCGCCAGGTTCGATTGCATGGCATAGCGCATGTCGTCCACGACGTGCAGCTTTTGTCCCGAGATGCGCGCCAGGTTGGCGATCGCCTTCTCACGATAATCGGGATGGGTGTTGATGCCGGTGCCCACCGCCGAGCCGCCAAGTCCAACCTCGCGCAGATAGCTCCGATTGCTGCTGGATTGACTTCTTCGCGCGCTTGATCGCGCCCGCGTAAGCGTGAAACTCCTGGCCCAGCCGCATGGGCACCGCGTCCATCATGTGGGTGCGGCCCGACTTCAGGACGTGGTGAAACTCTTTGCCTTTTTCATCCAGCGCAGCAATCAAGCCATCGAGCACGGGATAAAGCTTTTCCAATTCGAGCAGCGCGGCGAGCCGCATCGCGGTAGGGAAGACGTCGTTGGTCGATTGCCCGTAGTTGACGTGATCGTTGGGATGGACGTGCTTGTACTCGCCCAGGTTGCCGCCCAGCAACTCGGAGGCGCGGTTGGCGATGACCTCGTTGCTGTTCATGTGGAAGCTGACGCCCGCGCCCGCCTGGAAAACGTCGACCACGAATTCCTGGTCCCACTTGCCCTGCTGAACTTCCTTGGCCGCCTCGATGATGGCATTGGCGGTCTTCTCGTCCACCAGGCCGAGTTCGCGATTGGCGAGGGCCGCGGCCTCCTTCACCATCGCGATGGCGCGGATGAGCGAAGCGATGCGCGCGCAATCCGCTGATGGGAAAGTTCTCCACCGCGCGCGCGGTTTGAATGCCGTAGTAAACGTGGCCGGGAATTTCTTTGTGGCCGAGAGAGTCTTTTTCGGTGCGAGTGGATTTCTTAGCGTCGGTCGGCATGGGCACTCCTCTACAGAAAGAGATGATCCTGCGAGAAGGCCGGTTCCGTCCAGTGAGTTACTCCCACCCTGCGCGTCGGGACGAGGGGATCACTCGCGCTGCTTTGAAGGGGCCCACCTTCAGGTGCGCCGTTGCAACCCCCTTGTTTATCATCCCGAGGAGGCTCGTGACGACAATTCTTGTGGTAGGCGTCGACTCACATATTAAAAGACTGGTGGTACACTTCTCTCCAGGAGCGCCCGCGATGGCAACGACGCAGGTATCGCTGGAAGAATATCTCAGGACGGATTACGAGCCGGACTGCGACTACGTGGACGGCGAGCTGGAGGAGCGCAACGTGGGCGAGAAAGAGCACTCGGCTGTGCAGGCGTTTTTCATTAAGTGGCTGGCAGACACACGAGGAGCAATGGAAATTGGAAGCGTACCCGGAGATCAGAATGCGCGTGTCGCCGACGCGGATGCGCGTTGCCGATATCGCCATCCTTCCGCTCAATGCTCCGTTTGAAGGTGTCCTGACTCGCCCGCCGGTCGCCGTAATCGAAGTGCTCTCACCCGAAGACCGCGTCTCGCGCTATCAGCAGCGGCTGGACGATTACCGTGCGATGGATGTTGCCAACATCTGGGTAATTGATCCCATGCGCCGCAAGGCCTATGACTGTAGCCAGGGCGGCTGGCAGCCGTTGATAAGCTTCTGATCGCAAATCCGCCGGTTGAAATTCCTCTCGATCCGCTGTGGAAGAAGCTCGACCAGCTACATTCCTAGAGACCTCTACCTGCATTTCATTTGGGTGACTTAGTCGCGAATACGAGCACTAAACCAATCACGATATTGCAAGTACCCTGCACCTCAAAATACGGCGATGGTCCCTTTGTCGTCCGCACCCGCCACTTAAACACAGGAATTTTCGCACTCCTGATTGCTGCCTGCCAATTGCCTACCCAATCTCCACCAACTCCGCGATCTTGGCCTGCCACTCTTTCGGGCCGGTCTCGTGTACGGAGTTGCCGTTCACATCCACTGCAACTGTGACCGGCATGTCCTCGACCTCGAATTCGTAGATGGCTTCCATGCCGAGATCGGCGAAGCCCAGCACGCGCGACTTCTTGATGGCCTTCGAGACCAGGTAAGCGGCGCCGCCCACCGCCATCAGGAACACCGCTTTGTGATCGCGAATGGCTGCGATGCCTTCCGGGCCGCGTTCCGACTTACCCACCATGCCGAGCAGGCCCGTTTCCTTCAGCATCTGGCGCGTGAACTTGTCCATGCGCGTGGCCGTCGTGGGACCAGCAGGACCAACGACTTCGTCCCGTACCGGATCGACTGGGCCGACGTAGTAGATGAAGCGATTGGTGAAGTCCACCGGAAGCGATTCGCCGCGCTTGAGCATGTCCGTCATGCGCTTGTGAGCAGCGTCGCGGCCGGTGAGCAACTTGCCGCTAAGAAGAATCACCTCGCCGGTCTTCCACGTAGCGACATCTTCGCGCGTGACCGTATCGAGATTGACGCGCCGCGCACCCGCCGGATTGTAGGTCAACTCCGGCCAATCTTTGAGTGAGGGTGGCTTCAATGCGACCGCGCCCGAGCCGTCGAGCACGAAGTGAGCGTGGCGCGTTGCCGCACAGTTCGGGATCATCGCTACCGGCAGGTTGGCGGCATGTGTGGGATAGTCTTTCACCTTCACATCCAACACGGTGGTCAGTCCGCCCAGTCCCTGAGCACCGATTCCCAGCGCATTGATCTTCTTGTACAGCTCAACCCGTAACTCCTCGGCGCGATTCCTTGGTCCGCGGGCGATCAGTTCCTGGATGTCGATCGGCTCCATCAGAGCTTCTTTTGCCAGCAACATGGCTTTCTCCGCCGTGCCGCCGATGCCGATGCCGATGATTCCCGGAGGACACCAGCCCGAGCCCATCGTGGGAACCGTCTTCAGCACCCACTCGACGATGGAGTCGGAAGGATTCAGCATGACGAACTTCGACTTGGCCTCCGAGCCACCGCCTTTGGCGGCGACGATGACGTCAACCTTGTCGCCCGGGACGAGCTTCATGTTCACGACGGCCGGCGTGTTGTCTTTGGTGTTTTTGCGCTCGCCCGCCGGATCGGCCAGGACGCTGGCGCGCAGCTTGTTGTCGGGGTGGAGATAGGCGCGGCGCACGCCCTCGTTCACCATGTCTTCCACGCTCATGGTCGCGTCCCACTGCACTGTCATACCAACCTTCAGGAACACGGACACTATGCCGGTGTCCTGACAAATCGGCCGGTGGCCTTCGGCGCACATACGGGAGTTGATCAGCAACTGAGCGATGGCGTCGCGCGCGGCGGGCGACTGCTCTTTTTCGTACGCGGCCGCCAGGCCCTGAATGAAATCGACCGGGTGGTAATAGGAAATGTACTGCAGAGCATCGGCGATGCTCTGAATAAGGTCGTTTTGCTTGATGACTGTCATTACCGCCTCGCTATAGAAAAGAACGTAAGAGTACGGGCGAATGCCCACAGATTGATTATAGGAATTCAGATGCTGGACACCTAGAGAATTCAGGGTGCGCGAATGAATTGGCATTCCCCAAACGTGGGATGCTCCAGTTGCATTCCCGCACATCCGTTCGAATTTCTGCATCGAAGAAGATCATGCGAACTTATCGACCCAGCCTCCTCGCCCTTGTAGCGTTGCTGACTCTGGGGGTTGCAGTGGGCGCGGGCATTTCAGGCTCATTCCGGGGCAAGATCGTGGGAGACGCCCAAACAGCGGCGGATGCGAGCTGGATTTACGTGCAGGGGCGTAATGGAATGGTTCGGCGGGTGGAGATATCGCATGCGCGTGTGGAATACGACGAGAGCGTCCCCGCGGAGAGTCGTCGGCAGAAGCCTCAACAGGCGCTGACTGCGGGAGCGGAGGTTCGAGTGACCGCCAAACAGGGAAGTGATGGCGAGTGGCGGGCAACGCGGGTCGAGGTACTTAAACACTGATTCAGGGCAACTTCGCCGCCAAGGTTAAAATCGGGAACGTAACCCTCCGGAAGCAGTAGCCGGTGCGGTCCTCAACGAAGCGATATTCGCCATCAATGACGCCCGATGCTCTTCCCGCCGCTTCTGCGGCGGGCACCTGGACGAATGCGCGCGCCTTATTCCTGTCGACGACCTCAAATACCGAAGAAGACATTGTTCGGATCTTGGGAGCTTCGGAACACAGTCGCAATACATCGGTGAAATGGCGGCCCTCTGCACTACGACCCGATGTACCGCGCATACAAACTACGAGCGATGGCGGTGTCGGTGGTGCCTTTAATAATGGCCCGGCCATCAGAGAAAAGGGTCAACTCGTAGGGATCGCGCCAGAATTTCAGAATGAACTCGCTATGCCGCACGGTACCGTGAGGGGTCAGTCGACGGGCGAGCTCGTCGAAGTCAACGGGCCGCTGCCGCTCGTGAATCTGCACTGAATTCCGGCCGCATAGCGTGATGTGCGGTCGTCCTTCGCCGGCGAGATGAACGAAGTTATGCTGGCCGCACGCCTGGCAACCGGCGCGAGAGGTCGCCGTCTGGATCTCGGCGAAGTCGTTCGACCAGACGTCATAGGAGAGAAGTGTCCGCCGGATCTTGTCGCGGGCGCCGACCAGCAGTTTGAGGGCTTCGGTCGAGGCAATCGAGGCGACAAAGTTCACCGCCGAATTCAAAATGCCCGAGGTGTCGCAGGTCTCGACCATACCGCGGGGGGGATCAGGAAAGACACACGCCAGGCACGCCGTCTCAGCGGGAAGAATCGTCATGCTGACTCCATAGCTGGCCACGGCAGCGGCGTAGATCCACGGCAACTTTTTCCAGATGGCAAAGTCATTGATCAGATAACGAGTTTCGAAATTGTCGGTGCCGTCGAGGATGAGATTGACGTCGCCGAGCAAGTCTTCCACGTTCGCTGGTGTCAGGTCTGCCGCGTGTGGCTCAACCACAATCTGGGAGTTGAAGCCCTTGATTTTACGGGCAGCGGCAATAGCTTTGGGCAGGGACTCGGCGGCGTCGGCCTCATCGAATAGCACCTGCCGTTGCAGGTTGCTGGGTTCCACGTAATCGCGATCGATGATGCGCAAGGTGCCGCTACCGGCACGGGAGAGCAGGGAAGCCATGGCAGAGCCTGTCGCTCCACATCCCACGATGGCTACGCGCGCCGTGGAAAGCTTCTGCTGTCCTGGGGACCCGATGGGTTGAAACAGAATTTGGCGAGAATAGCGTTCGGCGAATTCCAACGACTGCACCTGCTCCGGGGAAGGCTTCCTTGTTTATTATAGGGATTCGACATTAACTTCGCCGTGAGGACCGGGTTGAAGATAGATCCACAGTCGCATCGTGCTGGGGGCACATCTTCGCCGGCATGGCACCCCGGACTGGTCCCGTCAGACGAGGTCCTCCGGACAGCGGAAGTGCTGAAGGTTAGAGTTTGACGGAGCCAATCACGCCATCGTTTCACAAAATTGCGTCGTTCTGCGCCTTGCTGGTGCTGGGCGTGCCTTTGGCGTGGCCGCAAAACCAGCCGTTGTCCACCGGCCAAAGGCCCGAGCCAGCCGCCCAGACCAATCTTCCCGAACCCCTGGGCGAGCTGAACAAGTACCAGGGCGTCACCGTTCGAGCTATCGAATTCCGCGGTATCAAGGGCACCAACCCGCAGATGCTGCGGCAGTTGCTGGTGCAGAAAACGGGAGAGCCATTGGATCGCGACAAGATCCGTGCCAGTTTGCGAGTGCTCTATGCCACGGGACGCTTTTCGGCCTTGCAGGTTGAGGCGGGGCTCAACCAGCAGAATGGGTTATCGCTTATATTCGTCGCCACGGAGAATTACTTCAACGGCGATGTCAATGTGGACGGAGCGCCGACCAAGACAAATCCCAAAGCGCATCAACTTGTGGAGTCCAGCAAGCTCGACCTGGGGGCTACGTTTTCCCAGGAGAATGTGGATCGCTCTATCGAACGCATGCTGAAGGTGATGGCCGACAACGGCTACTACAAAGCGACCATCACTTATGACCTCAGACCGAACGAGGATACCCGGCAGATGGACATAGATTTTCACTTGATTCCAGGGGAACTGGCGCGCGTCGGCGAGGTAACGATCGAGGGTGACACGGGTATTCCGCCGGAGAAGATCTACAGCCTTACCAAGCTGAAGCCCGGTGACAAGGTGAAGCAGGAGCACGTCACCCGTGCTTTGGAGCGGCTTCGGCAGAAGTACCAAAAGAATGATCATCTGGAGGCCCAGGTCTCTCTCATCGAGCGTCACTACCATCCGGGCACCAACCGTCTTGACTATGTATTCAAAGCGGAAGAAGGTCCGACGGTGGCAATTACCGCCGAGGGTGCGAAGATTAGTAACCGCCAGCTGAAGAAGCTGGTTCCGGTCTATCAGGAGAACTCAGTTGATGATGATTTGCTGAACGAAGGACGCCGCAACATGCGCGATTACCTGCAGACGAAAGGTTATTTCGACGTTGCGGTAGAAGTGGAGCGCCAGCCGTCACCGGAGAAAAACCACCTCAACATTGTTTACAAGATTGATCACGGAGTGCGCCAGAAGCTAGCGGCGGTGCGGCTGGAAGGCAACAAGTATTTCGACAACGACACGATCCGCGAGCGTATGGCGTTACAGTCGTCCAGCATCACTCTGTCGAATGGCCGTTTCAGCCAGAGACTGCTTGCCGACGACCTGACAATCATCAAGAACCTCTACCAAGCCAACGGGTTTCTCGATGTCAAAGTCACCGCCGACCTGCAGGACGACTACGAGGGCAAAGAGGGGCAGATGGCGGTCGTGATCAAGATTGAGGAAGGCCAGCAGACCCTGGTGGGCGCGTTGAAAGTGACGGGAAATCATACTTTCCCGTTGAACCGGTTGATCCAGTTACTGAGCTGTACGCAAGGCCAGCCTTATAGTGAAGCTAACGTCGTCAGCGATCGCGACGCGCTGACTTACTTTTACTACAACCACGGGTTTCCCAGTGTGCAGTTTGAGGCGGCTGCATCGCTGATACCGGACGAGCCCCACCGTATGCAGGTAGTGTATACGATCACCGAGGGAGAGCAGGTCTTCGTCGACCATGTACTAGTGAGCGGCCGGGAGTACACGCGTCCGTACATTGTGAATCGTGAGATGCGGATTGATAGCGGCGATCCATTGAGCCAGGCCCGAATGGTGGACTCTCAACGGCGCCTCTACGATCTCGGTCTCTTCAACCAGGTGGACACAGCTGTTCAAAATCCTGACGGCCAGGAGCCTTCCAAGGATGTGCTGTTCAACCTTCAGGAGGCCAGACGCTGGACCTTCCGCTATGGCGGCGGCATCGAGTTTGCTACTGGCAACATTCCTACTACCAACAACCCACAAGGCAGTACCGGCGTTAGTCCGAACGGCGTACTGGAAATCACTCGTCTCAATATGTTCGGCCGGGACCAGACGCTTACGTTGCGCGGCAGACTTGGGTTGCTCACTCGCCGGGGCTTGATCGGCTATGACGCGCCGCGCCTCTTTCACCGCGAGAAGTGGCGTCTCAACTCTACGGTTTTCTACGACAATACAGCCGACGTAAACACCTTCACCTCGCAGCGACTCGATGGTACCGTGCAGGCAGAGGAGAAATACAGCCGGGCGACGATTCTGCTCTACCGGCTGAGTTATCAACGTGTGTCGGTCGATCCCAATAGCCTGGTCATCGATCCCACTCTGATCCCGCTGTATTCGAAACCGGTTCTACTGGCAATACCCAGCTTCACCTATGTGCGAGACACGCGCGACAATCCCATTGATTCGCGCAAGGGAAGCTACAACATCGCGGATTTAGGTCTGGCCACGAGCGCGTTGGGTTCGCAGGCGAACTTCGGAAAAGTGCTTCTGCAGAATTCGACGTACTACACCTTTAAGAAGCGATGGGTTTTTGCGCGAAACACACAAATTGGGATACTGCATCCCTATGGCACCAATAACTTCCTCAGTTTGCCACCCTCGGGAAAGCTACCCACGGAGGCGACTTCCGTTCCGCTACCCGAGTTGTTCTTCGCGGGCGGTGGCAATTCTCTACGCGGCTTCGCAATTAATCAGGCTGGCCCTCGCGACCCGGTAACCGGCTATCCCATCGGTGGTCAGGGCCTCTTCATCAATAACCTGGAAATTCGCACCCCTCCGGTGGCGCTGCCTTATGTGGGCGATAACCTTGGATTTGTTTTCTTCCACGATATGGGCAATGTGTTCGACACGGCAAACCATATTATCAGTGGAATGTTGCGAATCCATCAGCCGTCAATCGCAAATTGTTCTGCACCGAGCAGCAAAGCAGCCTGCAATTTCAGCTACAACCCCCAAGCGATCGGGATGGGTTTACGCTATAAGACGCCGGTCGGCCCAGTGCGCCTCGACGTAGGCTATAACTTCAATCCGACGCGATATCCCATTCAGGAACAGAAAACGGTGCAGACCTTGCGGCATATTAATTTCTATTTCAGTATTGGACAGACATTCTGATGAAACGACTTCTCTATTTAACGATTGCCCTACTGTTGTTGCCGTCCTTGATTACGTCTTCTGCGTCGGCGGGGGAGCTTATCGATGGAATAGTCGCTACGGTGAATCGCCAGCCTCTGTTTCAGAGCGAGTGGGAAGAGGCGATCTGCTTCGAGGCCTTTATGCAGCAGAAACCCGTGGCACAGATGGCGCAGGCAGATCGCGTGAAAGCCTTGCAGCGCCTCATCGATCGTCAACTGCTGCAGGCGCAGATGGGCAACGAGACTTTCCTGCAGCCATCGCAAGATAACGTTGACAAGGATGTCGCCAAACTGCGAGCACAAGTTCCGGGTGGCGACGACGATCGGAGTTGGCAGAAGTCGCTGGCCAGCTATGGACTCACTCCGGAGACGTTCAGGGAACAGCTGCAGACCGAGGTGCGGGTCATGAACTTCGTGGAGGTTCGTCTGCGCCCCAACGTGCATATTCAACCCGAGGAAATCGAGGCTTACTACAAGGATCGGGTGCTACCCGACTTGCAAAGCACCGGTGGAGCAAACATTACTTTCAATGAAGCCGAGCCTAGAATTCGAGAACTGCTCGTGCAGCAACGCATGGATGAGCTACTAGATGCATGGTTGCATAACTTGCGGCAGCAGGCGGAAATACACAGTACCGTACCCATACCTGCTGGGAATACCCCAGCCGATCAGGGCCAAGCCTCTGGCGCTAACTGAGAAATGACCGCAGGAAGCAAAAGTCGCCGTTTGCACACTCGCTTATGGATCGAGGCTGTAATAGGAGTTGTGTTGTTGGCGGCCGCTATTGTTTTGGTTTGGTATGTGCGAAGTCCCCGTTTCGCGGACCTGGTGCGGCGCAAAACCATTGCCACCCTCGAAGATGCCACCGGCGGCCGCGTCGAGTTGCATGCTTTTCGCTGGAACCTCTACAAGCTTGAGTTCGAAGCCGAAGATCTGACCATCCACGGATTGGAGGCTTCTGGCCAGCCGCCGTACGCGCATGCCGACCGCCTCCACGTCCGGCTGCACATCATCTCCTTCGTGGAAAAGCGGATCAACGTCAAGGACTTGAGCCTGGACCGTCCTGTCGTGCACCTCATTGTAAATCCTGATGGGACAACCAATGCCCCCGAACCGAAAGTACGCAGCAAGGCGACGCCGGTGCAGCAATTGTTCGATCTGGCGATCGGCCGCCTCGATCTGAAGAATGGTCTGTTGCTGGTAAATGACCGCGTGCTGCCGCTTGATTTCGTTGCTGATGATGTCACCGCAGTCATGACTTACCATCGGGACGACTCCCGCTATGACGGCACCATTCGAGCCGGCAAGATGGATGCGAAGTATGAGGACTTCCGCGACATCGCGGCACAGGGCGAGGTGGCGTTCAGCCTGTGGGCCAATCGCTTGCAAATCAGCAAGCTCAAGCTCACGTCGGAAAAGTCTTCGCTCGAGGCGAGTGGAACGATCGCCAACTTCAACAATCCCAAGCTGGATTTCAAATACCAAAGTTCGCTGGACGTTGGGCAGTTAGGATCCGTCGTCCGCATGTACGCGCTTCGTGACGGTAGGGTGGCAGTTAGCGGATCGGGCACATATTTGACCGCAGCCGGCATTGCAACGCGCGGCTATGCCGCCGCTCGCAGCGTTACGTACCTGGATAACGGAGTCACGTTACGCGACGTGGGTCTCGACGCGAATTTTTCCCTTGCGCAGGGCGATCTATCGCTTACTCGAATAGCGGCGCGCTTATTGGGTGGAGAAGTGACCGGCGATGCCGAGATCAGGAATCTTTTGTCGGATTCGACCAACGCCGCTCCGCCACGGATTGACCGGGCCACCCAGCCAGGGAATTCTGGCGGCAAGCAAATATCCAAGGTGCGTCAATTAACTCTTCCGCAAATCAGCGGTCCCGCTCCGCAGCAGGGCGGCGCACGCTTACGGCTGACCGGCTTATCGCTGACCGACCTGGCGCGTATGTTCTCCACCAAGGCAGTGCCGTACGAGAAGCTCAATCCCGTCGGCAGAGTTACAGGGAGCGTCAATCTTGCATGGACGAAATCCGTGGCCGATGCCAGCGCCGATCTGGCGCTGGAGGTCACGCCTCCTGCAGCGCCTTCCAGCAACCAGTTACCGGTGACCGCGACAGTGCGGGCCCGCTACAGCCCCAGGGCGCAAGTAATGAAGTTTTCGGCGCTGACCCTGGCCACGCCGCATTCGCATTTGAATGCAGTGGGAACGCTGGGCTCGACCTCTGCCGCACTACAGGTAATGCTGACCACCACCAGCCTGACTGAGTTTCAGCCCCTGCTTACGGCCATGGGCAGCCCGCCGCCACCTGTGGAACTTGCGGGCATTGCAACCTTCGACGGCACACTCAGTGGCCGGCTGAAGGATCCGCAGATCGCAGGCCACGTGCAGGCATCTGATTTCAGCTACGTCTATACCCCCACGGTGCAGGCTTCGGTCACCCCAACCCAGGCGCCGGCAAAAAAGAAATCACTGTTCCACTTTGCATCAACCCCGCAACCACTTCCACCTCAGCCGGCGCCACAATCGAGACGTATCCACCTCGATCAGTTCTCGGGGGACGTGCAGTACTCATCGACCGGAGTAGGTGTGCATCACGGCGTCATCCAAGAAGGGAACGCGCAGTTAAATGTGGATGGCTCGGCAACTCTGGAGAAAGGCAGCTTCACGGAAAACCTTCCGTTCCAGGTGCAGGCGGTTATCCGTGATGCGGACGTTGCGGAATTGCAGCGTGCCGCCGGACTGAATTATCCCGTAACGGGCACGCTGAATTTCAGCATACAGGCCGCCGGGACCGAGGCCAATCCCCACGGCTCTGGACATTTCTCATTGACCGCCGGGCAAGCCTACGGGCGTCCCGTCAAATCGCTCACAGCGAAGCTCTCCTTTGCTAACCATGAGGCAGAACTCAATGATATCCAGATGCAGGCCATGCGTGGCAAAGTTGCAGGTTCAGCTGCCTACAACTTCACAAACAAAGACGTGCGCTTTGACGTGACGGGAGAGAGTATCGATCTGGCGAATATCCCCGAATTGCAAATGCCGCATCTGCAAGTGCAAGGCGTCGGCAGGTTCACCGCGAAGGGAGCGGGCACCCTTGAGCAGCCGGTGATCAATGCCCACGTGCAAGTGAGTGACCTGGTGCTTAACGGGGACCGTCTTGGCGGCGTTACGGCCGACGCGGTGACCCATGGAAGTCATCTCCAACTCACAGCACGATCGAATTTCCAAGCGGCAAGCTTGGCGGTGGATGGAGGGATTGAACTGCGTGGCGACATGCCGTCCGACCTGAAGCTGGAGTTTTCCGGGCTTGACATCAATCCTTTTCTCACCGCGGAGGTGCGCCGGCGGGTCACTCGCCACGCGTCGCTGGCTGGACATGCGGAGTTGGCCGGACCCTTAAAGCAACCCCGGCTTCTGAACGGCAAGTTCAGCGTTTACCAGTTCGGGGTGGAAGTTGAAAAGGTTGCGATCACCAGCGATGGCCCCATCGAACTTGTGATGGCGAACCAAGTTGTCACCGTGCAACGCTGCAGGCTGGTGAGCGGGGATTCGCACTTTGCCTTGACTGGCAGTGCCAGCCTGAAAGACGATCGCCGGTTAGCTCTGCGCGCCAATCGGCCATGTCGATCTGAATCTGGTGCACACTCTTGATCCGGAGGTGACTTCGTACGGCGCCTCAAATCTTGACCTCACGGTGAATGGTCCGATGGCGCAGCCCGCGATCTCTGGGCGCATCAATATCGAACATGGCGGTCTGTCGATGATCGACCTTCCCGCCGGACTCGGCGATATCAACGGAAGTCTCGTCTTCAAC
Organism: uncultured Acidobacteriaceae bacterium; assembly: GCA_963763725.1. Classification (GTDB taxonomy): domain Bacteria; phylum Acidobacteriota; class Terriglobia; order Terriglobales; family Acidobacteriaceae; genus Bog-257. The sequence continues at coordinate 64,194 of CAVXQI010000010.1, forward strand.
CAGGACCGGCTTGAAGTGGAGCATCTCACGGCCCGCACCGGCGGCGGGCTGGTGACCTTTGGCGGCTTCATCACCTATGGCCGGACCATCGGCTTCAACCTGACGGCGAACGGTAATGAGATTCGCTTTCGCTATGCTGGGATCAGCGTTACCGCCGATGAAACGCTTCGCCTGGTGGGCACGCTGCAAAATTCAACTCTGAGCGGAGACGTAACCGTTACCCGTTTCGCGCAGATTCCCTCCAACGACCTGGCCTTCGCCTTGGCGCAGGCAAGTCCGGCCCCCGTACCCGTGGGGAATTCGCCGCTGAATAATCTGCGTCTGGATGTGCGCATCCTTTCCACGCCCGAGTTGACGGTACAGACAGCGCTGGCCAAGTTGGCGGGCGATGTGGATCTGCGTCTGCGGGGCACGGCGGCCCGGCCGTCTTGTTGGGACGCATCAACATTGCCGAGGGCGACATCAAGCTGGCTGGAACCAAGTATCACCTGGAACGCGGCGATATCACTTTTACCAACCCCGTGCGCATTGACCCGGTCTGGATATAGAGGCCTCCACTCGGGTTCAGGATTACGACATCACCATCGGCTTGCACGGTACCCTGGAGCGCCTGAACACCACCTATCGCTCTGACCCGCCGCTATCGAGCGAGGACATTGTGGCCCTGCTGGCCTTCGGGCGGACCCAGCAGGAGAGCGCGATGAACACTACGCCGCAGACCGGGTTCGCCGAGAGCGCCTCCGGCGCCATCCTCGGAGCAGGCGATCAACCAGGCGGTTTCCAACCGCGTCTCCAAAATATTTGGCGTGAGTTCCATCCGGATCAATCCCGCGCTGGGCGGGCCCGACAACAATCCCAATGCGCGCCTCACGGTTGAGCAGCAGGTCTCCAACAACGTGACACTCACCTACATCACCAATCTGACGAGGTCGGCGCAGCAGGTCATTCAGTTCGAATACAACATCAACAGCGAATATACCGTCGAAGCTATACGTGACGAGAACGGAGTGGTCAGCTTCGACATTCTCATCCGCAAGCGGAAGCGATGAGCGGGGAGCAGCACTTAGCATTTAGCAGCTGGCACTGGCAATCCTGATGCAGCATCAATTAACGGCGTCGAGTCTACCTTCCAAAACTAGTGCTTACTAATTGCCTAAGTGCTGACGGCTAAATGCTAACTACTTTCTTTCACAACGGCCACGACACCGAAACCCCGCAGCAACAGCGCGCTCGCATGGTGGAGGAGCAACTGCGTTCGCGAGGCATTCGCGATCCTCGGTTGCTGGCCGCGATGGGGAAAGTCCCGCGTGAGGAGTTTATCGCCAGCGAAGACCTCGGCAATGCTTATGGCGATCATCCCCTGCCTATCGGCGCGGGTCAAACGGTTTCTCAGCCCTACATCGTGGCCGCCATGATCGCGGCGTTGGAGTTGCGTCCGACCGACCGCGTGCTGGAAGTGGGCACAGGCACGGGGTACGAAGCCGCCATCCTGGGTGAGTTGGCTGCCGAGGTTTGGACCATCGAACGGCATGAAGAGCTGGCGATGAAGGCGCGTGCGATCCTGGCGAGGCTTGGCTACGCTAATGTTCACGTTGTAGTGGGCGATGGCAGTGTTGGCCTGCCGCAGCATGCGCCGTTCGACAAGATTCTGGTTGCGGCAGCCGCGCCGAAAATTCCCGACAGTCTGGTTGCCCAGCTTGCCGATGGTGGCCGCTTGGTTGTGCCGGTGGGGAATCGCTTTGAGCAGCAGGTGCAGGTCGTGCGCAAGGTTGGACCAGATACGGTCGTGACTTTGCACGACCTCTGCCGCTTTGTGCCTCTGGTGGGAGAAGAAGGATGGGAGCCGTAAATAGCCACTATCAAATTGGCGATTGCCGTTCAGAACCATTCCGTCAAACGGATCACGATGATCGCCCGGAAGATCCCCGGCGCGCTGCGCATCTTCCAGCGAATCGGCAACGCACGAAATCCCAGTTGTTCGAGGATCCGTCCAAGATCAGTAATCAGGCCTTCAGCCGCAGGAAGCTTTCCAAGACGGTATTTGGTGGTAATTTCCCAGGGGAGGCTGCGGAGACGAATACTTCGTTGCTGAAGGACGCCAGAACCGAGTGCGCCTTCTTCGAGAGTTTGTGGTCTCCCGTTGGGACATTCACCACGGGCTGCATTTCATGAGTGGGCCACAAGCCCATTTGACATTCGTGATGGTTTGGCACCAAATTCTGCGAGCCTTGGTTGGCGATTGCCCCTCAGTGCACCAGAAATCCGCTGGCTGCGGCGACCAGGCCACAGGCCGCCAGCACAAATCCGAAGTACCAGTACGCGCGGTTATCCGTGAGCAAGGTAATGGAGGTTACGACCAGGGCGATCTCCAGAAACACCTCGCCCAAGTCGAAGCGATCGGCGCGTCGGCTGGCGTGTCCTACTTCTGCTTCCAGACTGCGCGCTTCGCCTTGGATATCCTTCTGTTGCTCGCGATACTTGTCAATCTCTTCGTGAAAGCGCTTCTGCACTTGCTCGGCACGTTCGGCCTTAGTGTTCTCTAATGCAGTGAGCACATCGTCGAGGGCCTCCAGGTTATTGCGCCGCATGTTCTTTGCCTGGTAATAGGCCCACTGGTCGGTGGCCCGGGTCTGCATGAGAATTTCTTCCGTGTGTGCACGATGTCCTAACAGCGAAACCGTAGCCACCAGCACAGCCAGGATCGCCATGGTGAGGCTGACCGGGGCCAGGTGTTTTCTTTCCCTGGCTTCTTCGGCCGCTTCCTTGGCTTTGTCCATTGCTTCCATTTCTGAGCTCACGAGGCCTCCAGATAGCAATAAGCAGTCAGCACTTAAGGTTTCGCCAAAATGCAATTCTGCTACATAGTAAATTGTGGAGGCTCGCGGTCGCTCGAAGTGGAACTCGGTCTGGTCAGCTTACGCGTGTCGTTTGCTCTTGGGCCTCTGGATCCAAATGCGTTTCCGACGACACTCCATGCCCAGGTAATACCTCGCGAAGTGCCCACTCTATGCGCTCCACCGAATTGCGGATCAGGTCCACGGAGCCCGACTCAGCTTTTGCGGCAGTCGCGTAGGTAATCACTTGCAGTGCATTGCGGATGTGATGATTCATCTCAGCAATGGTACGAAGCCGCTCTTGCACCAGCTTGCGCCGCAATCGCTCGTGATTGATCAGACTGAAGAAGAGAAAGCCGGCCACGAGTCCGGTGAGGAAATTCGAAGTAAGCAGAATGTCGGTACGGGTGACGCCGTCTTTGGCGAGCACACGATCGAAGCCGAAGCCCACCAGCCAAACCAACAACATCACGCAAGCGCAAAGAACGAATAGCCGAGTCCTTGAATCGCTACCCACATCCATGGCTGAGCCCTTTATGGAATTATTCTAGCTCCGAAGCGTGAGACGCGTGAACCGGGGTTTCGTCTTTACGAAAATAACGCAGAATTGCGTCTGCCTGGGGACGGCTCACCACCGAGGCCAGCGCCGCGGCATCCGCTTCTCTCACCGCTTGCAAGCTGCCAAAGTGCTGTAACAGGCGATTGGTGGTCCGTTCCCCCACGCCGGGAATTTCCAGCAGTTCGGTCTTGCGATCGCGGATCTGCCGACGCTTGCGATGGAAGGTCACCGCAAAACGGTGGGCCTCATCGCGCACCAGTTGCACCAGGTGGAGTACCGGCGAGTGCCGGTCGAGCACGACCGGTTCGTCCTCCTGACCCAGGACGTAGATGATCTCCTCGCGTTTGGCAATAGAGGCCAATGGTTGGTTGATAATTCCCAGAGCTTCCAGCGCTTGCGCTGCTGAGTGCAATTGCCCGACGCCGCCATCGATGAGCACCAGGCTCGGCATGTTTTGCTTTTCCTCCTGCACCCGCTTGTAGCGGCGGGTCACCACCTCGCGCATCGAGGCGAAGTCGTCAACGCCTTCGACGCCCTTGATGATGAACTTGCGATAATCGGACTTTTTCATCCCACAGTCTTCCCAGACCACCATCGACGCAACAGTTTCTGCACCCTGAATGTGAGAGATATCGAAGCACTCAATCCGCTTCGGCAGCTCTGGCAGCATGAGTGCGTCCTGCAAGGCTTCTTGGATCGCCCTGGCTGCTGGCTTCATGACGCGGAAACGCTGATCGTACGCCTGCTTGGCATTCTGTCCCACCAGGTCGATCAGCGAGCGCTTGTCGCCGCGCTGCGGTACGTGAATCTGTACGTGCCGCTTCTGGCCCTCCGACAGCATTTCCTCCAGGGTGACGCGATCCTCGAAGTCCACCGGAACGTAGATTGTATGGGGGACATACTGCTGATCCAGGTAAACCTGTTTCAACAGGGCGGAAAAGAATACCCCCGGTTCAAAACCCGCAGCGCCGACCATTGAGCTGAGGTCCTCCCAGAAGAACTCGCGCTTATCCACGATCTTGCCGCCGCGCATGTGGAAGAGGTTCACCGCCAGCATCTCGTTTTCGTAGTGATAGCCGAAGACGTCGGCGTCGTCGCCCTCTACCGCGGCTATCCGCTGCTTCTTGTCCAGCAAATCGACCGTCGAGATCAGGTCGCGATACTTTGCCGCCAGCTCGTACTGTTGGCGCTCGGCGGCGGCAGCCATGCGTTGCTGCAAAGAACGCGAGAGGTCGGCGCCTCGGCCTTCGAGGAACATCTTCACGTCGTGCACGGCTTCGGCGTAGCGCTGGGGTGTGGTCAGCCCTTCGACACACGGACCCAGACAGCGCCCAATGTAGTACTGCAAGCACGGCCGGGGATAATATCGGTTCAGGTCAAGCTTGCACGAGGGGATCAGGAAGTGCCGATGGATAAGGTCCACGATGCGATAGGCCAGACTCGTCGGAAAATAAGGCCCGAAGTAGAGCGATCCGTCGCGACGCAGACGGCGCGTCGGGTAGACCCGCGGGTAGCGCTCGCCGATTGTGAGTTTGATGTAAGGGTAGGTCTTGTCGTCGCGCAGAAGGATGTTGTAGCGCGGCTTCTTTTGCTTGATCAGGTTGTTCTCGAGCGCCAGCGCTTCCTTCTCGTTGTCGACGACGATGTAGTCAAGATCGACCGCCTCGCGCAGTAGCGATCCGGTCTTGGCATTGTCGGCGGCGCCTTCCAAAAAATAGGACCGTACGCGGGCGCGCAGGCTGTTGGCCTTGCCCACGTAAATGATCTCGCCATCGGCGTTCTTGTAGAGATACACGCCGGGCGACGCTGGCAAAGTTCGAATTTTCTGGTGAAGATCCATTCAGTAACAGTTCGTAGCGTGAAAACTGCGTTGAAGCGGGTTCATCCATCTGTTTGCTAGTCGACAGCGAACTTTGAAGGGGCCCGGCCTTAGCCGTGCCGTTACGTGCACGTGGAGAGCTGGGCTTTAAGCCCCGGAGGGAACTCGCACTTCGTCGCAAACCCGAAGTCCCTCATTGGCTAGAGCCACCCATGATGATAGCGGCTTACAGCGCGGCTGAAAGCCGTGCCCCTTCAAATCACATCCCCTGCAAAGGGCCTCGACTCGGTAAAAATTCTACTCCTCGCGTCAGGATTATCCGGTTGGCTTCAGGAGCGTCCGACTAGCCGCCTTGGGCTGCTCCTAATCCATTGAAATCAAATGGTCTTTCTGTCGCCGCTTGTACTGCCCAATGGCAGCATGGTTGCTCTTTTGTTCTCAGGAGCGGTTGGCTCGAACGCCGCCGCCGAAGGTTTGCAAGGAGTCATTCATGAATCGATTTACCCTCGTCGCAGTGCTGGTCGCCGGCAGCCTGCCCTTTACTGTGGGCTGCGCCACCAAGAAATACGTCCGTAACGAAGTGACGCCGACGATCAACAAAGTCAATGAATTAGATGATCTGACGGCGAAAAATACTCACGACATTCGTGACACCGATGCCCGCGCCCAACAGGGCATTCAGCAGGCGACGTCCGCGGCGACAGCTGCCGACCAGAAGGCTCTGACTGCAGGTCAGGCGGCCGACCAGGCTAATCAGAACGCGACTCAGGCCTCGCATCGCGTGACCAGCCTCGCGGGTACGGTCGAGAATCTTGACAACTACAAGGCCGTCACTGACACCACAATTCTGTTCGGGTTCAACAAGGCCGAGTTGACACGCAAGGACAAACAGGCTCTCGACGATTTTGCGCAGCAGCTGGGGAGCCAGAAGCACTACATCGTTCAGGTCGAAGGCTACACCGACTCGACGGGACCGGCCGATTACAACTATCAGCTCAGCCAGCGCCGCGCCGATGCTGTTATCCAGTACCTGGCACAGAAGTACAACGTTCCGGCGTACAAGATTTATCTGATTGGCCTGGGTAAGGACAACCCCGTGGCCCGGAACACTAGCGCTTCTGGACGGGCCAAGAACCGCCGCGTGGCTGTAACCCTGATGACGAACAATGCGACCGAGTCGGCTTCAGCAGCGCAGCCAAGCTCCTCCCAGCAGAGGCAACCGCCGCAGTAGCAAACGAGGAAGTGGCTGACGAACGGGGGAATCGACCGCGTTGAGAATTCTCCTCCTTGCGGAGATGTGGGCGAAGGCGCCCATTCGAGGAAGGCCGTCTTTCATGGTGGACGGCCTTTTTCTCGCCTCTGAACGGTAGCGTACGCGCCGTCTCCAAACTAGTTCCAGATCTCTTCACCGCCTAGGCCGTGTGTCGCTGCAGGAACGCCGGGGTCTTCTGATTGAAGTCCTCCACCTTGTCGTAGATCGCCGCGTGGAACACTCTTCGAATACCAGAATTCGCAATTGCGCACGACGCCTGCTATCCGGTCGGCAAAGCGGGTGGATGTCAGCAGATGATGGCGTCCAAACGTGACTTTCATGGGCGCCGTAATTCGGTTCAATTGCGCCGAGGCATCGTGCGCCATCACGGCGTTCGACTGCTGGCAGGAAAGCTGCAATCTCCGTGGAATAGTCGCCTTCGCGTTTGTCGCTTTCGCCCCTCCTTCTGAATCCTGCCTGTTGTGAGCCAGTATACTGAGGCCGGTGACCTGGAAATCACGCCTGCGACTTGACACACTATGAGCAACAGACTGCAACGCTTCATGTTGCGTTCTATCAACATCTGGCCGCCGTTTTTCGGCGCCGGAATTCGGGTGAAATGGAGCACCGACCACAAGGGCGTCGACGTCGAGATGAAGCTGCGTTTCTGGAACCGCAACTACGTCGGCACCCATTACGGAGGCTCGCTCTACTCCATGACTGACCCCTTTTATATGCTGATGCTGATGGAGAACCTGGGCCGCGACTACATTGTCTGGGACAAGGCTGCCAGCATTCGCTTTCGCAAACCCGGGAAGGGGAGAGTTAAAGCGGAGTTTCGCTTGACCGATGAGCAACTCGGCGACATTCGCGAGAAACTCACGATCCAGGAGAAGTACGAGCCGACTTTTGTGGTGGAAGTGAAAGATGAAGCCGGCGACGTGGTTGCCGAAGTGCAAAAGGTCTTGCACATCCGGCGAAAATAGGTACGCAACACTTTGCCGCCGCTTTCACCCCGCCGGTTGCTGCTGCGTCATGCAATGCAGCGCGCCCAGTCCCCAGATGAAGTCGCGGCAATAAATTCCCACAATCTCGCGATCGGGAAATACCGCAGCTAGGGTGTTGAGCGCGATGCGATCGTTGGGGTCGCTGAATATGGGCACCAGCACCAGCTTGTTGGCGATGTAGAAATTGGCATAGCTGGCAGGCAAGCGTTGTCCCCGGAAGTACACCGGCGCGGGCATTGGGAGTTTCACCACGCGCAGGGGATGGGCAGACTGGTCCGTGCTCTTCTTCAGCCAGCGGAAGTTGTCGCTCAGGGGCTCATGATTGGGATCGTCGGGATCGGGCTCATACGCCGTTACCACTGTCGTGGGCGTAACGAAACGAGTGATGTCATCCACGTGCCCATGAGTGTCGTCGCCGACGATGCCCCGCTCCAGCCAGATGACTTTCTCCACGCCCAGATAGTCGGCGAAAATCCCTTCCAGTTGCTCCCGCGTCACCCCTGGATTACGTTGCTGCACGTCGCTGAGCAGGCATTCTTCTGTGGTGATAAGCGTCCCGCAGCCGTTGACGTCGATGCTGCCGCCCTCCAGTACGACAGGGCGGGGATGTCCGTTTAGCTTGATCTCTGGCTCCCAGAGCGGCATGCGCAATCGATCGACAATTTCACCTGCAATCATTGCGTCGAGCGTCCAATCGTTGTATTTGGCCCATGCATTAAAGCGCCACGCGGTAGCCGCGACAGCCGGGAAGTCTTTGGTCGCGCGGGAATCGCGCCGCAGGAAAATCGGGCCCGCGTCGCGCGTCCAACCGCGGTTGGTCGAAATGTGGTGAAAGTGAATATTTCCGGCGCGACTGCCTGGAACCAAAACCTTTTGCTCGAGAACGTGCGCGCGAATCAACAGCTCACGAACCTCGACCTCTGCCGCCTCATCTTCGACCAGGATGTTGACGTGCTCAACGCGCGCCAGTTGGCGAACGATTTCGGCGTAGATCCACGGAATGGGTTCGAACCGGCCCGGCCAGTCCGTTCGGTTGTGCGGCCACGCGATCCACGTCGCCGCGTGCGGCTCCCATTCGGCCGGCATACGGTAGCCGAGGGAAGCAGGAGTTTGCGAGAGGTTGCGAGGCTTGGCCATTCGATCCCACGCTTGACGCTACACCAGGAATCTTTGAGTAATCGGGCCGTAAGCATCGACGCGGCGGTCGCGCCAGAAGGGCCAGTTCCGGCGAACGTCTTCGATCCGTTGCAGGTCCACCTCGGCGATCAGCACTTCTTCTTTGTCATGCGAGGCCTGTGCGATAACCTGCCCAAACGGGTCGGCGATGAACGATCCGCCCCAGAATTCAAGCCCCTTACCTGGCGCCACGTTGCCACGAATGTTACCCGTCTCAAAGCCGACGCGATTGGGAACGGCGACATAAACCCCATTAGCGATGGCGTGGGCTCGCTGGATGGTTTTCCACGCATCGTATTGCGCCTCACCGTATTGCGCCTTCTCGTCCGGATGCCATCCAATCGCTGTGGGATAGAAGAGCACGTTCGCGCCCTGTAGCGCAGTAAGGCGTGCTCCCTCGGGATACCACTGGTCCCAGCACACCAGAGTTCCGATTTTGCCTAGGCCGGTTTCGAAAGCCTTGAATCCCAGATCGCCTGGCGTGAAGTAATACTTTTCGTAGTAGAGCGGGTCGTCGGGGATGTGCATTTTGCGGTAGATGCCGGCCAGCTTGCCATCTGCCCCAAGAATCGCCGCCGTATTGTGATAAATACCTGCCGCCCGCCGCTCGAACAGTGATGCGACCATCGTAACCTTCAGCTCGCGAGCAAGGTCGCCGAGGCGCGCGGTGGTAGGACCAGGAATGGGCTCCGCCAAGTCGAAGAGCGCGATATCTTCGCGCTGGCAGAAATACTGTGTTTGAAACAACTCCGGAAGGCAGACGATTTCCGCGCCCTTGGCGGCGGCATCGCGAATGTGGGCAATCGCCCGCTCCAAGTTCTGTTCAGGCTCCGGCGAGCACGACATCTGCACGATGCCGACATGGAAATTTCGTTCAGCCAACACCTAGCTCCGTGGCGAAAATGCTTTTCAAGAATAGCATCCCTGCGCGATGGGCACGAACGGAACCGATTGTTAATTGACCATGACACTTCGGTGTGTGCGGCGCGATGCATTGACGGAAACCGTAGGGAACCTGTAGCGTCGATTGTTCGACAAAAGATGCGCACGCTTTGTCATTGGAGCATGCTTCGACTGAAAGTGCGCGGCTTCAGCCGCGCCTTATACGGCTCTTATTGACAGTCGCTTTAGCCGCGGAGGAACTTCGGGGTTGACACGAAATGGTAATTTCCCAGGGGCTGAAGCCCAAACCTCCACGCCCATGTAACGGCACGGCTGAAAGCCGCGCCCCTTCAAAGCGTGAATTGCTGGTGAATAATCCAGGTGAAGTCGTGCCCTGACACAACGCTGCGCTAGCCGAGTTTTTCAGCGGCCTGTGAAGGCGCGCCCCTTCAAGAACATTCGCGCACCGGCGTTATCGTAATCCATCGAGGTGAATGTTGACCGAGGAACATCATACGACGCACGGCGAAGGCATTGATCGCAAGCTCCACGATCCTATCTCCGACAAGTTGGTGCCGCTGGCGCCGCTTGATCTGTCAAAGATCCACACGGTGGACGATCTCGTCCGCGCCATGGGCAACACCGCATTCACCGGGCGGCAGGTGGGAGAAGGCGCGGATGTTCTGGAAGCTATGGCTCGAGACAAGGACTGTTTCGTCGTCATGACATTGGCCGGGGCCATGACCGTCGCGAAACAGGGGTTAATCGTCACCGACCTGATCGACCACGGGATAGTGAAGGCGGTGGTCTCCACCGGAGCGCTAATGGCACACGGCCTGGTTGAGGCCGCAGGGCGGTCGCACTTTCGCTATGACCCAAAGATGGACGACACCGAACTCTACGAAGCCGGTTACAACCGCGTGTACGACACGCTGGAGCCGGAAACCAATCTCGATTTCGTGGAGACTATCGTCGCCCGCATTCTGAAAAACTGGGACCACACCGCAGTGCTTTGCTCGTACAAACTGAACCACGAGATTGGCCGTTATCTGAGCGATCACGTGAAAGATCGTGGAATTCTGAAGTCGGCCTACGAGAAGAATGTCCCGGTGTTCGTGCCTGCTTTCAGCGACTCGGAGATCGGTCTCGACGTCGCTCTGCACAACCGCATGCGCCGTAAGAACGATATTCCTCCATTGCGTTTCGATCCCTTCGAGGACCTGGAATATTACGCGGAAACACTGTTGCAGCAGGAACGCCTGGGGATATTGACTATCGGTGGTGGTGTTCCCAGAAACTGGGCGCAACAGTTTGGTCCGTTCATAGAATTGCGCCATCGTCGCGGTGGGGAAGAACTGCCGCTAAAGCGCTTCCACTATGGTGTGCGTATCTGTCCCGAGCCGGTGAACTGGGGCGGTTTGTCGGGATGCACCTACAGCGAAGCCGTGTCATGGGGCAAGTTTGTTCCGCCCGAAGAAGGGGGCCGCTTTGCCGAAGTGCTGCTGGATGCGACGGTGGGGTTGCCGCTCATCGCGGGTGCGGTATTGGAGAGGGTCAAAAGCAGGGGCTAGAGCTTAGTGATTAGGGGCTGTTTCCCATAACGGCACTTGCCCGGCTATTTTCTTGCGGTTTTCGTCAACGGGCCTTCTTCGCGATGGAGAATGTCCATAAGAGGTGGAGAGACTCTCATGAGCAGCATGGCGTTGGTTGAGGACTTTCTGGAACAAAAGAGACTCGCATTAGTCGGCGTTTCGCGTAAGCCCGAGGACTTCTCGCGAAAGCTGTTTTGCGAGCTTCGCAATCGAGGTTATGACGTCGTGGCGGTGAACCCCTTCGCCGACGAAATCGATGGGCAACCATGCTTCGCGTACCTGAAAGATGTCCATCCGCCGGTCGATGGAGCGCTCTTGATGACTTCGCCGGAGGCGTCCGAGAGAGTTGTTCAGGAGTGCGTTGCCGCAGGCATCAGGCGAGTGTGGATGTACCGAGCAGGCGGGGCCGGCGCAGTGAGTTCCCAAGCGGTGCGATTTTGTGAGTCACATAGCATCTCCGTGATTCCCGGTGAGTGCCCGCTGATGTTTCTTCCTCAGGGATCATGGTTCCATCGGCTTCATGGGGTAGTGAGGAAGATTACGGGTAAGTATCCTTGTTGAACGGAACAATCGCGAGCTCTCTGCTGTTATCGTAGGCTCGTGTGGCTGCACCGTTCCGGCTCCGGTTCAGGCCCGGCAAGGTCTAAACTCCGGAGCCGGCGCAGGCTTCCGCGGAAAAGCAGAGGCTAGGGACAAGGGGTTGAGGTTCGTTTCGCGTTTTCCGCCGGCATCTTCCTGTATACCTAGTCCCTAGCCCCTAGTCCCTGCTTTTCACCTCGCGGAATGTCATGTTCTCTGCCTTCCTACCTGTTTTACGTTTCCAGTCGAAGAAAAGTTCAGCATACGATTTGGTGATGTAATCCCCTGGCTTCAAGCCAAGCTCGCGAGCGACGCGGTCGATCCAGCGTGATTTGCCCTCGATCTCAGCGACGTCGCCTATGGGAGTGTGATCGAGAACGACATGCCCAATGCCATCGCTCCATTCCGCGCGGAACTTCTCATACACAAACGACAGCGAGTAGCCCAAAGCACGCAGAATCGCGTCCATCTGCTTGCCATCGGAGACCGCAGTCTCCAATTCGCCACGCGACTTGTGCCTTCCGAGTTTGACTTTTGCCTTATGCGTAAGCTTCCACTTGCCTCCATAGTCGCGGAGGCGGAGCAACTCGCCCTTGCGGCGAAGCTTTTGGCCCGGGAGATCATAGAGCGTGTTGACTTCGTGCGTAGATGGCGTCTCCTCGCCAAAGCCCAACTGCCGCAGCTTCCGCTCGAGCGCTTTCAAATCAGAGACGAGGAACTTGATTTCGATTTCTTGGGGAGTGGGCATGAGGGAAGTGTAAATCAAGCCATCAGCCTTCAGGCTTCAGCCAAAAACAATCGCCGGTCGATCGGTAATCCACACCGTATACCAGTCGTCCATTGACATTTTCGATGAGACTATCGTTGTCGGGCATTAGCTTGCACAGGAGACTTGCGAGGCGCTCCCGACCTTGCAATTGCTATTTTTGTCTACTATGAAGTCTAGAGATTTGGCAGAGATAAGAGTTGGAATCTCGCTAGACCGTAGATCGGAGTCTGACTGATAGCTGACGGCTGAACGCTGACTAGCTTTCCCTCTCCACCACAAACTCCGGCACCCACAGCAGCACGCGCTTGATCTCGGAATCAGGAAAAGTGCAGATGGTCTCGCGCGCCTTATTGCTAAACTCAACCGCCCGCGCATAAGCGGCCTCGATGGAGCCGTTGCGGTTCAGAATCGCGACAATGTCGGCTGGCGTGATGCCATTGAAACCGCCATTGCTGAGGACAGACTCAATCGTCTTGCGCTCACTTGGCGTGCAGTGCTCCAGCGCGTGCAGCACTGCCATGGTGGCTTTGCCTTCGCGCAGGTCGCTGGCGACAGGTTTACCCAGAATCTCCTCGGAGGCGGTGAGATCGAGCACGTCGTCAACGATCTGGAAGGCCATGCCAAGGTTACGTCCGTAGTCGGCGAGTCGCTGTTGATCGGCTTCGCTGGCATTCGCGAGAATGCCGCCCATCTTCATGCAGACCGAAAACAGGCAGGCCGTCTTGCGGTAGATGAGTTCGAAATGCTCTTCCATCGTGATGGCCTTGCCCAGCCGCTCGATCTGCAGTAATTCGCCTTCCACCATCGCCTGGGTCAGATCGATGAGCGCGTCGAGGATATGGAAATTGCGCTCCTGCACGGCAATCTTGAAAGCCTGCATGTAGAGCCAGTCACCGGCGAGCACGCACTTGGCATTGCCCCATTGCGTGTTGGCTGCGGGCCGGCCGCGGCGCGTCTGGGCCTCGTCGATGATGTCGTCGTGGACCAGGGTCGCGGTGTGGATGATTTCCACTACCGCGCCCAGCTTGATCGCACCGTGGCCGGTGTAGTTCATCAGCTTGCAGGAGAGCAGCAGCAAGCGCAGGACGCAGCCGTTTGCCTCCGCCGGCGCGGAGGTACTCGCCGATTTCCGTGATCGCCCGCACACTGGACACGGTGTCGCGACCAAACTCGCGCTCGATGGCGGCGAGGTCGTCATGCAACAGATCAAACACTTCTTTCGCGTTGCGGGTTACGGTCGTATTCAAACGGATTCGCCCTGTCAGTTGGATCGATAGTTTGTGAACTGCATGTCAATGCCGAAATCGCTCTGCTTCAGCAGCGTAATGATTTCCTGAAGTGTATCGCGGTCTTTGCCGCTGACCCGAACTAGGTCTCCCTGGATCGCAGCCTGCACTTTTCTCTTCGAGTTCTTGATGAGTTTGACCATCTCTCGCGCCTTCTCAATCGGGATACCCTGCTGCATGCTTACATGCTGGCGCACGGTTGAGCCGGCGGCTGGCTCGATAGCGCCGTAGGTCAGCGCCTTCAGCGAGACACCGCGCTTTACCAGCTTTCCCTGCAAAACATCGTTCACCGCCTTCAGCTTGTACTCGTCAGCCGAAGTGAGCACCAACCCCTCCTTCTCCTCGATCTTGATGTCTGACTTCGAGTCCTTCAGGTCATACCGGGTATGGATTTCCTTTAACGCCTGCTGGATAGCGTTGGAAACTTCCTGCATATCCACTTTGCTGACAATGTCGAATGATTCAGCCATAAGGTTCAAGTGTAACAAGAGACTTGAGCGTTTGCCGCAATCGCCACCGGGGTCGAGCTAGGGTCGCGCCACTCCCGGCAGGGAAGCGTAGCACCTCAGTTGGGTTTTGTAAGCCGGAAAAAGTTATGGAAATTGGCGGTCGTCTGTTGTCCGATTTCCTCACACGAAAGATTACGTAGCTGGCCGATCTGGCGAGCCACCTCCACCACGAACGCAGGTTCATTGCGCTGACCACGATGCGGCACCGGCGCAAGATAAGGGCAGTCGGTTTCGATGAACATGCGATCGAGCGGGACCATGCTGGCCGCGTCGCGAATATTCTGCGCCTTAGGGAACGTAATGTTGCCGGCGAAGGAAATCACGAACCCCAGGTCAAGCGCCGCTCGGGCATGATCGACGGTGCCGGTGAAGCAGTGCAGCACGCCGCCAAGTCCGCTGGTCGCCCAGTTTTCCCTGATAAGCCGCAACACATCGTCCCAGGCGTTCTCGCTGTTGTTGGAGGGGCGGCAGTGAATGATGATGGGCAGCTTGGCGGCGCGTGCCATCTCCATCTGCTGCAGGAAGACTCGTTGCTGCACGTCGCGGGGCGAGTGGTCGTAAAAGTAGTCAAGGCCGATTTCGCCCCAGGCGATCACTTTGGGTGATTGCGCCAAGCGCTCGAGCTCGTCGAAGTCCGACTGCTTGGCGAGTGCGGCTTCGTGAGGATGAATCCCGACCGTCGCGTAAATCCAGTCATACTGCTGGGCTAGCTTGATGGCGCAGTCGAGCGTGCCCGTCCCGGGCCCGTCGCCATTGCCGATGGCAAGCAGGATCTACTGATGCCGGCTTGATTGGCGCGAGCGATCACGTCGGCGCGATCTGCGTCGAAGCGCTTGCCATCGAGATGAGCGTGGGAGTCGGTGTACATCAGAAGCGCTATTGGCTGTTCGCTAATCGCTTTTCACTTAGCAATAGTGACAGTCCAATTTTGATCACAGAGCAATCATGACGAGGTGACGGCTGTTACGACAAGCGAAGAGCGAACGGCGACTTACTTCAGCTTTGCCCCCGCCGGTACGTCCTCCAGAAATCCCGCCAGTACGGGCTGGCCATCGTCGCCGACGGATGCAGCCACGATCATTCCGTTCGATTCCAGCCCACGCAGCTTGCGTGGCTGCAGATTGGCCACGATCACGACCTTGCGTCCGATGAGCTTCTCCGGTTCGTAAGCTTTGGCAATTCCGGCGACGACTTGCCGCACTTCGCTGCCGATATCGACTTCCAGACGCAAGCAACTTGTCGGCGCCCTTTACGCGCTCGGCAACCTTCACTTCGCCAACCCGCAACTCGACCTTCAGGAAATCGTCGATAGTGATTTGATTGTTGCTGGCTGCCGCAGCCGAAAGTCGCGGCCCCAGCCTTGGCCACTGGTGGCAGGCGTCGTCTTCGGACTGATGATTGCGCCCGACTCTGGCGTCGCCGCCGCGGGGAGCGGCCCGGCGGCCGCATTGCGGCATCCTGTTCGGACTGGACGCTCGCTCCCGGCGGGTGGCGTTTCCGCGGCTGCGGTTTTCTCATTCGCTGCTGCCAGATCTGCGGAGCGCTGTTGTTCCATCTGTTGCATCCTTTCGACGGTGCTCTTGTCGGCACGCGGGAATACGGCTTCGACCTTGCCCAGCTTGGTGCCCAGCGGCAACTGCCCCCAAGCCAGAGTGCGCAGATCCAACTGGCTGATCTCGCCCAGCCCGAGCTGGGTCCAAATGCGAGCTGTCGCCTCTGGAATAATCGGATGCACCAGCGCGGTGACCACCCGCAACGCCTCGGCGGAGGTGTAAAGAATGGTTGCGAGGCGGGCGCGCGAGTCTTTGTCCTCGCGCTCGGCAACCGCCCACGGCTCGTTCTCGACGATGTACTTGTTGACCGCGGCCACCAGCGACCACGCTGTCTCCAGCGCTCGCGAGAACTGGAATTGCTCGAACTGCGCGTGGAAGTCTGCGATGGTTTTCTGCGCCAGGTCGGCGATGGCTTCATCCGCAGGTGTCCGCTCGCTGGGCGACGGATAGGGCACTTCGCCGTCAAAATAGCGGGTGATCATGCTGAGCGTGCGGCTCGACAAGTTGCCCAGGTCGTTCGCGAGATCGGCATTAAAGCGCTGCACCAGCGCATCGAAGCTGAACGATCCATCCTGCCCGAAGACAATTTCGCGCAACAGGAAGTAGCGCAATGCGTCGCCGCCGAGAGTGTCGAGAATGGTTTCGCTGCGGACGATGTTGCCCCGCGACTTCGACATCTTGCTTTCTTCGAAGAGCAGCCAGCCGTGCGCGATGATGGACTTCGGTAGCGGCAGATCGGCGGCCAGCAGAAATGCCGGCCAATAAACGCAATGGAAGCGCACGATTTCTTTGCCGATCATGTGTACGTCGGCCGGCCAGTAGCGTTCCAGTTTTTGCTTGTCTGCCGGATCGTCAGAGCCAAAGCCGATCGCCGTCAGGTAATTGGCCAGCGCATCCAGCCAAACGTAAATCACGTGCTTGGGGTCTCCCGGCACCGGAATGCCCCACTTGAACGAAGTCCGACTGACCGAGAGATCGCGCAGTCCACTGCGCACGAAAGCGATCGACTTCGTTACGCCGGGTTTCAGGGCGAATGAAGTCGGGGTTGTCGCGGTAGTACTCCAACAGGCGATCTTGCATCGCCGAAAGTTTGAAGAAGTAATTCTCTTCGTGCACGGTTTCGGTGGGCCGTCCACATTCCGGGCAGGGAGCGCCGGGGCCGGCGGCATCCACGTAAAGCTCGTCGAAGACGCAATATTGCCCGCTGTAGGATCCCTTGTAGATGTAGCCGCGCTCCTGCAGGCGCGTGAACAGGGCCTGCACACCGCGAACGTGGCGTGGTTCCGTGGTGCGAATGAAGTCGTCGTAGGAGATCTTCATGCGGTCCCACAGCGCACGGAATTCGCCGGAGATCTTGGCGACGAACTCCCTGCGGTGAGCAGCCGGCAGCGGCTGCCGAACGCTCGATCTTCTGGCCATGTTCGTCGGTGCCCGTCAGGAACCAGGTGTCCGACGCCCATCATGCGCTGGCGGCGGGCAATGGCATCGCACACCACGGTGGTGTAAGTGTGCCCAATGTGCGGCCGCGCATTCACGTAATAGATGGGCGTCGTGATGTAAAACTTTTCGGGATTATCCATTCTTCTGGTCCAGGTACAAGCGGATGGCTTCCTGCATCACCGTCTTCAAAGGGACGTGATGCTCGACGGCGATGCGCCGGCAATCTTCGTACTCAGGTGCGTACTGAGAGACGGCACCATTGAGGTGCGCGACCTTCATGCGCACCTCGCCCCAGGGCGTGACCACCGCCTCGTGGCGACGGGGCAGCGCATAACGCTTCTCATGACGCGTGCGCACGCCCAGCGTGCTGCTTTCGCGGAACAGCAGCGCGCGCAACTGCGCCTCATGCTTCGGGCCGCGCCAGCACCGTCAACACGGTGCCGGGACGGTTCTTCTTCATCTGTACCGGTGCGGTGAAAACGTCCAGCGCTCCTTCGGCGAATGCCAGATCGACGATATAGCCGATCAACTGCGGATTCAGGTCGTCCAGATTCGCTTCCAGTATGGCGATCTCTTCTTCCTCGGTGTCATTCTCGCCGGCGCTGCCTGTCGTCAAATACCGCTTCCTGGGTTTCGCCGACGGTGAGCCGCAGTACATTGCGCATGGCCGGGAAAGTTGCGTGCTCCCGCGCCGCAGCCGATGCGTTCCGTCGTCATGACCGGCCGAGGTCCGAAGCTTGAGACTAACACTTTGACGATGGCCGCTCCGGTCGGCGTGACCAGCTCCTTCTGAATGTCGCCAGAATAAATCGGCACGTTCTTCAGCAGTTGAAGAGTGGCCGGGGCCGGTACGGGCATGACGCCGTGCGCGCAGGCAACGGTTCCGCCGCCCACATTCAGCGGCGAAGCGAGGAACTGATCGACTTCGAGCGCCTCGGCGCCGACGGCTGCGCAGACAATATCCACAATCGCGTCGGCCGCGCCGACTTCGTGGAAGTGGACTTGCTCCACGGTGACGTTGTGTACCGTGGCCTCGGCTGCGCCCAGCGCCAGGAAGATTTCATCGGCGGTCCGCCGGGCATATTCGCTGATGGGCGCTGCGGCGATGATGCGCAGAATCTCGCTCAGACTGCGGCTCGTGTTGCTGGTCGTGGCTATGCTCATGCGCATGTTGCGGCTCGGACTGCGTGTGAGCCGGCGTGCTGTTGCGCCCAGAACTCCTCGCGCGGCATGTCTTTCTGGCCGTTCACCACCACGTCGAATTTCGTTGCCGAGATGCCGCCACGGTGCAACGCGCGAGTGCTCCAGTTCAGCTCCGATGTTGAGTCCGGCGACGGTCTTCCGAAACAGCTCGAACGGAACTCCAGCATCCAGCAGCGCGCCCAGAAACATGTCGCCGCTGATTCCAGAGAAACATTCGAGATAGGCAATGCGCATGGAGGTCGCTCAGATTCTTCATCATAGGTAACGCTGAAACCAGCGTCAAACCTGCGCGGCTTCGGCATTTGCTATCCTGCTGATGTCCTCCACAATTCTGATTCACCACAGAGACACAGAGGACACAGAGAAGAAAATCTTGAGGGCTAAAGGCTAAGAGCCTACAGCCAAAGGCCGAGAGCGATTCCGTGTACCTAGAACAACAAAAAAAACTGGCCAGCCACGTGCGCGCCTTTCTGCGCGAGCGATACCAGATCGACCTGGCCAACCTCGTCATCGAGCAGCCGCCCAAGGTGGAGATGGGCGAGTTCGCCTTGCCACTCTCGTTTGAATTGGCGAAGCGGCTGCGCAAATCGCCGCGCAAGATCGCCGAGGAGATTGTCGCCGAATTGCCGCTGCCCGATGGATTCGAGAAGCTTGAAGTCGCGGGCGCAGGTTATATCAATGCGCGCTTGAAGCGGGACCTCGCTGCGCGCGCTCTGGCGAGTGGCGAGACGGTCGGAGTTCCCGGTCACGCCGGTGAAGGTGCTGCCAACGTCAGCGGCAAAATCCTGGTCGAGCACACCAGCATCAATCCCAACAAGGCGGCGCACATCGGGCATCTGCGCAACGCCATCCTCGGCGATACCTTCGTTCGCCTGCTTGCGCTCGGCTGGGCACCCGGTCGATATTCAAAACTACATTGATAACACCGGGGTGCAAGTTGCCGACGTCGTGGTCGGATTCCTTCACCTGGAGAAGAAATCGAAGCAGGACATTGTCGCGCTGATCGCTTCAACCCGCGTTTCGATTTTTACTGCTGGGACCTTTACGCGCGCGTCTCCCGGTGGTACGAAGAAGACAAAGAAAACCTTAAAGCTAGACTTGAAGCATTACATGCTATCGAGCGCGGTGGCAATGATATGGCTGAGGTGGCAGAACTGATTTCGTCGGCCGTATTGCGCCGTCATCTGGAGACCATGGATCGTCTCGACATCGAGTACGATTTCCTTCCGCGCGAAAGCGAGATCCTGCGTCTGCACTTCTGGGATGCGGCCTTCCAGCAACTGAAAGAGAAGGGCGTCCTCTATTTCGAGACCGAAGGCAAGAACAAGGGCTGCTGGGTGATGAAGCGACCATCGCAGTCTCCCGCCCTTTCGCCAAAAGAGAGCGCAAGGATGGGGCACCCAGCAGGAGAAACTTCGGGGGCGGAAGAAGATTCCGGCCCCGACGAAGACGCCAAGGTCATCGTGCGTTCGAACGGAACGGTCGGTTACGTCGGCAAAGACATTGCTTATCATCTTTGGAAGTTCGGTCTGCTGGGCCTGGACTTCGGCTACCGCAAGTTCTACCGCTATCCCAACAATCACGAGGTCTGGATTTCTGCCGAGCACGGCGAGCCGGATCATCCGCACTTCGGCAACGTCGCCGCGATTTACAACGTCATTGACTCGCGTCAGGCCGATCCGCAGAACACCGTGATCGAGGCACTCAGGCTTCTCGGTTACACGGAGCAGGCCGCGCACTATACGCACTTCTCGTACGAGATGGTCGCCCTCACGCCGCGATGTGCCATGGAGCTTGGCTACAAGGTCAGCGAGGAAGACCGGGCCAAGTCCTACATCGAGGTTTCGGGCCGCAAGGGATTCGGCGTCAAGGCCGACGACTTGCTCGACGCGCTGATCGCCGCGGCCAAGAAGGAAGTGGATAGCCGGCATCCCGAGTTGGACGAATCAGGAGCGTACCCGCATCAGCGAGCAGATCGCGATTGGCGCTTTGCGCTATTTCATGTTGAAGTTCACCAAGCAGTCGGTGATCGCGTTCGACTTCAAAGAGGCATTGGCCTTCGAAGGCGAGACCGGCCCATACGCTCAATATGCGGTGGTGCGCGCGACCAATATTTTCCGCAAGGCGGGTGTGAGTCCCGAGCAGGCGCTTGCTGCCGAGGTGGACTACGCGCGCTACTTTGCCGAGGAGAGTGGCACGGAAATCTGGGAGCTGTGGTTGCTGGCAGGGAAGACATCGTTCGTGGTCGAGCAGTGTATCGCGACGACGGAGCCGGCATTTGCGGCCAAACATGCGTTCCAGTTCGCGCAGCAGTTCAACAACTTCTACCATCGCCACCACATCCTTACCGAAGCCGACGAGGGCCGAAAGAAGTTTCTGCTGGCCACCGCGGCGGTGGTTCGCCGCGAGTTGATCCGGGTGCTGGGCGTGATGGGAATCACCGTTCCGCCGGTGATGTAGGGGTGGAAGCGGCCTGAGGTGTGAACTCCCAATGAGGCGGGGAATTGCCAGAAGCATCTCAAAAATCGCTTTGTATCGGAGCGCGTCTTCAGACCTGCAGCATCGGGTCAATGAACCACTTATAACCCAGGCGGATCTATGAGATGATTCTAGGCTGATAGCCGATACTGACGGCTCTCACCACGTGCTATACGCGGTGCCTTCGCTGGAAATTGTTCGCTGCCGCTATGGACGTCGATGATCCCGGGCTCGGTCTGATCGGGAGACATGATGCTCTCGTCGGCCACCGGAACCCAGCTATCACGTGAGTTGGTGAACGGGTCCTTGGGAAGCTGCTTGAGATATCCGGCGTCCACCAGGTCCTGCAACGATTGCGGAGCTTTCTGCTTGTCGAGCGTGTACTGATCGATGAGCGATCTCATGGTGTAGAGGTCGTCGCGCAGCGCGGTCTCTTTGGCGTGCAGGATGGACGACGAATAATTCGGGATGGCGAGCGAAAGCAGGATCACGATGATGCTGATCACCACCATCAACTCGATCAGAGTAAAGCCGCGTTGTCGCAAGCGCCGGGTCATGTTCGCGCCGTAGAATTTACCACGTCTTGTACTTTGTGCCGTCTAAGCCGGTGCCTTCAGATTTGGTGTATACGTCAAAAACGCTCTGCCCGCCCCAGGAATCCGAATCGGGATCGTCCTGCATCGAGCGCAAGCCCCAATCATCCTTGCCCGTCATCGGGTCGATCGGAATGCGCCGCAGAAAACGGATCTTCTTGCCATTGGAGTCCACGCCTTTTACCAGAGTATCCAGATCGGGAGGATATCCCTGGCTGTCCAGCTTGGTCTGGAATGCACCCCGGTCGGCGGCGTCCTTGTAGCGGTCAATGGCGTCCCGCATCTCCCACAGATCGCGGCGCAGTTCGCGCTCTTTGTTGCGCTGAATAGCGACGCGCATCACCGGCGTCGCCGCGGCCGTCAGAATCATCAGGATGGTCATCGCCACGATCAGCTCGACCAGGGTGAAGCCGTTCCTGTGGACAGTTCGACGGACCGGGCGTTGCAGAGGAAATAGTCCAAATCCAGGCACACTGCTTCTGGCAGCAGCAAAAACGCGACTGGAAAACTTGAGATCCACTGCTCTTAGTTTAGTCCTTCCCAGGACATGATTTCGCAACCAGCCGGCCGGCGTGCTGCAGCGACGCAGGCTCTGGCGATCGCGCCCGGGCTCACTCTGGTTAGACGCCGCCCCTAGTGGACGGTCACAATGGCCTGAGAGCCACTGGCGGGAACGTTCTGCATGCTTGCGTTCTTTACGCCTGCCCGGTTAATGCTCAGGGTTGCCTGTCCCGGAGCTTTCGCCTGGAACGTAATCGTAAACACCGACCCATCACCGCTAATGCCGGCGCTCCCCGGGGGACGTGAAGCGGTGAGTTGCAAGATGCCAGCCATGCTGTCATCGCGGTTCACCAGCGCAACCGTTTGCCCGTCCTGCGCCAGCAGCGTTCCGTTGGAGACGTTCAGCACCTGCAGTACCCGAGGGTTGTAGAGAATCTGCACGGGAACCGAATACACATTCTGCCCACCCGTCAGGTTTACGTTGACGGTAAAGGTGGAACCCACTGCCTGGTCCAGCATGGGCGGGTCAAAGCTTACGATCGCGCTGCCCGGAGGAGCCGACGCAGTGGAAGGCTGCGAGCCGGTTGCTGGCGTCGCAGCAGGCCTGCGGCTGCGGCGGACGTGATTTGTGCTCCCTTTGGATGTTGCCCGGCGTACCTGACGGCTGCGCGCCATGCTGTTGCTGGTCGGGTGCTTCGGTCATGCCATGGTGCAGAGATATCGTATTGGCAGTGCCAACGTCAATCGCTTTCACATTGCTGTCGTTCAAGTCCTGGGCGCGAACAATATGCGGAATCAGGATGAAAACGATTTCGTTGTCGTTGGTCTGTTTGGTCTCTTCGGCGAAGAGATATTTGAAGAGTGGGATGGACGCCAAACCCGGAATGCCTGAGAGTGATTTGGTCTGGGTGGATTCGAGGATGCCGCCCATGATGTTCACTTCGCCCTCCCGCAGGCGAATTTCCTGCTCGATTTTGCGCTGCCCGATCACCGGCTGCTGAATGCCGCCGATATTCTGGATAGGAGTCAACCGCCGAGATATCCATGGCGATCTTCAGCGTGACCTCGTCGAGCCCGTGCACGCGGGGTGTAATGTCGATATTCACGCCGACATCAATGTAGTTGAACTGAGTATTGACCAGCGGATTGATGCCGACACCGCCGATGCCCGGCTGGAACGAGCCGGTGGCCACAGGCACGCGCTCGCCAATCTTCAACGAAGCCTTCTGACCGTCGGCAGCACGGATTTGCGGCTGCTGGATAAGCTTGCTACTGCTGTCGCTCAACAGAAAATTCGCGGTCGCAGCGGGAATCGTTACCTGGAAATTCGTGGCGTTTAGGTTGGCGAGACTATTCAGACTGATGCTGCCGGCGTTGCCGGTCGTGGAGGTAACCGTGCCGCCATTACCGGCATTGCCATTCACGGTAGTGCTACTGGTGCTGGTACGTTGTTGTCCTGCAACTGTACGGTGATGCTGCCGGGCGGCTGGATGCCGAGATTGCGCATCTTGTTGCGCGTGACTTGCATGATCGCAACTTCCACCACAACTTCAGGCCGCCCCTTATCGAGGTCGTTGATTAGCTTCTCGGCCATCGCAATCTGATCAGGCGTTCCCCGCACCACAATAGCCTGCTGTGAGGGAAATTGTTGCAGCCGCTGAGTGTCGAGCAAGGTGCGTAGAATATTAACCAGGTCCTGCAATTCGTTGGGCTGCGAGAGATTGGTCAGGTAAAAAGTGCGGATAACGCTTTGTTCCAGCTCTTTACGCTTGGCGGGCGTGTCAGCGGCAACAAAAATGGTATTCGGGGTGACCGGTCGCCAGAAAGTTTTTGACTCCAGCGCCGTGATCTCCAATGCTTCCTCCAGGGTGACCCCGTTGAGGTCCACGCGAATGCGGCGCGAAGTGTAATCAGGATCGAACAGTACGTTGACTCCCGCAAGTTTGCCGATGGTTTCGTAAACCGTCTTGGCATCTTCCGTCAGCTTTAGAGTGATCGGCGTCTGTGAGATGGGAGCCAGTTCAACCGGTCCAGTGGCTTCCTCCATGCGCTTGGTCAGTCCCGATTCCGTCGTTGGCGCAGGAGGAGCAGGATTCTGGCTCTTCTGGATTAGCAGACGTGTCTTGTTGGCTTGCTGTTGTGCTATGAAACTGGACGGATCAATGGCCAGCGCCTGCTCGAAATCGGTCAGCGCCTCTTGCAGTTTCCCAGCCTTGAGCAGAATCTCGCCCTGATGAACGTAGGATGCCGATGCCAGGAAACGCACATATTCGAAGGAGGCGCGATAGGTCAGGTCCGAAGGTTTGAGCTGATAGGCCTGATGATAGAAGTTGTAGGCTGCAATGTAATCCTGTCGAACTTCGGCAGCTTTGCCCTTTTCAAAGAGGGCTTTGGCGGCCTTGTCGTTTGAGGCTACTGCCGGCAAAATGGCGCCAATCAGTAGCACTGCTAAGACACGGGTAAACCGTTTCATCAAGTTCCTTAAGACCCCGGGGAAATGCGCCGGAACCCGGCCCTCGCGCAATCACAGATTGCCGGTTCCGGAACGTAAGACTTGGACTCACGCCAAACGTGAGCACGGTTGCGTGCAAGCATACCGCCGCCGCTGCGACGGCGTCAATGAGTACAATCGGCGCGATTATAGCATCTCATCACCCATCTCACATAGGATGCAAGTCACCGTTTTCATCCTGTGTTAGCATCGAAGATTCCCGTGACGCGCGAGATTTCTACCGTCGCCCCCGCCCCGCGCAATTTCACCCCGTTCTCCGGCTCATTGCGATGTAACGGCTGTGGACAGGCGAAATCAGCGGCGGCGTTAGTGCTGAGTTCTTTATGGTCCGTCAGTTGTCCCCGACAGGTCGTCCCGAGAAAGAAAAGCAGCCGCGGCGTGATCCTACGGCCAGCGGAGAACGTGACGCCTCGGTCAATCGCGCCGCGTCGCACAACTACTTTCTGCTGGAGAAGTTCGAGGCCGGCATCGCCTTGCGCGGAACCGAAGTGAAATCCGTGCGTGCTGGGCGAGCTAATCTCAAGGACGCCTACGGCCTGGTGAAAGATGGCGAGCTCTGGCTGATCAACGCCCACATCGGCCCTTACGAACACGGTAACATCTTCAATCATGAACCCCTGCGTACCCGGAAGCTGCTGGTGCACAAGAATGAGCTGAACAAACTCATCGGCAAGACCCAGCAGAAGGGACTAACGCTGATCCCGACGAGGCTGTACTTCCGCAATGGTAGGGTTAAGGTGGAGCTGGCCCTGGCGAAGGGCAAGCAGACATTGGGACAAGCGCGAGACCGAACGGCGTAAGACGGCCGACAAGGAAGCGCGTGAGGCGATCGCCAGGAGCCGGAAGACCTAGATACTGGATTTGCGAAGCATAGTCGAATTCTTCAGAAGGACTACTAATTCATGAAAACCTCACTTCATACCGGAGCACCTTCGCAATTTGAAACCGAATGCCTCGTCGTCCCGGTGCTCGACGCCGCCGAAAACAACAACGGCGACAAATCCGACAAACACAATCCACAGGTCCAGACGGATGACAAGGCGGTACTCGACGCGGCGGCCGACCTCATCGCATCAGGTGAAGTCACTGGGAAGATGCTGGAGATCGCTCTGCTGCACAAGCCGTCTGGTCTGAAGGCGAAGCGCCTGATGCTGATTGGCGGCGGCAAGGCCAAGAATTTCTCCTCGTACGAGCTGCGCAAGCTGGCGGGCGCTGCCGTACGGAACTTGAAGGCCAAGGACCTCAAGAGCTTTGCGTTCGTCGCGCCAAGTTCGTGGACGGGAAAGGCGATCCCGCATCTCAGAACACGCTGGTTTTCCATCGGGGAGGCATGGAAGATGCCGTGAAGTCGATCGTCGAAGGGGCTTTCGTTGGCAACTTCGAACCCGACTACTACAAGAGCGACCGCAAAGAGCAAAAGATCGACGAACTCGTGATCGTCGCTCCTAAAGGCGCGAACCAGAAATCGCTGAAGACTGCAATAGAGCAAGGCCGCATCATTGGCGAGGCGCAGAACTTTACCCGTGACCTGGTCAACGA
Source organism: uncultured Acidobacteriaceae bacterium (assembly GCA_963763725.1). Taxonomy (GTDB): domain Bacteria; phylum Acidobacteriota; class Terriglobia; order Terriglobales; family Acidobacteriaceae; genus Bog-257. The sequence continues at coordinate 90,277 of CAVXQI010000010.1, forward strand.
GCCCGGCAATCGGATGACGCCCTCGATCCTGGCTGGCCGCGCGAAGGCGATGTGCGACGAGACTGGACTGGTCTGCGAGATCTACGGTCCCGACAAAATCAAAGAGCTGAAGATGGGCGCCTTCTGGAGCGTCGCACAAGGCTCGGAAGAAGAACCACGGCTGATCGTGATGCGCTACGAGCCAGATCGCGCTCCCAAAAAGCGCGTGCTGGGCCTCATTGGCAAGGGAATCACCTTCGATAGCGGCGGCATCTCCATCAAGCCCTCGGACGGCATGGAGAAGATGAAATACGACATGGCTGGCGGGGCGGCCATGATCGGCGCGATGCGCGCCATTGCGCAGCTCAAGCCTAACCTGCGCGTCATCGGAATCGTTTGCGCCAGCGAGAACATGCCGTCGGGCAAGGCGCAGAAGCCGGGCGACGTGCAGATTGCGATGTCGGGAAAGTCAATCGAGATCATCAATACCGACGCCGAAGGGCGGTTGGTATTGGCCGATGGTTTGCATTACGCGCGCCAACTGGGTTGCACCCACCTCATTGACGCGGCGACGCTAACCGGCGCATGTGTGGTTGCGCTGGGCATGGTCAATGCCGGCATTTTTGCCAACGACGAAGACTTCTACGAGCGCTTCAATAAATCATTGCAGAAGTCGGGCGAGAAAATGTGGCGCCTGCCCGTGGACGAAGAGTACCGCGAAATGATCAAGTCCAATATCGCCGACATCGTCAACAGCGGCGGTCGCTGGGGCGGCGCGGTCACAGCCGCTATGTTCCTGAAGGAATTCGTCGGTGATACGCCGTGGCTGCATCTCGACATCGCGGGCGTCGCCTGGATGGAAGAAAACAAGCCTTGGATCGCGAAAGGGACCATCTGGAATTCCAGTTCGCTCACTGGTGGAGTTCGTGCGCGATTTCGCAGTCGAGCGCGTCTTCGAAAAATTAGTGCGATTGGAGAGTGGGAACACGCACGGCTAGCTGCTGGTCGGCAACTGCTAACTGCCTAGCACTTCATGAAGCCAACTCTCCACTGTCATGCGCATTTCAGCGAGATGGCCTTCGAAGAAGTGGTCTCCCGGAACGAATACCAACTCTTTCGGATCAGCGGCCTGGGCGACGAGTTTCTCCAGTGCATCGTGCGGCCCATACTGATCGTGATCGCCGCTGATGAAGAGCTTGGGTTTGCGGCAATCCCGTAAGAACGAGAATGAATAGAGCCGGCCCTCGGCCTCGCACGGGCGTGCCGAGCGAAATGATTGCGCCAACATCAGGGTCGGGACACGCAGCTTGCAGACCCGACGACCGCCCCAAAGGAAAATCCCGCGAAAATAATGGGCAGGGAGAATTCTCTCTTCAGCCATGCCAGCGCGGTTTGCACATCAGCGACTTCGCCGCGCCCTTCCTCGTGTTGACCCGCGCTCAGGCCGGTGCCGCGAAAGTTGAATCGCAACACCGGGAATCCACGGGAATGCAAGGCCTTCATGGCGTGAAAGACGACTTTGTTGTGCATGGTCCCGCCGCCCAGCGGATGAGGATGGCACACCAACCCGGCATGGGATGCGTTGGGCAACCCCACATTCAGCAGGGCTTCCAGCCGTCCTGCCGGTCCGTCGAGAAAGAATGATCTAATTGTGGAGGGCGCGGGCAAGGGTACTCTGCCTGGACGGGGACCGTAAATTCCGCCGCTTGACTTCTGGGAGCCCAGCCCCGCGAAGGCTCGCTATCCTCCGCGGGAGCTTGTGCGCCTGCGGCGAAGCCCTGCCACAGAGTTATTAGCTTACCTTATGCCCCGAATACCGTCGAGTTGCATTTCGCGCATTCGTCCGATGTCGAGGATTTGATTAGACGGTTAACGGCGCCGCCACTCTAAATGGTGTCTAGCGATGGAACTTCTTCTGACCGTTCTGGAAGCGCTTCCGATTGGCTCGGCCATAAATAAACAAAAGCACGAAGAACGCGTAAACCAGGATTGACCATGCTGGATGACCTAGCTGGGTGAAGTAGGGCAATCCCCAGACGCTAAACGCTAACGCGCCTAAGGCCACCATGACTAACCAGATGCAATCGGAACGCTGCATGCTCAAAGACGGACACGCGAAAGCTTAACGTTGTCGTATTCAGCCAGGTTTCTTGCGCATACACCATGCGCCTACACAATTTAGACGGGCCGCCCTCTGGCGGGGTTATCCACGCACAAAACTTTGCAAAACCTGCCAGCTCTCGCGCCAGTACGGTTTGGTCAATAGAGCCTCGGTGATCGCAGGGAAGGGCCGAACCGACATCAGAGGCGCGGCAGCATAATGATCCGCCAAAGCGGGATGCACACTAGGATGGCTGCCAAAACCGCAAGTGCGATTCGGATTTGCTGGGTACGAAACCGCTGGCTGATCGCCGTCAGCAATAAAACAGTGGCCAGTAAGACGGTCACGCGAACGTACTTATCCGAGGTTTCCCGGGCTTTCCCACCTTGCTCGAAGAACTCCGAGGCCTCGTTGCCCAACTTGGCCGCCTCTTCGGACTTGGTGTTGTGGTATTCCGGCATCAGCAAAGGACCGGGCGGAGCATTCGGATTGTTCAGCGGATCGGTCTTCTTCCATGCCTCAAAGGCCGGGCGGAATTCGGGGCGGAAGCGGCGCTCGAAGAGGTGTGCCATTTTTTGTTGTCCTTGGGCTTCGGCCTTCAGCCATTCGGTTACGGTGGACGCGTCGTACAAACGCTCCTGGCCGCCACCGTTTTGCAGTCCCTGCGCTTCGACCCGAAGTTTGGTGGACTGCTCGTAGAGCTGATCCTGGCGGCCATCCCACTGTGCCGCCTGGTAGCCGCTCCATGCCGTGGTAACAGCGACCAGCGCCAGCACGATGGCTTCGATGATCTCCAGGATCTGCACGGCGCCTGAGGGATGAGGCTCGGCGTGCTTCTTCTCTTCGTTCAGTTTGTGGGCAACTTCGATGCTGGGCCCACCTATCTCGGGCATGCCACCTCCTTTTTCGAGAAGCCTACAACCAGTCGCGCTGCCCACCGCTAGCGGCAGGCAGCGAACCTGAGAAGATCAGGGAAAGTCTTCTGCCTTCGCTGCGCGATCTCAGTCGACGGCGTCCTTTACACCGACTGCAGTCTTCTCAGCACCTTTCTCGGTGTAGTGAATGGTCACCTTCGATCCCTTCTTGCCGGCGAGGAAAGTTTCGGCAGATCCTTTGGCCACATCCTTTCCAGCTTCTTTTGAGCCCTCGACGGCTGTCTTGCCCGTGTATTTCACCGTCTCCTCCGTGCCGTCGGCCGTTTTGACCACAACCGTCTTGGTCGTCTTGTCGACCGACTTCACGATGCCAGAAACCGCGTGAACTATGTCTTCTGCAAGCATGCTCTGCCAGGCCATGCTCACGGCCAGAGCAAACACTATGGCGACTAGCGCCTTCAACCGGTTGGAACTGAATATCATCACAGCCCTCCTTTTGATCCGTACGAAACTTCAAGGTGTTCCATTATGCCGTGGTGAGGAACATAGGGGACGTTTGTTCGCCGAACTCTACCACAGTCGTGCGGGGAACAGGAACTATCAAGCGGAGAGATCCTCCGCTGGTTTCCCCCCGCTCAATGTCCTTGCAATTCTGCCAACATCGCCTTCGCGTCCGGGTCATCCGGAGCAAGTTGAACTAGCTGCCGCGCGTAGGTGATGGCCGGCCGCCAGTTTCCCTTGTCGCGCTCGAAAGAGATCAAGCCCATCAAGACCTGACGGTCCGCGGGACGTCTTTGGTGTGCCTGCTGTAACACGGCGATCGCGCCATCCGTGTGTCCGGTGGAATTGAGCGCCACGGCGTAGACATAACTATAGCGGGAGTTATCAGGCTGAAGGCTGGCCGCCCTGGCCAGCAATCTTAAGGCTTCCGGATACTGCTTCTGGCGGACCTTCAGCAAGCCGAGAGCAAAGACCGGCTCCGCCGCATCGGGCGCAATCGAAAGCGCTTTTTCCAGCCATTGCTGTCCCTCTTCGTCCCGTTGCTGCGCGCGGTAGAGATCAGCAAGGTTGACCATAGCGGGAACAAACTTCGGATCGAGCCGCAACGCGGTTTGCAATTCGCTTTCAGCTTCTGTTGTGCGTCCCATCTGAACATAGATCAGCGCCAGGTTCATGTGATTCTCTGGGCGCTCAGCGGAGACCATCTCACTGGCAACCAACTCTGAGATGGCACGCTCGAGCGCCGACTTCTGCGAGTCTTGCAGCAGATCTGGCGAAGTTCCGGCCAGCAGTCGCGCTGCCTCGACGCGCACCGATCGAATAGGATCGGTGAGCAATGGCGCAGCCAGCCGAACCCTCTCTTGCGGAGGGAGCGGCTGTAGGGCACGCACCGCCTGGCTGCGTACCAGAGCATCGCTATCGCCCAGCGCAGCTTGCACGGTAGAAATCGAAGCAGGAGTGAGGTACTGCGGCAGCAGGCTCAACGCTGTGGCGCGAGCAATGGCGGGCTTGCTCGAATCCGAGATTAGTGCCGTCAGCGCTTTCTCCGCATTCGGCAGGCCGCGACGCCCCGCGTCGATGGCCTCGACGAAGTGCGCTTCCTGCCGGCGATGCGGGCCATACCATTTCGTAACCGTTTCAGCAGCCCAACTGGCGGACTTATCTTTGTGGCACTGATTGCAAGCGTTCGGAGTGCCGTATGCCACAGAGAAATCGGGACGCGGTACGCGGAAGCTGTGATCGCGCCGGGCATCGATCACCATGTAAGTCTTGGTCGGCATGTGGCAGTTGACGCAGAGCGCTCCTGCGCTGTCGGCCTTGTGATGATGATGATGTTGCTCGCTGCCGAACTTCGCCAGTGAATGGCACTTGCCGCAGACCGCGTTCAAGCTGACCGGCGGCAGCTTGGCGGTGTGAGGATCGTGACAGTCCGAGCAGGTCACGCCCTCGTGGTACATCTTGCTCTGAATAAACGAGCCCCACTCGTAGTCCTCTTCGAGGATCTGACCGTCGGGGTAATAAACGCCCTCTTCCAAGAGACTAGGCACATAAGCATCGAGAAATGGTTGGCCCGGCTGATAGTCGCGGGTGATCGGATGGCGGCGCGAATGGCAGGGCGCACAGGTATTAATCTCGTTATGCGACCGGGCTTGTCCCTTCCAGTGCATTGTTCCGGTGTTTGAATCGGACATCGACCACGCGCCAGTGGCTGGTTTCAGGTCAACGGTGAGTCCGTTGGAGCCGTCGGCTGCACTGTACGAACTTTTCTTGTGCGACTGCGCCCAGGCCACATGATTCGAACCGGGGCCGTGGCAGGTTTCGCACGAGACATCGATCTCCGACCAGGTCGTGGAATAGCTGTCCCGGCCCAGATCGTAATTCTTGCGCAAGTTGGTGGAGTGACAATCGGCGCACATGTAATTCCAGGTCTGGTTTCGGCCGGTCCAGTGAAGCGGATCAGTGTGCGTCATCTTCTGGCCGGGATAGAGGTGGAACCAGCGCTGGCCGTCATTCTCCTTGCTCCGCGAATTCCAGGCCACCACGAAGCTCTGCATTCGACCGGTGGGAAACGGAACCAGGTACTGCTGAAGAGGATAAACACCGAAGGTGTAGGCGACGTCGAAATCCTGCGGCTTGCCTTCGCGACCCTCCGTGCGTACGTAAAACTTGGCATCCTTCTTAAAGAAAGTGGAAGTCACACGGTCCTTCGCAAAATGTGCATTGTTGAAATTCCCTAGGACAGTGGAATCGTTAGCCACCTGCATCGCCTGGGCGTGATGAGAGGTTCGCCAGGCCTGCACCTGCTCTGCATGACATTGGGTACACCGCTCCTGCCCAACATAAGCGGCCGCCGACGCCGGTTTCGCTTCCTGCGCGTGCACTCCGGTGGACCAACGCCAGAAAACCACTCCGCCGACCGCGACAGCCATAACAGTCACGATAATGACGCCGATGGGAAGAGACTTCCCGGATTCCTTTTTTTCACGCATGGAGCGGTTTCGCAATTATCTACCCTGCGGCAATACGCGCGTATCAGATTTCCTGATCGTTGTTGACCGCGCGAGATACGTCGCCTTTACCTGTTGCCAAACGTCCAGCCCAGTCCCGAACTGGTGCCGTAATCGCTGCCGGAGAAGTGCGCCGGCGGTTGGTTGTCCCAGTTGCCGTAGAACGAGATATTCCACGTGAGATTGCTGAAGATCTTGATGTAATACGACGCATTAGTATTGGCGAAGACGCGCCCCGGCGATGATAGGGCAGGAAAAACACTGGCGGTAATGTCCAGGTTGGTCTTGTTGAAGCGGAAAAGTTTGACCTGTGCGGCCATCATAGCGGTGGCAACGTTTTGAGAGCTTTGGGGAAATGCAGATTGGTGATAGTCCGTATTCTGCCAGGCGAAACCACCGAGTACGGAAATGGTGGCGTGGTTGGTGTTCTTCAAATAACGTCCGATGCCCCCACCGAGATTGGTTTGCAGCCTGATGTTCTGCTCCGAGCTTTGCAGGAAGTAACCGAGTCCGGAGTAGAACCAATTATTCCAGCGCAACAACCGGAGATATTTAAGGCAAGCGAGTTTCGCGTCGAAGCGCTAGCGCCCGTACTGGAGGCCAAAGTGGAGTTGAAATTGGCGCCGGCGGCCCAGCGTTCTCGCGGGTATTCGACATCGGAACTTAAGTTGTACTGGGTTGATTCATTTCCCTTGGAATAGGTGATCCCTGAGTTAATCGATCCATTGAACCGCTGCCAGAACTTTTCCGAAGTCTCGTCCATCTGGACAATCTGCGCCCTGTCAATTGTGACTTTGTGCTCCAGGGTCTCTGCCACCTCAATTTGTACAGGGCGACCGCCGGCGTTTTCCGTGGTGGAGAGCGTGCCGGTGTACACCGAGCCGTCTTCCGTCTTTACCAGGAACAATTGCTTGCTCTCGAGGTGGTCTACTTTCGACCATTGCACCGAGCTGGTGCCGAGTATGTAATCCATGCTGACGTAGAGCACGCCGCCGTCGAGTCCCTTGACCTCGCCGGTGAGGTGGTCGCCATTCTTCATGACCAGCCACGTCGGTTTTGTCTCGCGCGAAAAGAGGAGCCGCAAGAAAAAGTGCGGAGCAGAGTAGAAAAGCACGGACGTTCATGGTTGTGCCTACCTTTGGTAGCGTTTCCACGCTTCCTCACGGCGTTATCGAGGAGGATGGTCCAGCAACAGATTGCACTCGATCATCCTACTGTGCCTGCCATCTATCGCCAGTATCAGTTGTTATACCTCGGCCGCAAGTTGTGGGAATCAGCCGCTGTGTCGAAATCCCGATCCGTAACGATGGGTTATCATTTGGTTCGTTCAGGACGAAAGTGATCCCGGCGTCGGGCCATTCCAATATGAAAAAAACTGATTGGGACAAACGTATCCAGCGGGCAGCAGAACTTGCCGAGCGCTACCCAAGCGCCGCCGAGATCCTCGCCTTTTATCGCCACATCCTGGAATTTCAGAAGACATTGTGCGCCGACGCTTGCGTTCCTGTCTTCTTCTCTGGCGGCGTGAAAGCGGCTTTTCGTGAACGACTTGACCTCGATATTGCAGTGCAGAGTTGCCGGCATTGCTCTCGCTGGTTCAGCGGAGGGGCCGGCAAAGCTGGCGCAAGAGGCCGCGGAAAGCGGTGCTGGTAAACTGCATCTCTCCTCGCCCCCTTGCTATGCCTCTTTGGAAGAGCAACGCGAGATGCTTCGAAGCTTTCTTTTGTTTATGAGACGGTAATGGGCCGGAATCGAATCATTTCTTCGCGCGGGTCTTGCTCCAGCCCCAGGCGGAATATCTTGCTGCAGACACGAGGCGACGCAATCTGCCAGCATTCCTCCGCCTCGGTTTGTCCCGTTTGCGGTGCGCGGCCGCAGGTCGCAGTGCTTCGTCCTGAGGGCGACGGGGGAAAGCGCTTTCTTGTCTGTTCCTTCTGTGCGACGGAATGGGAGTTCCGGCGAATACTATGTCCGATGTGTGGCGAAGTCGATCATCAAAAACTTCCGCGCTACTCGGCGGAAGATTTCGCGGCCGTGCGGGTGGAGGCTTGCGACACCTGCAAGTACTACTTGAAGTCGGTGGACATGACGATTGATGGCCTTGCGGTTCCGCTTGTGGACGAGGTTGCCACTGCGCCGCTGGACATCTGGGCAATGGAGCAGGGATTTAACAAAATCAGCCCGAACCTTATGGGTTTTTGAACTGGCAGTTAGTGGCAGCACTCTTTCGACATCCTGAATACTATTTGACCAGCACGGGTTCCCGGGTATACGCTGTTTCGCATTGTTGGGTCCCGATGTTGGTCCCTGGTCGTAACGGAACGGCTTGGTGAAGATGTGGACCACACTGCGCACACTTTTTTCGCTCCTTCAACTTTGCGCTTCTCCAGCGCTTCCGTTCCTTCCCTACAACAATTCACCGCTTCGAGTCCTTCGTCATGGAGGGCTGCGTAATGGATGTATCTAGACGAGCATTCTTCAAGACTGGCATAGCAGGCGCCGTTGGGATTACGGTCTTCGGCTTCGATGCGCGGCCGCTGATGGCGCAGGCCGCGAGCCTGAAGATTTCGCGATCGACCGAGACGCGCAGCACTTGCCCGTATTGCGCGGTGAGTTGCGGCGTCATCATCCACACCATCGGCGACAAGGCGAAGAACGTCACGCCGCAGGTCATCCACGTGGAAGGCGATCCCGATCACCCGATCAATCGGGGTACGCTTTGTCCCAAGGGTTCCTCGCTGCAGCAGGACATCCAGAACGAGCGGCGGATATTGAAGCCGCAGGTGCGGCGGCCCGGCTCCGATCATTGGGACGACATCTCCTGGAACCAGGCGATTGATGAAATCGCGCGCTGGACCAAGAAGACCCGCGACGCGACTTTCATTGAGACGGATGCCAAGGGGCAGACCGTCAACCGTTGTGGAATCGATCGCGTTCACCGGTGGCTGCACCGACACCAACGAGTTCAATTATCTGGTCGTCAAAACCATGCGAAGCATGGGGGTGGTGCGCCTGGAAAACCAGGCCAGGGTTTGACACGGCCCCACGGTCTCAAGTTTGGGACCAACTTTCGGGCGCGGAGCGATGACCAATGGCTGGATCGACATCAAGAACAGCGACATGATGTTGATCATGGGGGGAAATCCGGCCGAGAACCATCCCTGCGGATTCAAGTGGCCTAGTCGAGGCCAAACGCAATCGCAATGCGAAGATGATCGTGGTGGACCCGCGATTCACGCGTACCGCCGCGGTCGCCGATCTGTTCTGCCAGATTCGCGCCGGCTCCGACATCGCCTTCCTCGGCGGCATGATCAATTACGCCATCGAGAACAACCGCGTCGCCAAGGACTACCTGGTCAATTACACCAACGCGGCGTTCATCATCAAAGAGGGCTTCAAGCTGCCCGAGGATGGACTGTTTTCGGGCTTCGATCCAGCTACCAAGACTTACGACAAGAGCAGCTTGGAACTACCAGGAAGGCGGCAACGAGACCGGCAAGGTCGTGCCGATATCGGCGGCGGCTCCGCGACAGCCGCGCAGGGACACGCAAGGTCGATCCGACGCCTCGCAAGGCAGTGCAGCGGTCACCCGCTGAAGGCAGGGCTATCAGGTCCAGGGCCGGTCTGCGCCAAGGCGTCGGCGAGGCCCCATTCCTCCGCCGTCGCTTCCGCCCAATATCGCTTACGACCTGTCGCTGCAACATCCGCGTTGCGTCTATCAACTTTTGAAACAGCAGTACTCCCGCTATACGCCCGAGATGGTGGAGCGCATCACCGGGATACCGAAAGACCAGTTCCTGAAGGCTGCTGACCTCTTCACTTCGATTCGCAAAGACGGGGACATGAAGAAGGTCGCCACCATCATCTACGCGGTGGGCTGGACGCAGCACAGCTTTGGGACGCAGATCATCCGCACGGCTGCCATGTTGCAGTTGCTGATGGGAAATGTCGGCCGCGCCGGTGGCGGGGTGAACGCCTTGCGCGGACACTCCAACATTCAGGGCGCGACGGACATGGCCGGCATCTTCGACATCCTGCCCGGCTACCTCAAGGTGCCCAACCCTGCCGACAAGGACCTGAAAACCTATCTCGAGCGCATTACCCCTAAGCCGGCGAAGCCGAACGAATGGGAGTCCTTTAACTACTGGTCGAACACGCCAAAATTTATGGTGTCGTTCCTGAAGGCCATGTACGGCAATGCCGCAACTAAAGACAACGATTTCGCCTTTCAGTATTTGCCCAAGGTCGACCGTAACTATTCGTGGGTCAAGATCTGGAACGACATGTACAAGGGCAACGTCAAAGGCATGTTTGCCTTCGGTATGAACGGGGTAATGATCGGTCCCGATTCGCAGAAGAACATCGACGCCCTGAAGAAGGCCGATTTCCTGGTGGTCTGCGAGATCTACCCCGACGAGACCAGCGCCTTCTGGCAGGCGCCGGGCATTACGCCTGACGGACATGAAGCAGATCAACACGACGGTCTATCGCCTGCCCGGAGCTGGGTTCGCCGAGAAGGACGGGACCTTCGTCAATTCTGCGCGCTGGCTGCAATGGAAACACGTGGCGCTGCCGCCGCCGGGGGATTGCCGCCTCGATCAGGACATTTTGGCGCAGATCTTCTTGAAGGTGCGCGAGCTATATCAGAAAGAGGGAGGCAAATTCCCCGATCCAATCTTGAAAGCTTCGTGGTCTTACACGCTTCCCGAGCACCCGTCGCTATCGGAAGTGGCGAAGGAGATCAACGGCAAGGCGCTGGCCGATATCAGCGACGAGAAAACCGGAGTCTCGCTAAAAGCCGGGCAGCAACTGCCGGGCTTTGCCATGTTGCGCGACGACGGTTCCACCATGTGCGGCAATTGGCTGTACTCGGGATCATGGACCGAGGCGGGTCCGATGATTCAGCGCCGCGGCACCGAAGACCCGTCTGGGCTGGGGATCTATCCGAACTGGGCGTGGTCGTGGCCGGCGAATCGGCGCGTGCTGTACAACCGTGCTTCCTGCGATCTCGGGGGCAAGCCGTGGGACCCCACTCGCAGCCAAGTCTGGTGGAACGAAACCGCCCAGAAGTGGGTGGGCAACGATGTTCCCGACTTCAAGCCCGATTCCAAGCCGCAGGAGCACATGGGCCCATTCATCATGAATCCCGAAGGGGTGGGGCGTATCTTCGTGCCGCTCGGGGCGATGGCGGATGGTCCTTTCCCCGAGCACTATGAACCCATCGAGAGTCCCATCGATAATCCTTTGCACACCAACCAGTCCAACAATCCGGTGGTGAAGAAGTTCAAAACCGCCATGGACAAGTACGGCACGGTGAAGGAAGGCTACAACGTCATCTGCACCACCTACCGCCTTACCGAGCACTATCACTATTGGACAAAGAACAATCCCATGAATGTGCAGTTAGTGCCGGAGCCGTTCGTGGAAATCCCCGCTGAACTGGCCGACCAGATGGGCATTCGCGGTGGCGAGAAGGTGAAGGTGACTAGCGCACGCAGCGATTACATCGCCAAAGCGATGGTAACCAAGCGGATCAAGCCCATGACTGTGGACGGCAAGAAGTTATACCAGATCGGCATGCCCATTCACTGGGGTTTCCTGGGAATTTCCGAAGGCGAAGGCAGGACCGCGAAGACCCCTGCAAATTTGTTGACGCCTACGGTTATCGATCCAAATGCTTACACACCGGAATTTAAGGGATTCCTGGTGAAGCTGGAGAAGGTCTAAAGGAGGCGCGGGATGAGCGATCGCGGCACATTACGAATCCAGCAGATCTCGGCGCATCCTGGACCGGTCGCCGGCGCGGGCACGCAGCGCCAGGACCAGGTGTGCAAGCTGATCGACACCACCACCTGCATCGGCTGCAAAGCCTGCGAAGTGGCCTGCGTCGAATGGAACGACATGCCGTTCCAGACGACTTACTTCGACAACACCTACCAGACGATGCCCGACACCGACTGGAATTACTGGAACCTCATAAAGTTCAACGAGGACCAGCACGACAACGGCAGCTTCGCATGGCTCATGCGCAAACACCAGTGCATGCACTGTGAAGATCCCGGTTGTCTGCGCGCCTGTCCGGCCGATGGCGCTATCGTGCAGTACTCCAACGGCATTGTTGATTTCCAGCAGGAGAACTGCATCGGCTGCCAGTTCTGCGTCTCGGGCTGCCCCTTCAACATTCCGAAGTTCAACCCCAACACGAAGAAGGTATACAAGTGCACGCTCTGCTCTGACAGAGTGGGAGCAGGGCTGGAGCCCGCCTGCATCAAGGCATGTCCCACCGGGTGCCTGCACTTCGGCACCAAAGACGATATGAAGTTCATGGCGGAAAATCGCGCTTCGCAATTGCGCGAGGTCTCCGGATTTCAGAATGCTGGAGTTTACGACCCGGACACGATTGGGGGCACGCACGTGATCTACGTGCTGCACGATGCCACCAAGCCTGAACGCTATGGCAATTTGCCGGCGAAACCGCGCATTCCGCTCAGCTTCACGGTTTGGAAGGACATCTTCAAGCCGATTGGATTGTTTGGCGCGATGCTGGGCTTCGTGGGCGTAGTGATGCATTACGTATTTGAAGGTCCGCGGCGTGCACAGCCCACTCCGCCGGTGAAGCAAATCGACCCGCCACCGCCTCCCGCGGGAAAGGAGAACTAGATGGCTACTTCGGCCGATCGATTTGTACATCGCCCCAATGCTATCGACCGCCTGGGACGCACCGTCGTCTACACGGGCGAGTTGTTGCGCCATCCCGTGTACACTCGCTTTCTCCATTGGATGGTCGGCATCTTCTTCTTCCTTGCCCTGCTGTCGGGCTTCGGGATCTATCTGCCCTGGATCTTCCGCTTCTTTACGCCGCTGTTCGGCGGCGGAGCCATGACCCGTTTCCTGCATCCCTGGTTCGGCGCTGGCTTTCGTCTTCTTCTTTGCTCTGCAGGCGCTGAATTGGTGGCAGGTAATGACTTGGACTCCCGCCGACTCACGCTGGATGAAGCGCATTAAGGAGTATGTCACCGAGACGGATAGCCTGGAGCCGGCTGACGTCGGCTTCTTTAATGCCGGCCAGAAACTCCAGTTCTGGGAGATTGTTTGCGGCTGCATCGCCTACGTCATTACGGGCGTCATCATGTGGTTTCCGGAGATTTTCGGACGCGTACTGGTTGCGATCTCCTATGTGATCCACGACCTTTCCGCGCTCATCATGCTATTTGGGATTTTCTTCCACATCTATCTCAGCACCTTCGGCGAGCCCGGCACGACTCAGGCGATGACCCGGGGAACGGTTAGCGAGCCTTGGGCGTGGACCCATCATCCTGCTTGGTACAAGGCAGTCACCGGACGCGATCCACGGCAGGCGGTGGAACAGGAACGAAGGAGAATGACAGCTCGTGAACCGGCGGAGTAATCATCCAACTGGCGGCGGTAATCGTTTCCAGTCAAAAGTCATCTACCAGGCAGGGAAATGGCGGAGTTTCCAGCTAAGGTTTATCTGTGATCCTGTGTCTCTGTAGTTGATGTCTTTTCTCATCGAGGCCGCCGCGGACATATGCAATAATGACGCCGCTATGAAGTTGCGGACTTTACTCCTCTATTCTTGTGCAGCATTGTTGTTTTCGGGGATATATCTCTTCGCACAATCGCAGGGGACTCCGGCGAACGGAAAGACGGATGACGCACTCGAGCTTGTCAAACAAGGCCAAAAGCTGAATAGCGAAGGCAAGCAAGACGAGGCTCTGGCCCTCTATGACCGGGCGCTGCAGCTGTCGCCAAATCTCTTTCAGGCTGATTTGGCGGCGGGAGTTGCTTTAGATTTGCAGGGCAAATACCAGCAGGCGCGCCAACATTTGGCAAAGGCGATCGATGAAGCTTCGCCTGCTTCAAAAGTGCAGGCGCTGCGGACGATGGCCGTATCCTACGCCTTCGAACACAACGCGGACGAAGCGGCGAAATTCGAGCGGCAAGCGTTCGACGCCCAATTTTCCGCTGCGCGATTCGCGGACGCAGCCGGTACTGCGGATGAACTCGCCCGTATCTATCTCGAATCGGGTGACTCAGACAATGCTTTTCAGTGGTACCAGAGCGGGCACCTCACGGCGATGCGCCAGCCCAATCTGACTCCGGCCGAGAAGGACCTGTGGGAATTTCGCTGGGAGAGCGCTCTGGCGCGAATCCGGGTCCGAGAACTCGGCAGGGGCGCAGAGGCCCAGAACCACGTGGTCGCTGCCAAAGCCATACTGGACAAGGGCGACAATCCCGACCAGGTACGTTTCTATCCCTACCTCAGCGGCTATGTCGCCTTCTATCGCGGAGACTATAAGACGGCGATTGCGGAATTGCAGAAGGGCGATCAGCACGATCCCGCTGTTTTAAGTCTGCTGGCGCAAGCCTACGAGAAATCTGCCGATCGGACTCTAGCGTTGGACTATTATCGCAAAGTCCTGACCATCAATACGCATAGTCCGGCCAACGCGTTCGCCAGGCCGCTGGCGAAGGAAAAGGTCGCAGCACTTTCCAAGTAGGACGCTCTGAGGGCACTTGGAGCGGGGTACGGGGATCGAACCCGTGACATCGAGCTTGGGAAGCTCGCGTTCTACCGCTGAACTAACCCCGCTCAGTCCGGTAGGTGTGCAAAGTGTACCATCTGCGCAAATTGCCTCGCAAACTATACCCAGGCGGAACACAAGCCAAATAAGAGCCAGGACCCTGGCAGGCGAGAGCAAACCAAAAAACACTCCCGGACCCGTTGGTTCGAGACCAAGAAATAATAGTAAGAGCGGCAATAAGCGAATGTGGCAATCCGTCTGACAATAGACGGGGGAGGTGTGTCAACTTAGGGAATGTCCGATTCAGCCAGTTGAAGTCCCTCCAAGGGGCGAAAATCCAGCCTTTATATCAGGTATTTACGGACGTCCTGAATGCCGTTCAAAGCCACACTTAATCAGAGCTTCCCTAGGCCTACCCAGGCCAGCATCCGTATGCCGGAAGGGGGCAAGCGTAGAACTCGAAATCTTCCGGTTACTTGGTTGCGATCATCAGGTTGACGGGACCGGGTATGCGCACCCTCTTGCTAGCGGCAAAGCCGGCACTCTTCAGCCAATCTTCGTATTCCGGTTCGCTGTAGCTGGCCCCCGCCTTGGTACCCACCAACATGTTCAGAGCGAACAGCGTGCCGAAGCGAGGAGAGGTCTTGTCCGGATCGAGGATGAAGTCGGAAATGACAAGTCGCCCTTGCGGCGCGAGTGCTGCATACGCGCGAGTCAAAAGCTGGCGATTTTCTTCCGCCGAGAACATATGGCAGATGGCGGAAAGCAGAACCAGGTCGTAGCTTGCCGGTTGCAGAGGCACGCTGAGCATGTCGCCGGCGCGAGTACTGATGCGATCGGTCAGTCCGGCGTGGCGAATGTGCTCCTGGGTGATCGGCAACACCTCGGACATGTCCACGATCTCAGAATGCAGCGCTGATGCAGCTTTGACAAACGCGATAGAATACGCGCCCGAACCTCCGCCGAGATCGAGCATGCGCTTCTCGCCGTTCAGTTCGACAGCCTGCGCCACGGCGCGCGCCCGTCCGCGAGCCGTATGGTCCATCGCGGCTATAAATGAATTGACCCACCCATTGTCGCGACCACCTTCTACGGGAGTTCCAGTGCGTACGGCATCGGTGAGCTTCGACCAGCGCCGCCATAGGTTGGCAATATGCAACTGGGCTGTGCGAGCACTGTCGGGAGCACCCTCCACCAGGAAACGGGCCGCGACCGGGGTATTTGCATAAATCCCGTCGTGCTTTTCCAGCAGCTTTAGGCTCACCAGCGCATTCAGCAGCATTTCGGTAGAGCGTCCGGCAGCCGGGATTTTGGCCGCTATCTGCTGGGCCGTGCCTCCCTCGCCAACAGCGGTGAACACGTCGAGTTCCAGCGCCGTGAGAATGGCGCGGCTCGGCATAAAGCCACGTATCAATTCGTTGAGGTCATCCGGCAACACGCCCGCGGCGTCCTTGCCCTTCAGCATGGCGAGGTATTTGTTGCGATGGTCGAGGATCTCGCTCTTCATGTCCTCATCCGGAATCCGCTCCAGGCGAGCCACCTTTTCTCCGGCCCTAAAGTGCGACATTACGATCTCGGGCACGTCGGTTGGTGTCAGCTTTGTGTACCAGGTGCCTTCGGGATAAACGATCATCACGGGACCGCTATCACAAATGCCCAGGCAGCCGCAGCTCGAAACCTGGACATCGTCGGCCAGTCCCTGGGTGCCCAGCTCGCGATGTAAGGCGTTTAGAACCTGAAACGAACCTGCCGCCGCGCAGCAGGGAACTCCTTCAGCTTTCTCCTGAGTGCAAACGAAAACATGATGACGAAACGGTTCCACGAAGACCTCCGAATCAGTTATCAGTAGCCAGTAGTCAGTTACAGACTGTCACATTCCATATTCAGGCCCGTGCAACAGACGTGGAAAGGTCGGGGCTCACAGTGCGGGGTGACGACGAGTTGGGCGTAACCGAAGTCCGCTGGCCCAGAACAAGACGCCCGGATTATTACAGCCGGGCAAATTCTTCCTGGGTTGGTCTCCCGGCTCCCGGCTTGATCAATAATTCATCTTGACAGACCACCAATTTGCACTATGATGTTTCAAACAATTGTTGTGGGATTTGTTTTGGGGTGATTTGCGATGCAGCAGGCGTTCACATCCAAAGAAGTGGTGGCTTTGACGGGTATCAGCCCGCGCCAGCTTCAGTGGTGGGACGAGCGTCACATTGTGGTGCCTGCTCGCGACGGGCACAAGCGCATCTACGGGATGGACGACCTGGCCGAGGTCGCGGTAATCTGCGATCTGCGCAAGCGCGGCTTCTCGCTGCAGAAGATTCGTCGCGTGGTTCGTTCCTGCAAAAAGAGCTCGGCAAGCGCCTGGTGGAGACGGTCACCGCCGCCTCCGAGTACCACCTGCTGACCGATGGCCGGCATATTTACCTGGAAGATTCAGCCCGTGGGGTGGTTGATCTGCTCAAAAACGCCCGCCAGCCGATGTTATCGGTGTGCCTCAGCGACACCATCCAGCAGGTTCGCGCCGACGCGAGAAAGCGCAACGGTTCCGTTCGTCATCTAACGGTACGACGTCATAAGGCTTCTTGAACCGTCCTGAAGGAGGGCACATGATCGGAGAGCTGAGCGTCCTAAACGAGTGGATCCCCGAACAGATGGAGCCTGGAACCATCTTTGTGCTGGAAAACGCCGGCGAGGTGGGCGAAAAGGAAGATCCTTATTGGGCCGTTTTGTCGTGCCCGAAATGCGGGCAGCTCGGGCTGGTCACCCGCAAGCAGATCGCGGGACTGCTGACGGTCATTTGTGGCTCTGAGAAGTGCTCAGCCCAGTTTTTCATCCGCGATGAAGAGATCGTGCAGCGCAAGCCGAGCTAGCTATAGCTAAGGAAGCTCTGATTAAGCCTGGGGCGTTGAAGGGGACCGCCTTCAGGCTGCGGAAACACAGAATCCCTGGCGGGCCGAAGCCCGCTGGGGACAATAAACAACTTATCCGCACGACTGAAGTCGTGCCCTGACACAAACCGTCCGCTAACCGAGTTTTCAGCAGCCTGTTCAGGCCGTCCCTGAACGCCTGATCCAACGGCTGGGCTTCAGCCCCAGAGATCTCCCAACTGGCTCAATCAGACCTCACCTAACACCTGTTCTAGTGGATGGCTGTTTGGCCGCAGCAGCGTTTGTACTTCTTGCCCGAGCCACAAGGACACGGTTCGTTGCGGCCGATTTTTGATTGCTTGGCGCGCCCTGGAATCGCGTCATGAGCCATCGCAGCCGTACGACGATGCGGCGCAAAATAGTCGTCTATGAACTTCACCGAGGCCGCTGCCCCCGCAATCAATTCTTCACGCAGTTCCGTGCTGACAGGTTTCTGGTAAGGACGCATCTTCGGATCGGGATTATGTTCATTCGCCAATATTAGAATCGCTAACAGCAGCCCTTGATGCTCTTGATCGTCGAATAATTCCTGCCACGCCTCGCTGCGCATCCCGATGCCCAACATAAAGCCTTGCGCCCAATCGTTGGCGTGAGCCAGGACATCGTCGTCTTGCAGCAACACCGGCAAAAACATCTCACCAGAGGACAGGGTTTCGGCGATGTTGTTCCAATGGCGGAGAAGTAAATCCAGGCACTCTCCAAGTTCCTGTATGTTGTCGAACGGGGCTGCGGCGTCGTCTGATTCCAACCCCCAGATCTCTGGCAAATACTCGCTCGGCAGGACGATCTCGGGACCACACACAAGAGCAGCAAAGAAACCATCAACCTGCTCCAGATTCATTGCATATTCGCTATCCGATCGGCTGAGCAATTCCTCCAGTCGATCCAATTCCTTATCGGCGAGCCCGTGCGAATCATTGTGCATGTGAGATGGAGCCAACTGGCGGGTGCCGGTCGTCACGCCAAGTATATTGGCGATTACGATTCGGCTCCCAAGTTTATTGTGAAGGCGAAGGTACTTGACTTATTTTCCTTGCGCTGTCCTCAGCTTGTGGGCCCAAGCTGTCCTGTGACGATCAGAATTCCCAAAGTGGTAATGGACAGCGTTGTTCTCAGTAAGGCCCACTATTCACAGCAAAATTTTTCTTGACAGCGCTAACCTTTACTCTCAAGATTAGCGCAGAAATCGGACAATGAAAAGTTCGCTAAATACCCTCGTGCAGCACGGTTGAGCTTTTCGTTTTTCCCCTTACCGACGCAGTGCCGCTAGTTAAATGATTGGTCAGGCATCGCACACTTCGCAGGTTGAATGGAGCCTCCTCACCAAAACTGGTAGTTGGGAACTGCAAACCTGAGTAGTTCTCACCTAATCTCTCCAGTTCTCCATATCGGCTTGCTTCTTCTATTAAATGAAAGGGAGTGTTTCAATGAGCGGAGACATACCTAATCTCTCAGAAGCGGAGCGCCCCCCCGCCGAGAAAACCTCGACAGCCTTAGGTCGCCGGAAGTTTCTGGGACAAGCAGGCGCTGCGGCAACGATCGCCGCCGGCGTACTCGCCGCGCCATCGGGCGCTTTCGGCCAGTCTAACGGTTCGGGTGGCTCGGGCCAGTCGGGCGGGTCTGGCAGCTCTAGACATGTGACGCCACCTTTAGGAGTTACCAACGACCGCGTCCTGCAATCGTTCACCGACCGAGTGCTGGCTGCCACCCGGGAAGCCCTTATTCCTGTTCCTCCTCATACGACAAATGGCGACGAGACGCGCTATCCCGACAAATCCGGCACGTACTCTAAGGGCCTTCTTCAGGATGGCCCCGGCCGGGTAAATTTGGCTGCGTTCCAGTCCCTAAAAACAGCTTTGGCCAGCGGCAGGCCCTCTGACTTCGAACGGATTATTATCGGCGGCCCGCGTACCCAGAACGGGCCGCAAGGGGCCCTGGCCTATGGCATGGAGGGTACTGATGCCGTCCAGTTCGGAAACGCGCCGTCGCCCGCTAACCAGGAGAATATCGTGATCGTCCCTCCAGCTCCGGCCGTGGCAAGTGCGGCTTACGGAACGGAACTGGTGGAAATGTACTGGGGATCTCTGCTACGTGATGTCGCTTTCACTGACTATTCCAGCAACCCAACCGCAGTTCTGGCCGCACAGGAGCTTTCTGGCATGCCATCCTACGCCGGACCCAGAGATGGCAGCGGGCATGTAACGCCTAATCTCTTGTTTCGGGGTCCTTTTCCCGGTGAAACAGTCGGCCCATACATGTCGCAGTTGTTCATCACACCTACATTCCTCGGCCAGCAGGAGATGAGTCAGCAGATGACGACCTACCTGCCGAACATCGACTACATGACCGACCTCACTACGTGGCAGGAAGTTCAGAACGGTATTGACACCGGACTGCGCAACCAGATTGATTCACAACCGCGCTTCCTGCATGACGGGCGAGGTCTCGCCGCATTTACCCATGTCAACGTCCTCTATCAGGAATATCTCACTGCATTATTGGTTCTGAATACTCTCGGCGCGCCATTAAACCCGGGAAATCCTTATGCACACTCCCGGACCCAGAATGGCTTCAGCACATTCGGAGGTCCTGATTTCGCGGCCTCTGTCGGGGAAGTGGCTGCTCGGGCGCTCGATGTGGTGTGGTGGCACAAGTGGGTCGTTCACCTTCGGCACCGTCCCGAGTCCGGAGGCGGAATCGTGCACCTGATGGAGACCGGCCAAGGGAGCACCATCAATGCACATGTGAACAATAATGTTCTGAACTCGCAAGCCCTTCAGCGGAGCTTCAGTAAGTATGGTTCGTATTTGCTTTCGCAGGCGTTTCCCGAAGGCTCGCCGACGCATCCGGCTTACCCCACGGGCCACGGCACGGTCGGGGGCGCTTGCATTACCATGCTGAAGTTCTTCTTCGACGGCAGCTTCGTGATCCCCAACCCCTTAGTCCCGACCAGCGATGGTCTTTCCGTGGTGCCTTACACCGGTAGCGATGCAAGCCAGATTACCGTCAATGGCGAGTTGAACAAGCTCGGGCATAACGTCAGCTTCGGTCACGGTATCCACGCCGGCATCCATTGGCGAAGCGACACCGATTCATCCTTGATCCTGGGCGAAGCGTTAGCGATCAGTATTCTCCAGGACCGGGCCCAGTGCTACAACGAGAAGTTCACCGTCAGGTTCACTAAGTTTGACAGCACTATCGCCACCATCTCGAACCAATAACTCTTTACGCGGGGCGGCTCAATCTATCGGCCGCCCCAATTGCACTCCTGCATGTCCCAGATGTAAGTTCGTCTCGCGCCTCTGCTGTCAACGGCGGGGAAAAGACTAAAAGCTAACGGCTAAGAGCTAAAAGCTGACGGCTAAGAGCTAGAACCTCTATCTCACCGACGCTTTTCCCGTCGCCGCCACCGGCACTTGCTCCACGATTTCGATCCCGAAGCCTTCGAGACCGGCGACCTTGCGCGGATGGTTGGTCAGCAGGCGAATGCGTTTGAGGTTCAGGTCCGAGAGGATTTGCGCGCCGATGCCGATCTCGCGCTGGGTGCGCCGCTGGCTTTCGGGCAGCGTTGCCAGTTGCTGCTCGTGGTGGAACTGGATGGTCATGCGGTCGCCGAGTTGCTGCACCGAATAGCCCTTCGAGGTCGAATGCAGGTAGATCAGCGCGCCCCGGCCTTCTTGCGGCGATGCGGCGCATGGCAGCGTCAATCACGTCGCGGCATCCGCACCAGTTCGCTCCGAAGACGTCGCCCACCAGGCAGTGCGAATGCATGCGCACCAGCACCGGTTCTTCGCCTGCATTTTCCACGTCGCCCTTGACCATGGCGATGTGCGAGTCGCCGGTGATCTCCGACTCGTAGGCGATCATGCGGAACTCGCCGTAAGCGGTGGGCACGATCGACTCGGCCAGCCGCCGCACATAGCGCTCGTGCGCCATGCGGTAGCGGATCAACTCGGCGACGGTGAGCATCTTCATGTCGTGCCGCCGGCAGAACTCCGTCAGCTCGGGAACCCGAGCCATGGTGCCGTCGTCGCTCATAATCTCGCAAATCACCCCTGCCGGAACCAGTCCCGCCAGGCGCCCCAGATCGACCGAGGCCTCCGTCTGCCCGGCGCGCACCAGCACCCCGCCTTTGCGGGCGCGAAGCGGGAAGACGTGACCCGGACGCGCCAGATCGTTGGGATGAGTTGCGGGATCGATCGCAACGTGGATGGTCCGCGAACGATCGTAAGCCGAAATGCCGGTAGTCACGCCATCCTTGGCATCGATGGATTCGGTAAACGCGGTGCCGAAATTGGAGGTATTTTCGGCGGACATCTGGCCCAGACGCAAGTAGTCAAGTCGCTCTTCGGTCATGGCCAGGCAAACCAAGCCGCGGCCGTACTTGGCCATGAAATTGATGGCTTCCGGGGTGATCTTCTCGGCGGCCATGGTCAGATCGCCTTCGTTTTCGCGGTCTTCGTCGTCGATGACCACAATCATGCGGCCGGCGCGGATTTCCTCCAGCGCGGTCTCGACGTCACAAAATGGGGAATGCGTGGGCACGATGGTTAGCTTCAGATTTTAGCAGGGAAGCCGGGAGAGGGTGGTTCGCTCTTCGCCGTTCGCCGTTTCGCTAAAGCCTCGAAGCCACAGATGGGTCGATTTCAAGAACAGGTCTCTCCACTCGGACTAAACATCCCTGCTCGGGATGACAGAGGTCGGGTTCCGTACCTCGCTTGTTATTCCCGTGCGGTCGCTGCGCGATCATACTAATCTCGTGCCGAGTGTCGATCCCAATTTGCGGCTGCTCAATTCTTTTCTCGACTACCTGAAGGTTGAGAAGGGATCTGGCGCCGCTGAGCGTCTCGGCCTATCGCTCCGACCTGGATCAGTACTCGGAGTTCCTGCTGAAGCGCAAGCGCGCGCTTCGGGAGGCACGGCGGCAGGAGGTGCGCGATTTTCTCAACGCGTTGCTCGCGAATGGCGTCGACGGACGCAGTGTGGCGCGCAAGCTTTCCGCGCTGCGGCATTTCTACAAGTACCTGTTGCTCGACCGCTACATCAGCGTCGATCCCACGCTGAACATTGATTCACCGCGGCAATGGAAGGTGCTGCCGAAATCGCTGGCCGCCGATGAGCTCGAGAGCGTGCTGCAGGGGCCGCCGCGAGCCAGGGACGATCGCCACTCGCAAGCGCTTACCGTCCGCGATCGGGCGATGCTGGAAGTTTTCTATGCCGGCGCGCTGCGGGTGTCGGAAGTCATTACCTTAAAGCTTGAAGACTTAAAGCTTGAGCTGGGTTACGTCCTGGTGCGCGGCAAGGGGGACAAGGAACGTATCGTTCCGCTCGGGCATGATGCGCAGCAAATTGTGCAGCATTACTTGCAGCATTCGCGCCCCGTGCTGGCCTCGGAGAGGTCGTCCCCGTTCCTGTTCATCGCTCGCGGGGCGCGGCCGATTACGCGCCAGCGCGTATGGCAGGTGGTGAACGATGCATCTGCGCAATCGGCGCGCCACGCCAGCCCGCACATGCTGCGCCACAGTTGTGCCACCCACATGGTGGAAAACGGCGCCGACCTGCGCACGGTGCAAACCATCCTCGGCCATGCCGACATTTCGACCACGCAGGTTTATACCCACCTCGCGCTCGACCGGCTGAATCGCGTGCATAAGGAGCATCATCCGCGTAGCAAGCGCGGGAAAGCAGATTCCTCGCGGGCTGAAGCCCGCTCGGAATGACAAAAACAAGGGCGTCTGGCGGCGCACCTGAAGGTGCGCCCCTTCAAAGCACAATGACAAGGCGCAGCACAACCATTGTCGAGAAAGCCGTGGCGCAATTCCTGCGTGCGCTACAGGAGCGCAATGCTTCGGCCCATACTATCAAGGCTTACCGCACCGACCTGGCGCAGTTCGCCGAATACGTTGGCCCGCAGCGCTGGCGCGACATCGACCATGTGCTGATTCGCGGCTATCTCTCCAGCCTATACGAGCGCGGGCTCAGCAAGACGTCGGTGGCCCGCGCGCTAGCGGCGCTGCGGTCCCTGTACAGATGGCTGGCGCAGGAAGGCGAGGTCGAGCAGAATCCGGCCGCGCTGGTGGCTACGCCGAGGCTGCCGAAAAAATTGCCGCGCGTCCCCACCATCGAGGAGTTGAACACGGTCCTCGATTCGGCCATGCCCGAGTGTTCGGCATTCACGGAACGCGATCAGGCGATTCTGGAATTGCTCTACGGCTGCGGCATCCGCAACTCGGAACTCATCGGCATAAACGTTGACGATATCCGCTGGTCCAACGAACTCATCCTGGTGCGCGGCAAGGGCCGCAAGGAACGATTTGTTCCGTTCGGTGACTCGGCGAAGGCGGCGGTGCAAGCCTATCTGCCGGCGCGCCAGCAGCTGTTGGGCGAATGCAAACGCACCACCGAGCGAGCTCTGCTAATCAACCTGCGTGGATCGCGACTGACCACCCGCAGCGTGGGCCGTATCGTGAAGCAGATTGCCGTGGCGCGCGGACTTTCGCCCGACGTGCATCCGCACACGCTGCGCCATGCTTTCGGCACTCACATGCTGGAGGAAGGCGCCGACCTGCGCGCTATCCAGGAAATGCTCGGCCATGAGCGTCTATCCACCACCCAGCGCTACACACAGCTCACCGTTAAACATGTGATGGAGGTTTACGATCGCACCCATCCTCATGCAAAGGGAGAGGGACGAGGGGAAGGGGGACGGCCATGTACAGTCCGGGAAGATATGTCATTCCTGTTTTCTTTTAAAGCGAAGTAGTGCGTCTTAAAATACGCGGGGGAAAAGTCTGTCGTAAAAAAGCCGTTGATACCCCCGACGTTGCCATCGATGGGCTAGGATCTTCCGCCCTTCGGGCTCCCGGTCCGGACAGCCCGCGGCGCACTCACGGACAAGAGAATGTCCACTGGGGGCATCGCGGAGAACAATCAACCATTTTCATCCCCGGTGGTGGGTCCAATCTGCATGTGATTTGTGGTGAAATGATTTTGACGGTGCGACAAGCTCCTATCTGGCGAAGTAGAGCAGCGCGAAGATATAAATCCACAACAGCCCCATGAAGTGCCAGTACCATGCCGTCACGTCGATGACGATACGGCGGGTCTCCGGCGGGCGACGGACCCAGGTCGTCACCCCCGCGTAAAGCAGCGCAAGAATTCCACCTACCAGGTGCACCGCATGGACTCCAGTCAACATGAAAAAGAACGAACTGCTGGTATTGGTAGCGAACGTGGTATTGGTCAACCGCAGGACGTGCCACGCGTATGCTTGTCCAGCGAGAAAGCCGAGGCCGAGGAGGATGGTCGTCCATACCCACGGAAGGGCATGGCTAGCGCTCACCCGGATGCCGGGCATGCCGACAATCGGCGCCAGGGCAACATCTTCGGCGGCGCGCCGTCGAGCAAACTCCAGGGCGAAACTGCTCAGTAAGAGGATGAACGTATTGGCCAGCAGTATTGTGACGGGAAGCGTCAGTGACACCCAGTTGCTGACGTAGTCATTGCTCGTCGGGTCCCAAATGGCACCCGCCTTGCGCACCACGTAAGCCGTCGTGAACGAGACGAAGAGCATGACAACCGAAGACAGCGCCAACATCAGTCCCAGGCGGTAACGGCGCAGGCGCTCACCATAGTTGGGCGTGTTGTCATCGCCGCCGCGGCCCCCGCCGCCGCCATCGCCGGGCCATCCCGCAGCGGGACCACGGCCTCCACCACCTTGCGAGGTCCTCGGTACCCGAATGCTGATTCCCCGGCTCACGGCTACGATACCCTTGAGTCGCCTGCGTTTTTTCGGCACACAGGACGAACAGCGATCTGAGAATGCCGGCATCGGAACGCGATCCCGTTATTCCTCGCGTCACAATGCCCTGTGACATTATGATGCGCGACCAGCGCGAACTCAACTCATCGGCAGAGTTATATTTGAGGATGGGAAATGTTCGCGCTGGGTTAGACACTCCGCCGGGCCGAAGCAAACCCGAAGCTTTCGATTGACAGAGGACTCACAATAAAGCGGCGAGTCGCCGTCCGGTACATGAAGCGCGTCGTCATTATCGCGGTGGTTCTTGCCGGCATTCTGTATCTGGCCGACTTCCTATCGGTGCAGTTTCGCGTACCTGCCCGCGACACCTTCGGCACGATCACGATGCACACTTACTACGTGGTTAAGCTGAAGAATGGAAAAACCGAGTACGACTACGCGGGAGATCACGATATAAATTGCTCGAATTCTGTGTTTCCGCAGTTCGGTGTAAGACCTTGCTGGTATGTCAGCCGGCACACCGAGGAACAAATCAACATCGACTCCGGTAATCCGAATAATCCGCATCTGTTTTGAGAAGCCGCTTTTCGCTCTTCGCTCGTTCGCAAGAAGGCCCGTGCCGACACAGTGCCATCTCCTCCGCGAATAGCGAATGGCGAATGGCGTCTCCCCACTTGCGTCCTGCTGTCACTCTGCTTCATTCTGACTACATGCCCCGGCACGAACGAGTTCCTGGCCACGAGGTAAAGAAGCAGCAGTTCACGAACCATTGCTTTGGTTGCGGCCCTGCCAATGAAAGCGGACTGCGGCTGAAGTTTGTTCTCGACAAGAAACGCGAGCGCTTCATCTGCCGATTTCGTCTACAACGGCGTTTTGTCGGACCCCCGGCGCATGCACACGGCGGCATCATCGCCACCATCCTCGATGAAGCCATGGGCAAGGTGAATAAGTTGCACAATCTGGTTGCGTTGACTAGCAGGATGGAAGTTACATATCTAAAGCCAGTGCCGCTGTTCAAACCGCTCATTGTCGAAGGATGGGAGGTGCGCGTCCATGGCCGCGAGCACTACCGCGCTGCGGAGATCCGCAATCGTGAGGGCGAGCTGCTGGCCAGCAGTACGTCGAAGTTCATCGAGGTCGATCCGCATCGCATGTTTGCCAAGTATTTGAAGAAGAAACACAGCGACGCGACATGATCTCCGATGCCGACTAGACGCCCACGGTAGCGCTTCTGCGTTCCATCAACACGGTGTCACGCCAGTGCCCATCTAAACAGCCGATTCGTTCTCGCCTGCCGACAATGCGAAACCCCGCCTGCTGGTGCAAATGAACACTAGCCGCGTTCTCCGGGAAAACTCCCGCTTGGAGCGTCCAGATGCCGTTTTGCTCCGAGGCGGCCACCAGCGCACTCAGTAATTCGCGTCCAATCCCGCGGCCGCGTACTTCCCCGCCAACGTAGACGCTCACTTCAGCAACACCTTCATAAACATGGCGGCTGGAAACACTACTAAGCGCAGCCCAGCCGAGGACCATATCATTCCAGCGTGCGACCAGCCGGCAACTCGAAAGGTGATGTTCATTCCACTCTTCGTAGCCGGGCGCGGACTGTTCGAACGTGGCATTACCAGTAGCAATCCCCTGCAGATAGATTTTGCGAACTGCTTTCCAGTCCTGCCGCGTCATCGGTGTGATTTCAAGAGTAGGCATAGGTATGGCTGTCTCAATGAAGTATAGGAGCTGTCACGCGGGAAACGAGCGAAATGGCCAACGCCGCCATCTGGGGTTACGCTGCACACCCGCGCAGAGTAAAATGAAGGGTTCCACAAGCACAGGATGCGCTGGTACATGGCAGTCACCATTTAGCCAAAGCTCTTCCGACCGACACTAAATGCTAACTGCCAACCGCTAAATGCTGCGATCATGGGGGAGAAATTCATGCCAGAGAATAACGGCAACAACACCAGCCTGCGACTGAAGACCGGGCTGGCCGAGATGCTCAAGGGCGGCGTCATCATGGACGTGATGAGCGTCGAACAAGCGGAGGTCGCCGAGAAGGCCGGCGCAACTGCCGTCATGGCGCTGGAGCGCGTGCCTGCCATCATTCGTGCCGAAGGCGGCGTCTCGCGCATGGCCAATCCCAAGCTGATTCGGCAAATCATGGCCATTGTCTCCATACCGGTAATGGCCAAGTGCCGCATCGGCCACTTTGCTGAGGCGCAGATCCTGCAAGAACTGGGCGTGGACTATATCGACGAATCGGAGGTGCTTACCCCCGCCGACGAAGAACATCATGTGAACAAACATGCGTTCAAGACTCCGTTTGTTTGCGGTGCCCGAAACTTGGGCGAAGCTCTGCGCCGCATCGCCGAAGGCGCGGCTATGATCCGTACCAAGGGAGAGGCAGGCACAGGTGATGTAATTCATGCTGTCAAGCACATGCGGCAAATAGTTAAAGAAATGCGTCAACTCACGGTGATGAGCGACGAAGAGCTTTTCGCCGCCGCTAAGAATCATCAGGCACCGTATGAGTTGGTACGCATCGTCGCTAAAGCAGGGAAGTTGCCGGTGCCGAATTTCTCCGCCGGCGGGATCGCTACTCCCGCTGATGCTTCGCTGATGATGCAATTGGGAGCCGAGGCAGTATTCGTCGGCTCAGGTATCTTCATGAAGGGCGGCGCCACGCCGCTAGATCTCACTCTAGAGGTTGAGCGCGAAGAGGCCGAATCGCGAGCCAAAGCCATCGTGATCGCGACCACGCACTACGATGATGCCAAGATACTGGCCGAAGTCAGCGAGCAGATGACCGGCGCGATGAAGGGTCTGGCCGTCGGCGCCATCGCGGAAAAGGATCTGCTGCAGACAAGAGGATGGTAGAAAGGCCGCTATTCGCCATTCGCTTTTCCTTTGCGGATTCGAATCAAGGCGCGGCGGCGGCTGCGCCTTTCAC
>CAVXQI010000011.1:0-92198 GCA_963763725.1 uncultured Acidobacteriaceae bacterium
GAAGGTGAGCGTAGAGGGGTGAGTCGCTGGCAACCATCGAAAGCGACTCGACCGCCTATGGAGCAGTCCTCACCCTTCGTACATAGGGGGGAGCAGCGCTTTAGCGCTGCAGTTGAGGCTCGCTCGGAAATCGGCTTCATAGTTTGCTGAAAAACTTCCACCTCGGCAGCGTTTGAAGGGGCGTACCTCCAGGTACGCCGTCACGAGTCTTTTATATTTGTCATCACGAGCGGGCTTCAGCCCGCGAGGGACCTGCTTTGGTAAAATTTCAGCAATTCGTGAAGCCGTGCTCCGCCCGTCGTCAAACATCAGAGGAGAAACCGCACTGACGACATCTGCAGAAACAACTCATTCATACCGCAACGCGATCAGCGGACTCACCTGCGTTGCCCGGCGCGCGGGCACCAGGCAAGCGGCCAGCCCAACCGCAATCAAGACGAAGATCACGCCGAAGAACGTCAGCGGATCGTTGGGAGATACACCCCAGAACTGGCTGGCGACAAGCCGAGTGAGTGCCACGCTGGCAATCACGCCCAGAACGATCCCCAGCCCAATCAATCGCAGTCCCTTGCCAAGCACCATGTTCAGAACATTACGGACCGGCGAACCGAGGGCCATGCGAATGCCGATCTCATGTGTCTGCAGCGATACCGAGTAGGCCATTACGCTGAAGACCCCGATCGCCACCAGAATCAGGCCGACGGTGGCGAAGATGCCGAGCAGCACCAGCCCGAACTGCGGCCCCGCATACGAGAACTGTTGCAGGTAGCCCTCGAGCGTTCCCGTCAAGGTAAGCGCAACATTGCGGTCCACCGACCAGATTTCGCGGCGCACACTCATCAGCATGGAGAGCGGCTCGACGGCGGTCCTGACCAGGATTCCGCGCTCCTTCGCGCCAGTGACGGTGTAAGGGATGTATGCCTCGGGCTCGACCGCTTCCTGAAGCCCGCGATTCTTCGCATCGGCGACAATGCCGATAATTTCAAAGTACTGGTCCTTGGGAGACTGCGGCAGACGATCGAGCTCTTCGAACTTGATCTTTTGCCCGATGGGATCGTCTTTGCCGAAGTAAGTACGGGCCAGTGTCTCGTTGACCACGGCGACAGGACGAGCGGAATCTACGTCGGTCTCCGAGAGCAGGCGGCCGCGCAACAGGTGGCGACCCATGGTCTTGAAGTAGCCTTCGCTGCACAGTTGGTACATCGTGTCCCACTTCTCGGAGTGGGTCTTGCCGGGGATCACGACATCGCTCTCCGGAGCCGCCATAGGGCGGTAGCGAGGAAGTCTCCGTTGCCGCGATCACTCCCGGCAGCGCGGACACGCGTTGCAGCACCTGGCTGAAGAACAATTTCTTCTGGGCTGCGGTCTCGTAGCGGCCCTTGGGGAGCGGCAATCGCGCCACCAGGATA
The DNA here is from genome assembly GCA_963763725.1 of uncultured Acidobacteriaceae bacterium. GTDB lineage: Bacteria > Acidobacteriota > Terriglobia > Terriglobales > Acidobacteriaceae > Bog-257. The sequence continues at coordinate 1,410 of CAVXQI010000011.1, forward strand.
TTGACCGGGTTCAGTCCGAGTTCGACGTGCTGTAACGCGAACAGGCTGCGCATCATCAGACCGGCGCCCACCAGCAACACGATCGATAGCGCGACCTCCGAGACCACCAGGCCGGAACGAAACTTGCCGTGCCGGAAATTTGCGTTGACGCCTTTTCCAGTGTCTTTCAGCCGTCCATGTAAGTCGCCGCGCACGACGTGAATGGCGGGAGCAAGTCCGCACAGAATCGTGGTCAGGAACGTGACGCCTACGGCAAACAACATCGCCGAAACGTTCAGCTGTAACATGGCTTCCGCGGGAATCGTTTCCGGCGGCATCGCTGCCGTAACGCCTTTGAGTCCGCCGTAAGCAAACAGGCAGCCAAGCAGACAGCCGCCCGCTGCCAGTACAAAGCTTTCGACCAGCAGTTGGCGAACCAGCCGACCGCGAGACGCGCCCATGGACGCGCGAATGGCAATTTCTTTTTCCCGCGCGGTGGCGCGCGCCAGCAGAAGGTTGGCAACATTGCTGCACGCGATCAGCAGCAACATGCTCACCGCCGCCAAGAGCGTATACAGAGTCGTCTTGAAGTGCCCGACCACACTGTCGGTCAGGGTTTTCGCGACCACGGAAAACTTCGTGGGATATTCCGTGGGATATTGCTTCGCCAGCCTCTTGGTGATGACCTCGAAATCTGAGGCCGCCTGCTGCATGGTGACGCCTGGTTTCAGACGTCCTATTGTCCAGAGGTAGGTCTGACTGATTCGCAGGATCGCTGCGGTTCAAAACCAGGGGAACCCACATGTCGGCATTCCACAGCAAGAATCGCGGCGGCATGACGCCCACCAGGGTGCGGGCCTCGCCATTCAGTACCAGCGTAGTTCCGACGAGCCGAGGATCGGCATTGAACTCCTTCTTCCACAGCCGGTAGCTCATGGAGAACACCGGTGGCGCGCCGGGCTTCCCGTCGTCCGGCACGATGTTCCGGCCGAGCAACGGTTTCATCCCCAGGAACTCGAATGCGTTGGCAGTCACCGATGCGCCGGTAAATTGCTGTGTGCCTTCCTTGTCCTGGTACAGGACGTCCAGTGGCGAAACCCCCAATACGTCGTCGAATACGTGATTCTGTTCGCGGATGTCGAGGAACTGCGGCAGCGTATAAAAGGAGCTGTCGTAGTCGGTAGGCTTGGTGAGGTCGTGGACCTGCATCACCGCGAGCCGATCGGCGTCTCTGTAGGGAAATGGTTCGATCAGGACATTCTCAATGACGCTGAAGATCACGGTGGTTGCGCCGATACCGAGGGCGAGCGCGAAGATTGCCACCAGAGCGAAACCGCGGTCCTTCTTTATGCCGCGTATCGCAAAGCGAAAGTCCTGCCAGAACGAGTTGAGTCTCTCCATGCGCTCTCCCTGCTGCACCAAGGTACGAGGCGGCCGGGTTCGCAGTTCCACAAACCATTGCAAGTCCGGCGGCTCTCGAAGCTACAGACCCCAAGAGAAGGGCAAAGGTTCCGATGTTTCCCGCAAAACGAAAGCACACCGTCTGCTAGCGGTGGCAGCATTTAAGTCGCGGTCATCTGACCGGCTTAACGTGGCTCGAAAGAGGGAGACTAACAGCAACGCGTGCAAATTCCACCCGAAGCAGACGGACGTTCTAGCGGAAGTTGTTGCTTAATTGGTGGCGGCGGTAGGACTCGAACCTACGACCTACGGATTATGAGACCGTCGCTCTAACCACCTGAGCTACACCGCCAAATCGTCAGACGCGCACCTGTCGCGGCGGGGCCGCACAGGACGCCAGCAGAGAACCTGCCGCACGCCGGAGCGCGTAAAACCACCTCCCGCGCTCCATTATAGGAAAGGCCGGACGTGACCGCGTCCAGCCCATTCTCGATTCTAGAAGCGGCCCTATGGGCTGTCAAACCGTGGTTGCACTGGAATTCCCCTAATTGTGCCTGGATTTCGTCACGTCAAGTACGGCTTGCACCATCTCGGCCAACCATGACCCGTAGGCAATCAGAACGCCCTCTAAAGTTGAACTGGATCCTGACCGGTGATCCATCCAGCCCATTGCGTTCGAGCTGGTCGCTTAAAATGCCGTACGAGACGCCGATGGTCAGAACGTGCGGCCTCTCCGGAGTTTGTAACGCGACTGCAATAGAGAAGTGTGAAAATTCAGGGATTCGCGCGCGAAAAGAGGACCAGACGCAACCCCTTACAATGTGCAGGACATAAGTAGCTATGCCTCGTCATCCTCCATTTCGACCACTCGGGCCTCCGACGGCAACCCGGCGATTCCCTCAGGATTTTCTTCGGAGCCTGGTGATACTCGGAATTACGCTTACGGCACTGCTTTTATCCGGGTTCGCGCAGGATAGTCCGACGGGCGACGCGCCGCCGCCTAGTCCCGATCCGAAGGTAACTTTCTTCGAGCACTCGCAAACCTCGAAGTGGTGGTTTTCTGGACAGGCAAACTTTGTCTTTCAGGCGCACGGCGACTTTTACGCCCAGTACAGCGGAACCAACAGTTTTACGAATCCCGCCGAGCATGCGACCTCGCGGGTGCTGACCTTCTTCAGCGGGTATGAATTCAACCCCAACACCATGGCTTATCTCGACGTCGAGGAAGCTGGCGGCAGCGGACTAAGCACGCGCGCTAGGCCTAGCTGGGTTTACTAACCTTGACGTTGTTCGTAATCCTTCAATCGGGACCGCGCCGTACATCGCGCGGCTGATGGTCCAGCAGATCATTCCGTTGTCGAAAGAGAAGATGGAAGTGGAGCGGACGGCGTTGTCGCTCGCCACTCAGGTTCCAGTGCGGCGGTTGGAGATACGATTCGGCAAATTTGGCCTGTCGGATTTTCTTGACCTCAACGTTGGCGGTACCGACAGCCACTACCAGTTTCTGAACTGGGTCATAGACAACAACGGCGCCTGGGATTATGCCGCTGATACCCGCGGCTACACCATCGGCGCCATCCTTGACTACGAGGACCGCAACTGGGGTGTGCGCTTCGCCGAAGTCTTGATGCCGAAGGTCGCGAACGGGCCCAACCTCGACGCTGATGTAGCCCGCGCACGTGCTGAGAACATCGAACTGGAACTGCGCCCGAAGTTGTTCAAGAATAAAGACACGACCATTCGACTTTTGAATTACGTTAATCACGCAAATATGGGCGATTACCAGCAAGCTGTGCAGCTCTATCTCGAACATCTGACGCCTACGCCCGATGTCACAGCCACTCGCAAACAGGGGACAATCAAGTACGGCTTCGGACTTAACTTCCAGCAGGAGGTATCCAGCGACATTTGGGCCTTCGGGCGCTGGGGGTGGAACGAAGGGCAACACGAGTCTTTCGCCTACACGGAAGACAACGAGGGCCTCGAGGTGGGAGTGTATGCAAAGGGCACTCTCTGGCGCCGAAGTCTTGACCGCGCTGGGGTCGCCTTCGTATCCAGCGGCATCTCGAAAGCACACCAGGAATATCTGGCCGACGGTGGACTGGGATTCATTCTCGGCGACGGCGGACTAACGTACGGCCGCGAAACCATCGAGGAGCTGTTTTACAACACGCACATCTGGCGGGGGGCCTTCTTTGCCTTCGACCTGCAGCACATCAACAACCCCGGATATAACCAGGTCCGCGGTCCGGTGACGGTGCCGGGGTTGCGCCTGCATTTGGAATTCTGAATCGGCGCCTTTCTTTTTCACCACGGAGAACACCAAGGAATTAGTCTGTGTGGAGTATTGGATGCCGATCCCGGAACAGACCGGCTATCTAAGCCTCTTCGTGCCATTGCAAGGAGCTGGCGTCTTCTCACGGACAGAAATCGCGCGGCTTCTTTAGCTGAACTTAGAAGTTAGCTCTGGTGCCGGGAGGGGGGGTCGAACCCCCACGAGGTGATAAGCCTCGGCGGATTTTGAGTCCGCTGCGTCTGCCAGTTCCGCCATCCCGGCCTGATCGGAAGGTTGTCGTACAAGTTAGTTTAGCAGCTTTGCGTTTGCAACCCGACTAGTCTCTTCCAATGCAAGATGAGCCCGGAGCGAGTTGCATGCTGAGGATTGACAACCAGTATGCACGAAGCAGAGAAGGTGAACCTGGATCAGATCGAGGCGTTTCTAAAAGCCAGCGAAGAGCTCCGGTTCGAGGGCGAAAATCGCGAGCAAGTTTACGGCTGGGTGGAGCAGGTTCTGCGCCAACAGCAATATCAGAAACAAGATCGCAAGACGCGCGGCTTGTTGCGGCGCTACCTGGGGAAGATGACCGGCCTGAGCCGGACCCAGGTGGTGCGCCTGATCGGCCGCTATTGGGCCCACGGCGAGCTCCAGCCCATCAGCTATCCGCGGCATCGCTTTCCGCAACCCTATACCCGCGCCGACGTGGAGCTGCTGGCCACCGTCGATGAGGCGCATGAAAGCTTAGCGGACCGGCCACGCGGCGCATTCTGCAGCGCGCGTATCAGCGGTACGACCAGCCGGAATACCAGCGGCAGGCCTCGGTCTCGGTGGCCCACCTGGGGCGAAAGAGTTTGGCCCAGCGCTTCAGCTGGATTATTCATGCGAGCCGCGCCCCTTCGACCACGCCCTTGAACCACGGAAGTCAGGTGATAATCCGGCTTCAGCGCTGGGTAGAGTCTGAAAATACGGCCGGGTCCGGCAGGGACGGCAGAGGTTGCGACACAATCTGGGAAGGGCCGCCCTCCGCTGCATACAGTTACTCGGAGATTGATCCAGTCGGTAGCCTTCAACCGCCGCGCGAAAAAGGTCCACGGCGAATCGATTCATGCCAACGAAAAAGGCACGAAGCCTCTCGCCGTGCCTCTAAATCTCTGTTGTAAATCGGTTCCTAAGCCTTCTTGCCCTCGTTTTTCAGCACCTCGATCGCTTTGTTTAGCTGATCGTCAGGCTGGTCGGCCTTTTGTTGCTTCTGTTGCGCGTCGTCCTGCGCGTTCTCGTCCTCGTCGGGAGCGATGAAGTCGTCATTGTTATCGGCAACCAGGATGTTGGGCGTCACCGCCGTGTCCTGCAGCGCTTTGCCCGACGGCGAGTAATACTTGGCCACCGACAGTATCAGCGCCGAGTGATCTGGCATGTCGATCACTTTCTGGATGGACCCCGAGCCGAAGGTCTTGTCGCCGAGCACGTCGCCGCGCGCGTTCTCCATCACGGCGGCGGCTACGATCTCCGCCGCTCCCGCCGTACCGCGGTTTACCAGCACTACCAACGGCAGGCTGGTCACCACCGCCTTCTCCGGGTCAGCGTTGAAGATTTGCTTAGGATACTTCTGGCCTTGCAGGGTTGCGATGGTGCCATGGTTTAGAAAAAGGTTGGCGGTGGCAATGCCCTCGCTCTCCTCGCCGTCGCCGGAATTGCGCAGGTCGAGAATGATCTTCTTGGCGCCTTCCTTCTGGACGGTTTTTAGCTTGTTGGCGATCTCCTGCGAACGCCCCTTGGGGAAGTCATCCACTTTGATATAGGCAATGCCATCTTCCATCATCTTGTCGCTGATGGGCGGATCGGTGACAATGGCGCGCGTCAGCGCCGACTTTACCGGCTGGGCGCGCCGCGGCCGCACCACCGAGACGTTGACCACCGATCCCGGAGGCCCCGTCAACAGTCCGTCAATCTCAGCCAGCGACATGTCGCGAGTAGTTTTGCCTTCGATGGCCTCGATAATGTCGCCACTCTCGATTTCTGCCTTATCGGCGGGCCCTCCCGGAATCACCGAGATCACCGCTGCGTAGCCGTAGCGCTTGGAAACGGCCGCGCCAATGCCGGCCTTGCCTTCTTTGCGCTGCTTGTAATCCTTGTACTCGGTGGGATCGAGATAGCTGGAGTTGGCGTCGAGCGACTCCAGCAGCCCATGCAGGGCGCCGTTCGTAACATTGGGAATGTTCGGTTCCTCGACGTACTCGGTACGAATACGCGACAGAACTTCGCTGTAGACACCCAACTGGCGATAAGAACCGTCGTCATTGGTATTGGCCCGAACTCCCAGTCCGCCGACCACGACAAACGTGGCGAGCAAAAAGGAGAGGCCGAGAAGGACAAGCTTGGTGGTCTTTGACATGTGTAATTCGCTGGTGGGAGGGATAACTCTCGCTCCCATTGTACCTTAGTTTCGATGCCGGCCCGATGGGAAGGTGGCAGGAAAATCGCCTGCGCGGTGGCAACTCGTCCTGTTTCCGGCTATCGCTTGGACGTACCCGGAAGGCGAATCGTAAGCGGCAGGGCACACGAATCCGGAAGGTGCGCCGCCGTTAGCTTGCGATGTTGGACTCTGCCATCTCTATGGAGTCTGTGTCATAACATTAATCGAAATTAGTGGTGGAACAATCGGTCGAGATTTGACTTGAAGCAGCCGCGCAGCGGCGGCCGCGAAGTTAGCCCGGGGCGTGAGCACCAGGCTCAGTGGGAAATGAACTGAAACCCCATAGCGGGAACAGAGTTATGACACAGACACCCACACCGGCCGCGAGAGAGCAAAACGGAGAAGGGCAAGCTCATCTTGCCCGAGCGCCGTACGCGCGCAAGAGCTTAGCCCAGCGATTCATCGCTCGGGAAGGCATCAGAATGAAGACGAGCCCCGTAGGGGCGGCATGGCAAGAGACGGTTGCTATTTCCAAGCGGCGTTATGGCACATCGTTGCGCCCGAACAACTCCGCCGTGAATTCGTGAATCTTAGCTTGCGGCAGTTCACGGCCCACATGGGTTTAACAGGATGTCACAAAGTATGCTTCGTTTACGTAATGCGTGGTTTCTGGCCGGCATAGTTCGGATTAGGTTTGGCTGTAGGTTGCGGCGGCGGCTTCCTCTAATAATCCCAGCCGGCGGCAGCGGTAGCGGAGCAGTGGCAGCAGCGGAGCGGCGGTAGCAGTGGAGGCGGATTGACTCAGCCCACGGTAACAGGCTTTGCCGCCACCCCCGCCACACCGCATTCGGACAGATCATCAACTTCGCGTGGGCTACGACCAACGCGACCGCCTTCACGGTTACGCCGAGCATCCTGGGAGAAGATCAAACCAGTTTGCCTCTGAGCAGCCCAAAATATCCGACGGGCGCGCCCATGTCGACGACTACCTACATGGCGCAGGCGACCGGCGCTTCTGGAACCACGCCAGCTACGGCTCAGTAACGGTGACGGTGGTTCCGATGACGTTGACCGCTTCGTCCACCACCATTCAAGCGGGACAATCGGTGACGTTAACGTATTCCGGTCCGAATAACGGAAGCTCGTACGTCCTGACGACGCTGCCCGGCCAACACCGCCACTCCGCTTACTCCTTCGTGTAGCGGAAACACTTGTTCCGGGACGACGCAGACAAGGCCCGCTCGGTACCAACGTGGGCTTTCACGGTTACGGCCAACGGGCCGGTGGGCGGACAAGCGGTCTCGACGCAGGTGAACATCACGGTCGTAGGAGCGATGACGTTGACTTTCACCGCGAACGCCGCCAGTGGTGTTGCCGGGCGGGGCGGCAACGCTGGCGTGGCGGACAACGAATGCAGTGTCGCTCAGCATTGACCCGGGGGTCTGCCAAGGTTGTTCCGCTTCCCAACGGGACCTACGTCGTTCATCCGACGCAAACCACGACCTACACGGCCACGGCGACGGACCAATTCAATAATCAGATACAGAAGACGGCCACGGTGACGGTAAGCACCGGCGGAGTTTCCAACCTGAACCACATCATCTTCATGGTGCAGGAGAATCGCGCCTTCGATAACTACTTCGGGCAGCTGGCGACTACCGGGTCAACCATCAGCCGCCGATACCTGGAGCGCAGCTTAGCGATGTGAATGATCTGCACACCCTGCCAGCCAATTACACCATCAAGAATCCGGCGGGGCAGTCGTTTGGACCGTACCATCAACGTACGGAATGCATCGAGAACCTTTCGCCATCGTGGGATGAGACCCACTATGACATGGACCTGGTAGGCGGCGACTGGATGAACCTGACATCGAGCTCGCAGTACTTGATGGACCGTTTCCTCGACACGACGTTGTCGGGAGGCACGGGCGATCAGTACGATCCCACGCACACTCGGCCCTTGGGCTATTACGACCAGACCGACCTGCCTTTCTACTACGAACTGGCAACCCAGTTCGCGACCAGCGATACGTATCTATTCGCCGATTCCGGCGAACACCGATTCCCAACCGCATGTACCTGTTCGCGGCCACTTCGTATGGACACGGCTACCCCGTACTGAATCCTAACGATCCGGTGTGGCAGCAACCCACCATCTTCCGCGCACTGAACCAGGCAGGTATTACCTGGCGCTATTACTATCTGGACAACAGTGTGTTCCTGTCGAACTGGGCGGACTGGAACGATCCCCAGATTCAGGGCAACGTGCGCAACATCTCGGAGTGGTATAACATCCTGGCCAGCCCTACCGCCGATCAGGATCTGCCGCAAGTTGTATTCATCGAGCGCCCCAGCAATACCGGCTACGATGAACATCCGGATAACAACGTTCAAACGGGAGCGGCGCGGGTGCAGCAAGTCATGAACGCATTGCTCACCAGCACGGCGTGGCCGGACTCGGCGTTCATCTTGACGTTCGACGAAGGCGGAGGCCTGTTCGATCACGTTGGGCCCATCCTGGTGACGCCACCCGACGACATTTTGCCGGTCGATCTGCAAGGCCACACGCCAGGGTCTGTTCAATGTGACCGGATTCCGCGTTCCCTTTACGGTGGTGTCGCCGTGGGTAAAACCGCAGACCGTGGTTCATCAGACAAGCCGACTACATGGCGATGCTGAAGTTGATTGAAACGCGCTTTGGCGTACCGGCGCTAACCCAGCGCGATGCAACCGCCGCCGATATGACCGACCCGACAAACGGTTTCTTCGACTTCAGCTCGCCTCACTTGTTGCAGGTGCCGACCGTTGCCGACGCAACCCACCAACGGCACGTGCGACAAGACATTGGAGAGCTCGCCCTTTCCACCACAGTGAAGGATTGATCGCAAAGGGAAAGGCCTCCGCGAACTGCACCTTGCGGAGGCCTAGTTTTTTGGACAAAAGTTAAGCGAGGCCATTGCCTCGCCCAGAACCGTTACCGCTTTTTCTTCTTTGCAGCTTTCTTCGTGGCCTTTTTCTTAGTTGCCATTGGGTAATTCCTCCTTGTGTAACCTTCTCCCTCGAAGGTTGATTTTTTGACTCAAACTGCCATACCAGCCCAAGATGTTGAATGAGCAGTATGTCTAACCCCAGATATTGCGGTTACTGGAGCGGAATGTCAACAAAAATTTTTAAAAATCTATTGCGCTGTCTTCGATTTAGTGATCCGTGCCACAGGCCGACTGGCAGATGTCTCACAGGTGCGTTGCAATCGCTCTCGTATGCGGATCCATTCGATAGTTGATTTTGTCCATGTCTTTTACACACGACGGAGGTATTGCTCTTTGGCTGTGACGAGGTAATGCGAGCGCCTGAGGCCTAAGGGGGAAGCCATAAGCGCAGATGAAGCACGTAAGTTTGGTGCTTGCGAATACCGGGCATTTCTCAACTTCCTGGAATGCCTGATAGCTGTCCATCCGTGACGCACTATAATCGGCGAAGTCAGGAGGGGGATTGAGTTCGGCGGGTTCCCGATCCAAAAACAGGAAGAAGGCTCACAAGACGATTAACGTGCGCCTTGGCCCGCCCCGGCTGACTCCCTCCAATCAGTGGCTACTTATTCTCAGCTTTTTCTGCTGGTGGCGACGGTTGCATTGTATCTTCCGGTGCACCACCACCCATTCGTTAACTACGATGACGATGAGTACGTAACTGACAATGTCCACGTGAAGGCGGGTTTGACCGGGGAGACAGTCACGTGGGCTTTCACCACATACGATGCGGCGAATTGGCATCCCCTGACCTGGTTATCTCACGCCCTCGATTACCAGCTTTTTCAGCTCGATCCGGCGGGCCACCACAACACCAATCTTCTATTGCATGCAGTAAACGTCGGGCTGCTGTTTTGGGTGCTGTGGCAGGCGACCGGTTACCCCGGCCGCAGTTTGATGGTAGCGGCGCTGTTTGCCCTACACCCGATCAACGTCGAATCGGTGGCCTGGATCGCGGAGCGCAAGAATCTGCTGAGCATGTTGTTCTTTCTGCTCGCATTGGGCGCCTATCGCTGGTACGCGCGCCAGCCGCACCTGGGACGCTATGCTGCTGTCACATTGCTCTATTTGTTGGGCTTGATGTCCAAGCCGCAGGTAATCACGTTGCCGTTCGTGTTGTTGTTGTGGGATTACTGGCCGCTGCGGCGAATGGCAATCCGGAACGAGAAGTCCACCGCTGTGGGTGGGTTTCCGGCCATGCTTCCGCAGAGACGCCTGGGGTGGTTAGTCAGGGAGAAGCTTCCTCTCTTCGCGCTCTCCGTGGCGAGTGCTGTTGTCACCATGAGAGCGCAACTCCTTGGCGGCGGGATCAATCCAGACATCCCGCTGGTCACTCGTCTGGCGAATGCCGTCATTTCCTACGCGCGGTACCTGGGACAGGCGTTCTGGCCAACGCGTCTCGCACCCATCTATCCCTATCCGGTCGGGTCGTTCAAGGCGTGGCAAGTGACGGCGGCGTCAATTCTCCTTATAGCCATCACTGCTCTGGTCATGGCAGGCCGGCGTCATCGCTATCTCGTGGTGGGATGGTTTTGGTTCGTCGGGACTCTGGTGCCGATGATTGGCGTGGTGCAAGTGGGCCGGCAGGCGATGGCAGATCGCTACGCATATCTGCCGTTCATTGGCTTGTTCCTCATGATCTGTTGGGGCGCAGCAGACTGGGCCGGGCAAAGGCACATTCGAGTCGCGTGGCAGGATGCCGCCAGCGTGGCAGTTCTCGTGTCTCTGGCGGTGCTCACACATCGCCAGATCGGCTTCTGGGGCAACAATGTGGAGTTGTGGACCCATACGCTCGAAGTCACGAATGGCAACTATTTGGCCGAAGACAATCTTGGCAGGGCCCTGCAAGCGCAAGGCAGATCACAGGATGCCATGCCCCACTTCGCCCGGGCGGCGGAAATCGAACCGTCTTACGTCTTCGCTTATATTCACATGGGGATATACCAGCATCAGCACGGCGATCTGCAAGGCGCCCTGCGGCAATATCAAAGAGTCTTAGGTCTTACCGGGAACGACGTCACGCATTATGGAGAGATCCGGCGCGAAATCTTAGTCAACATGGCTTCGGCGTACACGGCTCTTGGAGATTTTGTTCACGCGCGTGACTGCCTGGAATCGGCGGTCGGTCTGAACCCTGATAACCCTGAGGAATGGACGAACTTGGGGATCTTGGCTCAGAAGACGGGAAACGTCGAGAGGGCCGTACAGGCGTATTCGCAAGCTGTCAGGCTTCAGCCCACACAGCGCGGCTACCGACTGCTGGCTCAGGCTCTGCAACAAGCCGGTAGACAACAGGAAGCCCAGGTGGCCGTACAGCAAGGAATGGCGCTGGCGGGCGAAACCCGTTAAAAGTTAAGACCGATGGGTCATGGCGTTTGACCTCTGATGCGGAGAACGAGGCTGGGTGGTAGCTCAGCGCGCCGCGCATACCCAATCACAGTTCTTTCCGGCCAACACGTATTCCGATTTACAATTTCCCCGCCATGACAAAGCGCAGGGGTGCGTTACACCCGGTATCCCAACCTTCGGTTTTGAACGCAATTTTTTCTGACCTTGTTTTCGTGACTTGCCTGGTGGTGGCGCTCGCTTGCACGCCGGCGTGCGCGCAAGAGGCGGAGACGCCCAGCGGCGCATCGGCCATTCCGGGCTCCTACAATCCCGTGGCCAACCCGAAGGCAGTCATCATCAACGGCAATGCAAGATTCACCGTCCTGACGCCGCAGCTGATTCGGATGGAATGGGCCGCCGACGGCAAATTCGAGGATCACGCCTCGCTGGTCTTCCTGAATCGCCGCTTGCCTGCACCCAACTTCACGGTTGAGCAGACCACCCAACGGTTGGTGATCAAGACGAGCGCTTTGGAAATTCGCTACAGCACGACTGCCGGATCAAATGGCAAGTTCACTCCTGACAACTTGCAAGTAACATTCACCCTGAATGGCCGGCAAGTCACATGGCATCCGGGCACGCCCGACAGTGGCAACCTGATGGGCACCACGCGCACGCTGGACGGAGCGCTCGGGGGCAAGACCAGAGAGCCCATTGAGCCTGGCTTGATTTCGCGCGATGGTTGGACGTTGGTGGACGATTCCACGCGGCCGCTGTTCGATTCCGCAGACTTCAGTTTTATCAATGGCGAGAACAGTCCGTGGCCCTGGGTCATGGAACGGCCCGCCGGCGAGCGCCAGGATTGGTACTTCTTTGGCTATGGTCACGATTACAAGCATGCGCTCGGCGATTTCATCCGGGTTGCCGGCCGCATCCCGCTGCCGCCACGCTTCGCCTTCGGCGCGTGGTGGTCGCGCTACTGGGCTTACTCCGATCAGGAACTCGATGACCTGGTTCGCGCCTTTCGCCAGAACGACGTTCCCCTTGATGTTTTTGTCATCGACATGGATTGGCACCTGACATTCGGTCCAAGTGGCGCGGGTAAGCACGCGATGGATCAATCGGGCCACGTCATGGGCTGGAGTGGATACAGTTGGAACCGGCTGCTTTTTCCTGCTCCTGAACAATTTCTAGCGCACCTTCACGAAGACGGCCTGAAGGTCACACTCAACATGCATCCCGCGTCAGGCGTGCAGCCCTGGGAGGATGCCTATCCGGAGATGGCGCGCGCGATGGGCATCGATCCGGCCACCAAGAAGTATGTGCCCTTCGACATCACCAACAAGAAATTCGCTACCAACTACCTCAACCTGTTGCATCATCCCCTGGAGAAGGAGGGCATCGATTTCTGGTGGCTCGACTGGCAACAGGAGGCCAACACCAAAACGCCGGGCATTAACCCGACATGGTGGCTTAACTACGTTCACTTCTCCGACCAGGCCCGCGAGGGCAAGAGGCCTCTGCTCTTCCATCGCTGGGGCGGGCTGGGCAACCATCGCTATCAGATCGGTTTTTCGGGCGACACCATTTCAGTGTGGGAATCGCTGGCGTTTCAGCCGTGGTTCACTGCAACGGCGGCCAATGTTGGTTATGCCTACTGGAGTCACGATATTGGGGGACACATGCCCGGCGTGGTCGAGCCCGAACTGTACACGCGCTGGCTGCAGTTCGGCGCCTTCAGTCCCATTCTGCGAACCCATACCACCAAGAACCCTGATGCGGAGCGCCGCATCTGGGCTTATCCGGAGCCCTACGCGGACATCATGCGCAGCACCTATCACCTTCGCTATGCGCTGCTGCCGTACATCTACACTGAGGCGCGCGGCACCTACGATACTGGCGTTGCCTTCCTGCACCCTCTCTACTATGACTGGCCAGAGGCCAACGAGGCTTACAGCAACAAGAATGAATACGTTTTCGGCCGAGACATGATCGTCAGCCCCATCGTCGCACCGGGAGATAACATCACCGGGCTCGCCAGCGAGTCAGTGTGGCTACCGCCGGGCGACTGGATCGAATGGCAGACTGGCACGCATTTTCACGGCCCAACCACGGTCCAGCGGAATTTTTCCATCTCGCAGATTCCGGTTTACGTGCACGCCGGTGCGATCGTCCCTGAGGCACCTCCCATGCAGTACTCGAATCAGAAGCCGCTCGATCCGCTGATCGTGAACGTCTTTCCACTCGCTGACGGACCAAGCTCTACCTACACCCTCTACGAAGACGCTGGAGATTCGCAGGCATACCGGCACAATGCGGACGCGCGAACCAAGATCAGTGCAACCGGCGACAGGGAAGTGTTGGTAGTCGATATCGCGCCCGCGAAAGGCGCCTACCAAGGCATGCCAACTACCCGAGCTTACGAAGTCCGCCTGCCGGGGGATTGGCCGCCCGCATTGGTCATGGTAAACGGGCGCACGCTGAATCGAACCACCCAGAAAGGTACAACCGGCTGGCGCTTCGAGGGCAACACCCTTACGACCGTGATCGACCTACCCACCATGCCGATGGACCAGCCCGTGATGGTTCGCATCGCGCGGTCAGCGGCGCTGTTTTCGCGTCGCTCCGAACTCGACGGATTCGCCGGAGCCATGACTCGCCTGCGTGAAGCGTATGACGCGCTCAACCAGACGTGGCCGATCGCCTGGTCTCCTGACGATCTCATCGATGCGATGCAGGCTGGCGACCGTCTCAGCTACTCTCCGCAACATGCGGCAGAGTTGCTTACCCACTATCGCGAAGTGCTGCCCAAAGCCATGGCAAGAGTGAAGGAGATTGAGAAGCCCCCAAGCCAGGCCGATGTGGAGGAGTTAGCTAAGAGATTCAAGGTCGACCCGAAATCAGGCCTGGTGAAGAAGAAAGTGGCCGACTTCAAGAACCGCGTCGCGCGGGCCGAGGCCGCACTGGGCGACGTGCGCAACGCGAAGTGAATGGATCGTATTACTTTGTTGCGTCAGAGTGCGACTCAGCTGCTTTCTTCACCAGACATGAAGCGCAGAGTGCGTTCCGATGATTCTTCGGAGGGTTTCGCTCCCTTGCTCGCAGTGGAAACTCCCTCCTGGGTATCCGCACAGAATATCTACGCCCTCCGTCCGTGCTATCTCGTCCCAGAGTTCCTCGAGGCGGACCGCTGCGTCCGCCATCCCCTCCCGCCACAAAAAAAATGCGCATTCTCCGCAAGCTGCAACATGGGGATGCTTTCCCCTTGCGGCTTTCTTCGCTGCCCTAAGGAGAGAACTGGCCGTCTCGCGAAATTGCACGGGATCAGGAAAGTCATTGACCATCAATGTGGATAGGGTGTCGACAACATCTAACGGGATATACCTTCCCTGGTCAAGGGCGGCGGCAACATCCAACCCATCTGCGAGCAATCGCTCAAAAAGAGCGTCCCGGTGCGACTGGGTCGCAACCACCACAACCGCATCACCGACTCTTAGGGCGGCTCCGATAAAACGTGTAAACCTATGTACAAAAGCTTTATCGCTCGAATACAACTGAACCTCGTGGCAGCGGTTGATTTCCCCGTCTTTGGGTGGGAGGGGTGCGACCGCCGCGAGTTCCTTCCAGCGACGTTTCAGGCTGAATTGACACCTGAAGCACACTCTCTCATCGTTTGGACTCAGGTACGCCACGGATGTCTTGCATCGAGAGCAAGGGTGCAAGAAAAGATGTGTCTTAATTAACTCAGCTTTGGCAGTCTGCGACAATCTCGAACCGCTCTCGTTTAGGACTCTCCAGCAGTTCTCGCCTAGACGCCCATCCGTCCGCACGGGCAGGATATAAGTGCGATGAACGGTTCGGACCATTTGACGTCTCTCGACCGGCTGGCATACGTGCCTCGACTCCAGTTCCGCCAAGTCCTTTACGTCGACCGCCCGAGCAATTGTCAATGGACAGCGGTTACAAACAGATGTGATGGTTCCGTCGCTATTACAACTATGGGCGACGTCGGGTCCATTGGGAGTCTTAGTGCGCATGATCGTGAGACAGTGTGCCTTATTGTTTCAACCTCCATCAATCATCACAAGGGGGCGAAAGCGCCCAATTGATAGGCATGTTCGTGTACGGGAGTACTTCCACCTCCGTGAAGCTGCTAACAAACTTACCGGGGTGTTCCTTCGCGCTTCCTTCGTCTTCGGCAAGAAAATGGGCACAATCTCCGAACGACTGTGATAGCGAATTACTCTTAGCCACGCTTCTTTCAGGGCGCGCTAAAACGGCCGTTCTTTTGCGCGCCTCGCCGCAGCGCGATGCGCCAGAATGCTAGGATAGTGGTTTATGTCTGCCCCCGAATCCCTGTTCCTACGCGCCTGTAGACGGCTCCCAGTTGAAATCACTCCGGTATGGTTCATGCGCCAGGCCGGCCGTTACATGCAGGAATATCGCGACATCCGCAAGCACCATTCGCTGGTCGAAATCTGCAAGAAGCCGGAACTTGCCGCCGAAGTCACCATCACTGCGGCCGAGTATCTCAAGGTTGATGCCGCCATCATCTTCGCGGACCTGCTGCTGCCCCTCGAAGTCATGGGCCTGCCGTTCCATTTCTCCGCCGGCGAAGGCCCGGTGATCGAGCAGCCGCTCCGCACCGCGGAGGACGTGAAGCTGCTGCGGACCGATCGCGCTGCCGAACTGGGATACGTCGCCGACTCGGTTGCGCTGGTGGTCAAGCACTTCGGGGACAAGCTGCCGGTCATTGGATTTTGTGGCGCGCCGTTCACCCTCGCGAGCTACATGGTCGAGGGTGGCGGGTCGCGGCACTATCTGGAAGTGAAGAAGCTGATGTACAACTCACCCGAGGTTTGGGACGAGTTGGTGAGCAAACTAACGGAGGTGCTGGTGGAATACGCCACGGCGCAGGTACGCGCTGGCGCCGACGCGTTGCAGATCTTCGACAGCTGGGTCGGCTGCCTGAGCGTGGACGATTATCGCCGCTACGCCATGCTGCCCACTACGCAACTCATCCGGCGGTTGCAGCAGGAAACTCACGTCCCCATCATCTACTTTGGCACCGACAGCGCCACCCTATTACCCTCCATGGCAGAGACCGGCGCGGAGGTCATCGGCCTGGATTGGCGGATTCCCCTGGATGAAGGCTGGCGCACCGTGGGACATACTCATGCGGTGCAAGGCAACCTCGATCCGGTGCTGCTATTTGCCTCGTGGCCGGAACTGAAGCGGCGGGCGGAGCACATTCTCCGGCTGGCGGATGGACGGCCCGGGCACATCTTCAATCTCGGCCATGGCATTTTGCCGCAGACGCCGGTCGGCAACGTAAAGGACCTGGCACAATTTGTGCACGAGTTCAGCTTGACGGCGGCCAGCCCCACGAGGACGGAATGAGCCAACAGGCGGTCCTGCTCATCGCTCACGGGAGTCCGGAGCGGGTGGAGGACATTCCCGAGTTCCTGCAGAACATCTCGCGCGGCCGGCCCATGCCGGAGGCGGTGGTGCGCGAGGTGCAACATCGCTATTCGTTGATTGGCACCTCTCCCCTGACCAGGATTACTCGTCTGCAGGCCGACGGTGTGGCGCGCGAGTTAGGGCTTCCGGTGTACGCCGGCATGCGCAATTGGCATCCGTTTATCGCCGACACCTTGCAGCAGATGGCCGACGATGGCATTACCAGCGTGGTTGCGATTTGCCTTGCCCCCCACAACTCGCGAACCAGCGTCGGGCTTTATAAGCAGGTGTTGTTCGGGAGCCAGCCGAACTTCGACATTGATTTTGTCGAGGAGTGGCATGATCATCCTTTGCTGATTGCGGCCTTTGCCGAAAAGCTGCGCGCTGGCTGGACGAAGGCTTGCGCGGAACACGGATCTCAGTTGCCGGTCTTGTTCACGGCGCACAGTGTCCCCACGCGTACCGTTGCCGAAGGCGATCCTTACGAGACGCAGACCCGCGAGACGGCTGCGCTAGTCGCGACGGAGGTCCCCGAGATTGGCGCCTGGCGCTTCGCTTTCCAAAGCCAGGGAATGTCGGGCGGCGAATGGCTAGGTCCCACAGTGGAGGAGACCATCGCGAATTTGCAGCAGTCGGGCCAAACCGGTTTTTTCGTGCAGCCTATAGGTTTTGTCTGCGATCACGTGGAGATTCTGTTCGACGTTGATATCCTGTTCCGGCAGTTCGCCAGCGAGCGCGGCATGAAGCTATACCGGGCTGAATCGTTGAATGATTCGCCGCTGTTCGTGAAGGCGGTCGCTGATTTGGCGCGGAGCCGGATTAAGACGTTAAACAAAGTTACGTTCGGCTAGGGTGGAGCACCCCTTCAGCGGTGCAATTAGGATTTGGAAATGGACCGGCTTTAGGCGCTTAGGTGACCGAAGCATTAGCTTATGCACGACTGAAAGGCGTGCTCCACCCATCGCCTATACATCAGAAGTGATCTGCTTTCCCTTGCGATACTGGGAAGAGATTTTTTCAGTAGCCTGAAGGTTAAAGAATTCCGTATGAAGCGCATTGCCATTGTCGGTGGAGGCATTTCCGGGCTGAGCGCCGCCTTTTATCTACAGAAGGCGCGCGCAGCCGGAGCCGATCTGGAATATACCCTCTTTGAAAGTGGCCAGCGACTCGGCGGGTCGATGTATTCCGACCGGGTGGAGGGTTGCCTGGTGGAAGCCGGGCCGGATTCTTTCCTCACCGAAAAACCTTGGGCGCTTTCGCTATGCAAAGACCTCGGCATCGCCGATCAACTGATCGGCTCCAATGATGCGCAGCGCAAAACCTATATCGTGGTGAATGGCCGGCTGGTGGTCATGCCCGACGGGCTGATGTTCATGGTGCCCACCCAACTGCTCCCAACAGCGCTCTCGTCGTTGTTCTCGTGGAGCACCAAGCTACGGATGGCGCGCGAGCTTCTGCATCCGCCGCGGCCCATGCAGACCGACGAAACCGTGGCACAACTGGTGGAACGACATTTCGGGGCGGAGGTGGTGGACCGCCTGGCCGATCCGCTGCTCTCGGGCGTCTATGGCGGAGATGCAGCCAAACTAAGCGCGCGCGCGGTATTGCCGCGTTTCGTCGAGATGGAGGAGAAATACGGCAGCCTTAGCCGGGCGATGTTGGCGGCGCACAAGAAAATGATGGCCGCGCGCAAAGAGCCGCCGCGTCCGCTGTTTACTTCACTGCAGGATGGCATGCAGCAGATGGTGGACGCCGTCGCCGCCCGCCTGGATCCGGAATCCATCCGGCTGCGCACGCACGTCCTGCGCGTTTATCCCGAGGATTCGTCGTCGTTATGGCGCGTGGCGGTCGAGATGAATGGCGAGGAACTCTTCGACGCCGTGCTCATCGCCACTCCCGCCAATGTTGCGGGAACGCTGCTGGACGGCGTGGACCGCGGCCTCGCCCGCAATCTCCTGGACATCACCTACAGTTCGTCCGTCACCGTCACCCTGGGCTACTACAAGGATCAATTGGCCGCTCTGCCGCCGGGATTCGGTTTCCTGGTACCGCGCAGCGAGGGCACGCGCATGCTGGCCTGTACTTTTGTCCACAATAAGTTCCCACATCGCGCCCCGGAGGACAAAGGCATCCTGCGCTGTTTCCTGGGAGGCGCGCGCGATGAAGCCGTACTCGGTCTAAGCGATGACGAGATCCTGGAGACGGTGCATCGTGAACTCAAAGACATTTTGAAACTGGACGCGCGGCCGATCTTCTCGCGCGTGTATCGTTGGCGCGGCGCCATGGCTCAGTATGAACCGGGGCACATTGCGCGAGTGGAGCGTATCGAGAAGCGGGTAGCGGAAATTCCCGGGCTGGCGTTGGCCGGCAACGCCTACCACGGTATCGGCGTCCCCGATTGCATTCGCTCCGGCATGGAAGCGGCGAATTCGTTGGCGAAGATTTCAGTCGAGTCGCTATCGCCGCAGTCGCGATAACGATTCCTGATTTTAAGAGGAGCCCTACGTGGCAGATGTGCGTCGAGGACTGATCATCGTGAACACCGGGCCTGGCAAGGGCAAGACTACGGCAGCCATGGGCACGGCTTTGCGCGCGGTCGGCAACGGCATGCGCGTTCTCATGCTGCAATTTCTCAAGGGCTCATGGCACTACGGCGAACTTGATGCGGTGAAGGTCTTCGGCGATAACTTCATTATGAAGCAGATGGGCCGCGGCTTTGTGAAGGTCGGCGGCGCCGAAACCGATCCCGAAGACGTTCGCCTGGTGGAAGAGGCGTGGGCCGAAGCCGAGAAGGAAATACTTTCTGGCCAGTGGGACCTCGTGGTCCTCGACGAGATTAACTACGCTATAACGTACAAGATGCTCGATTCCCGGAAGGTGGTTGAGACGCTGAAGAAAAAACCCGAGATGGTGCACGTCATCCTCACCGGGCGTAATGCGCATCCAGACATCATCGAGATCGCCGACACTGTGACCGAGATGAGAGAAGTAAAACATGCCTACACCAAAGGCATCGAGGCGCAGCGCGGCATCGAGTACTAACCCAGCTCCAGCGCAGCTCTGCTCCAGTTACACACAGGCAGTGGAAACCTACTTCAATTACTTTACCGAGATCGAGGAGCACTTCCAGCGCCGCCGGGGCACCGTACTGATTCTGTCGCCGCTCGATTGGGCGCTGATGGAGACCTGGAAGGACGCGGGCATTCCGCTCGAAGCGGTGCTGCGCGGTATCGACGCCACCTTTGAAAAGTGGGAGAGGCGCCCCAAGCGATTCCAAAAGGTGAATGGCCTTGCCTACTGCTCCCAAGAAGTGCTGACGGCCGCGGAAGAGATGAAGGAAGCTGCCGTGGGTGCGTCCCCAAAGGAGATGAAGAATACGGGACTAGACCACTTCGCCATAATCGAGTTTTTGAATCGCAACGCCGGGCAACTCGACCGGGTGCAATTGCCGGCGACGGCGCAAGCTCTGGCACAAGAAACCGCCGCAACCTTGCGCACTCTGGGGGCTTCGTTGTCACATGATCGGTTGCTGTCGATGGAAGACTTGGAGCGACGCCTGACCGTGGCAGAAGAAAAAATCTTTGCCGCGCTGCTGGCGGCGACGCCTGATGACGATCTACTCGCCGTGCGCACCGAAGCTGATCGTGACCTGGCCCCCTATCGCCGCAAGATGAGTGCGCCGCAAATCGAGCTGCTTCACAAACAGTATGTCCACAAGCGAGTGTTAGAGCAGTACCATGTTCCCCGGTTGAGTTTGTTCTACATGTAGGCGTGGAAGGTGTGCTTTGAAGGAGGGCACGTCTTCACCCGCTGCCAAAAAAGCAGACCTCTCGCGGCTGAAGCCCGTTCGAGATGACAACAATAAGGAGCTTAACGACGCACTTGAAGGTGCGCCCCTTCAAGAACGGCAGCTTAAACTGAAAGTCCGCGTGAATCCGCGATTCAAGTCTTGCATTTTGGAATTGAGGGGCTTTGCAAATAGAAATCGAAAAAATGGTTTACGGTGGCGACGGTCTGGGGCGCATGCCGGCGGACGCTCAGGGGCGCGGCAAAACCGTCTTTGTGCCCTTCGTGCTGCCGAGCGAGCAGGTCGAGGTCACGGTGATCGAGAGCCGCTCCGGCTTTGCTCGCGCCAAACTCGACAAGGTGTTGACACCTTCGCCGGAACGGAACGTGCCAGGTTGTCCGTACTTCGGCGGCTGCGGCGGATGCCACTATCAGCACATGACCTACGAAGCGCAATTGCGACACAAAGCGGAAATTCTGCGCGAGACGTTGCGCCGCACTGCGAAGCTTGAGCTCCAGAACGAGATTCAACTCCATCCCTCGCCGCCGTGGAACTATCGCAACCGCAGCCGTATGCATGTGCGGCACACTCCTGAATTTGCGCTCGGCTACTACCGTGACAACTCCCACGATGTTCTTGCGGTGGAGTCCTGTCCCATTAGCTCGCCGCTGATTAACCAGGCGATTGCCGCAGTTGCGGCCTTAGGCCGCGAGAAAACTGTGCCGGAATGCCTGCACGGTATGCAATTCTTTGCCAATCATGATGACACGCAGCTTTTGGTGGAAGCTTATGTCCAGCCCGGCAGCAATCCTGCGAAATTGCAACCGCTCGCCGCAACACTCCACGCCCTCTTGCCGCCGGTGCTGGGAGTTGTCGTTTTCCCGGCGGCCTTCATTGAAGGCGAAAGCCGCCAGCGTACGCCGCTTACTACCGTCTATCAGGAAAGCGCCCAGGCGATCGGCGGCAATTCACTGACGTACGACGCTGTGAGACATCAGTACCGGGTCAGCGGAGGATCGTTCTTCCAGACCAATCGTTACCTGGTTGACACGCTTGCGGAGGTGGCAACTGCCGGCGGAGGTGGGCGCGCTGCACTCGATCTCTACGCTGGGGTAGGCCTGTTTACGCTCCTGCTGGCTCGTAAGTTCGATCAGGTGCTGGCGGTGGAATCTTCGCCAAATTCTTTCGCCGACTTGCGCCTCAACGTTCCTGCTAATGCGAAATGCATTCGGTCCACCACGGAACGCTTTCTTGCCGAGCGCGGCTCCAAGCTGGCGCCCGACCTCATACTCGTCGATCCGCCGCGGGCTGGGCTGGGCGAAAAGACCGCCGTTGCTCTGGGTCGCATGTCCGCTAACCGTGTGACCTACGTCTCATGTGATCCGGCAACCCTCTCTCGCGACCTTCGTCTGCTGCTAGAATTATCTTTTCGGGTCGAGCAGGCGCACCTTGTGGATATGTTCCCGCAGACCTTTCACATGGAAACCATTCTGCATCTGGCGCGCTGACCCTCGACGACTCGCCCCGGAGGACCAATGTACGCGCTCGCCATTCTTCGTTATCGGAAACCTATGGAAGAAGTTTTGAAGCACGTTGCCGCTCATCGGGCCTATTGCCAAGGCCTGAAGCAGGAGAAACTCCTGCTCGCTTCCGGGCCGCTGGTGCCGCGCAATGGTGGCGCCATGCTGCTGCGGGTTCCCGACGACGAATCTCAGGCAACGCTGGACAGTATCCGCGACAACGATCCGTACACCCGGTTCGGGGTCGCGCAATACGAAATATGGCCTTGGGCCCCTGCCTTTGGCGCGGAGGACCTGGACCGCTTGTAACCACACCCGGGCAGCTGAGGTAGCGCGACTGGACGTTCGGTGGCGACAACCTCCTCTTCGACGATCACCGTGCCGGCATCCGCACCCGCGGGACCGTTGCTCTATTGCGGCGGTAAGGAGCCGGTCTTCCTGGCGGCCGTTGCTTTTTCCGCTGGAATTATCGCAGCCAGCTATCTATGGCGTTCGCCGCAGTCGTGGTTGATCGCGTGTCTGGTTGCACTCCTTGGGGCGGCATTCTTCTACCGCCGCTCGCCGCAGATTGCCTTTGGATTGGCCCTCCTGGCGTTGATTCCCCTCGGCGGGTTCTATCTTCAGGCCCGCGATGCTGCCGAACCGGCGATCACCGAAAATTTCCAGCCCTTTGCCAATGGTGACGACCAGGTCGATGTCACCGCCTATGTCATCCGCGAAGGACTGGTGCGCGACAGCCCCTATGGCGGCAAGCAGGAATCGGTGGATGTCAACGCCGAGCAGCTTCAGCTTGGCGACCGCACCCTCAAAGCGGCCGTCGGTATTCGCCTTACGATCTACAGCAAACAAGCGGAGGAGGACGAAGCTCGCGAGCAGGGGGCCGGCACCCCGCTGCACGTGTACACCTACGGTCAGCGTCTGCACTTCATCGCCAAGCTACGAATGCCGCGCAACTATCGCAATCCCGGAGCGATGGACATGTCCGGCTATCTTGCGTCGCAAAGCATTCGCTTGACCGGTTCTTCCTGCGCCAGCAGCGTGGAGACCCTGCCCGGTTTCGTGGGTAGCCGCATCGGATTGTGGAGAAGTGCTGCGCGTCGCAGCGTATTGGCCCACATTATGCAGCTCTGGCCCGGCGAACGTGGCGCGCTGATGCAGGCCATGCTTATCGGAGGGCGCGCCTTTTTCGGACGCGACATCAAGACGGAATTCCAGCGCACCGGCACCTATCACATCTTGGTCGTATCCGGCATCAACGTCGGCATTCTCGCCTTCGCGGTTTTTTGGGCGCTGCGCAAGCTGCCCTTTGGCGAGACCTGGGCCACCATTCTTACCATCCTGCTCTCTTGGGGATACGCCTTCCTCGCTGACCTGGGTTCACCGATCGTGCGCGCCACCATCACGTTGGCGATTTACCTGGTCACGCGCCTGCTGTTTCGCGAACGGGCGGCGCTCAACGGGCTTGGTATTGCTGCGCTCGGCATCCTGCTGGTGAATCCGCGAACGCTGTTCGAAGCCAGCTTCCAGCTCACATTTCTTTCCGTCATCGCGGTTGCTGGTATCGCCGTGCCGATATTACGAAAGACTGTATATCCACTTCGCACCGCACTCAGCAATCTCGATTCGCCGTCCTTCGATTTCGCGCTTCCGACGCGAGCTGCACAATTTCGATTCGACGTACACCTGGCTCGCGATCTGATTGAGAATATCTCCAACCGCCGGGCTGCGAACTTTGTAGTGGTCGGCTTCACTCGATTTGTCATCGGGGCGGCCGAGCTGCTCTTTACGTCCACCGTTATCCAGATCGCACTTGCCCTGCCGATGGCGTGGTACTTTCATCGCGCCACCACCATGGCGTTGCCCGCGAACGCGCTGGTCATTCCGATTGCGGGGATTCTGTTGCCAGCCGCTGTGGTCGCGGTGGCGGCTTCTTACGTGGCGCATTGGCTGGCGTGGCTTCCGGCACTTGTCACTGAATACGCCCTCGATACATTGACGGGGACAATTCGCGTCATCGGCCATATGCCGATCTCCGAGGTTCGCGTGCCTAATCCGGCACTGTTCGTGTACTTCGGCGCTGCGGCGGCATTCGGACTGGCTCTCTTGCTGGCGCGACGACGGATGGCTTGGGTCGGGGTTGGGCTGGTGGCACTGCTCGCGGCGGCGGTTTGGATTGTGCTACCTCCAGAACCGCAATGGCATCCTGGGCTTTTTGAGGTAACCGCAATCGATGTAGGGCAAGGTGATTCGCTGCTGCTGATCACTCCCGAGGGCAAAACTCTGCTTCTGGACGCTGGCGGCACCCCCGGCAACGCACGATCGGATTTCGACGTTGGCGAAGAAGTAGTGTCGCCATACCTTTGGTCACGCGGCATTCGCCGGCTTGACGCGGTGGCGGTCTCGCATGCCCACGCCGACCACATGGGTGGCATGCGCAGCGTGATTGCGAACTTTCAACCGAAGGAACTCTGGTATGGGGTTGAATCCCCAAGCCGCGGATTCCGAGACGTCGAAGAGACGGCGCGCTCCAATCATGTGAATCTGAAGCCGCACGTCGCCGGTGACTGGTTTGAGTTCGGAAGCGTCCAGGTGCGCGTGCTCAATCCCCAGCCGGGATGGGAGCCGCGCGACCCGCCGCAAGATGACGAGTCGCTGGTCCTGCGTATGCGGTATGGCGGAAATTCAGTGTTGCTGGTGGGTGACTCGCACAAGCGGATCGAGAAGCTACTGGTCGGCGAAGCTCCGCAATCCGATTTGCTCAAGGTGGCGCATCACGGCAGCGCGACCTCGAGCTCGCCCGAATTTCTGGCAGTCGTGAAGCCGCGCTACGCCGTGGTTTCGGTAGGCTTTTATAATTCATTCCGACTGCCCCGGCAGCAGGTGATGGAGCGCTACGCCGACGCGCATATTCCGACCTACCGCACCGATCTGTCCGGTGCCGTCTCGTTCTACCTCGACGGCACCACTATCACGGCTCGGCCGGTTCCTCGGTGACCGCTTCGTCTTCGTCGGTGGTGGGATTCCGGCGGTACTCCTCGATGGTCTGCAGTGCTTCCTCGGCTTGATCGGGCCGTACCATCACTACTACTCCACCCACGCCCGGCAGAATGTCTTGTGGAGCTTCCCGGTTTTGGGTGATCGCGTCAATTCCCGCCGACTCCAGTAGACCGCGCACCACCATCGCCTCGGACTCTTCGTCGCTGTCGAAAACCTTTACCAGCTCTTCGTGATCGTTCGCTGCCTCAGCCATGCTGCCTCCAATGGGTTCGACGTAAATGGTAGCCGTTCGTAATGCTTCTGTTTTCCATCTGAAATTCTGACGTTTAGGTGTATGATGCCGCCCACCACGTTCGAGCGCAACAGTGGGGTAAGGTCCAACATCCAAATTGTAGCGGAAAGCGAGCGAGCACGATTTCACACAGCCGCGGATAGCGGTTGTTTTTTCGAGGAATCTATGGGGCTATCGGAACGCAGAGAAGAGATTAGACCGCAACAACTCAGCAGCGAGCAGCAGGAACAGGAAGAGGAACGCCGCAAACTGCGCCGCCTCCAGGTCATGATGAACATGGTGATGTCGGTCATCAGCCAGGACCAGGACCTCACCGTGGAGGAGGCTGCCGAACTGGTGGCCAACACCAAGCGCGCCGCACTCGCCATGTTCCCGGACAAGGAGTTCGCCTATGACATCCTCTACAAGCCGCGGCTGCAACGGTTGATGGCGGAGCGCTTCCGCATGCAATGAAACAACGCTACTGGCTAATGCTCGTTAGATAAACCGTCAGGGTGCCCCAGAACAGTTTGGCGCGCATCTGCACGGGCAAGTGTCTAGCGTCATCGGTATACCAAATCCAGATTCGTCCACGATTCTTCAGAATTCCCGAGTCACCCTCCGGCCCCACCCGAATGGTTTGAAATGTTCCAGCTGGAGTCTTTATCTGTTCCTTGCCTTCCACGTGGGCCTGTACGGTTACGGTCTTGCCTCCGTCATTCAATGGAAACGTGTAGTTGGCGCTTGGTTGCAATGGGAGGCTGCCGACATAAAAGATTCCCGACAGCACGTCGGTTACACAGCCCGGAATATCGTTCTCGGTTTTCTTCTGCTGATTGTCTTTCAGGTTGCGTTCTTCCAGGATGGCCTTGCCGTGCGCGTAATCATAAGAGATCACGGTCTCGCGGCGGTGCGAGCCCTCTTCAGTGTGCTTCAATAGCTTGTACGAGCA
This sequence comes from uncultured Acidobacteriaceae bacterium, assembly GCA_963763725.1. Taxonomy (GTDB): domain Bacteria; phylum Acidobacteriota; class Terriglobia; order Terriglobales; family Acidobacteriaceae; genus Bog-257. The sequence continues at coordinate 27,827 of CAVXQI010000011.1, forward strand.
CAGGCTCCTGGCGTCGAAGTACGAGTTAAAACGGTCCAGTACCCGATAAAGCAGCGCGACTACACCGCTGGAGTCGGCGGTAGCGGCTACGTGCTCCTGCGATCCGGAGCGCTCAATTCGCACGGTCGCTATTCCCGCGGTCCAGAAGCGCCATTCTCCTTCGTAGTGCAACGTCTGTCCGTGCGGAAACTCGTAGCCGGGGCGCAACGGCTCAATGTGCGCCGAGGCGCCAATTTTTGTTTCTTGCGATGGCTGTGCGTTGGCATGCGACGCTTGCGGAGCCGGGATAGGCTGCCCGCTGAGTCCGAGCGATACGGCAACTGCCAACAGGATTGTGAGTGCGGCACTGCTGCGTCTAATCAGACTCATCCTCACCCGTGAAACCACAGGATCTTTGCTACCAGCGCCGCCTACCATGGCAGCGGAGCCCAGCAGGGCATTGTACTCGCGATGTTGCCAATATAGCTCGCGTGAGAAGCCGTTGGTCATTTGACGGAACAGCAACGTGCGGGGAAGCAGGCTGGGCACCCGGCGAGCGTAGGCGTCATAGGCGGGAAATTGCTTGCGCAAGAACGTTTCTTCGCCACGGATGACCGGCACGTAGATGAGCGCGAACATCGCCAGGATGGCGATGGCTACCCAGACATCACGAGCGGCGACGGCGAACCCAATCGCGATGACGATCGATCCCAAATACAGTGGATTGCGCACATAGGCGTAAGGCCCGGCTATGGCGAGCTCCAGGTTCTTCTTCACTTGACCCGAGGCGGTAGCGCGAATAACGATGCCCAGGGACGCGATGAGAGCGCCGAGGATCAGATACTTCCAGGTTGGTTTGGCGCGCCAAAGGTAAAAAATCGCAAACACAAATCCCCCGGGCACGCGGATGCGGCGGGCCACACGGCTCCATGCGATGTTCGACTTGGCGGCTTGCCGATCAACCATGCTTTTCCCCAAGCAACTGGTCAGCCGCCTCTATCACGGCTTGCGGCTTGATCGAAACCAGGCCCTCATCGCGACGGTCCGTGTGCGTCGTACTATTAACGCTCTCCGGACTGCGCAGCACTACATTGGTTGTGCCGAAAGGACCATTGCGCTCCGGTCGGGTAGGCCCGAACAACGCAACCACGGGAACGCGCAACGCTGCCGCCAGGTGCATGGGACCGGTGTCTCCACCAATGAAGAGGCGGGCTCGCCGCGTCAGCGCGATCAGTTCTCCTACCGAAAACTTTAATGGGAAGGCCACTCCGCCGCTGGAGCTACGAACCTGTTCCGCCAGCGCTTCTTCTCCCGGTCCATGATTGACCACTACCGCCATGCCTTGGGCCGCCAGCGCGCGGGCCACCGCACCGAACGACTCCTCCGGCCAGCATTTTGCTCCCCAACCTGCACCGGGATTAAGGATCGCCAGCGGCTTGCCGCCAAACATTTCAGCTTGGTGATCGGCCCAGGCCTCAATAGAGGAATCCATGGGAAAGGGTGGCTGAACGTATTCCAGCGCTTGGCCTGCAAGCTCCGACGCCAGCGACAGCGCATGCTCGATCACGTGCGTCCCACGTACGTTTAAAATATGGGTGTAGAACATGCGCGCTGGGCCCTCGCGCGGCTGTGACGACCCGATGCGGACCGCGGCACCGGTGGAACGCGCTACGAGCGCCGAGCGAATTGCACCTTGGAGGTCGAGCGCAACTTCGTACTTCCTTGCTCGCACTTCGCCGCGGCACGAGCGCACCTCGCGCCGGGTCTCAGCGGACAACAGGGCCTTACGCCAACGGGAAAACTTGGCCACATGTACCCAGTCGGCGAGCGGCTTCAGTTCCGACCGCGGGGCCAGTCGCTGCGAATCGCGCGCACACAGTAATTCTGCCCAGCGTTCTTCTACCAGCCATCCAATTTGCAGATCAGGTTTGGCGCGCCGCAAGGCGGCGATCGCCGGCATGCCGTGAATAATGTCGCCCATGGCGCTGAGGCGCACCACCAGGAGCCGATCCGGCGAGGCGATGGCGGAACGCTGTTCGGACGACATGCAAGTCTGCTCCGGCGGCAATGCGAAAGTGCTCACCCTCGGCCATTTCCTCCGCCCCAGGATTGCAGTCGCGCCAAGAAGTCTGTAGTGGAATGATTTTTGGGGTCGCCGACAATCTCGATGCGGCCGCCATACGCCACGACCTCGTCGCGCTCGGGGACATTCTCTCGCGTATAGTCAGTCCCCTTGGCTTGCACGTCGGGGCGAATCTCGCGAATTAGGGCGCGCACGTCAGGTTCGTCAAAGAGAACGACGGCATCCACGTCAGTGAGTGCAGCTACGATTTCGGCGCGCTCTTCTGCCGGCATTAGCGGACGGCCTGTCCCCTTGACCTGCGCGACGCTCTGGTCCGAATTCAGTGCTACGACCAGCTTTCCGCCCAGCGATTTCGCGCCCCGCAAATAGCGAATGTGCCCGACGTGCAACAGATCAAAGCAGCCGTTGGCCAGCACGACCGGCTCGCCGGCGCGGCGCCACTCTGCCACGCGCTCCCGCAAAGCATCGCGCGAAAGGATTTTTTTTGTGCGGTCGTTCACGAAGATGTAGTTGCGGAACCCTGGTCGATGGCGGCCAGCAATTCCTGGTTCGACACGGTGGCCGTCCCGCGCTTCATCACCACGATGCCGCCGGCGAAGTTAGCCAACCGAGCGGCCGAGGCGGTATCGGCTCCGGCTGCCAGCGCAGCCGTGAAGGTCGCAATCACGGTGTCTCCGGCTCCGGTCACATCCACCACTTGGTCGGAGCCGTGTATGGGTACGACCAGCGGGGGGGCGTCTTTCTCGAAAGCGACCATGCCGTGGCGGCCACGAGTGATCACCAGTGATTCCAGCGCCATCTCCTTCATCAGCTTCTCGCCGGCGCAGAAGAGTTCGTTGTCATCATAGCCGATCTTGATGCCTAACGCTTCTTCCACCTCCGGCTCATTGGGTGTCGCCGCTGTAACCCCCTCGAAGTCCAGCATGCGATAGCGCGAATCCAGAGTGACCGGCTGCTTCGCCAGGCAGCGGTTCGACTTAATGAAGTTCAGCAGCCGTGGTGAGGCCGCACCATATCCGTAGTCGGAAACCAGAAAGGCATCCGACGCGGTGGCGTATTCTCGCGCCGCGTTCACCAAGTTCAACAGCACGGGATGCAGTTCGCCCAATGGCTCCGGTTCTCGATCGACACGCACCACCTGCTGCCTGCTGGTATGTGACGTACCTGCAAGGATGCGGCTTTTAGTTGTGGTTGTATGGTGTTTCAGCCGCTCGATGCCGCTGGTGGGAATTTTCTTCTCGTGCAAGAGTTCCAGCAGCAAGCTGCCCGTCTCATCGTCTCCCACCACTCCAACGGGAAGAACATTAACTCCCAGCGAAGCCAGGTTCATCACTGCATTGCCACCGCCGCCGGGGACTACCATCCGCTCTCGATGCTTCAGGATCAACACCGGCGCCTCGCGTGACACCCGCGCGATCTCGCCAAAAATGAATTCGTCGGCGACCAGGTCAGCGAGGACAGTGACCGAAACGTCGCTGAAGGATTGGACAATCTTCTTCCAGCGCTCGGTGTCTTTTGGGTGTCTGCTCATGAATTCAAATGAACGCCCGGTGCTTTAGTCCGAGCAATCGGGCGCGGAGCAACCGTCGATTGTCTCACGCGGGCCGCTGCTTGCGCTCGCTAACCGTGGCCAGAATAAACTCCAGGACGGCCGGCGCATTCTGTAATTGCATTCTAGCCTGAACAACATGGATCGGTTGCAGCGCTTCAAGATGCCCGTCAAGATTGATCGCGTCTTTCTCCGTGGTAACGAATGCCGCTGCGCTGTGCTGGTCGCGCAGTCGCAGGAGTTGGCGGATGTCATCAGCCGAATACCGATGATGATCGCGAAAGCTGCGCATGCCGGCCAGCGCAACCCCCGCCGCGCGCAACTGGTCAATAAAATTCTGCGGCCGCGCGATGCCGCAGAACGCCAGGCATGGTTCTTTCGTTTGAGGAGGGACGACATCGCGGGTAACTCGCCACACCTGCTGGCGCCCGAGGGGCAGCCCGTCTTCCGGTGTATCGTTGGTCAGCACCACCGCATCCGCCCGGGCCAACGAAGAGAGCGGCTCGCGCAGCCTGCCCGTTGGTAGCAACGAATCCTGTGCGTCCCCGCACGTGACCAACACGATGTCGAATTCGCGCGCCAGTCGCCGATGTTGGAAGCCATCGTCAAGCAAGTGTAGCCTTGGCCCAGAATGTTCCTCGCTCAATCGCCCGGCCGCGTAGCGGTTCTCGCCGACGATGACTGGTACTCCTAACTTACGCGCGATCAGCAGCGGCTCGTCGCCGTATTCGCGCGGGGCTCCCAGGGGATCAACCCGCACCACCCCCGTAGTCAGGCGCCGGTATCCACGCGAGAGGACATCGAAAGGAATGCCGTGCTGTTTCAGTAACTCGCCCAATAAAATAAGGAATGGAGTCTTGCCTGATCCGCCAACCCTGAGATTGCCAATACTCACTACCGGGCCTTGCAGACGGCTGAGGGTCAGCATCCTGCGTTCGTAAAGTTCATTGCGGGCGCGCGCAGCCACGCCATAGAGTGCCGCGAGAGGGTTCACACGCGCCGCCCCGAGGTGACTTCCACTCGGCTCAGAGCGCCCTGGGCCGATAATAGCTCCAGCAATGCGCTAACCGTCCACCCGGTCGCACCGCGCTGCGAGCGCACGACCTCGAACGCCCGGCGTCCGAGCGCCGTCCGTTCGTCGTCCTTCCCAAGTAATTGCAGCACGGTCGCGGTCAATGACTGTGGAGTGACCACGCGCAAAGCATCCGCTTTGCGGAAGACCTCAATGATGTCGCGAAAGTTTTCCGTGTACGGTCCAACCAGGATCGCCGTTCCGAACTGCGCCGCTTCCAGTACATTGTGACCGCCCCGCGGCACCAGGCTGCCGCCAACAAACGCCACCTCGGCGAACTCATACAGGCTGGCCAATTCGCCAATGCTATCGAGGAGGAAAACGCCTGCCGCCATGGGACCCTCGTTCTTCCATTGCGAACGCCTCCGGTAACGGAGGCCAGACGACGCCAGCAACGAAGCAACCGCGTCAAACCGCTGGGGATGCCGAGGCGCCAACACCAATACCGCGCCGGGATAGTGCGACGATACTTGCCGGAACATGTCGAGTAGCATCGCCTCTTCGCCATCGAGCGTGCTGCCTGCCACCAGCAACGGCCCGGTATCTTCGCGCTTCATCGCGTCGAATGCCGCTGCAATCACCGGCCTGACCGGCGGCTTTACTTCAAACTTCAAATTTCCGCTCACGCGAACCCGCTCGGCAGGCGCTCCTATTTGAATCAGACGGCGGGCGTCTTCCTCGCTTTGTGCCAGGAAAAGCTGCACGTTCTGCATTATGCGCCGCAGCAATTTACGGAATCGCAGGTAGCCGGGGAAGGAACGGTCAGAGACGCGCGCATTCACCACGGCGACAGCCGCACCCGAAAGTCGCGCCAAGCGCAGCAGGTTGGGCCAGAATTCACTTTCCGCCAACACCAGCAACTTCGGACGCAATCCATGCAAGTAAGCGCGCACCGCGAAAGGGAGATCGACAGGAAAATAGAAAACGCTGTCCGTACCGAAGCGCTCGCGCGCCAGCTTCTGTCCAGTGTCTGTTGTGGTTGAAACGACGACACGCCAGCCAGGTAACTGCGCCTTCAGCTCATCGATGACTCGGGATATCGCCAGCACCTCACCCACCGAGACTGCATGGACCCAAATCGTGTTTGTGGCAACCTGGCTAAAGATCCTGTCGGGAACCTTGCCCAGCCGCTCGCCCAAGCCAGCGCGATACTTCCCGTGGCGCAGCATCTCCAACAGCCACCAGGGCGCACTCAGGATGAGCGCAATCAGCAGCAGAATGCTGTACAGGGAATACACGCTGCGATTGTAATTGCGCCACGACCTTGATCCAAACGGCAGGCCAGCCAGTTGAGCGCAGCCCGTCAATTAGCGGATAATCCCGCTATGCTTTCCCGACAGCGCTTCTTTCTCTGGATCGCCACACTCACTGTTCTGTTCTCATCCGCGGCTCTATGGGCCTTCAAGGACTTCATTCCTCCCAAGGCCGGTAACGCAACCACTTATCCCTGCAAAGACACGCACCCTAACGAGCACGTCACTGTGGCCGTGGATGTGTACAACTCTCCTCCGAAGTCTGACATTTTTATCACCCACTTCAGCGACGAAGGAATTCTGCCCGTGTTTCTGGTCATTACCAACGACGGCGACCAGCCGATTACGGTGAACAAAATGCAAGCGGAACTGGTGACGACCCGCCGGAACAAGCTCGAAGGGCTCGACGTGGACGATGTCTTCCGCCGGGTGGCCCACATCCAGGGAAGTAGCACCAATCCCAGTCCGCACGCCGGCCCCATCCCGCTTCCCGGAGGAACCAAGAACAAGAAGGCGCAACAGCAGTACGACGAACTCATGCGCGCGAAATTCACCGCTGAGGCGGTCGAACCGCACTCGACCAAGTCGGGCTTTCTATTCTTCGATGTCCGGGGCATAAAAGAACCGGTGGGCGGTGGGCACATCTATCTCACCCGGGTCCGCGACAGCAATGGCAATGAGTTGATGTACTTCGAGATTCCCCTGACCGCGTCGAATGCGGCGGCGGGCGGGCTCCACGGCAGCGGAACATCTTGGAGTCTCGCGAGTAACGCTGTCTCGGGTCTTGAATGGCCGGGCGGGCGTTTCAGCCGACTTAGCATTGCGGTTGGCTGATGCTCTCGGCACGTCGCCGGAGCTTTGGGCGGGTATGCAATCGCAGTGCGATCTTTGGATGGCATCTCGCAAGCGTAGGACGAAGGTGGCACGTCTCCAGCGCCCTCCCAAGCTTGCTCGAATCGCCTAATCCGCGGCGCTCGCCACTATAATCGGGAGATGGCCACCACGGAAGCCCCAGTCGCAGCGCAGTCCAATTACGAGCCGGTCATCGGGCTGGAAGTCCACGTCCAGCTGCTGACCCGCACCAAAATTTTCTGCGGCTGCTCAACTCAGTTTGGCGATCCACCGAACACCAATGTCTGCCCGGTATGTCTCGGTTTGCCAGGGCCGTTGCCGGTGTTGAACCAGCAGGCGGTTGAGTTTGCGGTTCTGGCTGCCACGGCGCTTAACTGCAAGATCAACGAGACATCGATCTTCGCGCGCAAGAACTATTTCTATCCCGACCTGCCCAAGGGCTACCAGATTTCGCAGTACGACAAGCCGCTCGCCGAACATGGCTACATCGAAATCAAGGGCGCGACCGGTCCCAAGCGAATCGGCATTACACGCGTTCACCTGGAAGAAGACGCCGGCAAGAGCCTCCACGATGGTCTTCCCGATAGCGGCGAGTGGACCTCGATTGACCTGAATCGCTCCGGGGTGCCGCTGATCGAGATCGTCAGCGATCCCGATATCGCATCACCCGACGAAGCCCACGAATATCTCACGCGGTTGAAGGAGATCATCCTTTACACCGGCGTCAGCGACTGCAACATGGAAGAAGGATCGCTGCGCTGCGACGCCAATGTCAGCATCCGGCCGCGTGGCGAAACCAAGTTCGGCACTAAGGCGGAAGTGAAGAACGTCAACTCCTTCCGCTTTATCCGCCACGCGCTGGAATACGAAATCGAGCGCCACCAGCAGGTGCTCGAGTCCGGTGGCAAGATTGTGCAGGAGACACGGCTCTACAACCCCGCTGAAGGCAAGACCTACAGCATGCGCTCCAAGGAGCAGGCGCACGATTACCGCTATTTCCCCGAGCCTGACCTGCTGCCACTGGTGGTGGATGAGAAATGGCGCAAACAGATCACGGATCAGATGCCGGAACTGCCTGCGGCCCGGCGTGCGCGCATGGTTGTGGAGTATGGCATCACCGAATACGACGCGACCACGCTGACCAGCACCCGCTCACTGGCCGACCAGTTTGAAGAGGCGGCCAAGGCCGCAAAGAATCCCAAGCGCGTCTCCAACCTCGTGCAGAGCGAACTACTTGGACGGCTGAAAGCCGCGGGACGGGAGATCGAGCAGTCGCCAATTTCGATGAAGGGCATTGCCATGTCGGCTGACTTGGTGGAGAGCGGCGCCATCAGCGGCAAAATGCTAAAGGAACTTTATGATCTGGCTTTTGAGCGCGGCGAGGATTTCCCCACAGTCTACGAGAAAGAAAAGCCGCAGCAACTGACCGACACCGCAGCCATCGAGAAGATCATCGACGAAGTGGTCGCCAGCAACCCCAGGCAACTGGAGCAGTACCGCGCAGGCAAGAAGACCGTGATCGGCTTCTTTGTTGGCCAGGTGATGAAGGCATCCAAGGGGCAGGCCAATCCCGCGTTGGTCAATGAACTCCTGGCCAAAAAGCTGGGATAGTCCATAGAAGCGATCGGCTATTTTGGCTGCCTAGCGCCGCCGAGGGCAACGATCAAGCGGCGACGCTGGTTTTCAAGATTAGGTTACCAATCGCTACTCCCACGGATTGTACGTAGGATTTGTTACCCTGAAAGCTTCCATGAGATTGCGCCTCTACTGCCTGGCTGGGAGTTTGCTTATGATCGCGACGCTCCCCGGATGTGGTACCCCCGGCGCGCCGCAACCCCCATCGTTGCAATTGGCGCGCCCGGTTGACGACTTGACGGCCTCACGCAAGGGCAACCGCGTCGAGTTGGACTGGACGTTGGCGCGCAAGAATACAGATCGGACCCTGGTCAAACATTCGCCCGCCGTCCGCATCTGTCGTCACGAAGGCACTGGGCTGATGGGGATGTGTTCCGTGGCGGCCGAAGTTCCTCCGCCTAAGGTTCAGCAACAACCGAAAAAGAAACAGGAGGAAGCGCCGGCGATTCGGATGAACTACGTGGATTCGCTGCCACCACAGTTGGGACAGGCCAATCCCGTAGGCTTCGTCACCTATGCGGTGGAAGAGATCAACTCTCACGGACGTAGTGCTGGGCTCTCCAATCAAGTGCCGATTCCCGTGGCTCCCACCATCCCTGCACCTGATAAGTTGTCGGCGCAAGTCGGTGGAGAAGGCGTGCGCATCTCATGGAACGGGCCTGCTCCGCCAGCCGCCCCCGCTGGTCTGAGTTACCGCTACCGCATCATGCGAAAACCGGTTGGTGGGCCCTCATATGTTGTATTGGCCGAAGTGGAGCCTGCGGCCGCCGGATCTTACCTTGACAAGACGTTCGAGTGGGAGCAGAAGTACGAATATCGCATCACTACTCTCACCCAGGTCGATTCGCATGGCATCAACACGGCCGTCGAAGGCGACGATTCGCGGCCGGTCGAGGTCTTCACGCGCGACATCTATCCGCCTGCCCAGCCCGCCGGGCTGCAGGCAGTCTTCTCCAGCGTGGGCCAGAAGCCATTCATCGACCTCACCTGGGCCCCGAACTTGGAGAACGATCTCGCGGGATACAACCTCTTCCGACGTGTCGAGGGGGGCCAATTTGAAAAGTTGAACAAGCAATTGGTGCCGACTTCGTCATTCCGCGACGAGAATGTCGAGCCCGGCAAGAAATATATTTACTCAGTTTCTGCCGTGGATCTGCGGGGCAACGAGAGCCCACGCTCCGCCGAGGCCAGTGAAACAGTTCCGGACAAGTAAAATTCATTGAGGTTCTATGTCCTACTGCCGATTTCAATCCCAGAATGTCGACCGTTATGGACTGATCGAAAACGTGCGCGGCGTCGAGACCATAACTCGCACGATGGCGACAGCTCCGCGTTCCTGGTCTGAGTTTGAAGGCGCTGAACACAGCAGTCTCCCGCTGAGCCAAGTCCACCTGCTATCTCCCGTGGAACCGTCGAAGGTGGTCTGCATCGGCCGCAATTATCGCGAACACGCGAAAGAGTTGAACCATCCGATTCCCACGGAGCCGCTGATCTTTCTGAAGCCGCCATCTTCTGTCATCGCCACCGGCGATGCGATTCGCCGGCCCAACATCCTTTCGCAGCGCGTGGACCACGAGGGCGAACTGGCGGTGGTGATCGGCAAGCGCTGTTATCGCTTACGGGAAGGGGATGATGTTCGTCCTTACATACTTGGCTATACCTGCGTGAACGATGTGACCGCGCGCGACCTGCAAGAAAAAGATGGCCAGTGGACTCGGGCCAAAGGGTTCGACACGTTCTGCCCGGTCGGGCCGGTGGTGGCAGCGAACCTCGATCCTTGGAAGGGCGTAAGGGTTCAAACCCGCGTAAATGGCCAACTGCGGCAGAATGGGACGACGGTGGACTTCCTCTTTCCGCTCGACGTACTCATTCGCTTCATTTCGCAGGTGATGACGCTTGAGCCCGGAGATCTGATTGCCACCGGAACTCCCGTTGGGGTGGGCCCGCTGCAACCCGGGGATTCCGTCGAAGTGACTGTGGAAGGCGTCGGCAAGCTCAGCAATCCGGTGCTGAACCTCGAATGAGTAGCAACACGCCGTGCGGGGATTCTGCTGCATGCCAGGTGCAATCGGAGTGGCAGCACCAACAAATCAGGTTTGTGGCCATTTTTTCGGTTCCCCTACGGCACCCCATGCGATTATCTTGAGGCAAGAGTCAGCGAGAGTTTCGCGGCCCAGCCATGAATGCACTCCGCCTGTATCCGGTCCTCGCCTTCGGAGCTACTGCCGCCATCGTTGGCTATGCCCTGCTCTCACGCCGTAACAAAAAATCACCTGAGCAACTGGAACGCGAGCGCCGGACCCAGCTTACCTTGGGTGGCCGCATCATCGATGGCAACGTCATCGACGTACTGGAGCTGCAGGAGAGCGAGTCCGGCCAGCAGATGACCCTCTTGGTCTACAAGTATGATGTCGCCGGCGTGACCTACGAGGCATCGCAGGATGTGACCCATCTGCGACAATTCATTGACCTTTATTCCTGCCGCCTAGGGCTGCCGGCTTCTGTCAAATACGATCCCCACAATCCTGGAGATTCGGTGGTTATTTCCGAGACTTGGACCGGACTACGCAAGTCGCTCATTCGAGTCCCGGCCCGGTGCTATCCCTAAGTCCAGCACTTTTGTGTAACTTTTTGTCCACTGCGGCGTCTGTCTATAGGGGAATCCCTGAACATGGACTGCCAGCGGCAACCTGGGTTTTAACGCTCGAATTGCTACAATAGAGGTTTATGCATAGCCTGCCGTTACCAATCGCCGCCTTCGTGGCGGGATTGCTGTCATTTTTATCTCCCTGCGTGCTTCCGCTTGTACCGGGCTATGTATCGCTGATCTCGGGAGCCACGGTTGAGGACCTGCAATCCTCGGACCGGCGCATGCTAGGGACCGTCATGCTGCATTCCGTCACCTTCGTTTTGGGGTTCAGCGTGGTCTTCATTGCCTTGGGCGCCGTGGCGACCAGCGTCGGCCGATTCGCCAATGAATATCACAGTTTGCTGACGAAAATTGCCGGCATCGTCGTCATCATTTTCGGATTGCATTTGACCGGTCTGCTGAAAATCAAAGCGCTCTACGCCGACAAACGCATGCATAACGTCAAGGGCAGTTCCAGCGTGGCCGGTTCTTTTTTGGTGGGCTTTGCTTTTGCTTTCGGATGGACCCCATGCATCGGCCCTATCCTCGCCGCAATCTTGCTGTTGGCCGAGACCCAGGACACCGTACTGAAAGGAATTTTGTTGCTGGCCATCTATTCTCTCGGCCTGGCCGTCCCCTTTCTGTTGACTTCTTTGGGAGTGGACCGATTTTTGGCTTTTTATGGACGCTTTCGCCGTCATCTGCACACCGTCGAAGTCATTAGTGGCGTGCTCCTGATTGCGGTTGGCGTGCTTATCTTCTTGAATAATCTGAAACTGCTCTCTGGCTATCTTTCGTTCCTCAACCGGTTTGCGTTGTAAGGGTGGTTCGTGAAACGTAATGCTTTGGTGTTCGTCGTTCTGGTGGCAGCTATCATGGCAATGCTCGCTGCCGGTAAATACTTGGATCGCAATCGTACGCATGGTCCCCTCAAAATGGTGGGCAACGTCAAAGGGGTGCAAGCGCCCGATTTCAACCTGGCCACCCTGGACGGACAAAGAGTGCAGCTGTCTGACTTCCGTGGCAAAGCCGTACTGCTGAATTTCTGGGCGACCTGGTGTCCGCCCTGCAAGGTCGAGATGCCGTGGTTCGTGGAGCTCCAGAAACAATACGGTAAGGACGGCCTGGTAGTTCTTGGCGTGGCCATGGACGACACCGACCCTCCCAAGATTGCAGAGTTTGCCCATGAGATGGGTGTGAACTATCAAGTGCTATTGGGAACCGACCAGGTTTCGGATGATTACGGTGATGTGCAATACCTTCCGACTACTTTCTACGTCGATCGCAACGGAATCATCGTGGACAAGGCGGCTGGTCTGTTTAGCCGGGAAGAGATCGAGAAGGACGTAAAGAAGATTCTCGCCAGTAGCCACGACCGGGGCGCCGCCCAGGCCAGCCGCGCGTCCGTCGCGAACACTCCGGCGCCCGCGACGAAGAGGGTCGAATGATTAAGCGCGTGGAAGCTGTGACCGCGGTTGTGTTTTTCTTTGCGTCGCTTGGCTTCACGCAGGCACCGGGCGACAAGCAGCCTTACGTGACTCTGGCGCCGGTGGGCAACGTGCAAATTCGGGCCGGGGCGACTACCAGCGTCGAAATGGATTTCCGGATTGGTTCAGGGTTTCACATCAACTCTCACCAACCCGAGGCCGACTATTTGATTCCCACGGCCCTGAAATTGAATGCGCCGGAGCAGGTCACCGTGGCTGATCTGAAGTATCCCGCAGGAGAGGAGATGACGTTTCCTTTCTCCCCCAACGAGAAGCTGAGCGTCTACAGCGGGGACTTCAGCATCAACGCCGTCTTGAAAGCGCCGGCCAACGCTGCTGCCGGCAGCTATCCGGTGAAGGGCGAACTGCGATTCCAAGCCTGCGACCATAGCGCCTGTTATCCGCCCCGCTCGATTCCCGTGCAGTTTCAGGTGACGGTGGTCAAGTAACCGCTCTTCGCTATGATCACCGAGAAAAGTTTTTAGAATAAACTCCGTGCCCTCGGTGTCTCCGTGGGAGATGTTTTTCGTTTTCGCTGGAGACTACAGGGCTGTCCCGTTCTTCAGCCGAACCACCGTCCGCTCTTGTCCCAGGTTTGCCATTACTGCGAACAAGCTCGGTGCGACCCCCTGCCCAGTGAGCGCGACCCGCGCTGCATTGATCAGCACACCAGCCTTGACATTCTTCTGTGCAGCAAACTCCCGCAGTACCGTCTCAGTACTCGCTTCTGAGAAGACGGCTTCGTTTTCATATCGCGAACCCAGCTCGACCAGCATCCCGCGCACCGTATCGTCTTTCACGAACTTCTGCACCGCGGCGGGATCCACGTCAAAGCTATCGCTGAAGTACGCACGGAACAGCGTTGCGAAGTCCTTCAGGTTGCGCGCTCGCGGCTTTATCAAATCCACCGTTGCAGCCATCGCCTCGCGGCTGTTCTGAAAAGGAATGAGATCGACTTTTTTCCACTCCTCTTCGATCAGAGGCAACAACTGCACAGCCGGACAAGCGCGCATGTACTCGGAGTTAAACCAGTCGAGCTTGCCGCGATCGAAAACCGCATTCGACTTTGCGATGCCGCTCAGGTCGAAGAGCTCAATCAGCTCGCGGTCATCCATGATCTCTTTCGAGGAGTCGGGCGGTGTCCATCCCAGCAGTGCCAGGAAATTGCGAAAGGCTTCCGGCACGATACCTTCCTCTTTGTAAGCGATCACGCTGGTGGCCCCGTGCCGTTTGCTGAGGCGCGTCTTATCTGGTCCGAGAATGAGCGGCACATGAGCGAATATCGGAAGTGGCGCACCCAGAGCCTGGTAGAGCATCACCTGCTTGGGGGTGTTGGAAAGATGATCCGCACCCCGCAGGATATGCGTCATCCGCATCTCGATGTCATCGACCACCACGCTAAGGTGATAGGTCGGCACCCCGTCGGAGCGCAGCAGTACAAAATCTTCCAGCTCGGTGTTGGCGAACTCCACGCGGCCAAAGACGGCGTCGTCGAAAACCGTGCTGCCCGTTGCCGGCATGGCAAAGCGAATGGCGCAAGCCTCCCCCTTTCCCCCCCGGGCCTTTGCCTGTTCTAGTGGAATCGTGCGGCACTTTCGGTCGTACTGCGGATCGCCGCCTTTTGCTTGCGCCTGCGCGCGCCGCTGTTCCAGTTCTTCCTTGGTGCAGAAGCAATAGTAGGCATGCCCGCCTTCGACCAGGCGCCGGGCAGCGGCGCGATAGAGTTCCATGCGCTGCGACTGGAAGTACGGCCCCTCGTCCCAATCGATGCCCAGCCAGCGCAAGCCGACAAGAATACCTTCCACCATTTCGGCGGAGGAGCGTTCGAAGTCGGTGTCCTCGATGCGGAGGATCAACGTGCCCTTGTAATGTCGCGCGAAGAGCCAGTTGAACAGCGCGGTGCGCGCTCCGCCGACGTGCAGGTAGCCGGTCGGGGAAGGGGCGAAGCGGAGACGAGGAGCGGTGTGGTCGGTAAGGCTCGAAGACATGTTTAACTGGTTTGAGGCGCATGTCTCGGCAGGCCGCAGGACATGCATTCGTCCTCCGAGCCGAAGTATGCGTGACACGTAAGACAGCGAGTTGCGCGAATACGAATCTTAAATACTATGCCATAAACGCAGACGAGCAACGCCCAAAGCAAGGACAAAACCAAACCAGACATCACCACCGGATTGCCTGATCTTGGAAAAAACCGTTCGATGGTAAAGATGTTGATAGCCCAGTCGGCTAAGATTCCCAGCCCGTAGTTCTCTGGCAAACGCACTTCGCGCTTCCACGGGTGTTGCCCACCACGCAACAACGTCATATTCTTCGCTGAGTTGCCGCGCATGGGCGCTGGATTTTTGCCGTAAGCAGATCGGAACCAGCGCGCTACTGTCCCAAAAAGCCGGCTTCACTACCGCCCTTCCTCCCGTTCTTTCTAAGATAGCCCGGCGCGCCCCTTGTTCGCTCAAGTTAGGGCCGGGCATCGACCAGAACTTCTTCCAATTAACGGGACCGTGGCTGGCGGCTTCATCACTCCAGCCGCAATAAGGGGGGCGATCAATTTCCGAAAGAGTCTCAGTCTTGCACGGTGAAATACGCGCAATTGGCAAGTCGCGGTCGCGCACAATGATTTCTTCGCCCCTGCGCACCATTTGCAGGTATGCGCTCAACTTGTTTTTCAGTTCCGCCACGTTTACGCTCTTCCTGGCTAGATTCTACTATTACTTAGCTATATAGCTATAAGTTCCGCTCCCGCTTCTCGATCTTTGCCCAGGTGTCCCGGAGCTGCACCGTCCGATTGAAAACCACTTTCCCCGATGTCGAATCCGGATCGACGCAGAAGTATCCCAGCCTCTCAAACTGGTAGCGATCACCAGGCTTGGCGCTTGCCAGTGACGGCTCCAGTTTGGCGGTTACCGTCTCCAGAGAATTGGGGTTGAGATTGACGGTGAACTCCTGACCCTCGGGCACGTCATTCGGATCTTCCTTGGTGAACAGATTTTCGTACACTCGAACCTCGGCGCTCATGGCGTGCTGCGCCGATACCCAGTGAATCGTCGCCTTTACCTTGCGGCCATCAGGCGCGTTGCCGCTGCGCGTCTCGGGATCGTACGTGCAATGGACCTCGACCACCTCGCCAGTCTTCTCGTCCTTCACCACTCCCGTGCACTTGATGAAATACCCACCACGCAGCCGAACCTCATGTCCCGGCGAAAGCCTGAAGAACTTCTTTGGCGGCGTTTCGCGAAAGTCATCCTGCTCGATGTAGAGCTCGCGCGAACACGGCACCTTCCTCGTCCCGGCGGCGCGATCTTCCGGATTGTTTACCGCCTCAAGTTCCTCGACCTGCCCTTCGGGATAGTTATCGATGACTACCCGCAACGGACGCAGAACAGCCATCACCCGCGCTGCACGCCTATTCAAGTCCTCGCGCAGGAAGTGCTCCAGCATTGCCAGTTCGATGACGCCGTTAGTTTTGGATGCGCCGATGGCGGCGCAGAAGTTGCGAATGGCCTCAGGCGTATAGCCGCGCCGCCGCAGCCCGGAGAGCGTCGGCATGCGAGGATCGTCCCAGCCGCGCACATGACCATCCTGAACCAACTGCAACAGCTTCCGCTTGCTCAGCAGCGTGTACGTGATGTTCAGTCGGTCAAACTCGATCTGCTGCGAAGGGAAGATCCCCAGTTGCTGAATGAACCAGTTGTACAGCGGCCGATGATCTTCGAACTCGAGCGTGCAGATGGAATGGGTGATCTTCTCAATGGAATCGGATTGCCCATGCGCAAAGTCGTACATCGGGTAGATGCACCACATGTCGCCGGTGCGATGATGCTCGGCGTGCAGGATGCGGTACATCACCGGATCGCGCATGTTTAGGTTCGGGGAAACCATATCGATCTTGGCGCGCAAGGTGCGCGAGCCGTCGGGAAATTCGCCCGCGCGCATCTTCACGAACAGCTCCAGGTTCTCCTCCACAGATCGGTTGCGGTAAGGGCTCTCCTTCCCGGGCTCGTTGAGCGTCCCGCGATACTGGCGAACTTCCTCGGCGCCTAAATCGCACACGTAAGCCTTGCCAGCGTTGATCAGTTGCACCGCCCAGTCGTGGAGCTGATCGAAGTAATCGGAGGCGTAAAAGAGCCGGTCTTCCCAATCGAAGCCCAGCCAGCGCACGTCGGCGATGATGGAATCAACGTACTCCTGCTCTTCTTTTTCCGGATTAGTGTCGTCGAAGCGCAGGTTGGTCTTGCCGCCAAACTCCGCCGCCAGCCCGAAGTTGAGACAAATCGATTTGGCATGGCCGATGTGGAGATATCCGTTGG
Source organism: uncultured Acidobacteriaceae bacterium (assembly GCA_963763725.1). Taxonomy (GTDB): domain Bacteria; phylum Acidobacteriota; class Terriglobia; order Terriglobales; family Acidobacteriaceae; genus Bog-257. The sequence continues at coordinate 44,670 of CAVXQI010000011.1, forward strand.
GCTCAGGCGGAAAGCGGGTCTGCACCCGTCCGCCATATTTGTTGGTCTTCTGGTCGTGGAGGATGATGTCGCGGATAAAATTCGATGGCCGCTCGGAAGCTGCAGCCTGCGCTGTGGCAGCAGCTTCGACATCGTGGTTTGTAGTAGTCATGAGTTCCTTCTCAGTTCGCAAAGAGCCAACGGTGCGGCATTGTCCCGGCGCATTGATGGCTGGGCCGGAGACCACGGGCTAAAGCTTCTATTTTACGTGGTCGTGACGGTGTATGTCGGGATTGCACTAGTGGCCTCGCAGAACGGCTTATCCCCCGTTCGGAGCTACGAACTCTCCCGTGGATATGTGATAGCTCGAAGCGGCGAAACACCGGTCCCGCGTTTGCGGTACGGAAAGATAGCCCACCCTTCAGGGGTGGGTATGGGACGGTGCTCTTCTGTGGGGTGTGCGGGATGGTGCCGTGCCCAAGGCACGCGGTCATCAAGTCGCTTACCCGGCGCTGAACCGCTGGGCTGTCTGATGCCGCGTCCGTGGCGCGGATTACGCAGCCCTGATTACGGCCAAGAAATCTCGCTAAGCAGCACGGCCACGTGCGCGATCGCGGCATTGTCGGTGCCCATGCCTTCTGGAGTCTTGGCTTTGATGCCCACACATGACGGCCCGATGCCGAGTAGCTTGGCGACATGTTCCTGAATTGCCTTTGCGTGACGACTGATCTTGGGAGCGGCGAGGATCAGCGTGCTATCCACGTTTCCCACCACGTAGCCAGCATCCTCGATCTGCTTGAGTGCTTCGCGCACGAAGACGGTCGAGTCGGCGCCTTTCCATTTGGGATCAGTAGGCGGGAAGTAGGTTCCAATGTCTCCCGCGGCGATTGCGCCGAGCAGCGCGTCAGTCAGAGCATGCAGCAGGACATCGCCGTCGGAGTGCCCCGCCAGGCCGCTGTGGTGTGGAATCAGCACACCACCTATCTTCAGCGGGATACCGGGCTGGAATTCGTGCGAATCCCAGCCAAAGCCGATGCGGGGTATGCGTGGTACCTGTGAATTTGACAAGATTCGTTAAGGCCTAGCGGTGCGGTGTCGCCGCTCCGCGGCTCCCCTTGATTCTCAACCTAACCGCGGGCTCACGCCCACGGCTGAAACAAATTTCGCCCTTCGGGCTCGATCCTTACCCTTACCCGCCCAGGCTTACATTCCGCCGATTTTCCTGCGACAGAAAAAATTCCGCCAATTCCAGATCGGCGGGTGTGGTGATCTTCATGTTTCGCGGAGAACCCATGACGACATGGACCGTCCCTCCGCCGCGCTCGATCAGAGAGGCTTCATCGGTGCCCATGAATCCATCGGCGGTCGCTTCGTCGAACGCCTTCTTAAGCAGCCCGAAGCGAAATCCCTGCGGCGTCTGCGCCAGCACCATACGCTCGCGCGGCACGGTCGCAATCACGACGGCGCCATCGGACGTCCGGTCCACTTGCTTGACGGTGTCGACGGCGGGAACTCCGGCGATGGCAGCCTCATACTTCTTCACCGCTTCAATCACCCCAATGATCGTGTCCTGGTCGACGAAGGGACGCACCGCATCATGCACCAGGACGATGTCGTCGTCCGCCGCATGGATGGTCGCCAGCGCATTGGCTACCGAGTCTTGCCGGTGCTCGCCGCCTTCAACCACGCGAACTGGTTTATTCAGCTTCTCTTTTTCGATCTGCTTCTGAAAACTCGCGGTTTCGTTCTTACGCAACGCCACCACGATCTCGCTGACCGCCGGACATTGCGCAAACTTGCGTAGGGTATGAAGGAGAATTGGAGTTCCGTCCAAGTCAAAAAACTGTTTGCTTTTACTCTTGGGTGCCCCAGCAGCACTGGACATGCGCGTGCCTAATCCGGCGGCAGGGATGATGACGATGACCTTCATGTCGGGGAGCGCAGTATAAACGCCAGACCTAACCAAATACAAATCGGAGACCCTGACATCGGCAAAAGGTCAGGCAAACTCCGTACAGATTCACTCCGGCTTAGGTGCCTCTGGAACCACGACCGCCGGGGTGGGCGCAGGCGCCACCTTCCGAATGTCCGGCCGTGGCTCGATGGGACGCGCCGGAGCGCTCATGTTGCGTTCGTCGAACTTGCCAAAAATCATCTTACCGGCGGTGGTTTGCAGCACTGACGTCACCGAGATATCGATGTTCTTGCCAATCATCTTACGGGCGTTGTCCACCACCACCATGGTTCCATCGTCCAGGTAGGCAACACCTTGGTTGTACTCCTTGCCCTCCTTCAGGATAAAGACCTTCATGATTTCGCCGGGCAGGACAATGGGCTTCAGCGAGTTGGCCAGCTCGTTGATGTTCAGCACCGCGACTCCTTGCAACTGGGCCACTTTGTTGAGATTGAAATCGTTGGTGACGATCTTGCCTTCGTACACCTTGGCCAACTCGATGAGCTTCAGGTCCACTTCACGTACGGCGGGGAAGTCGTCCTCCACGATCTGCACTTGCAAAGTCGCGATCTTTTGAATGCGTTGCAGGATGTCCAGGCCGCGGCGCCCGCGGTTGCGCTTCATGGAGTCGGCCGAGTCAGCCACTAACTGCAGTTCTCGAAGCACAAACTGGGGAATGACGATCACCCCATCCAAGAAGCCGGTTTCGGCGATGTCGGCGATGCGGCCGTCGATGATGACACTGGTGTCTAGGATCTTGTGGCTTTTTCTGGACTGTTTCTCGCCGCCGAAAATTCCGCCTAACGCAGCCAGATTCAGCAGGTCACCCTTGCCTGCGCCTACGATCAAGCCGACATACGCCATGACCAACATGACGAAAAGCTGCAGAAAGCTCTGTGTCGGACCTTCGCGAATGCTATTGCGGATGACGAGACTGAAAAGGTAGGCGCCGACAATTCCCAGTGTGCTTCCAATGACCGCGCCGATAAGCCGCTTCAGGCTGACCCGTCGCAGTCGGAGTTCAAACAAAACCACTGCGAGTCCGACCAGCACTCCAACGCCTGCTGCCGGCCATCGCTCCAAGCTAAGAGGCCGCAGTTCATAGCTCGCAACTGCCGTTATCAGAACAAATAAGACACGTATAAATGCCAGGTCCAAGCGACACCTCCACCGACCTGTCCAGGCCTCTGCCGTGGTGAAAGTGCTCCGGGGAAAAAGGAAGAAAATGATGCCGGTAACGCACTCTCGTTCCCAGCGCGACGGACAGGCCTCGACTCGCTCGCTCCGCTAAGTAATCGCCTCGGGGCTTATGAAAAAGAATTGCGCCCCGACCCGCCAAAACCGCAGCGGGACTAATATCAGAGTAGTCGAAGTATATACCACTTTGCGAAGTCTTCCGCAGCAGCGGCGACTTTAGGAGCAGGAGAAGTACCAATTTGGGCAAACTGATCGTCAATTGCGGTCTTCGTTCGCAAGCTGAATCCGGGAAAGAGTTGAGGATTCTTTGTCATATCGTGGGTACAATCGTCTACTGAGTTTTGCAGTTAGCGAGTGGCGTCCAAATCATATCTGCCATCAAAGCTGAAGTAGCGGCGCACGTCACGCGGCAAATGGGCTACAAGATAGGCGGGAAGCTCACCGAGAGCCAGACGCTACACTTCACCGTAGCGCAAAATCAGGCCGTCTTGTGCCAGGTGGTGTGGAAGCGAAAGGTGCGAAGCGGCGAGCACCTTTACATGGCTAGCGGGGTTCCCGTGACGGTACCGTATCGGGTGAATTACGGCCTCTCCTGCGAGGTGCGCACGCAGGAGTTGCCAAAACCGGCTTAATCCTGACAACCCCGGCTGTTGCAGTGATTCCGATCACAATTCGCAACTCTTTTTCCCCGCGATTTTAGCTGCTTCCGCGCCACTCCCGCGGTGCTAAAATTTTCTGTTATGCCATTCCCCATCGATCGTCCCCGCCGCCTGCGTCGCACTGAAGCGATGCGCTCTTTTGTCCGCGAAACCCGGCTCAGTCCCGAAGGCTTCGTCTATCCGCTGTTCGTCTGCCCAGGAGAAGGCGTGCGCAAGGAAGTGCGCTCCATGCCCGGCGTCTTCAACCTTTCGGTTGACGAAGTGGTGAAGGAGTGCGCCGAAGTGAAATCGCTGGGCATCCCCGGCGTCATCCTCTTCGGACTGCCGGAGTCGAAGGACGAAAACGCCACCGATGCCTGGTCTGAGGATGGCATCGTGCAGAAAGCGGCTCGCGCCATCAAGCGCGAAGTTCCCAGCCTGCTGTTGATGGGAGATGTGTGCCTGTGCGAATACATGTCGCACGGCCACTGCGGCATCGTTGAGACATCTGGACCGCGTTCCGTGGGTGCGGCCTCGGTGGCGGCGATGATTGCCGAGGATTATGAAATTCTCAACGATCCCACGCTGGAGCTGCTGGCGCGCACCGCAGTCGCGCAGGCCAAGGCCGGCATGGATATCATCGCCCCCTCCGACATGATGGATGGCCGCGTGGATGCCATCCGCACCACCCTCGACGCCACCGGCTACCAGAACATTCCCATCCTCTCCTATGCGGCGAAGTTTGCCAGCGGATTCTACGGACCGTTTCGTGAGGCAGCGGATTCGGCGCCGCACTTCGGCGATCGGCGTTCCTACCAGATGGACCCTGCCAACCTGCGCGAGGCCATGCGCGAGATCGAGCTCGACCTCGAGGAAGGCGCCGATATGATCATGGTGAAGCCGGCGATGCCGTACCTCGACGTCCTGCACGAGGCGCGGCTGCGCTTCGATGTGCCGCTGGCGGCCTACCAGGTTAGCGGCGAGTATGCCATGATCAAGGCCGCTGCCCTGAACGGCTGGATTGACTACGAGCGCGTCATGATGGAGTCGCTGCTATGCATCGAGCGCGCCGGCGCCTCGATTGTGCTCACCTACTTCGCCAAGGAAGCGGCAAGATTGCTGGCGTAAGCGCTTGGGTTCAACGAGGTACGAATGATACTTTCGGACGAAATCAGACAGCTCCTCGACGGCGCGAACTTCGCTCACCTGGCTACCCTGATGCCCGATGGCTCGCCGCAGAGCGTACCGTCTGGGTGGGACGGGACGCAGATCGCGTCATCATATGTACCGGGGAAAACTCCTTGAAGGCTCGTAATACAGCGCGCGACCCGCGCGTTGCGCTCTCCCTCGTGGATTTTCGCGATCCTTACTGCGAGGTGCAGATTCGCGGACGCCTCGTCGAGCGGCGGCCCGATCCCGATCTCAAGATAATGGATCCCATCTCTGTGAAGTACACCGGCAAGCCGCTCCCCTTCCGCAATCCCGAGGGACGCGTTACCCTTGTCATCGAAGTCGAAAAGGCGCGTTATACCAAGCTGCCGTCTGAACACGCCCCGCCAGCCGGTTCGTAAAGCGCCAGCAACGGGGCGTGTCGGCTCTCACTTCCCACGGGTTGAAGGGAAGGGGATGCCCTCCCCTTGCGAATAGCTGCCGCCCGACCAGCTCTATCCCAGAAGTAATGCTGGCGGTGAACGTAGCGCTATAGCGGATGAGACGCGAGTTTCCGAGTGGCGAATGTGTTGTTCCCACAATCGCGTATCAGGAGATATATGCCTGCTCCCACAATGAAAAACCCGATACGAATGTAACCAAATTCCGTGAATTTGTGTGGTAATTTGCGGCGAAGAGTATAGTTGCCTTATTCAGTGGGTGTAGCCATGAAACCCTTACCTCCCGATTCTGTTCGACCCGTTATTCTTTGTGTTGACGATGCGGAAATTGCCCTGCGAGTTCGTAAGCTTGTACTTACCATTGCAGGCTATGAGGTGGTGACCGCCGCTTCCGGCGAAGAAGGCCTGGAACAATTTAAGCGCGACCCTGTCGACCTGGTTATCGCCGATCACTTCCTGACTGACAAGACCGGTACAGAGATTGCCAAAGAGATGAAGACAATCAAGCCGCATGTACCTATTCTTATCGTCTCGGCGTCGGCAGACACCCCCGAAGGAATGGAATTTGCCGACGGGTTCCTGCCCAAAGGCGAATCCCCCGAAAAGCTGCTCCAAACCATCGCTCGCTTGCTTAAGTACTAGCTCGTGATTCCCGTGCCTCGGGTTAATCTTCAGTTTCCATAGCTGGGCCGCGGACTCATCAGCTCCGCACATGACTGCCGTCAAAACGCTCCACCGCCCCCGCCGCCAAAGCCGCCGCCGCTGAAGCCTCCGCCACCGAAACCGCCGCCGCCCCATCCCGAGCCCGTGCTGCTGGCACGAGGCGCGGCTACGAAAGCCTGGTGCGCATCCATCGCCATGGCGTGCATCGCGCCGGCGAAGAAGATGGGGTTGAACCCCACATAAGGCGTAGGACCCACGTACCATGTAGGCTGGTTCTGCGCGATTCCCTGGAAGGCCTTAGCCCACCGGTTCTCAATGCCCAGTGCCATAGCGTAGGGCAGAAACTTCTCGAAAGTGTCGGGCGGCATGCGCTTCAGGCGGTCAGCGTCGACGCGGTTAACAAACTCCTGGAAGCCGAGAATCTCGACTTTAGTGCGCACGCCCTTCAACGATTTCGCGGTCATAATGCGAGCAAACAGCAAGACGATGATCAACGCCACGATGCCAGCGGCAATCGTCAGTCCCGGCGAGTCCAGCATCGATCCCCAGCCCAGCACCTGGGCAAGCACGAAGGGGGCTGCGGTAAACAAGATTCCCGCCAGTACATAGGCGTGCGCCGATTCCGGATCGACCGAGTACATTCCCTTGCTCTTCAGCTCCGCGAGGATATCGTTCTTCATAGTCGGGATAGCCACGTAGAACTGGTTCTTCAGGTCTGACAGTCTTACCTGCGTGGCCCCGCCAGAGAACATATGGTTCAGCATCACACGCTCGTGTGGTTCGAGCGAGCTCCAGCTGTCAGGTGGTTTCAGCAAGTGAAAAGTGTAATCACGATGGCTGAACAGCAGAACCTTTGACTCTGTCTCCTCGATCTTGAGATAGCCTTTGACCGCCAAGTCAACCATGGTCGAAGGTATGTCGCGAGGATGGACTACGTCATCGATCAGGGTGCCGACCTCGGCGGGCGTCATATCCTTCGGCGGCTCGTACATGGGCGCGACCGAGATGTCCGCTTTGGGATCGCGGCCCTTCGTCCACCAGAAGAAAAACATCACCATGAACGCCCACAGCGGGAGCAGCACAATTGGATTGCTGCGCAGAAACCACATCGCCTGGGTGAGCTTGCTAGGTTGGGTCAGCACGCCTTTGCTGATATAAACGTCGGCTGTAAGTCCGCCGCGCATGGAAAGCGGATTGTTGCTCTCCACCAACACGGTGTTGCCGCGGACCTCGGCAGTCGCGTCCTGTTCCGTCGATCCGTATGCGCCGGTGAAGGCTTGTGCACGCAAGTTGCCGGCGGCGTTCGCCGGGAATGTGATCGACGCCGCGGCGCTGTCAATCGGCACCGGCCAATCGTTGCCGGTCACGTTCCAGTACAGCTCGTCGTGACCGTCGAACCAGCGCACCGCATTGGTCACCTTGTAGCTAATGATCACGCTGCGCGAAGTGTCCACCGCGTCCGGAAGGTAGATCTTGAGATGGCGGTTGCCGTTCTGCGTACTGGATTCGTACTTCAGCTTATGGCCGCTGCCATCGATGACGCTGGTGACTTTCAGGAACAGTGTGTAGTTGGTACTGTGCGGACCCGGGTATTCGATAGGAATGTCGCGGTAGATACCGTGGTATTCGCCGACAAATATTAGGTCAATGTGCTCGTTGACAATGGCCACCCCGTCGGGGGCAACGTACATGTGAGTTTCAAAGCGGGCAATGCGCCAGTCGCGTGCGGCCAGGCGGGGATGACGAAGGCAAGGCAGAACAGCAAAGCAAGGATGACGCGACAGCCCACCTTGTCCGCAACCGCGGCGTACGTGGGTAGGGCACCCGGCCGCGCGTTAACGCCCCGCTGGTCTCCAGCCCCGCATTTGTCCGTGTCGAAATGGAAATTACTCATGGGGCAAGTCTTTCATCTCCGGACGGGAGGCCGATCATTGTCCGCATCTCACGAAGGGCGAAGGGCGAAAAGCGAAGAGTGGCTTTCAGAACTTCACCGCCACCGGTTCACGCTGCGTCGGCTCGGTGATGTCGAAGAACTGCTTTTGCTGAATGTTGAACATGCCCGCCACAATATTCGTGGGGAATGTCTGGATCTTGGTATTCAGATCGCGAACCACCGCATTGTAATAGCGGCGCGCATTCTGAATCGCATCTTCCAGTCCGCTCAGCGAACCTTGCAGCGATTGAAACTGTTCTGATGCCCGCAATTGCGGGTAAGCTTCGGCCACCGCCAGCAGTCCGCGCAATGCGTAGGTGAGCTGCCCCTCGGCTTCGCTCTTCTCCGCCGGAGTGGTGGCGGTCATGGCCGCGCTGCGGTACTTGGCGATGTTCTCGAATGTTCCCTTTTCGTGGGCGGCATAGCCCTTCACGGTTTCAACCAGGTTGGGGATAAGGTCATAACGGCGCTTCAGTTGCACATCGATATCGGCCCAGGCGTTGTCAGCCCGGACCCTCAGCTGCACCAGACTGTTGTAAATGCCGATCAGCGCGAACGCGATGACCGCCAGTATGACGATAATGACAATGAGAGCGACGAGCATAAAGTTCTCCTCCGGTTCGACAGCGGGCGACGAGCGGAAGTTATCACAGTGCCGAAGGCGGAGGCAATTCAGGGATGGCTGTGGCCCGGGTCGCCTAGTGCGTCGTCTTCGCCTCCTGCTACGATAACCTTGTGTCCCCGCTGCTCGAGGTCCGAAGTCTCACCGTCGAATTTGCGACCGGGCAGGGCAGCGTCACCGCTATCCGTGATGTCAGCTTCCAGATTGCGCCGGGCGAGATACTTGGGCTGGTGGGAGAGTCGGGCTCAGGCAAGTCCGTGAGTGCGCTGGCCATCCTGCGCTTGCTGCCGCCACAGGCACGGATTCAGGGCCACATTCAATTCCGCGGTGGTGATCTGCTGGCTATGCCCGAGAGTCAGATGCGTCACATTCGCGGCGCCGAAGTCAGCATGATCTTTCAAGAGCCGATGACCGCCCTCAATCCCGTGATGCGGGTGGGCGATCAGATTGCCGAGGCGGTGCTGGCGCATGGACACGAACCCGCAGGGGCTGGAGCCCCACAACAAGTCGCACCCGTTTTGGCGCAGCTGAAGCGGCGCCCCTTCAGAAACTCGTCGGGAGCTCACGTCCAGAAAGTCAGCAAAGCCGAAGCCTGGCTCCGCGCCGTCGAAGCGTTACGCACCGTCGCCATCGCCGATGCCGACCGTCGGGCGCGCGACTATCCGCACCAACTCTCCGGAGGCCAGCGCCAGCGCGTTATGATTGCCATGGCCGTGGTGAACCGGCCCTCACTGCTCATCGCCGACGAGCCGACGACTGCCCTCGATGTCACCATCCAGGCGCAGGTGCTCGACCTGCTCAGTGAGCTGCGAGAAAAGTTCTCGCTGGCGATGCTGTTCATCTCTCACGATCTAGCCGTCGTGTCGCAGGTATCGCACCGCATCGGAGTGATGTATGCCGGTAGCCTGGTTGAAATGGGAACGGCGCAGGAAGTTTTCACACATCCTGTGCACCCTTACACGCGCGGGCTGTTACACTCTGTGCCGACGCTGCGTACCCAGCGCGGCCAACCGCTCCAGACTATCGAGGGAACTGTGCCTGCCATCACCGCGCTGCCGCCGGGTTGTGCTTTCGAGCCGCGCTGCTCTTGGCGCATCGCCAGTTGTTCGAGCGAGCTGCCGCCACTGGTCGAGATTGCGCCAGGCCATCTGGCTCGCTGTCCTGTCGTTTCCGCGGAGGTCCGCTGAGCGATGCGCCTTCTCCTGCTCAGCGACATTCACTCCAACCTCGAAGCGATGGAAGCGTGCCTCGCTGCCGCTCCCCCATACGATCGGGTGGTAAATCTTGGAGACGTGGTCGGCTACAACGCGTCGCCGAACGAAGTGTGCGAGCGCGTGCGTGCCATGGGCGGCCTGGTGGTGCGCGGCAATCATGATCGCGCCTGTACTGGGCTGACGGACTTGTCGGAATTCAACCTGGTGGCGGCTATGTCGGCGCGTTGGACCCAAACCACACTGGCTCCAGATCATCTGGACTGGCTGCGCAACTTGCCACAAGGGCCGATGCGGGTGGACGAATTGGCCGGAATGGAGTTTGTGCACGGTTCCCCGCGCGATGAAGATGAATACCTGTTGAACGCTTCCACGGCTAATGCCAATTTTCGAGTGCCCGGCCATGCCGACTTCATGATGTTTGGACACACTCACCTCCAGGGCGGCTTCGTTTACCATGAGGGTAGGACACTTCCACTTGCGCCAGGTTATGGCAGCATGGAAGGCGCCGTCGAGTCGACCCTGACGCTTACGCCCGGTGAGCGTTATCTCATTAATCCGGGCTCAGTCGGACAGCCGCGCGATGGCGACTGGCGGGCTGCCTTCGCGCTGTATGACGCCGCGGGAAATGGACCTGCGCGGCTGACCTTCTACCGCGTCCCTTACGATGTCAAGCGGACGCAGGATAGAATTTTTGCCGCCTCCCTGCCGGAGCGTCTGGCATTTCGATTAGCTACCGGGCGGTAGGGCAAACCGCTCTCCCATGTCACAGCCCGTTAGAATGGTTCCGCGACGGCGCCGGGTCCCAGTGCATCCAAAGTACGTGGGGGTAAATAACTAGCCATGCCCGTCCGTCCGTTTCCCGGCAAATCCCGATATCGCTCACAGGAATTCATTGGCGGTGCCATCACTAGCCTGGAGCAAGGTTATCTGGTGGCTTATATCGATGGTGGGGCTCGCGGCAATCCCGGTCCTGCTGGATACGGCGTTGTCATCGAGGACGAGATTGGACGTCCCGTCGCTGAACTCAGCGAATTCCTGGGCCGCCAGACGAATAACTACGCTGAGTATTCAGGCTTGCTGGCTGCTCTCAATTACACTCTGAGACACGGTTTCAAAGCGCTGAAGGTGGTCAGCGATTCCGAATTGATGGTGAAGCAGATTAATGGCGAGTACAAAGTCAACAATCCCACGTTGAAGGAACTTCATGCCCGCGCAACCAAGATGATCGACCAGCTTGACTACTTCGAGATTTCGCATGTGCTTCGCGAAAAGAACCGGGATGCCGACCGCCTGGCGAACTTGGCCATGGACCGCGGAATCGAGAAGAAAGCGCCCGCGATAAGCGCCACCGATGTCGGCGGCGTTGCGTCGGTTGTGCCTGAACTTAATGGCGTGGTGCGCAACGGAGTTGTCGAGTTCCTTGGAAGTCGGCTCCCCGATGGGACACTGGTCAAGGTTCGCGCTGTAGCCCCTGCCAAGAAATAGTCATTTAAGTTGATGCGGGACTGGCTTCGGTCATCGCCGGAATGGTCAGGCCCGCCCGCATCTGCGGCGGCTCAAGCGTCTGTACGTGTTCCGGTGGATTTTCCACTGCCCACGCCAAGGCCTGTGTCATCTGTTGCAGCGTCACCAAAGCCAGTCGCCGGGCGCCGGTGCGCGTCGCCGGAAACAATCTTGCCAACGCATACAGCGGAATAAGAACATACGGCCACCTCCGTCCTGGCCCCAGCACATACCAGGGCCGCACGAAGGTCGCGGCCAGGCCGCTCTCGCGGATGAGTCGTTCACCTTCTGCGCGCACCGCCTGGTATTCCCTCATGATCGGCGCCGGCCGCGCAACACTGAGATACACGAAATGGCGCGCACCGGCTTCGACCGCCGCATGCACCGCTTCCTGGCAAGACTTCAGATCGATTGCGCGAAATTCGGCGGCTTTGCGTGGATTGGGATGCGCTACACCAACCAAATGCACGAAAGTGTCGGCTGGCGCTATTTGCGACGCATAGCTCGCTGCCCGCAACGCGTCGCCACGAACCGGTTGGCAGCCGATTGCCAGCTTCGACTCGGAGCCTGGCCGGACCAAGGCGCGCACGCGATGTCCGCGATGCAGTAATTCCCTCGCCAAACTGCTTCCCATGAAGCCCGTACCACCCGTAAGGAACACCTCACGTCGCTCAGAAACCATCGCCCCTCCAGGGACTGAATCAGTCGCCGATTCTAGTACGGCTTTCGAGATATGTCAGATTCCTATTTTGACCCGGGATGGCGCGGCTTTCCCCAAGAAACAGCTTTCCGCCTCTCTCATTCGAGGTCTGCGGCTGATTTATAGCTAAAAATCGCAACATATCTTAGCTATGGCGTCGAGAATTCATCGGCGACGTGGGGAACGTTCCCACCTCCTTACATCATTCTCCGCCCCCGTTTGTGGTAAATCGCCACAACGGGTTCGAACGCTCGTCCGAACTGTTGCGAAATCCATCACGTCGCCGGGTGACCCCCATCACAGCGCCTCCTAAATCTATGTTCGACACTGAAGTCGTACTCATGGAGGTCTCATGTGTGCGGGTCTGGCAAGAAGTGGGTTTCTCGGACAGCAGTAATCGCTCTGAGGCCGGACAGGACCCTGCTTTCATAAATCTAATAATCGGAGAAGTTAATGAAGAAGGTCATCTTAGCTGTTCTACTTACCGCTTTTGCGCTGTTCCTGGTTCTTCCTAGCCTGTCATGGGCGCAGGAAGGCCTTTACAAGGCAAAGTGCGCCGGCTGCCATGGTGCAGATGGAAAGGGCACCGCCGCCGGCAAGAAGATGGGAGCTCTGGAGTTTTCGTCTGCCGCCGTGCAGAAGATGTCGGACGCCGATCTGGCTGATTTTATTGAGAATGGCGGGCCGCAGAAAAAGGCTTCGCACGCCTTCGCCAACAAGGGCATCAGTCCGGCCGACGCTGGCAAACTGGCTACTTACGTGAAGAGCCTGAAGTAGGTTTCATCTTCACGCTGGCTTCCTCTCCGAGCCGGCCACAGCCTTACCAGCCGGTCTGGAGCGGAGCATCCGAAGTTTCGCAGTCGCCCGACGGCGCCCTTCCCTTTGGCGCCGCTTCCCTGCCGAGGTCCAACTGGCGCCGGGGCCCCCAAAACGTGCCGCATTTGCGAGTTTTGGGGTGGCTGGCCCGCTGGGCGATCTGGAGAAAAGCATGAGCAAGGGAATCCTCTACGATGCGACCCTGTGCGTCGGCTGCAAGCAGTGCGAGCAGGCTTGCGCCACCGAAAACGGCCTGCCGTACGACGACCACATCGCCGCCCAAGAAATCACATCCGCCCACAAGTACACCGCTGTCCTGATTAAGGACGACAAGTTTATGCGCAAGCTGTGCATGAACTGCGACGATCCCGCCTGCGCTTCGGTTTGCCCCGTGGGTGCGCTGCAGAAAACCGCTCTCGGGCCTGTCACTTACGACAAAAGTCGATGCATGGGATGCCGCTACTGCATGGCGGCCTGTCCCTTCGGCGTGCCCAAGTACGAATGGGAGAAGGCGGTACCCGGCGTGCGCAAGTGCGTCATGTGCAGCAAGCGCGTAGCCGACGGAAAACAGACGGCTTGCGCGGAAATCTGCCCCACCGGCGCCACCCAGTTCGGCGACCGCGACCAACTGCTGGAAGAAGCCAAGAAACGCATCCACGACAATCCGGGCAAGTACCTGCCGCACATCTTCGGCGAAACCGAGGTCGGCGGCACCTCGGTGATGCTGCTGTCTTCCATTCCGTTCAATATTTTCGGCTTCCGTACCGACCTGACGGAACGGGCGCTTCCGCTTTACACCTACCAGGTACTGTCACGCATACCTGATTTCGTCCCCCTCTTTGGCACAATGCTAGGCGGCATTTACTGGATCACCCACCGCAGAGAAGACGTGGCGGAAGCCGAAGCCAACGAGAAAAAGCACAACGGAGGTGCCCGATGATGGTCCCAAGAATCCGCTTCACCTTCTGGAAGGCGGTCTTCCTCGCGATCATGGTGGCCGGCATCTACTGTACCTTCCTCCGCTTCTTCCGCGGGCTCGGCGCCTCCACGAATCTGAGCGATCAATTCCCCTGGGGCTTGTGGATCGGCTTCGACGTGATGTGCGGCGTCATGCTGGCCGCGGGTGGTTTCACCCTGACCGCAGCGGTCGAGATCTTCAACATCAAGCGCTTCCATTCCATCGTAAGGCCTACGATTCTTACCGCATTTTTGGGCTACCTACTGGTTTGTGCGGCTCTGATGTACGACCTGGGATTGCCGTGGAACATCTGGCACCCGCTGATCATGCGCAATCCGCACTCGGTGATGTTCGAGGTGGCCTACTGCGTTATGTTCTACACCGCAGTGCTCGCCATGGAGTTCTCGCCCATCGTGCTAGAACACTTTAAGCTGAAGCGAGCGCTGAAGATCATACGCAGCGTTATGGTCGTATTCGTCATTCTGGGCGTGCTGCTTTCGACCTTGCACCAGTCATCGCTCGGCACGCTTTATCTCATCATGCCGAACAAGCTGCACCCGTTCTGGTACAGCCCGCTGCTGCCGGTCTTCTTCTTCCTGTCGGCGATTGCAGTTGGCTTGGCCATGACCATCTTCGAATCCTCGATGAGTTCGAAGTACTTTGGCCGTGAGTTGGAGCTGCCCATCCTGCGCGACCTCGGCCGCGTGCTGGTTGTAGTCCTGGCGCTTTACGGGATCCTGCGCTTCGAAGACTTGTATCATCGCGGCGTCCTGAAGCTGGTCTTGATATCGGGATACGAACAGCGTTTCTTCCTGCTGGAAATCTTTCTTTCCCTGGTCGCGCCCCTGGGACTTCTCCTGATACCGAAGATTCGGGAAAGTGCCCAAGGCCTGTATCTGGCGGCGGTGCTGACCCTTCTCGGCTTCGTAACCAATCGTCTGAACGTGACCATCACCGGAGTAGAAAATGCGGTAGGCGCGCGCTACACCCCGAGGTGGACAGAGGTGGTGATTACCGCCATGTTCGTCGCGTTGGGGTTCGCCATCTTTGGCATGGTGGCGAGGTACCTGCCCATCTTCCCCGAAGAGAAGGTCCATATCCCGGCACTCCGCGAATCGCAAGCTCGTTTCGCAGAAGTTGCGGTGCCTGTCCATGCTGGAGACTGACAACTCGAAGACGTTCTCCCCTAAAACCGCCGAGGAGAGTCCAGCCTCATCCCGTCCCTTTTGGTTGCAGCGGCTGGGACGCAGCGTAAGTGCCAAGTTGATGGTCTCGATTTTCGTTGTGATGATCATCATCTTCGCCCTGCTGGACTACTTCAGTACGCAACTCCATCGTAAGCATCTGGAAGCCGCGGCGCTGGTCAGCGCCGAGCAGCAGAGCGAAGTTCTGCGCCGCAGCGCTTCGCATTACATGCTGAACAACGATCGCAATGGCCTGTACGAGATGATGCTGAACATGGCCGACCAGCCCGGGGTGGTACGCGTTCGCATCATGAACCCGCAGGGCGCGATCAGCTATTCGACCGCTCCGTCCGAAGTCGGCACCATGGTGGATAAGGGCGCCGAAGCCTGCTACGGCTGCCACGCGCGATCCCAGCCCCTCAGCCGCCTCAATCGGTCCGACCGATTTCGCGTTTATCACGCAGCCAACACCCGCGTGCTGGGAGTCATCACCCCCATCGAGAACCAGCCCGCCTGCTCCAACGCCGCCTGCCATGCTCATCCTGCAAGTACGCGGATTTTAGGGGTGCTCGACACCAATCTTTCGCTCGCCAAGGTGGATGAAAGCCTGCGTCGGGAGCGCAGAGAGATGCTCGCCGGAACCGCGGTCGCGCTGCTCGCAGTCGTTTTCCTCAGCGGACTGTTCGTGTGGATCGAAGTTCGCAACCCACTCCGCGAGTTGAAGATCGGGACCGAGCGGGTGGCTACGGGTGACCTCGGCTATCAAATTCCTGTCCACTCCCAGGACGAGGTGGGCGAACTGGCGCAATCATTCAACGAGATGAGCAACCGGTTGCAGGTGGCGCTGGCGGAAATCACCGCCTGGGCCCATACCCTGGAAGAGCGCGTCGAGGAGAAGACCCGCGAGTTGAAACAGGCGCACCAGCACATGTTGCACGTGGAAAAGATGGCCACGATCGGCAAGATGGCCGCGGTGGTCGCGCACGAAATCAACAACCCGCTCTCCGGCATTCTTACTTATTCCAAGCTGGTCAAGCGCTGGATCGACAACAACGCTGCCAGTTCACCAAAGAAAGAAGAGATGAAGGGCTCTCTCGATCTGGTGGCCAGCGAGAGCAAGCGTTGCGGCGAGTTGGTGAAGAACCTGCTGAGCTTCTCCCGGGTATCACCGATGAACCTGGCCTGGTGCGATCTTAACCAGGTCATCGACCGTTGCGTGCGCCTGCTACAGCACAAGATGGACATGGCAGGAATCCAGCTCAACCTTGATCTCGCAGCCGATCTGCCCATGGCACATTGCGATCCCGCCCAGATTGAGCAGGTAGTGCTGGCCATCGTGATCAATGCCATCGATGCCATGCCACAGGAAGGCAATCTGTGGATCGCCACCCATGCCAGTGCGGAATGGATCGAACTCATTATCCGTGATGACGGAATGGGCATTCCCGCCGAGCATCTCCCCCATATCTTCGAGCCCTTCTACACCACGAAGGAGTCCGGCGGCTCCGGGCTCGGCCTGGCTATCAGTCAGAACATCGTGGAACGCCATGGCGGGCAGATTGAAGTTAACTCCGTCGTGGGGCAAGGCACGACATTCAGAATTGTGTTGCCGGTGGATAGTCAGAATCCTGCCCTGGCTGGTGACCGTGACCGCGCAGTTGTTGAAATGAGGTAGAAGAATGACGCAAGGCAAACTCTTAATCGTGGACGATGAACTCAGTGTGCGTGACTCCCTCGCCAAGTGGTTCACCGAAGAAGGCTATGAAGTGGCCAGTGCCGAAAGCGCCAACGAGGCGCTGACGCGAGTAGCCGAGCAGACCTTCGATGTTGCCATGGTGGACATCAAGATGCGCGGCACCGATGGCATCGAATTACAGCGGCGCCTGCATGAGATTTGTCCCGACATGCTGGTCATCATCATGACCGGCTACGCCTCGGTGGAGACGGCCATTGCCGCGCTCAAGAACGGCGCCTATGACTACGTCAACAAGCCGCTCGATCCGGATGAAATTGGCCACCTGATCGCCAAAGCCATGTCTCATCGCCGCACCGAGCAGGAGAACACCCGGCTGAAAGAGACCGTCGCTGAAATTGCGCATCCCTCCGACATCATCGGACAGAGCGCCGCGATGAAGCGCGTCTTCGACGCGATCGAAACGGTCGCACCCACCGATGCTACGGTGCTGGTCACCGGCGAGAGTGGCACTGGGAAGGAATTAGTTGCGCGTGCCATCCATGCGGGAAGTCCGCGACGTTTTCATCCGCTGGTGGTTATCCATTGCGGCGCACTCACCGAGACGCTGCTGGAGAGCGAACTCTTCGGCCACGAAAAAGGCGCCTTCACCGGTGCGCAATATCGTAAAAAGGGCAAGTTCGAGATCGCCGAGGGCGGCACCGTATTTCTCGACGAGATCGGTGACATCAGCCTAAAGACCCAAACCGACTTGCTGCGCGTGCTGCAAGAGCGCGAGATCGTCCGCGTAGGTGGCAATCAGACGATCCATGTTGATTTCCGCGTGGTCGCCGCTACCAACAAGAACCTGGAGCAATTGATCGAGGAAGGTAAGTTCCGTCCCGACCTTTTCTACCGGCTGAACGTTTTTCACATCGAGATTCCGCCGCTGCGCGATCGCCGGGAAGATATTCCGGTTCTGGTAGACCACTTCACGCGCAAGTTCTCACGCGAAATGAGCAAGAAGATTACGCGGGTCTCGCCCGCGGCGATGAATGAATTGCAACAGTACAGTTGGCCAGGCAATGTCCGCGAATTGGAAAACGCGGTCGAACGGGCCATGGTGGTGGCGCAGGAGCCGGAGCTTCGCGAACAGGACTTTGCCCTGAAGTCTAGAAATGGCGTTGGCCTGGGAGTAGGCGATGTCCGAAGCCTTGACGATGTCGAACGCGCGCATATCCTGCGGGTGCTGGAAGAGTGCGGCGGCAATCAAACGCGGGCGGCTGAAGTTCTCGCCATCGATCGCGTCACCTTGCACCACAAGCTCAAGAAGTATGGATGGAATAGGAAAGAGAAAGAGCAGTTGGCGGTAAGCGGATAGCGGTTGACACTGAGCGGGCACTATTCTGCGTCGATGCTGATCGATAGTCATATCGCGCGGGGACATCCGCGCAGCGGGCGGCATTTGAGTTGGCCGACGGTCCTTTCGACTTCAGCACTCTGGCTGCTACTTGCTATGAAGAAGCTTCAATTATTGCCGGTGGGAGACGTGGACGCTCAGCTGCTCGAGTGGTTGCGCCAGGAACTCTACCAGAAGTTTCGTGTGCCCTCAGAAGTTTTGGGACCAGCCATCGATCCCTCGTTTGCGCGGCACGCCGAACGCCAGCAATACCATTCCTCCGAAATTTTGGCCAGAATGCAAAAGTACGTCAATGGCAGCACTTGGCGCATGCTCGGAATTACGGAACTGGATCTCTACATTCCGATCCTGACTTTTGTTTTTGGGGAAGCCCAGTTGGGCGGAGCCGGAGCGGTGGTTTCCTATCATCGTTTGCGGCAGGATTTCTACGGTCTGCCGCCGGATGCCGACGTTCTCGCCAATCGCCTATTGGTCGAAGCCGTGCATGAACTGGGACACACCCTGGGTCTCACCCATTGCCACGACTATCGCTGTGCCATGGCCCCCGCTCACGCGGTGGAATGGATCGACATCAAAGACAGCGGCTTCTGTGAAGACTGCCTTTCGCGCGCCCTACAAGCGGTGTAGCGTGCCTACCACTATCCCGCTGGCTAGAGCAGAGCTAATGTTGGTACATCTGGTCCTGAAGGGGCACGGCTTCAGAGGCTGCTGAAAAAGTCGGTTTCGGCGGATTTTTTGAAGGGGCGCACCTTTAGGTGTGCCGTTAAGCTCTTTATTTTGTCACTCCGAGCGGGCTTCAGCCCGCGAGGGATTCTGCCCTTTCGACTTTTCAGCAGCCTCTTCAGCCGTGCCGACAGGACCCCACAAAGAATTGGCCTTTAGAGCATGTGTGAGAACTGGTTCCCAGTTGGCGCGGTGGAACGGTTGCGCAGGAATCCAGCGCCGTAGGCGCAGAAGAGTTTAGCCCAGCACCGAGCCGCAGGCGGAGTGCTGGGTAGAGTGGGGAATGGATCCGAGTCCCGTAGGGACGACAGATGTTCTCACACATCCTCTTTAGGCCCTGAGGGATTGTCCCTCAGCGGCTAAAGCCGGGCTCTCTGGTTGATTCAACGGCACGCCTGAAGGCGTGCCCCTTCAAGCCGGACTACACCAACTGTAGTGCTGACTTAGACGCCGTGGCTTAGCGCTTCACCGGTTTTGGCAAGTCACTCCACTTCCAGCTGAACAGCTTGCCCCGATGTTCGGCGACCATCGCCGTAATACCCATCACGCCCATGACCAGGAAAATTAGGAAGAAGACGACGGCAATCACCAGAACTGGCATACCACACCTCTGCAGCCATTCTGCTTCAGTGTTGAACCTTGCTTCCGTGATTGCGGTCACAGCTAGGTGTGAGGTGGGCTACGATCATGTCGCTCGTCGAACCCCCTTAGCGACTCCGCAGGGGCAACTCTGACTTGCCACTAGAAATCTCGGGACAGGTCTCCCATTCAAGCTTCTTTGGCTAAGCGGAGCTTTTCGCCTCGGGTAGACGAAACCTTCAGAATTCCTAATTACTGCTATTCTGTCCAGCGCTTGAAGACCAGGCATCCATTGGTGCCGCCGAAGCCGAACGAATTCGACATGGCGTAATCCATGCTGATCTGGCGTGAAGTGTGGGGTACGAAGTCGAGATCGCAACCCTGGTCAGGGTTGTCGAGATTGACGGTCGGCGGGACGATTTGATCGCGCAACGCCAGCACCGTGATGGCGGCTTCCAAACCTCCTGCGCCGCCCAGCAAGTGCCCGGTCATCGACTTGGTCGAACTGACCAGCATCTTGTAGGCATGATCGCCGAAGGCGCGCTTGATGGCCGTAGCCTCCAACTCGTCGCCCAGCGGAGTGGATGTCCCGTGCGCGTTGACGTAGCCGATTTGCTGGGGTGCGAGTCCGGCGTCTCGAAGAGCGTTACGCATCACGCGATAGCCGCCTTCGCCTCCGGGGGCGGGCTGGGTGATGTGATTGGCGTCAGCGCTCATGCCATAGCCCACCACTTCGGCAATGATTTTTGCCCCGCGCTTTTTGGCGAACTCCAGCTCTTCCAGGATCAGCATGCCGGCGCCTTCGCCGATGATAAAGCCGTCGCGGTCTTTGTCCCAGGGACGGCTGGCGCGATGCGGATCGTCGTTACGCGTCGAGAGTGCGCGCATGGCTGCGAACCCGCCGACTCCCATGGGCGTGATGGCAGCTTCAGTGCCCCCGGCAATCATCACATCGGCATCACCGTACTTGATGACCCGCGCGGCGTCGCCGATGGAGTGCGCGCTGGTGGTGCAGGCGGTACAGGTGGCTTCGTTGGGGCCTTTGGCGTTATTTCGGATGCTGACCTGCCCGGCGGCGAGATTTACAATTGCCGCGGGAATAAAGAACGGCGAAATTTTTCGCGGGCCGCCATTGAGCAGGTTTGAGTGTTCGCGCTCGATGATGTCGAAACCGCCGATCCCCGAACCGATGTTCACTCCCGTGCGCTCGGCTAGCTCTTCATTCTCGACTTTGTAGTTGGCCATGCGCAGGGCTTCGTCGCTGGCCGCGATGGCCAGATGAATAAAGCGCGCCATCTTGCGCGCTTCCTTCTTTTCCACGAACTGTAAAGGGTCGAAGTTCTTCACCTCGGCCGCGATCTGGCAGGCAAACTGGGAAGGGTCGAAAGCGGCAATACGTTCCACGCCGCTCTTGCCAGCCAGCAGCGCTGACCACACCTCCTCGGTATTGTGGCCGACAGCGCAGATAACCCCGATTCCCGTTACGACCACGCGACGATTCAATCTACTTCGATCCCTTCGCGTGCGAGTTGATGTAGTCCACGGCGTCCTTCACGGTGCGTATCTTCTCCGCGTCCTCGTCGGGGATCTCGATCTCGAAGGCCTCCTCAAAGGCCATGACCAGCTCAACCGTGTCCAGCGAATCGGCGCCCAGGTCGTCCACGAACGATGCGTTGGGCGTTACCTCGCCCTCATCTACTCCCAATTGTTCCACGATGATTTGTTTTACGCGTTCATCTACGGATGCCATGAGGTCAGCACTCTCCTTTCGACTCGCCGGTCGTGGCGAGCGAAAAACTACTGGTATGTCGGTTGACCGGGCCCCGGCCACTCTGTTTTGCGCGCACCGGGGTGGCGACCGGACCGGGGCTACTTCTTCGCCTTGGCGTGCTGGTCGATATACGTCACGGCGTCCTGCACCGTGCGTATCTTCTCCGCGTCCTCGTCAGGGATTTCGATCTCAAAGGCTTCTTCGAAAGCCATGACCAGTTCGACGGTGTCGAGCGAGTCGGCCCCGAGGTCGTCCACAAACGAAGCGCTGGGCGTTACTTCCGCTTCATCCACGCCCAACTGCTCCACGATGATCTGCTTTACCCGTTCTTCAACCGAAGCCATCGATTCGTTCTCCTGTGGTATACCGTGGCATCCGCCGCGGCGGGCAAACCCGTAAGTCTAATTGCAGCCAGGAAGCCGTGTAAAGAATGCCGAGGCTCTTTAGATAGCCGAAGCCGATCACTGGCTTCGAGAGCGCTCAGATACTTGATGCCCGATTCATCCTAAACGTTGGGCTTTGCAACGGTCAACGACGGAGCTAAATTCTTTGCAGTGCTGAGGAGGCTTGATTAGGTCTGGTCGTTTGAAGGGGACGGCCTCCAGGCCGTCCGTAAATGTCCCGCAGGAAGGCTGGCCTTTAGCCCCTGAGGTACTCCCGACTGGCGCAGCCCCTTTAGATGGGCCGCCCTGCGGTCTCTTCGACGGTTGTGATACAACGCTGCCATGCGCGCTGTCGTGCAAAGAGTGAGCCAGGCATCAGTGAAGGTGAAGAGTGCGCTGGTGGGGGAAATCGGGAAGGGCCTGCTGGTGTTGCTGGGAGTTGGGCAGGGCGACGACGAGGCCGACGCTGACTATCTTGCGGAAAAAGTGGTGGGATTACGAATCTTTGAGGATGAAGCCGGGAAGATGAACCTTAACGTCGTGGAGATAGGCGGGGCGGTGCTGGCGGTTTCGCAATTCACCTTGTTGGGAGATGTCCGGCGCGGTAAGCGGCCGTCCTTCGATGCGGCCGCTCGGCCGGAGCGTGCGCGAGAGCTATACGCCAGATTCGTGGAACATATTCGCGCGCTCGGGTTGCGCTGCGAGACTGGACGCTTCCAGGAGATGATGGAAGTTGGATTGGTGAACCGTGGGCCGGTGACGATTCTGCTGGACTCAAAGAAGCTGTTCTAAGTTGCTTAACCGGCGTGAAACCCGCGGATCGCTGGCCGTCATTATTTCGGACTAGCCTGATCACCGGAGCTGCTGTTCTTCTTCTGCTGCTGTTGCATCTCACGCTGGCGCTGCTTTTCTTTGCTGACCGGGGTTTTCTCGCTGGGAGCTTCGCAGTGTTGTGACAGCACCTCAATCGCGGTCACCTGAAACCGTCGGGTTTTTTTTGCATTCGCCTGCGGTTGCTGCTCTGGGCTTGCTTCCCATGAGCCTGTCAGTTTGACCTTGGTGCCGGAGTCGTTCTTCAAGTCATCAGGGCCAAGCACTTGGACCCCACTGCGGTGTTGCATGCTGGCCAACACGTACTTACCCTCTGCGTTGGGTCCGCTGAGACAACCGATGAGAGTGGCGGCTTTGGCGCCGGCCGGCTTCGTGACCTGATCGCCGCTGATCCCACTGTTGTCTTCAGTCGCGCTGGCTGCATTCCTCTCCCGTTCGGCAGGGGTGCTGTCGGGCGGGGATGAGGTTTGCTGCCCCGGCGCAGATTCTTGAGTCAATGCGGAAATACTGATGGCGACGACCAACGTCACGAAATAGAGCAACGATTTCATATGCGAACCCCAGTCGCGTCTCGAGGATACCTGAGGGTTCGACGCGATGCAGCGAGTGGAAGTTGCAATGGAGAAGATGGGGCTCACCAAAGAGACACAAAGACACACGCAAATCATTTCGGAATCAGAAATCCTATTCTGAACCTAGTATCTTGCACGGATAGCTCCTTTTGTCGCTTTTGAAGTCAGGATTCTCTGTGCCTCTATGTCTCTGTGGTGATCACAACCGCGGCGCCCCGGCTGAAAAGGCGCCACGGGATAATGCTGTGTCTACTTGGTGCGGGCGGTATTCGCCCACACGGACGCGTTCAGACAGGCAACCACGCCGTCGATGACTTTGCCAAGCCCTTCCTGGAATTTGTTGGCATCAATGATGTTTTTGCTGGAGATGGCATCCGCCGCACCAACCGCCGATGCAACCAACGAGAGCGCCGCGGCTTTTTTGTCATTGCCTGACTTGCCGCCGAACAACCCTTCGACGCCGTGCACGATTGTGGGGATGAAAGAAATACCTTGCAATAACTTGGAAAGAAAGCCCATATGAATCTCCTTTTTTTCTGGTGAAACTGAGTTGAAGCTTCAAAGACGCGCTCCTTCACGTGCGCCGTTGCGAGCCCTTTATTTTTGTCACCTCGAGCGTGCGAACCGGGTTCCCCCAACCGGCGCCACTCTTGCACTGGTGGGGGGAAGGATCAGCCCGCGAGCAATCTGCGATTCGATTGGTTCCGCAGCGCTGAGGCCGCGTCCCTTAAACTTACAAGGGATAGTCCACGTACAGCAGAGCAGAATCGCGCGAATACTTGCGCGGCGACGAGGCATCGTATTGCCGCAGATAATAGCCCTGCACACGCGACAGACGTGGCAGAGTAAAGGTCCGGGTGCTGAAACGACCGGCAAGGTTGCCATTGCTGCCGGCTCCCCAACCGCCGTCGGAACGGCGTGCCTCGATGCCGCCGCCGGGAGGCGGAGCTATGCCCGCGTCAACTGTGATCTCCGTCGCAATAACGTCGGTCACCTGCGCCGCGGTGAGAGGCGGAAGGTACAGTGACGACGACGGAACAGTCGTGGTGAACACGTCAGTAAGCGGTTCGGGCAACGTCATGGTTTCAAACTTGAAGGCGAGCAACTCGGCGGCATCGTTCGAAAACCGCAGCAAGTACTCCGATCGATCGTCGCGAAGTGAGATGACTTGCAACTCTACCTCACGAACGATGGCCGTAAATGCTGCTCCGCGTGAAGGTGCTGAAACTTGGACGGCATTCGTCGGGATGACGTCTCCGATCGGCAGAAAATCGCTAAGTACACGGTATTCGCCGGCCCAGGCGGGCTGCACGGTGTCGTCCAGCAAAGCCAGTGCGGCATTTTCACAGTCGATCGAGGTGGGAGCCGGCGGCAGCTTCAATCGCCGGACGTAGCTTCGCCGTCCGCTGTCCCCACCGTTGTGATGCGCAGCAATGCTGTTCTGGTCCTGCACCCGGGCCGCCGCACGAGCGCTACTGCGATAGGCGACTACTACCTGCTCGTACGGCTGCGGCGGATACGGCGGATAAAACCGCAGCTCGGCGGACGAGGTGACGTAACACTCGCCGCCATCGGCAAGCGAACCGATCAGCCGAGTGCGGAACTGCTGGCCGGTAATCATGCTTCGTACTTCGCTATCCACAACGTGCTGCAGACGCGTAAAGGACACGCTGATATGCAGGTTAGGCCCATTTGCCAACCCATAGTTCGCGAACCCTGGAGGGGCGGGCAGCACATTGTCGTACAGCACGGTCGCAGGCGCCGCTAGCGTGCCGGGATTGTTAGGATCGACATCATGGACCGCCAGCACAACCCGCAACGCGGCGGATACGGTGTCGCCGCCCCGCCCGCTTCCCGCGGCATGTGTCGAAGATAAATAGGTCTGATGAATGCGGTGGGCTTCATTACAAAATAATTGAGTGCTGAACGCATACACATGTCCCGGCACGGTCCCCAGCGCGGAGCCGACCCGACCGCCGTTAATCAGTCCCTGAATCGAGCAGTTGCCGCCGCTGGGCGAAATTGCGAAGCCCGCGATGCAGTTGGCGTCGCCGATCGAGCCATTGTAGATGGCGCCGAAGGTGCCGCTGGACGCGGCATTGAACACGACTTGGCCGTGCTGCATCATCAGCCCTCCGGCCAGTTCTAATTGTTCGACGAAGCTGATGGTCGCGGGGCCACCGTTGATCTGAAGTTGACCTCCGCTGACTGAGACCTTGCCGTTAGGATCGGTGACACTCCACAACGTCGGTTCCAGCGAGCTCGCAGTATAGTCCTCCAGGAAAACCGTGACTGCGCTCTTGCTGAACGGGGTATCCGAAAGATAGAAACCCAACGTGGTGCCATCGCCGAGAAAATAATCGCGAACGTAAACTACCGGTTCAAGCTCACCTATGATGGTTACATCGTTACGCAACTGGTCCGATTGCAGCAGCACTAATCCTTCGGGAGCGAAATGTTCATCCTGCTCATTGATGGTGAAACTTTGCTGCCCCACTTCTTCAAAATAGAGTTTGCCATCGTGCGCACGGTAGCTTGCGCGTGTCATGGTGGCGAGCTCTTGCACGTGCTCGGTCCATGTTTTCTGCGGAACGATTAGCGAACTGGTTGATCGGACTGACATCTTGCACTCCCGAGAGATCGAGCCCGTTGGGCAGAACGTCATTGGCGAGCGTACGCACCGCCTCGCCTGCGGTTCTAAAGGCGAAGGGCGTCCTGACCGGTAAAGCGTTGTGATCCAGCTGGCAGGAATCGTCTAACGCTTGCAAGCCGTAGCGCCACGCGACCGCCGCGTAGCTGAGCCAAGATATTGCTGCTCCGGCGCCGTAGCCAGGTAGCCCGTGAACAGACGAAATCCATCGCCGCGTTGTAAAAGCACGCGCGCTCCACTCACCGGCGGATGAAAACTGGGATCAGCGGCGACCAGCCAGGCGGTCATGGTGGCGGCCTGGTTCAAGCGCCGTACGATCTTGGGCAGGTGAGCGACGTCCACCCATGCGGTGTAATCCTGTTGCCCCAAACCGTCGTTATTGTCGATTAGAAGGTTCATGAAATATCCATCTCACATGGTTTCGGCAATTGCTTTCAGAACAGTGCTGCGTCGGGGGTGGGAAAATAGCTGCGGTAGCAGAGCACGGTTTCACCGTCGTTAGGGTCACCGTGGGCAGAGCGTGCAAGCTGGCGTGTAGCATGTGACCGAACAGCGGCGAGACGAGTTCCTGCCGCGTTTCCACGCCACTCGCCGCTACTTGGAGGCGGGGATAGTAAAAGCAGGCGCGGCCGCCGGTCTCTCCCACGATGACAAACAGGCCAGACCACTCCTGGAAGAAGCTGCTGCCCTCGCGGTCCACGAACGCGATGACCCTTTGCACGCCCATCCCGGTGGTGGGCAAGCCGATCAAGGGCTGGGCCAGAAGCAACGAGGTTGGCGTCTTGGACGAAACGCGCGAGACATTAAACGTGACCCGGCGGATGAAGTCCGATTGGGTGCTCGGGTTCAACGGCGACGAAAGATACGCTGCCGGCGCCCCTGCACCCACATAACCGATCGTGCCGGTGTAGTCGGAATCGACTGCGACGATGTCGCCTACGTTGTAGTTGGCGAGTTGATCGGCGGTCAGAATCAACTCGGTTACGGTGGAACCCGGTTGCACGGGGGATGGCGGAATCGCCGTGCCTCCCGAACCCTGTGGCGGGGTCGAATGGCAGGACAGCCAGCACATTCATCTGCTGCGAGCCACCCGCAATTGCCATTTGCAGCTTGCCCCAGGAGGGCAGATCGAAATCCACACGCGCCTCGGGCTGCGAGCGGTATTGCACGGTGATATTGCCGTGGGACCGCTTCGCAGCGCGTCGTACTTGGTGGCTGCGGCGCGTTGAAAGTTTTCGATCCAGCCGAGGTCGAGCCACGGTGCGGGCGGAGAGTCCAGATCGAACTGTCCCTGTGCCGCGGGATCGAAAGGGACGCTGGCGCCGCTGGGACGGTCCACAGGTGCGACGTAGGCGCGCACCGCGCGCGCCGACGGGCGCCATCTGCGAACGCCGGGCAGAAGGATTAATGCTCATGTCTGGTTCACCTCGGGATAAAAGAACAGGGTGATGGCGACCTCGCGGCCGACATAGGGCGGCGCGGTTTTGGCCGCCGACAGTACGGGCTGCGTCCAGAAGATGGTGGATCCTAACGCCACCGGCGAGCCCGAACTGTAGTCGCACTTGGCCGTGTGCGCCGGAGAGCAGATGGCGAGCAGGTCGTTATCCAGGCTTGCCAGATCGCGCCCGCGATCGAGCCATCCGTTCTGCTCGGCGCCGGCGGTGCAGTACGAGATGGTGCAGTCGAGCGCCATCATGGTTCCGACGGATGGCTGCACCGCATGCGCGCTACCCCAGTGCAGGTAAAAGGCGTCGCACAGCGGTGGTGCGGCGGCCGGCGGCTCGTTTTCGGCCACTGCGATGGCAGGTCGTGTGGCCCCGTCGAGTGATGATGGTGCGCTGCGGATCGAACGCCACCAGGCGGTTGCGCAGCTCCACGTAGAAACTGTCTTTGGCTGGTTGCATGATTTCGCTTACTCCGTCGCCATGATGTGGTAGAGGTAGTCCATTCCGCCGAGGTGGTCGCTAATCACGGTGTCAATGTGCATGAGCTTGCCGCGGAAAAGTATGCCTTCCGCCGTGAGCAGCCAGGTGGGAATGTCGTCTACGCCGTACTGGTCGGCGATCGGCTTCACCGCTTTTGCGCTCAGCGTGACCTCGATGCGCTTGCCGCCGTTGGCGGCCGGCGCGATCGTCCGCACCAGCGCCGGGGAGATCTGCACATCCTCTGACGTTGGAGGAGTCAGCCCGAGCTGACTGCTGGTGTCGCCTGCGGAAGGGTCGGCGATGCGCAGAGTGATCTGGGTGCCACCCAGAGCTCGCACCATGGCGTCGGCGGCGCGCCGCACGCCCAGGCAGGTGTGAACGGTGCCGAGCGGAATTTCAGTTTCAGACATTTCAGCCCACTTTCTGCGCCACGTAGGGCGCGAGCATGCCTTGCACGGTGGAATCGATGAGCGTGTCGGAGAAGTATTCGAGGTGCATCGAGTTCAAGGTGCCGGCGCGGACATTGAGCGCCGGGGTCGCCTGGGCATTTTTCACCAACTGCGCGCAGGCGAACTTCACCGGCTCAGGGATCTGGGAGAAGCCCGCGGTGTAGACGAGTTCGATCTCGTCAAAAGCCAGGCCCAGCGGACTGCCCAGCCAGGAGACTTCGCCGGTGTCGGCGAAATAGTCGAAAGTGGTGACATCGAGGTTGACCCATGTCCCAGGCAGTGCATACACCAGGGCGATTTCCGCCAGCTCCCACATTGTGGTATCTTCGCCACGCCGCGGCGGGGCATAGCGGCCCCTGCCCGACACCAACGGCGACGTTGCGCCGGGCGGAATGGCAAGCGGCAGATTGGTAAGCCGGACATTGTTGCGGCCCGGCATCACTCGAACCCGCTCCGTGAACTGCCCGATGGCCAGCGTGGGCCGCCGGCAATACATGTTGATCATCGAGGAAGCCGCCGCTACAAAAGACTCCGGAGTGGCGGACTCCAGTCCATAAGTTTCGTATTCGGAATCAGACAAATAGTTCATAGCGTTCCATTCATGGCTACGCCCCGTGGATTGAAGGCCCAAGGCAAAGAGCTGGCCTGATAATCAAGAAAGCAATTGCTTAATTGGTTCCAGGGTTGTTGTTTCCGGCTTGCAAGCGTAGAGCGAGCCTTTTGAGTGTGTGTGAGAACTGGTTTGGAATGGCACAGTGGAACGATTGAGCAAAATCCGGCCCGCAGCGGAATTGATGTTAGCCCAGGGCGTAAGACCCTGGGTAAAGAGGGAAAGATTGAACGAGTCTCTTCAGTGACGACAGGGTCCAAAGGCCGTCCTAAAGCGGGTGCTTGAAGTCGAACTTTTCCCGGAGCGCTGAAGAGCTCCTCCAAGAAACAAGCTGATGTGAGAATCTCAAGGCAAAAAACCTAAGAATCAGGGGACAGATTTTCCCCGTCCCCTGTGGCATTCTGTACGGCTTGCGCGACAACCGGCGCGACGCTGCGAATCAGCGGAACAGGGATCGATTAGCAACCTGGCTGCTGTGCCCCATCGCGCCCAGACTGAGCGCCGGATCGGCTACCGGTCGACAACCACCTTGTAGTGTGCGTAGCTGGCGCCCTTGACGACGATGCCGCCGAACTTCACCACCACCATCTGCGAGGCCAGCGAACTCGGGGTTCCCAACTGGAAGACGCGCGGATCGGGGTTGGTAAGCCAGTGATACTCGATCATGTCTTCGCTGACGATGTAGGAGGGCAGGACAGCCGAGCCGCTTCCTGGGACGCCGCTGTATGCAATCGACCAATCAGGAATTAACGGCAGCTCTCCTGCCTGGGTGGAAAGCGTCTTGACCGTCAATCCACCTGCCACCGTTGTGCTCGAAAGTACCACGTTGAACTCCTGCTTCATCTCGCGGTCAATCAGGTCCAGCAATACCGGGTTGCTATAGATAGCGGTAGGCCGCACTTCGTAGTTGCTGTTGGCAACCATCTGCGCGACGGTGGACTTCAGGCCATCGACAATGCTGTCGGTGGTATGAATCGTGACGATGTTGCCGCCATCGGTGATCTGTCCGGCCGCGCCGTAGTATTGCGGCGTGGTGGGATTGGTCAACGACGTGTCGTTACCGTTCCACAGCGCGACTCCATGAGTGCGCAGCAGGCCTTCCACTGAGTCAGCCAGGTCCTTGGCCTGTAGATACGCAAACTGACTCTGCTGTGCCCCCACTTCCGTATCGAACACGTTGTAGTTGATTTGCGAAACCAGGCACTTCAAGGGAACACTGCGCTCTACGCGACTGGGGGTCACCAGCGTGGGCGTGATGTTGCGCGGATCGACGAAGCCATTGGCGGCGCTCGGCGAAGGAATGCCCGTCTCCTCGAAGAAGCGCGATGGATGGCCCGTGGCTGGAACTTGCTTGATGCGTTGGCCGAACGGGCTACGGCGGCGAACAATGTCGGTGATTTCGGTCTGGTAGCGGTTGATTTCGATCGCGCCCGGGCCCATGTAATCAGCGGCGGCTTGCAGGTTGACGAATTGTGCTTTCATGATGTCCTTTCGAAAGGAAATGGCGGTCCAAGCCGCCAAGACTTATTGCAATGTCAAACATTGTGGGGATTCTTTGCTTTCGCCTTGTTTTCTAGAGGCGAGTTGGCACGGGTGGAATTTAGTGCGCCAAATCCGAGCCGCAAGGGCGAAGCAACATTAGCCCAGGGCGCTAGCTCCGGGGGGAAGCTACGACAAATCAAGGGGTCCCTTCAGGAACGGTACCGGCTCTATCCAAGCGTGCCGGCGTTCATTCACACCAGGATTCCTGCGCGTGCGAGTTCGGACTTTACGGCGATGCGTTGCTCGATGCTGAGACCGGCCAGCGCCTTCTCGATCACTGGCTTGTCAATCAGGGCGTCGCCTTCGACTCCCTCCTTGGCGAGCAGCGCGCCTACCATCGGCGACAGGCTCTTGCGACGGGCTGCGTCGCTCTGCGCCTTTAGGTTGCGATTGGCGGTTTCCAGCTCCGCCAGCTTGCCGAGTAATTCTTTTTGCGGTTGGGCGCTGGCCTGCAAGTCTCCGTCGTCTACCGCGGCTACGATGCGGTCGATTTTGGCGTGCAGTGAAGCAAACTGTCCGTCCAGATTCTTCAGCGCGTCGGCTAGGGACTGCGTGGCTTGCGCCATCTGTCCGGCCAGAGTTGGCAGGTCGGTGGTGGTGTTTGAGGTAGTCGTCTCCTGATTCATATGTTGTCCTCTTACTCTGTGGGATGTAGAAACACTAGCGCACGGTTTGTGTCTGGGCACGACTTCAGTCATGCCGATAAGTTGTTTGTTTTTTCATGCCGGGCAAGCTTCAGCCTGCGAGGGCTTCTGCTTTTTTAACTTTTCCAGCGAGCTGTGAAGCCGACTCGAGCTGACAGAATAATTGGCTTGTACGAGCATAAAAATCCGTATCGCACACCGTTACGCGGCTCTGAGAATTCTCCCGATTTCTCCCTGAGAACTGCTTCCGAGTAACACGGTGGAACGGTTGCGCAAGAAGCCAGCGCCGTAGGCGCGGAAGAGTTTAGCCCAGCACGCAGCCGCAGGCGGAGCGCCGGGTAGCGTGAGAAATGGATCCGAGTCCCGTAGGGACGACACATGTTCTCACACCCCAGGCTTTAAGCCCCTGAGGCGGCCTGGGTTGAGCCGCTCTCCTTAGCAGGCGGCAGCAACTAGCGCTGAAGGCTGAGGGGCTAATTGCTGTTTGCTACTTCTATCCAGGTCTGCGGATAGGCCGCCTTGTCGCGACGCAACATCGCGGCGCCAGTAAAAGTAAAGCCGGTGACGGTCCAAATGAACGCCTCCTGATTGGGGACGCTGACCTCGGCGATCTCGTACGACATGCCGAGAGCATTGCCTTGTTGGGCCCTGATCTCCTGCACCACGTCGGGAAAGTCTCGAGCGAACAGGTAGCCCCCGACGGCGATCTGACCGGTGGCGTTCGGCTGCCCGCCTTTGTGTAGGGGCTCGATGGTGGCCTCTGTGATGATGCCTACCTTGCGACGCGCATCGTGGCTGGCCAGTGCCGGAGCATAATCCAGCGCCATGCCCAGCAGCGAGGGCAGCGCCGCCTCGGTGGCAGGGCGCGTCAGCATCACCCGATGACCGCGCGCGCCGCTGGGCGGCCGTTGGGAAGCCACCCCGACCAGAGTAAGCATCCCCTGGAAGGGCAGCCGGTTAGGATGGGCAGGGACATCGGGCAGGTTGAGCGCCATGGCCTCGAGTTGGACATGCATGGATATTCCTTGTATCCCACATTGTGGGTCTAGTAAGAGCGCGTGTATTTAGCAATGGACACGGAATCCTGAAAGCCGGCTCATTGCATTGCTGGGGCGTCAGCGAGGCCGCCCTGCTTCTCCGGAAGAGGCGGCAGGCTGCGCATGCAGCGCACCTCGTTGACGGTGAAGACGCCGCAGCCAATCAAGATTTGTTGAATTTGGGCCTGCTCCAGTTCGTTGGGCGCGTCCACATCGGTAAAGACGAACTCCAGGTCTTCCCAGCCTAAGCGCTTGCTGATGGCGTCACGGGTTAGGCGTTCGGCAATCAGCCGAGCGACGGGCACCACTGCTGTGCGAAACGCATCGTCGTATTGCGTGGTCGCGGTATTGCGGTTGACGTCGCGCTCCAGGCCCAGCAGCATGGGCGGCAGGTCGAACGCGTCGGCGATAATGCGGATGAGAAACTCCTGCCACTGCAGCCGCAGGTCGGCATCGGTGCCGCCGCTGAAGCGCAGCACTTCGGGCTTGGTCTCGACCGACAGGATGGGTACCTTGCCGGTGCCTTCAATTTCGTCCTGCCACCAGCGAATCAGCCGCTCGTGATGCTGCGGACTCAGGTTCTGCAACCACAGTGCGTACTGCACCACCGTATTGCTGGCCAGCCGAGCGGCAAAACGGTGCGCGCACAGAAACTCGTGGATGGTTTCGAACGCAACCTCCAATTTGCCTAGGCCGAACGGAGTGTGGGTGCGCGGGTTCAACCGGATGTAGGCGAGTTCCTCGTCGGCCAGCGTGACCTCCTGCTGCGGCGTGAATGGACCCGTAGCCTGCACGTAGCGCGGTGACGACGGATTCCCGTCCCAGTCGGTGCGTATACGAATACTCGCGCCGTCCACCGGCCACAGGGTCAGCGGACGCCTAGGATCACCGCTGAGATCGAGTTCGATGGCTCCGAAACCGCCGACCAGCACGTCTTCCAGCACCTGCTCGATCATGGAGCGGAAAGAATCCTCGGGATTCGGTTGCTCGAAGTTGAGGGTAAGGGCGGCGATGCGTTCGGCCGCGTTGGGCAGGTCCTCCAGTGCGCGGCCGTGCCGCGGTTGGATACGCCACTGCATTCCCGCGATGCGGTCCTTGATGGTGTTGATGGCTTTGCGCGCGATCGGCATTTCAGCGAACCGGCGCAGGTTGATGGGCGTTGGTTTGGGCATGACTCCGGCACGCACCAGCGTGGGCGCCCCCGGAGTGAATATGGTGGGCAGAGGCACCGTTCTGCGGGCGGGTGAAGCGCCGGTGGCGGCCAGCGCGGCGGGAGCGGACTGGCGAATCGGCCAGTGCTGGTTGAGGAACGCGGATCCGGCCGAGCGTGCGCCGGCGAAGCGGCGCAGCGCGCCGCGAAACGTGTCTCGCATGTTCATAATGTGTTTTCCCTGAAAAGAAAAAACGCTCCCAATAGGAGCGCGAGTACGAGGAAGCAACTGGAAGCTATCGCATAAACCAGTTTCTGTCAGCGCACCGCTTCATAGGCTGCTGAAAAAGTCGGTTTTGCGCTGGCGGTTTGAAGGGGCGCACCTTTAGGTGCGCCGTTAGGCTCTTTCCTTTTGTCATCTTGTCATCCCGAAGCGAGCTTTAGTGTCCAGTCTCACGACATGCTTTACAACAGGGGGAGATGTGAACCCGTCCAAAACTCAGATGAGGCCAGCGCAAGAGTAATGCGGACAGGTACTAATGCACTACATAGACACTGGGAGTTGCCATAGCTTCGACTAACGCGGAGAGTCCCAGGAATGTCATCTCGCGCATTTCCTTGGCGTTTTGGAGATTCTGCCGGTTCGCAACCGCAACAGGATTGTTGTAAGCCCTGGCTTGCCACTGCTTCGCTTGCGACGCATCGGCTGGAACGCCCAAACCTATATCGTAGATTTGGGACAGCGCGAGCTGCGCGTTGTAATCCTCCTGTATCGCACTCTGCTTCAGATATCGAATGGCATCAGGATAGCTCACCTTGGTTCCTATTCCGTCCCGGTACATGAGTCCTATTGCGGTTCGAGCATCACGATCTCCAAGCTCAGCCGCTCGCGATAGACACTTGAACGCGGAGGGGGGTTGACGAAAACGTACGGCGGTTTTCGCAATATCCATGAGCGCCAGCGTATCGTCTTCTACTCCGTCACAGCTGGTTATTGGAATCGTCGCCGTCCAAGGTGCGGAAAAATCTTTGTCATTGAAGTGTCCTGGCCAGCGAAAGACAACCGTTCCCTTGACGGTACCGCCGCAGACCACACCTTGATACACCGCTGAGAGCCCGGCAGTGGTAGAGGACGGCAGGTCTTCTCTTTCGATCTTCACTGTACCGTTGGACCATTCTTCAATGGTCAGTTCCGCTTTTCCGCCTTGCTGCCAGGCGCCTGAGCCCTTGCTCCCATGGAAGAGCCACGCGCCCAAGTTCCTGTCATTCTTCAGAACACAAGACCCGTCACAGACCTCGAGAGCCGAGGGAGAAGGTAAATTGCTAATGCCTTCGGAACAGGTTGGAATCGCGGCCGCGGCCGGTGCGTCCGCGTCCCAGGTAAGCGTGAATACCTTCTCGCCGTGCTGAGGTCCAAGTTTCCAATGCACAACCCCATTGTCGATACCGTGTCCGTCTGCGGCTATTGGGCCTGTGAATACTCCTTCAAGATAGGTTCTTATGGGGATAGGAATCGGAGGCGCGTTCACGAACATAGGCGAAATGGACTTGCCTTCCAGCTTTATGCCGCTCTTCGACCATTCGTCCACCTTGTAGTGGTTGGTTATGTCTGATCCCTTGTCTTTGATGCCATCGTAGTAGCTGCCTCTCCAGATAAGCGTCTCGCATACGTTGTCCACACAAAGGTGCATTTTCAGAGGTGACCCCGCTTGGGTTGTACTTGCGCTCTGTTGTCCCGCCCCCGGTTGGCTCATGCCAAAGCAAAACATTGCGGCAAGCACAAAGCTCAGCACAGTACGGGGTAAGGAAGGGCACATGATGCATCTCCGCACGCGAGGATGAAACGAAACTCCCGCAACCTCCGCATAAGTCGGCCTTATCGAACCGCTGGACGAAGACGCGTCCGCCCATTATGGGGGAAAGTTGCGCTATTTGTAAATTAATGTAGTTTGTCCCACGCGGACGGGGCCCCATTTGCCTGCGGCTGCCCCGCAAATTCCTTGAGTTTTAGAGCATGTGTGAGAACTGCTTCCGTTGGCATGGTAGAACGCTTGCGCAAGAATCCAGCGCCGTAGGCGCGGAAGAGTTTAGCCCAGCACGGAGCCGCAGGCGGAGTGCTGGGCAGCGTCGGAAATGGATCCGAGTCCCGTAGGGACGACAGATGTTCTCACTCACCCACCCTCTTCAGCCCGCGAGGGATCTGCTTTTACGCGTTTTTCAGCAAACGGTGAAGGCGGATACTTAAATCGCTAAAGAGCAGGCGTGAGAACTGGTTCGGAGTTGACATCGTAGAACGATTCTGCAAAATCGAGCCCGCAGAGCGGAACGGTATTAGAGCAGAGCTAATGTTGGTATATCTGGGCCTGAAGGGGCGCGGCTTCAGCCGTGCCGACAGGACCCCACAAAAGAATTGGCCTTTAGGCTCTGAGGGATTGTCCCTCAGCGGCTAAAGCCGGGCTCTCTGGTTGAATCAACGGCACGCCTGAAGGCGTGCCCCTTCAAAGCAGAACTACACCGACTGTAGTGCTGCCTTAGCCCCGCGCGTGACCGCCCTCCCCGGCAAGCACCCTTGTTGCGCTTGTTGCGAGATTGAGCTCTGGGGTTAAGTGGAGAAACCCGATCGACAGCGCATTTGTTACAACCGCAGCTCCACCCGCGCCCGCTCGGCGATCGCGGGCATCTGGCCGGCCGTGGCAACGTCGATGCCGTAGCGGTCGAGCGCCTCCAGCGCAAAGGCCACGCCAGGGTCCTTCCAGTCGAGCTCATCCTCGATTACTGCGTATAAATTCGGGTCGGCGTTCTCTGCCTGGGCCATTTGGTCGCGAAAATTCTGATAGCTGAACGCCAGCACTTTGGCCGCATTAACATCCGTCGCAAGCGATACCGCGTGGAACATCTGGATCACATTCTCCGGCCGATACGCGCAATCGATCTTGAGGGGATCGCCGTTGCCGCTATATTTGGCGACCTCAATGTCCTTCCACATAAAGTTCCAGACGCCGGCTTGCTCGAAGGCGCTACGCATCACGTTGTAGATGGCGCGGCGACCGGCGCCTGTCGCGCTGCGTTGCGCGGCGGTCCGACTCGAGGTAAGTATGCGCCAGAATGCCTAGCTCGGCCTGCGGCGCATCGGTCAGCACGCCCTGCAGGGGCGCCACTTGCAGCGCTCCGGAAAACGACTGCTGCATCACGTCCAGCACCCATTCGCGGCGCGATATCGGCGGCTTGTAGTTGATGACCTCGGCCGCGCGCGATTGCAGCAGGCGGCGCAGCTCGTCTTCGTACGATTGCAGAAGCTCGATGTCCACTTCCGGATCCAGACAGCGCACGCGCCGCCAATCGCGCGTGAAGCGCACCTCGGTGAAGCCGTCGTCTCCTTCCTCCAGCATCACCACGCCCACATTGATGAACTCCTGCTTGACCACGTCGGGGACGTAGCGCAGGAGGAAGAAGTCGCAATGTTTGTAGTCAGCCATCAGCAACCAGCAATTAGCAATTAGCAACTAGCGATTTGCAATTAGCAAACGGCAAAACCCTCCTAGTGTCGCGAGCTGGAAGTACGTTGCATAAAACCAGTGCTTTGCGTCAGGGCACGGCTTCAGCCGTGCCGAACTGCAGCCTTATAGAATCCGGCCTTTAGGCTCTGCAGTCGAGCGCATGGCGCTCTCTGCCTTTCGTTTCTACCCTAGCACCAGTTGCTAGCTGCTAGTTGCTAGCTGCTCATTCAATTCACCACCTCGCGCCAGTTCGGGAAGGGGTTTCGAGATGAATTCTTGAAATCCTGGATCAACTCCCGCACTCGCGAGCGCCGCGTTAGCAGCCGCTCCAACAGACGTTCTAACTCATCGCCTTCGGAGTTGTACCACTCTGGTGGAATCTCCTCGGCTAGCGGCCACAGTGAGCTTTCGGGGAAAGTCTCGATGCGGCTGAGCCACGGCTCGAAGCTGTCCCACGATGTGATACAAGCGTAAACATCGTTCCGCCCATACACCCCGCGCAGGGGCGCATCCGGAAAATTCCACTCGCCGGCATTGAAGCAATAGCCCTGATCGATAAAGCTGGCAGTGAATTTGCGCTCCCGCATGCGTTTCCAAAAGGCCGCCTGGCGGCCGTTAGCGTTGCAGGTCCATTTGTCGAGGGCAAGGATGCCGGCAAAATCTCGCAGATTGCGCACCCGCAAAATCATGCTCTCGGGCAGGTAATCGTAAACCTGACCTTCGATTGGCGAGACCACATAGCGCGAGCCAAACGACAGCCCGGCAGTGAACATGGTGCGGTGCCCGCAAAGTTCCATGCGCAGCTCGGGCGTGTGCTCCAACAGCCACGGCTGCACATTAACGACCGCGGCCACCGGAACCGGCAGCCCCACCATCTCAGCCAAACGCGTGCCCAGCCAGTCATTCACTAAGACGCGTGCGTGTTGCGGGTTGTTCTGAAATTTGACGACGTAGTAAAAGCCGTCGGCACAGCGCATGAGATGACTCTGCGCGCCGCCGCGCATCCTGCGTACGTGTTGCACCGCTTGAACCACGAGAGACCGCCCCTATGAGCAGTCTCATAAATCGGTCTTGCAAGGAGGCCAGGCTTTTACGGCTGCTGAAAAAGTCGGCTTAAGCGGGCATTTCAGCAGCCTCTTTGGCCGCGCCGCAAATGGCCGTTTTCGGACCGGATTTTAGCCCTGAGCTGCTTCGGCTTTGCGCCGCCCCGAACATTTATGAGAGAGCTTCCATGAGTTTGTCCTTGCCCCGGCGGGAGCGACAGGGCGGTCTCTACCACAAGCATGTCGTGGAAACCGCCCGCAACGGCCATTGCGGCCGTACATCACGGCCATCACCTCCGCGTCGCACGGTTAATCGCGTATACGAGGGGTCCGCGAGTAGCCAAACCATCGCAGTAAGTTTCCGCCTCCATGCTAGCGCGGACCGGGTGCCATTGCGCCGTCACCCGTCACATAGGCGTGTGCGGTCGCAAAAAATGGCAGCCATCTCATAAATCGGTTTGTGTCAGGGCACGGCTTCAGAGCATGTGTGAGAACCGGTTGCCAGTGGCACGGCGTAACCGTTGCGCAGGAATCCAGCGCCGTAGGCGCGGAAGAGTTTAGCCCAGCACGAAGCCCCAGGCGGCGCGCCCCCGTCCCCACACGATTGTTGAAACACGCTGCGATGCTCACTGATCGCCGCAGTCGCTAATTGCTAATTGCTCCTTACGCCGTTTGCAAGGTTGCGAAATTACACTCGCGCATCGACTGTGGCGGCTTCACCACCACTTCAGCGCGCACCGCCAAGGCGATGGCCATGGCCATCACGGTGTCGTCGTGCGCGCCGCCCGCGGCCGCTGACGTGCCATCCTGATGGCGGATGAAGGTGCGACATTCCTGCAACAGCCGTGGGCTGACGAAGAGGAACGATGCGCTTGACAGCACGGCGGCGAAATTCTCCAGCATGCGCGGACGGCGAAGCGGCGGTGGTGAGCCATCCCGGCGGGCCCCCGCCAGGATATAAGTTCTGATAGCCGGAGCTCATGGCCAAGTGTGCAATCACGGCGTGTCCGTGATTGTTGCGCTCGACGGCGACCAGTGCCTGGTTGTATTTGCGGCCCAGAACCGCCACCCGCGCCGCCAGTTCCTGCGGCGTGAAATGTCCGCGCAACTCAGCGCACTGCAATCCCGTCGAGCGTTCGATGACCTGGGCGCACGCATAATCGCCTTCGCAGCCGCCTCCCGCCGGATCGACACCGATGATGTACTCCTTCGCGGTGACACCAAGACCACCGGCCAGGGGCGGAAAGAAGGTCAGTAGTTTGCCGTTATCGCTCGCTTCCGCCATCACCGGAGGCTGTTTCAAGCGCTCGTCCAGGATGTCGCAATCGAAGACGCAATCGCCGGAGGCGAGGAAACAGCTCTCAGGATCTTCGGCATATTCTTCAGGCGCACGATTGCCGAAGTTGGCGCGCATCTCGCGGCGGAAGGCGATTTGTTCGGCGTCTAGATTGTGCTTGTGCATCAGCTCCCGCTCCTGGTCGCTGAAGTCAACGATCTTCCGCTTGCGGCGATAGTGCGGGTCCCACCACCACGGATAGAAGTGGCGGACGTACCCGGTTTGCGGCGCGCGCTGCCACTCGTCGTAGAAGGTGCCGCCAGCGCCGTTGGGAGTGGACTCCAGAAAGATCTCACCGTCGGGCGGCACGGCGGCGCGCAGCGAAGCCAGCGTCTCCGATACATCGCGCGGCCAGCGGGCGACCTCCGAACAATGCAGATTGTGGATGGTCAACCCGCGGCCAGCGTTGGGGTCCGCCGCGGTTTCCACCCGATATTCGCTATCCAGCAGGGGAAACACGATCTGGCGGACATTGGCGCGCGAGGTCACTAGCACGCCTTGACGCAGCGACTCTGGCAGGTTTTCCAGAAGCCGGTGCACAATACGAAAAATTTCCTCGGCAGACCGCTGGTCGTGTGCCACTTGCACGCTCAGGGTGCCTTCCCGAGTGATACAGCTGACGAAAAATCGCGCCGCGACATAGGTCGTGACCCCCAACTGGCGCGCCTTCAAGACAATGTTGCGCGCGCCGCTGGTTTTCTCCAGATCGTGCTGGGCACGATTGAGACGCAGCCGCAGCAGGTGTCCGCCCTTGTCGCGGATCTTCAACATGGTGTGCATGACCAGCTCACGAACCGTCTCGATCCCCCGAGGTATGGGGCCGCTCCAGTTGGTGAGGGTCTGCGGATGTTGATCCAGGTTCTCGCCGCATTCCTTCAGCACCGCAAGGACGACGTGGGGCGAGGCGTCAGCACTTTTGGACAAACCTTCGTCAGGCGATGCAGACTTCGCCTGTACTTTAGACGCATTCTCGTTTTTTGTCGCTTTTTTTCTACCCACGGAAGTGCTCCTGCGGACAGTCTCCAGTTGTCAATGCTGGCTGCTCGTCGCCAAGTGCCGGTGTCCTGAATCAGAAATTCGTTAGTGAAGTCACGTCGCTTTGAAAGGGCTCGGCTTCAGCCGAGCCGCAGTGGCACATTGAAATTGCCGGCTTTAGAGCATGTGTGCAAACTGGTTCCAACTTGGCACGGTGGAACGGTGGCGTAAGAATCCAGCGCCGTAGGCGCGGAAGAGTTTAGCCCAGCACGGAGCCGCAGGCGGAGTGCTGGGTAGCGTGGAAAATGAATCCGAGTCCCGTAGGGACGACAGATGTTCTCACACTCCTCTTTACCCCCTGCGGTGATGGAGCTTCGATTCATCAGCCCCAGCATAATTATTCGACGAACTTGTGACTCAGGACGCTAGCTGCTGCTCTTACTCCACCGTCTGACAATAGAAGGTCGCACCTTTCACCTGATCGGAGGCGCCGGCGTTGAATGTGAGCTTGACGGTATCGGCATTGGCCAGATTTTCGCTGCCCGCATTGCCGTAGCTGCCGCCGACGCCGATCGCTGTGCCCGCGATCACCGGGCTGAGGTTTACCGATTGCGATGCGAGCGACGTGATAGTAAGTACCTCAATGTCCGCCGCAACGTTCAGGCTGGACGAGGTATAGCTGCCGTATGCCCACGTTGTGGTACCTAGGGTCCATTTGTAGGTGATGGCTCCTGACGCTGTGGGATGAGTCCATTTGGCATAGCAGTGGACCCCGCCGTGGGTCGTGAACGTACCCGCCGGCAGCGTCGCCGTGTAGATGGCTTGATCCGTGCCGTTGCCGGCAAGAGTTCCCGTAGCGCCTTGCATGGTTCCGCTCACCACACGAGTGCCAACGCCGCAACCGTTGCAGTTGGTTACGTTGAGGGTTCCTACCGTGGCTGTCGTGGTGTTGACGTCCGCGGCATACACTTCATCCCAGCGGTAATTGGGATCGCCAATCCAGCGCGAGCTGCTATCGCCGCCCACCTTTGCCGGAATAAACTCCCACTGCTGGGTGTTCGGAATTCCGCCGGGGAAGGCATAGGTCATCTTGGCGAACAGTTCGGGCGATTGTCCATAAGTGGTCCGGTTCGCCATGCGGAAGCCGATGCCCCCCACGCTCAGGTCGGTCGAGGTGCCGCTGGCAGCCACTAAGGTCTCGTTCGAACTGGTGGTGCCGAAGACTTCCGTGAGAATGCCATTGCCCGAATGCGGCGACTGAATAAAAGTGTTCAGATCGAGAGTGAACGCCTGGCCCGAGAGGAATCCTCCGGTGGGTCCGTAGTAGAACGG
Source organism: uncultured Acidobacteriaceae bacterium (assembly GCA_963763725.1). GTDB lineage: Bacteria > Acidobacteriota > Terriglobia > Terriglobales > Acidobacteriaceae > Bog-257. The sequence continues at coordinate 85,782 of CAVXQI010000011.1, forward strand.
CACTTTGTTCATGTTGACGGCGGCTGTGCTGCGGCCGTTGACCACGTCGTTCACCGCATTGACGTAGTCCTGCACATAGAAATTAGTGACACTGATGTACGGGGTGGTTCCCACGGTCCCGTTCACGTACCTAATGACATCGTTCACCCCGCTGCGCCCAAAGGTGTAGCCGCCGACGATGTACAGGCTGGGCTGAGCTCCGTTTTGGCCGGTCTGATCGATGGTAATCAGCGGGTCCTGGCCACTGATTTCTTCCTCGGTCTTGAATCCCACGATGGTCAACGTTCCCGACTGCCCTCCGTTGAGGCGCACCAGCGAGGTGGTGTTGGAATCGCCGCTCAAGCCATGCACTACCGCTACCCCGCTGAGGTTGTTGAAGTTGAATCCGTAGCGCCCCGCGCTGTTGGTGGTGATGTTGGCGATGTCTGACGCTGTGGCAGACGCTCCGGTGAATAGAATGTTATCGCGATAGCAGCCGCTGACTTCTATGGTGCGCAGAAACGCAGTCTCGCCCATGTTCTCGATATTGAAGCAATTGCCGGCAGTCTGGTGCGCGCCATTGCCCATGACTCGCAAGTCTTGAAAGCCGCCCCAGTGCCACCACTGCGCCGCTCCAGCGATTCCGGTCCCGACCGTGGAAGTGGCGATCAGATCGGCGTTGAGACCATTGGCGGCGGTGATGATGGTGCCATGATTGGTGGAAGTGCTGGCGCCGATGAGCCGCGCTCCGGGCAGCGCAATGATTCCAGCTGTAACCACATTGTTGCCGTTGTTGTAGGTTACCGTGCCATTGATGGTGTAGGTAGTCGCCGCCAGTTGCAATGTCACCGAGTCGTACACAATGAAGCCCGGCCCCGTGTAGGGAGACATGCGATCGTCGACGACCTTGCCCAACACAGCGCCGCTGTTGTACGCGGCATTGATGGCAGCTTGGATGCTGGCGTAGCGGCTGACCAGGAATTCCACTCCCGGAATGTTCTGGAAAGTGAGCGCCGTGGCGTTGATTGTATTGGGCGTGCCATTGCCGATGGGCGGAGGCGAACTCAAGTTGGCGCTGCAGGGGCCCCAGGTCATGGGAGTGGTCCCGCCGCCGGCTGAAGTCAGGCATTGACCCGAGGCTCCGGCCGTTGTCGGCCAGGTGATCTGATAGGGAGTGAAGGTGGCATTGGCGGCGGAAACGCTGACCCCACTCGCAATCCCCAAAGGCGAATAAAAGGTTAGCCCAGCATTATTAAACTGGAATAGTGGAGCGTAAGCTGATCCATTAACGCCACCACCCAAGTCAAGATGGTCGAAAAATGGGATGTAGGGGTTGTGGCCGTGACCTGTATCTTGTTCGTATAAAAATCCACCGCTTGCTCCGAAGTTGTCGGGATACGAATTACCCGTGATGTTGCTTTGATAGCCGAAAGGAAATGCGCCCGCGGAGTAGTTCTTTGCTCCCAAGGAATACGCCGGAGACCTCTCATCCACAACCATCGTTCCCGACCCCTCGCTCGTATAGAGGGTCCCGGAGTCACTCAAGATACCGTAACGCCCATCTCCGGCCGTAGTAGAGTCGCCGTTGTCAATCACCTCAACGTTGTTCAGGGATGTATAACCCGAACCGTTGGTCACGTGAACGCAGTTCTGGTGGGCGAATTCGCAGGTGAAATTGGTTATCTTGGTGTGGAAGGAGTTGTCTACTACCAAGCCCCCAAGGTCGTTCTTCTTATTCAGGGCGCTTCCAAAATAGTTTCCGCCGTTGATATCCGTGGCCGTCGCCCGGACAAGATGAATGCCCATCGAGTTGCTTGTGGAACCGTTGCCGGCGGAGTTGGTGAAAGCCGCAGTGATGCTGTTCTGGGCCGCAAATGCCGCGGGGTCGCCCTCGATCCTGATCTGCTCCAGGCCGTTGTACGGGAACTGACCCGCCGTGAGATGGTTGCCATAGCCATTGCTGCCATACAAATTCCCCGTGGCGAGCCAGGTCACGTGGTTGTCGGCGATCTGCGCGCCGCCACTCTGTGTCCACGTCGGAGCTACCGTGCCGCTCTTGCAGTCGCCGCTGCAGGCGATGACCTTGTAGTTGTAATTCCCTGGATTCCCGCTATGCGGGGTGATCGAGCCGCACACTCCTTCGCTGTAGCATCCGGGATGATACGCGGTCGAGGCAACCCAATCTCCGGGAATACGCCCGTCGAGGTATGCGCCTCTTCCAGTGTTCAGGTCCAGCGTGTTGACCGCGATCTGATTCCCGCCGCCTACGACATGCAGCCCATCGCAGCCGTTGTAGGTGGACTCAATCTTGCCGTCGATGGTTCCGTCCGAACCCCACACAATGCCATCGCAGCCGGCCCGCTGATAGAAACCATCATGCAGCTTATTCAACCCGCCGGTCGCGTAGACATTGTTGGCGGTGAAGTTATGGACATTCAGGTTAGTAAACGTGTTATCTCCCGAGATCGGCAGGAACACGCCAAAAGTGCCAACGCTATTGCCATCCATCTCCAGATTGCTGATGGTCAATCCATCTGTCCCAGTCAGAATGCCTTGAACGATTGGACATGCAGATCCAGACTTGATAACCGTCGAGCCGTAGCCGGTAGAGTAGCCTACGGTGGCTTCGCTTCCACCTTCCAGCCACGAGCCCGGTCCGGTTACGTTAATTCCAGGACAGGCGTTGAGCGTCAGATGGACACCCGCAAGATTGAGGTTAACGTTGGCTGGGAGAGTCAGCGTGGTGTTGCAGGTTTGTGTCGTTCCGGCAAATCCACGAGCATCCACGGTGCCGCCGGCAGACAGCGTGGCGATAGCGGCGTTGATCTTGGCGCAGGCATCGCCGCCAGGGAAGGCCGCCGCATTCGGGATGTTGTTCAACGTGGTAAACGTGCCTGAGTTGGGAGTCACGTTGCCGATCGGTGGCGGCGAAGCCAGATTGCCGCTGCCCGCAGTGGCATCAACGTAGGATTTGTTGGCCACGTCAGTGGGGTTCTGCGGCGTGGGGACCGTAGGAGAATTGGCGAAGCTCTTCACCCCGGTGATGGTCTGGGTGGAAGCCAGCGCGACGTAAGTGGAGTCGGCGAAATCGCGAGTAAGGAATTGCGCCGCCTGGCTGGCGGGAACCAGCTTGCTGCGGATGGCCCCGATGGTAGTGCTGGATGTATTGGGCACAACCCAGTACTCCGAGTCGGTGGTGCCATCATTAAGTTTGAAGATCGCCCGATAGTACGTTCCCACGGGGCTGGCGCCGGTGTTGGGCGCGAGGCTGGCGTTAAAACCGCCGCTGGCGTCCAGAGTGACGGTGAGCGAGCCGGGAGTTACCGCCTGTCCCGCTGCCGTAGTGAAGGCCGGCCATGAAATCAGCGCGGTTCCTTGCGCGGGAGTGCCGTCAGCTCGGTAAACGATGTCGGTGATCTGACATAGCGTAGGAGCTTGATCGGACCGACTCTTCGGCGCTTCGCCGAGGGCCGCGGCCGGCAGCAACGCTACGGCCACAGTTAGTGAAATCAGGACAGCAAAAAACCGCCCTGTCAGGCGGCTAATGGTCGGCATAAGCAATGCCTCTCTGCTGCCGGCCAGGGCCGGCGGGAAATGAGTAAGGCTGCAAAAAAAGTTAGGGAAGCTCTGATCAAGGCTGACCAGAGCTTCCTTATGTCCTACAATGTAGGAGTCAGCTATCTCGTTACAGGGAAGGCGGCAAAATATCGGCGTTGTGGGGACTTCCCTCATGGCGCTGCGGCTCCGCGCCCTGGTAGCGGCGCATGAATGCCTCTACGCTTTGCACGTAAACATCGGCGAAGTCGACGACCTTGCGGCGGCCCTGGATCATATCCATGGCATCCTCGAGTCCAAAGCCCAGGGCACGCAGCACCGCCAGCGTCATCATGGGGGCGCGATGTACCCCCGCGGCACAATGGATGAAGACCTTGTTGTCCGCATCGTTCAGCGCTTGCAAGGCAAAATCCACTCCCCGCTGCAACAGCTCCGCCGGTTTGGGCTTAAAGTCGTCGTCGGTGGGGTTCCACAATACCTTTACCCCGTACGGCTTCGCCAGCGCCGTGTCATCCCACTCGATCTGCATGTCAACAACGTGAGTGACGCCGGCGCGCACCAACTCGATCATCTTGTCATCGGTCCAGATACCCCCGCCCACGGCGATGCGGTCGGTCACCCACGTCATGTCCATGCCTCAGTCTGCTCCTCTGCGGAGCTGGCCGCCGCAGCGGGAACTCCACTTGCCATTCTACAAGGTGGCTATCTCACATATCGGTATTGCGACGCTGCGACTTCACCGGCGGCAGAAATAAATCTAACTCCAGGTCCCTCGCTGGCTAAACAGCCTCCTGAAAACTCGATTTACGCCGGCATTTCGAAGGGGGCGCATCTTTCAGTTTTACGGCGGCGTTTTGAATGGGCGCACCTTTAGGTTTTACGCCAGCGTTTTGAAAGGGCGCTGGCTTTGAAGGAGACGGGTCCGTAAATACCTGATATAAAGCCTGGGCTTTAGAGCATATGTGAGAACTGCTTCCGAGTTGGCGCGGTGGCACGGTTGCTCTAGAATCCAGCGCCGTAGGCGCGGCATAGCTTAGCCCAGCACGGAGCCGCAGGCGGAGTGCTGGGTAGCGTGGAACGTGGATCCGAGTCCCGTAGGGACGACAGATTTTCTCCCTCCTGGCGAACTCCAACTAGCTTAATCCGGCGTTCCTTAGCGGTTTCACGCCGCTACGTCCGGTTCAGGCTCCTCGTCCGACAAGGTATCGACTCCCAGGGTCTGTAGAAACGCTTCAATCTTATTGACCGCGGGCGCCGTCTTCTCCAGCGGCTTGGAAGGCGCGCCCTCCGTAGCAGGCGGGGCAGCCGGAGGGCAGGTGGTCGCGGCGTCTTCTTCTAGCGGGGGCAGAGAGTACACGCCGGCGAACTCAAACAGGGTTCGGGCCGCCAGGTAACTCCCTGATTCCGCCAGCCGGATGACTGCTCCGTTTATCTCCTGCAGATGGCGCCAAATCTGTAACTTGGCGCGTTCCACGGCCTGCTGCCGGGCTCTTAGCGTACTAAAGGCCCCGGGGTGGCGCCTGGCTTTCTTCACCGCCTTCCTCGGCGCCGGGGGCTTGCCGTTCCTTTTCGGTGGCACGCTCTTCTTTCCTGTCGGATGCTTAGGTTTGGAGATGACGCCGTGCATAGCCGACGCCGTCTTTTTGCCCGACGGTATCGCGCTGGTTTTCAGTGGCATGTGTGCCTCCTTCCAGCAGATTTAGCGAGCCCTGATCAAGTCTGGCTCTTTGATGGGGACGGCCTTCACGCCGTCCGTAATGCCAAATTTAGCCAGCCCCTGATCAAGCCTAGCTTCTTGAAGCCCGGGGCTTCGGAGCATATGTGAGAACTGCTTCCGAGTTGGCGCGGTGGCACGGTTGCGCTAGAATCCAGCGCCGGAGGCGCGGAAGAGTTTAGTTTAGCCCAGCACGGAGCCGCAGGCGGAGTGCTGGGTAGCGTGGCAAATGGATCCGAGTCCCGTAGGGACGACAGATGGTTCCCACATATCTTCAGACCTGCCCTCCCTATCGGCGCACCCGGCCCCAGCGCCGCTGTACGACTCAGATTCTGGCGGGTGGAGCAAGACATTCAAGCCCTGCAATTGAGCACCGCCGAGAAAGAACCTTTCAGCCCGCGAGATCCATGCTTTCCGCTGGTCGAATCATATGAAGTTTCATACCGGGGATGAAGTATCGTTGCGGACCGAATTCTTCGACGTCTACTCAATTGGAGACACACAGGCCCCCTCCACCCAACCTTGCCTAAAGACACGAAAACCCAGCTGTTTGGCTGGGCGGTGGAAATCTACATCATCAATTCCCAATCTTTAATTCTAGTTTTACTATAGCACATTTAGGAGGGATGTGACCACCATTTTAGTGATTTATTTCTAGCTTGTTTGCAATAGGTTAGATTCGATAGTTGTCTTTCGCCATATTGACATGTAATAATTACCCGCACAACTGTGCGCGTGGTAGCACGACGACTGTAATACGCGCCGTTTTGGGAATCATCGGACCCACACCCTCACCGCGTACCCATCGTCCGCCGACCACAGCACCTCGCGCCAATGGCGGTCTTGATTTTCGTCCAGCCATCTCCCACGCTCCAATGTTGCTCGCACCACGATCTCCGGATTTGCCGCCGGAACCCGCATGGTCAACACGCCATTAGCGAATTGCGCATCTGCCGTTCGTTCGCTATCGGTCACATGGTCCTTGCGCAGTTGCAGCAATTGTCGATACCACTCCAGCATCTCCCGGCTCTGCGGCCCGGCATCCCATGTCAGCTTCGACCGCCGAAAGGTCTCTGGATCTTCCGGGTCGGGCACGTCGCTGAAGTCGAAATCCTTGAACTCGCTACGCCGCCCCTGGCTGACCGCCTTCCTTAGTTCCGGGTCCTGAT
>CAVXQI010000012.1:0-292975 GCA_963763725.1 uncultured Acidobacteriaceae bacterium
AGCATTGATCAACTTGGGCAGAGCGTCCGTAATCTGTTTCTCCGCGTCGTAAAGATCGCGAAGCTCCTTGATGAGTAGCTGTTGTAGGTTTTCGAGCTTCATTGAAAATAGCGCCATCGGGGCCTCCGGTGTTTGAGTTTCGCTGGTGAGATGAGGCGAGGCGAATCCGGGTTGGTTATTAACCGCAGGAGGATTCCGTTCGGCATAGACACTTTCATGCCTAGGCCACTTCGAAAACTTCTCGAACCGCCTCAGGCGAGAGATTCTTCTCGGCGAGCTCGCGCTGGCACTCGAGGACGAGCTGCAGCACTTCCCGAAGGTTCGCCTTCGCCGCGTCGAGGGTCTCACCCTGCGAGATCGCTGCAGGAATCTCTTCCACGAAGCAGGTGTATCCACCTTCTTTGGCGGGTTCGGAATACGGGAGTAAGCTTCACGCGCTCGGAGTATCACAGTAGCTTTTTGTGCGGCCGTCCGGAGTGCGGCCAAGCAAGCGAGCGTGAGCCTACAAGCCTTTCGATTGGGGTTCTGGAGTGGATCGCAGCCCCCGCTCTGCTATCCTGCTCGCTGCGCATGAATCCAATCGTACTCAGCATCCTGCTCGGTCTAACGGCTGCCGCGGCCAACGTTTTGGGCGGCGCGGTGATCGTGCAGAGAAACTGGGACCGCAGCTACCTCCGTTATTTTGTCGCCCTCGGCGCGGGATTTATGCTGGCGACTGCGCTGGTCGAAATGCGCCCGGAGAGCCTGACGCTCGCCGGACGCAACGGAGCCCTTGCTGCTGCTGGGCGGCTATCTGCTGGTGCACTTTTTTGAACACACCATCACCCCGCATTTCATTACGGGGAGGAAACTCATTCCAACGAATATCTCACTCCCACCGCCGCATGTCGGTACTTTCGGGTTGATGATCCATGCTTTCTTCGATGGTATCGCCATCACCGCCGGCTTTCTCATTTCTCCATGGCTCGGCTGGATCATCTTCCTCGCCATTTTCCTTCACAAGATCCCGGAGGGCTTCACGGTGACTTCGGTGATGCTCGCCAGCGGACTGATAAAGATGAGGTCGTGGTTTGCTTCCGTGATGCCGGGGCTGGCGACCATCGCAGGCGTGCTAACCATGGCTATCGGCAAACACGCGGTGAGCTATGGATTACCGGTGGCCGCAGGAGTAACCATCTATGTCGCGGCTTCCGATCTGATTCCTGAGGTAAATCGGGAACCTGGGGTCAAGATGGCCCTGGTGGTGTTCATCGGAAGCGGCCGCACTTTTCGTTTTCGATCGGCTGGTGCATTTCCATTAGGCCGTCGCCAGGCTGGTATCATAGAGCGGCGCTGCGGCCAGGGTTACGAATGTCATGAAAAATCCGGGCCGTGCGGAGGGGAAAATGGCGCTCCTAAGTCGGGATTCTCCGGATTCAAACTAGGGCGGACAATAATCGCAAAGTTATGTGAACAGGGCTAGACCGGATGTGCAAACTCTTGCACTACATGCGTCCAAAGTTTTGCGCTTCCGCAAAAGTCAGCGACTAGAATGCTTGATTGTAGGCTGGTTATTGGGTATGCTATCTTGCATTCTCGGCCAAATAATTGCACACACCATAGCGGAACTGCAGCGGAAATAAAAATGGAGTAACAATCTGTGGCGCTGGCCGGCACCAAACCGACGAGTACTGCTTTGACCCTCCGGCGGACGACCAGGTCTCGCTGGGGGAAGAGTGGCGCTTTCAAGTCGTCAGCTTGTGGCAGACGCTTAAGCCTTTTGGCTGGCAGGGATTGCTATTGGTTGCAGTTCTGATTGCGCTGTACGCACCGGTTCTCAGGCACCTGGTTTATCAGTGGTACACCGACGCCGATTACTCCCACGGATTCCTCGTTCCATTGTTGTCGCTTTACTTGATCTGGCAGCGGCGGGAGAAGCTGCGCCTGGTGCCGCGGCGTCCCTCGCAATGGGGCATGTTATCGTATTGTTCTCGATCGGGCTGCTCTTTCTGGGCAGCCTGGGCGCGGAACTGTTCCTGGCGCGTATCTCGATTATTGGGCACCATCTGCGGGCTGATCGTATATTTTTGCGGCGGCGGCCCTGCTTCGTGCCCTGGCCTTTCCCTTGGCCTTCCTGCTGTTTGCGATTCCGATACCTGTTCTGATCTACAACGAAATCGTTTTCCCGCTGCAGTTCGTGGCCTCGAAATTCGCCACTTCGACTTTGGAGATGCTGAACCTGTTCCCCATCATGCGCGAAGGCAACGTGCTGATCCTGCCGAACATGTCGCTGGAAGTGGTGGAGGCCTGCAGCGGTATTCGTTCGCTGATGTCGCTTCTGGCGCTTAGCGGCGGGATATGGATATCTGGTGGAGCGCAGCACCGCGGTGCGCTGGCTCCTATTCCTGGCCATGGTGCCGCTGGCCATCATCAGCAACGGAACCCGGGTGATGATAACCGCTTTGATGGCGAACTACATCGGTCCTCAGGCGGCCGAAGGATTCATGCATGAATTTTCCGGCTGGGTGATTTTCGTAGTGGCCACGTCTCTGTTCCTGGCTTGCACAGTTTGACTATTGTGGTCCGCAAGATGGTTCGGATGGCTGCCGAAGAGAAGGCCAGCCGGACAAAGTGAAGGTGAGTCGATGAAATCCAGCGGCCGTTACTGGCTGATGATTGCGGTACTGGTGGGTGCAACCACTGGAATGGCTTACCTGTCCCATGGAGAAGCCACTCCGCCCGCCAAGCCGCTTGCCGAGTTTCCCAACGGGATAGCGGGATTCACACAGTTCGCCAACTGGCCCTTCGATCAAAAAACCATCGACCTGCTGGGAGTCACGGACTATCTGAACCGCGGCTATGTCTCGAGCCGAAGGCCTGGTGACCTTGTACATCGGATATTTCCGGAGCCAGCGGACTGGCAAAAGCATTCACTCTCCCAAGAATTGCTTGCCGGGAGCAGGGTGGACGCCGATGACGGAGACCATCTATCAACTTCCGCTCGATGATGGACGGAAGGTTCCCATCAATCTTTACGTGATTCGCAAGGATTTGGATGAACAACTCGTGTTGTATTGGTACCAGGCGCACGGCCGTGTAGTGGCCAGCGAATTCTGGGGCAAGTTCTATTTGGTATATGACGCGCTGCGCTTGAACCGCACTGATGCCGCGCTGGTCCGCATCACTACCCCGATCTACAACGGTGATGAGGAGCAGGCGCGTACTCGGGCATTCGCATTCGCGAAACAAATTACAAGTGACGTCGATCAGATCATCCCTCGGTGACCCAGGAGAAGGCATGCGTAACCGCTACATCGTCTTTGTTGTAATAGCTGTGCTGGCAATCTTTTCGTTGGTTGCACTCGGAACCCGGAAGTCGCCAAGCGTAAGTACTTGGAGAGCGGCATGAAGTACATGGATCAGAAGAAGTACGATTCTGCCGTGATTCAATTCAAGAAAGCCTTGCAAATTGATCCGCGTTTCGCCGAAGCGCATTACCAACTGGCCAACGCCGAGATGGACTTGAAGCACTTCCGAAGGGTTAGAAAGAGCTCAGTAGGCGGTCGAACTGGATCCCAACCACTTCAAGGCCCGGCTGGCGCTGGGCAGCTTGTTGATGGCCGGCCATCAGTTCGGCAAGGCGGAAGAGCAGGCCAACTACGTCATCCTGCACGATCCCAATAATGCGGAAGGCATATGTCCTGCTGGGTAACTTCTTGCTGGGCCAGAAGCATCAGCAGGAGGCGGTCGACGCGTTCACCAAGGTACTCGTCTGAAGCCAGATGATCGTGGACGCATATCTCAACCGCGCGGTCCTGTATGCCTATATGAAGCAGGACGCGTCCGCCGAAGCGGACATGCATAAAGCCATCAGGTTGACCGCAAAGGGCTGCCTACGCTAACCTCGCCGGCTATTACCTGTACAAGAAGGACCCCAAGAAGGCGGAGGAGGCTTCCGGTTAGCCATCCAGAACAATCCCGACTCTCCCATCCCCTATCTGCGTCTCGCCGGCCTGATGCTGCACGAGGGCCGCAAAGCCGATGGCGAACAGGTGATTCAGCAGTTGCGCGATAAGCAGCCGACATCCGCGGACGTGGCGATGGCGATTGGAGATTACTATCTGGGCGGCAAGAAATCCACGGCGCCATAAAAGAGTACCAGCGCGGTCTGACAATTGATCCGAAGAACGAGGAGTTGCAACTTCGTTTAGTGGAGACCTTGCTCAACACCGGCAAGATCGACGACGCCACGAAGCTAACGGACCGCATGCTGAAGGACAAGCCCGGGCGACATAATGGCGCGAATCACCCATGCACGCCTGCTGGCCATCAAGGGCAATAGCGCGGAGGCCATTACCACGCTACGCGACGTCATCCACGACGCGCCCGAGAATCCTCAGGCGCACTATATCCTCGGACAGGTGCTCCGTCAGACCGGCGATTTGGCCGGAGCCAAGAGCGAATTGCAAGAGGCCGTGAAGCAGAGCCTTTAGCACCGGAGAGCCCGATGGTGCTCAAGGCCCTGGCTGAAACCTATCGTGACTCGGGAGATTACGACACCGCCAGAGAATACGCGGCACGTTTGCAAAAGTTGAATGAAAACAATCCCAGGCCCACTTCCTGAATGCCACCATCGATATCGGCGCCAAGGATTACGCTGCCGCCCTCGACGAGCTGCAGGAAGTGCAGAAGTCGGCGCCCAACGATCCCATGGTCCACCTCAACATGGCTTTCGCTTACGCCGGGCAGAAAAAATATGCCGAGGCGGAGCGTGAGTTCCAAACCGCCATAAAGATATATCCGACCTATGACGCGGCCTTGGGCCGATTACATCATCATTGATGTTCGGTATCAACCAAGCCCCAAGGCACTCGGCGCTGGCCAACCAGTACGCACCGCCAACCCCAATCGCGCTTCCGCGCACTTCATTTACGCCTCGGCTTTGGCCACCGCCAAGAAGTACGATCAAGCGATCGCCGAGTTCCAGAAGGTCCTTCGAGATTGATCCCAAGTCGATGATGGCTGTACTACTGCAGCTGGCCAGTCTACCAGTTGATGGGACAAACCGATGCCGCGCTGGACTCCTACCAGAAAGCACTGGCGCTGCAGCCCACCTCCACCATGGTGAATAACGCGATTGGAAATCTTTATCTCGGCAAGGACGATTTGAAATCGGCAGGGAAGTACTTCCAGGCAGCCCTGGCGCAGGATTCCCATAATCCAGTCGCCGCCAACAACCTGGCGTGGGTTTACGCCGTGCAAGGCGAAAACCTTGACATGGCCCTCAGCCTCGCCACCCAGGCAAAGCAAATCGCGCCCGATATGAGGCGGTCAGCGATACCCTGGCATGGATCCAGTACAAGAAGGGTAATTATCGTGTTTCCGTTTCGCTGGCCGAGGACGCAGTGAAAAAGAGATCCGCAGAAGGCTGACTACCGTTACCACTTGGGAATGGCCCTCAGCGGCGCTGGCGAAAGAGATCGCGCGAAGACAGAGTTGCAGAAGGCGCTCCAGTTGAACCTGAAGGGCACTGACGCGCAGGAAGCTCAGAAGACCCTGGCGTCACTGCAATAAGCCACTCGCGGCATTCTGTTTGCGATGCTGCTCGGGTCTGACACTGTTTGGTGCTGGGAGGTAGGCGTCGTGGTACAAGGACTCTGCTCGACACTCTATATTGAAGCAGTTGTGACGCTGCCTTCGTCACGAGGCCGTATTGTCTCCGGCTGTGGTGACCTTTGCAGCCGTCTGTTGTCGCTCGTGGCGTTGCCGCCAGTCCTGGTCGGAAACGCCAAACGGGTGCCCTAGGGCGTGTTAACACTGATCATCTGAGGTCTTCGACGATAAGAGCGAAGTGGAGGAAGGCAAGGAAGACCAAGTCGAGTTTGTCGAAGCGGGAGAAGATGCGCCGAAAGCCTTTCAGCCTGCGGAACAGTCGCTCGATTTCGTTGCGCCGACGGTACATAGCTTTGTCATACAGCCAAGGATCGAGACGGCTGCGGGCGGGGTGGAACCACGGGAAGAAAGCCAAAATCCAGTGCCAGTTGCAGGGTTTGCATTGTCTTCGTAGGCGTCGATCCATGATCAGATGCAGGGGCGCGGGCAAGGGGCCGATACCACCCAGCAGTTTGCGGCCCTCGAGGGTATCGGAGGCCTGTCCGGGAGAAAGAGAGAAGGTTATGGCCGTGCGAGCATCTGCGGCAACCATATGAATCTTGGTGGTCCATCCGCCACGCGACTTACCGATGGCCTGCGGTCCGTTTTTTTTAACGCGCCGGTGCCGTCGGGATGGACTTTGACGATGGTCGAATCCAGGCTCACGGCCTCGATGCGAATGCGCACCACCTGCTCGCGCTGCAACTGCTCGAAGACCTGATCCAGCACGCCGTTCTTGGACCAGCGATTCATGCGGGTATAGATGGTGTGCCACGGTCCGAAGCGTTTGGGCAGGCCGCGCCACTTGCAGCCATGCTCGGCCACATAGAGCAATGCGTTCAGCAGTTGCAGGTTCTTGATCTTTACGTTGCCGCGTTGGCGAGGAAGAGCGGGAGGCAATATGCTGGTACTGCGCTTCGGTGATCTCCATGCACCTCAGCATATCCCAGAATTACGAATTAGTGTTAACACGCCCTAGGGCGGGTTCTTGCTGGCGGCCTATCCGCGGCGCTGCTACACTCCTCCTATGCTCGCCAGCTACGCCGTTCGCGTGGAGGATTCGCGCGGACGCCGCTATCCCGAGCCGCCGCATCCCTATCGCAATCCTTTTCAGCGGGACCGCGATCGCGTCATCCATGCCCGCGCCTTTCGCCGCCTCGAAAACAAGACGCAGGTCTTCACTCGCCGCTACTCCGACCATTTCCGTACTCGCCTGACACACACCATGGAGGTGGCGCAAATCTCGCGCACCATCGCCGCCGCGCTCAACCTGAATGTCGATCTCGTCGAGGCGCTGGCCTTGGTCCACGACATCGGCCATCCTCCCTTTGGACACGCCGGCGAACGCACGCTCGACCGTTGATGCGCCGTCATGGCGAGTTCTTCGATCACAACCTGCAGGCGCTGCGCACGGTCGAAGAGCTGGAGTTGAGGTACGCCAACTTTCCCGGCTTGAACCTGACCTTTGAAGTTCGCGAAGGCATCATCAAGCACTCGCATGATTACAGCGAAGCCGATCATCCCGAGCTGGCTGAATACCTGCTCGACGAACGCCCGCCGCTAGAGGCGCAGCTCATCGACCTCACCGACGAAATCGCCTACAGCACCGCCGACCTCGACGACGGCTACGAGGCCAGGCTGCTGTGCCTTCCGCAGATTCGCCAACAGGTCCCAGTGTTCGAGCGGTACTACCTCGAGGCGGAGGCAAATATCCAGGCTCCCGACAAGCTGAAATTCAACGAGGCCTTGAAGCGGGTGCTCAATCGCTTTGTCACCGATCTGATCGAGAACACGCAGCGGCGCGTGCAACAGGCTGGCGTTGGAAGCCTTGAGGACGTGCGACATTTTCCCGAGCGGCTGGCCGGTTCAGTCCGGAAATCGAGGCAGAGCGTCGCCAGGCCAAGAGTTCCTGTACGACGCTCTCTACAACTCAAAGACGCTCGAACCGGAGAAGCGCCAAGCCGAGAAAGTGGTCACCGAGGTATTCGATTACCTGGTTGCGTATCATGAAGCCCTGCCTCGCAGCTATCGCGAGAGGTGCGAAACCGAAGAGCCAGTCCGGGTGGTGTGCGATTACATCGCCGGCATGACCGATCACTACGTGCAAGACCTGCGTAAGAAGCTGATGGCAGGCAAGAAAGCGGAATAAGGAAGATGCCCGGCGCTAAAGCAGTTTCACCTTAGCTATACAGGGTGAAGTACCGCTTTCAGAGGCGGTTACGAAAGTCCAATTGAACAAATGGCAGTGGGACGAGAGTAGTTGAGTAGGTCGAAAAAAAGAGCCCGCAGGGCGTAATAATCATAGCCCAGGGTGTAAGCCCTGGGTGCGGTGGGAATAGAAGCGAGTCCCGGAGGGACGGCACGAGTTTCGTAACAGCCTCGTTCAGAGGTGCAAGTTGGGGGTCGACCTCAATCGGCTTCAAACCGCAACGCCATCCATTACGTGGTGAAGTTCGAACTCGGCGGATTGACCGGAGCGGTAGCCCCGCTGTTGAAAAAGCAACCTCCCGATGTTCATGTGTGGATTCTGCCCGGAGAGGCGCAGGCGTTCGTTAAGTCGGAGGGTCCGCTCTACGAAGGTGGGCCGATATGGCGCGTCGAGCTGGCAAGCCCGGTGTGGCCAGAAATGCGAAGGGGGAACGGCTCACGGTGGAGGACTATAGGTTGAAAGGGTTTCGCGATTACTTGTGAAATGGCGATCTATCAACAGGCATCATGCACCTTCGGTGCGTCACGTTACATAAAACAGCACGGGCTTATCAGTCACTGATTCATTGTGCGAACGCGCGCCATTTTCATCGCAGTTATCCCGCCAGTTTCAAATCCAGCGGCTTCGAGGCAATTTTCAAGGCTACGAATTTGATCCCCTTGAACCCAGGCCATGCGGCAGTTTAAGCTTTCCCCTAGCGCAAGAGGGTAAGATGCGAGACAACAGATACGTGCGGCACTGGATCAGCATTGGGCGGCCTCCGATGCCAACGATTTTGAAACGGAGCACCGCATCTATCACGAGGACGCGGTGCTGGAATACCCACAGTCAGGCGAGCGCATACGCGGCCACCTCAACATACAGATCACCCGCTCTATCCAGCCGAACCAGAAGCGCTTTACTGTCCAGCGAGTCATTGGGGGCGGCGATCTTTGGATCACCGAATTCATCCTGTCCTATGACGGCAAGCCATCTTACACCGTGAGCATCATGGAGTTCAGGGGCGACCAGGTTGCGCGAGAAACGCAGTACTTTGCGGATCCATTCGAGGCCAGCCCAGCTCGCGCTCAATATGTGGAACGGATGGACATGCAATCTCGAAGCGAGGAGACTCGCTAATCACACTGGAGCACCGCTTCAGCGGTGCAGTCAACATGATCGCGCGATTTTCCTTCTTCATCCAATGCTGTACTTCGGCGTCACCCCGTTCAGCGTGTAGTGGCTCCGATCGCTGGCGGTCCCGTTGGCCTTCCAGATGCCAAAGAACGCCTCGCTGTTGGAGCCATCGGCCGGGCCCTTCCACGGTTCATCATAGGCCGCGAAGATGACGGTGGGCACGCCATTCGAGTTTGCCCAGTTCACCATCGCCTGGTAATCCCACTGGGCGTTGGTCACGTTGGCGAGGTAGCCATTGGGCTGGTCTTTCTGCGAGCCCTGCGTGGGCCAGCCGGTTTCGCCAATGCGGATCTCAAGGCCGATGTTCTGGCTCGCAAATGCTGTCTTGAGTCCTGAGAGCTGGTTGTTCATGCTCGCCGTAACCGCCTGGGTGAAGGAAGCCTGCGTGGGATTCTGCCCGATCTGGCCGGCGATGTTGGGATCGAAATAGGCGTACATGTTGCCGTACACGTGGCTCTCGCACGCGGCCATCAGCGCCAGAAGTTTCTGCCGCATGGTCGCGTAGTCCGGACTGGTGTTGTTCACGCCGCCCAGCACGCCCCACTGCTGCCGCGTGGTGATGGGCAGGTTCGCCGCCGTCAGCGGAGCGCGCTTGCTCTTGGCATAGTTGATGAGATCGATTACCGCCTGCGTTGAATTCGGTCCCCAGATGCACTCGTTGCCGATGACCAGGTCTACAACGTTGTTGTAGGTCTTGGCTTGCTGGATGGCGTAATCGATCTCCGTCTTCGACCATTCGACATTGATGGTATCGGTGTTGGGGTCGGCGCCGATCTGGTAACAGCCTGCACTGACCTTCAGGCCGGCAGTCTTGGCCGCCTGAATGTTGAAGCGGTTGGAATCGGTCACGTTGGGAACGCCCTGCCAGACGAACGTGCCCTGGCCGTAGGTCGTGATCAGGGAAAACTTCTCAGCCACCGTCTTCAGGAGCTGCGTAACCTGATCGAGGGTGTAAGCGTTGTAAAGGACCGGACCGTCTCCAACCCAAGGTCCGACGTAAGGCTCAAAGGCAACTCCGTAGATACCCATGGTGCTCCTTCAAAGTTATCGAGATGTGCACAGCTGTAGTTAGACGTCGAGGGCCGATCCGGGCGGGAAGACCTGATCTGCAATCGCTGTTGGAAGCCGGACGGAAAATATTGTACGCCCCAGCGCGATCTGCCGGGCATTGATCACTTGCGGCCGCTGAATCACCTACTATTTCGAGCGATCAATCACCCGCCATGGCGGGCGCGATGTCTTCCACTTCCACAATGTTGGTTGGATATTTGCCGGTATAGCAGGCGGTGCAGAAGACATGCTCGTCGCCGTCACCGGCCGCCTTGCGCAGGCCCTCCAGCGAAAGATAGGCCAGCGAATCGGCGCCGATGTATTCGCGAATTTCCTCCACCGACTTGTTGGCCGCGATCAGCTGGTTCTTGGAAGGCGTGTCCACTCCGTAGTAACACGGTGAGATGGTCGGCGGGCAGGAGATCCGCATGTGTACTTCCTTCGCGCCCGACTCGCGGACCATGCGCACGATCTTGCGGCTGGTAGTGCCACGCACGATGGAGTCGTCGATCAGTACGACCCGTTTGCCGTGGAGCACATTGCGCACCGGATTCAGCTTGAGCTTTACGCCAAAGTCGCGTACCCGTTGCTCGGGCTCGATGAAGGTGCGGCCGACATAATGGTTGCGGATCAATCCAAACTGGATCGGGATGCCGCTCTGGTAGGAGAAACCCAGGGCGGCGGTTACGCCGGAGTCGGGTATCGGAACCACGATGTCGGCGTCCACCGGCGATTCCAGCGCGAGCTGGCGGCCCATGGCGTCGCGCGTCTGCTGCACCGCCTTACCGAACACGATGCTGTCGGGACGGGAGAAATACACATGCTCAAAGATGCAGCTCGATTGCGGCTGGGCGGCCGAATAAAAGCGCGAATGAACGCCTTCGGGACCTACGATGACCAATTCGCCCGGCTTCACTTCACGCTCGTAGGTGGCACCGATCAGGTCGAAGGCGCAGGTCTCGGAGGCAAAGACGATAGTATCGGCGCGGTGCGCCGCCTCTCCCGAGATTCGTCCCATCACCAGCGGACGAAACCCACGCGGATCGCGGGCAGCGAAGACCCGATCGGTAGTCAGCATCACCAGCGAAAATGCGCCTTCGATGCGGCGCAGCGAATCGGCTACCGCATCCGGCAAGGTCTGCTCCCGCGAGCGGGCGATCAGGTGGACCACAACTTCGGTGTCGCTGGTGGTCTGAAAGATGGAGCCCTGCTGTTCAAGTTGGGCGTGTATTTCGAGCGCATTCGTGAGATTGCCATTATGCGCCAGCGCAATCTTGCCCTTGTTGCACTCCACCATGATGGGCTGGGCATTTAGCAACGCGGAATCGCCTGCCGTCGAGTAGCGCGTGTGGCCGATGGCCAGCGAGCCGGGAACGCGGGCCAGTGCATCAGCGGTGAAAATGTCGGATACCAACCCCATGGCTTTGTGAAGTTGAAGTTGCTCCCCGTTGGAGGCCGCGATGCCCGCCGATTCCTGACCACGATGTTGCAGCGCGTACAGGCTGAGGTAAGCGAGCTTGGAAGCTTCAGGATGGCCATAGATGGCCACCACGCCACATTCTTCGCGTAGCTTGTCGGAAGGAATCAGCATCGCTCACCTGAGGGCCAAAGCCCAAAATCTGCAATCGTCGGACGCGGAACCCAAATTATTCAAGCATTACTCTTTGAAGGGGCACGGCTTAAGCCGTGCCGTAAGCTGCCGTCTTACTGGTGGCTTTAGCCACTGAGGGACTTCATGTTGTGAGACAACTGCGAGTTCCCTCAGGGGCTGAAGCCCAACTCTCTACGCTTCTGCGGCACGGCTGAAGCCGTGCCCTTTCAAACTTCGCTGCGCATAACCCGCTAAAAGCTTTCACTACCCGTCCCAATCTCGACCGCGCTTTCCACTTCGCTAGCTCTTCTGCAACGCCCCCGGAACCAACCGCTCCTCGGTTTCCACGTGCAAGGCGCGTTCCAAGGCACTGGCCCATACTTCCTGCAACTCGCGAGACACTTGCCTGGACGGTCCTCACGCCGTCGACGCTAATTTCCAATTTTTCGAGGACGGTATCACCAATCTGCTCTATAGAGAGGCCAAATTTCCCCGCTACTTCTTTGATTCTCCCAACGTTTTGTCCGTCGCAGGAAATAAGGACGCGGCTGGCATCCTCGCCAAAGAGCACGAATTCCGGCACTAACCCGTTGTGAACTAAGGTCAACTTTCGCGCCGATGCCCCGGGCGAATCCGCACTCAGCCAGGGTGACCGCCAGCCCGCCTTCGGAGCAGTCTTTGGCAGAATCCAGCAGCCCTGCGCCAATCATTTCGACGACAGCTTTCTGAAGCGCTGCCTCCTTCTCCAATTCCAGCGACGGCGGAAAGCCCCAAATCTCTCCGAGAATTTCCTTGGCATATTCCGAGGAGCCGAATTCCGCCTCGACGTCAGCTGCATCTCCCGGCTCCGACCCCCGGATGACAAGCAGGGCGCGTCCTGGCTCGCGGAAATTGGGGCCTACGGCCTTATGCACGTCGTCCATAATTCCGACCACGCCGATGACGGGTGTCGGATAAATGCCTTCGCCGAGGGTCTCGTTGTAGAAGCTGACATTGCCGCCGGTGATCGGGGTTTCAAGTTCTTCGCAGGCCTTGGAGATGCCGTCGATGGTTTGCGAGAACTGCCACATGATATGCGGCTTTTCGGGATTGCCGAAGTTCAGGCAATTGGTGGCTGCGACCGGCGTTGCGCCGGTACATGCGACGTTGCGGGCCGACTCAGCCACCGCGTGCATGGCTCCCAGCTTGGGATCGAGATAACACCAGCGACTATTGCCGTCGAGCGCCATCGCCAGGCCACGCTGGGTGCCCTTGATGCGAATCACGCCGCCCTCGCCGCCTGGGCCTTCCACCGTGTTGGTTTGCACCATGGAGTCGTATTGCTGGAAGACCCAGCGCTTGGAGCAGATGTTCGGGCTGGCGAGCAATCGCTTCAGTTCGTCAGCGAATTCCGTCTTTCGGCCCAACTCAATATTCGCCAGAACGTCGCGCGAAACGGGGGGCTCCCAGCGCTCCAGCGGACGACGGTATAGCGGCGCATCGTCGGTCAGGGCGGCGTTGGGAATTTCGGCAACCACTTTGCCGTGCTCCAACACTCGCATGGCGGGCTGATTGATGACGCGGCCGATGGTGACTGCATCGAGTCCCCACTTCTGGAAGACACGAAAGACTTCATCCTCGCGGCCCTTTTCGGCCACCAGCAACATGCGCTCCTGCGATTCGCTCAGCATGATCTCGTACGGGGTCATGCCGGTCTCGCGTTGCGGCACCAGGTCGAGCTCGATTTCGAGCCCCACTCCGCCGCGCCCGCCCATCTCGCAAGTGGAGCACGTCAGGCCCGCCGCACCCATGTCCTGGATGCCGACAACCGCGCCGGTCTGCATGGCTTCCAAGCAGGCTTCGAGCAGCAGTTTTTCCAGGAACGGGTCGCCCACCTGCACGTTGGGACGCTTGGCCTCCGAGTCTTCGCTGAACTCTTCGCTCGCCATGGTGGCGCCGTGAATGCCGTCCCGGCCAGTCTTGGAGCCGACATAGATCACCGGATTGCCTTCACCGGCAGCCTTGGCATAGAAAATCTGGTCGCGGCGCACCAGTCCCAGCGCAAAGGCGTTAACCAGCGGATTTCCCGTGTAGCAGCGCTCGAACTTCACCTCGCCGCCGACGTTGGGAACGCCGAAGCAGTTTCCATAAGAGGCGACGCCGCTCACCACGCCTTCCATCACGGAGTGATTTTTGTGCAGCGTGGCCTGGTCAATCGAGAGTGCCCCACCCTTATTGCCGTCATTTGGCGATAGGGTGGGTTGTGTGATGGGACCAAAGCGCAGCGAATCCATGATGGCCACAGGACGCGCGCCCATGGTGAAAATGTCGCGCAGAATGCCGCCGACACCGGTGGCAGCGCCCTGGAAGGGTTCGATGAATGAAGGATGGTTGTGCGACTCGATCTTAAAGGCGCAAGCCCAGCCATCGCCTATGTCGATGATGCCGGCATTTTCTCCCGGTCCTTGCACGACGCGACGGCTGTGCGTCGGCAGGCGCTTCAGATGCACGCGCGAAGATTTGTAGGAGCAATGCTCGCTCCACATCACACTGAAGATGCCCAGTTCGGTGAACGTAGGCTCGCGGTCCAGCGATTTCTGGAGACGGTCGTATTCCTCCGCTGAGATACCGTGGTCGCGAAGCATCTCTGGAGTGATAGCGGGTTCGTTGGCGAGGCTGGTAGCACTATCTATTGGGTTCATGGCGAGGAAGGAAGTTCTATTGTCGCACGTTGAACGCGGTGGGGGAAGGACTTCGGCAGGTGCAAGTTGACTTTAGGCTTGCGCCAACGGAAAGATTCTGCGCTGCGTCGATTCGCTTAGGGGCTCGTAAACTTCTCGGCGGTGAGCGACGAGACTGAAACGCCCACGCTCCCGTGGCTAGATACTCGCTCCACCTCAAGTCTTCAGCCCAGAAGGAACTCGGACGCATTAGATGATGCGCTGTTTATCTGTATTGACAGCAAGATCAGGGCGTTGGCAGAGAACCCCTGACCCCCGGGATGCAAGAAGCTCACGGGAAATCGCGACCAGTGGCGGATCCGGGTGGGCGAGTGGCGCGTCGTCTAAATCATTCACGGTTCGCCCGGCACTCTTCATAAGGAACGCCCTTCTCTTTGCGCCGCGACTCGGAAACAGAGCATCCCGGAAGTCTTCCCAAATCGCTCCGTATTTCTTCAGATCGATTTAGACAGCGACCCGGCGACCCTTCTCATCGTAACGAACTGAATTCCAGTCATAGCTTTCTCACTTCTATTTTCTCACGCCTGACGCGAGTAGCCTACGAAACCATTCAAATATTGCCACGGAGCTTGAAAAAGCAGATCCCTCGCCGGCTGAAGCTGACTCTGTTTCACGCCGGAATCCGCGCCGATCCGCGTAATCCGCGGTTGCCTCTTATTGGCCACGTACGGCATCAAATGCCGCAAGACGCTCGCGTATGTTCATCACATGATGCGGAAGATCGAGCTGCGAGCCCTCCTCGAGAATGGGAATGAGTTTGTCGAATTCCGGGCCAGAGTGTGAGCCGGTCAGGGCAATCCGAACGGGATGGAACAAATCCTTACCCTTCGCGCCAGTCTTGGCTTTCACCACGTTCATGATTGCCTTGAAGCGCTCCGGGGTCATCGGGGATGTATTGTCTTCCACCTGCTGTGCGAATGCCGCAAGGACATCCGCAGTCTTGGGCGCAGCAAGCACCTCAGCGTTATCCGGAGAAGCCAGCGCAGATGCTGCATCGTAGTGAAATATCAATCCCGCGCGCTCGGGAAGCTGCTCCAGTTTGTCCACTGATGGGACCAGCAGCGCAACCACCTTGCCGAACCAGGAGCCCACAAGCACGCATGGGTCCGTCGGTATCAACGCGGCTCGGACGAAGTACGGCCCGGCGAGCTTCTCGATGCGCTCTGGCGGGCTTTGCTTGATGTAATGCCGGTTGAGCCAGTACAGCTTCTCCATGTCGAAGACCGCGGGCGAGGGGGTGACGCGCTGCAGCGAGAATTCCTTGATCAGCTCCGCGGATGAAAAGATCTCGCGGGTGCCGCCAGTAGGCGCCCAACCCAGCAGTGCGAGGTAGTTGACCAGGGCCTCCGGCAGCACGCCCATCTCGCGAAAATTGGCGATCGACGTTGCCCCGTGCCGCTTAGACAACCGCTCGCGGTCGCTGCCCAGAATGGTGGACAGGTGCGCGAAACCCGGCACCGGCCATCCCAGCGCTTCATAGAGCGCCACTTGTTTGGGCGTGTTGGAAAGATGATCGTCGCCACGAATGACGTGGGTGATGTCCATCAGGGCGTCGTCCACGACCACAACATAGTTGTAAACGGGAATGCCGGTGGAGCGCAGGATGATGGGATCGCTGACCACCTCGTTGGAGAATTCGACCTGGCCATGCACGATGTCGTGAAAGCGAATGGGGCGCCCAGGAATGCGCAGTCGAATCGCCGCTGCTTCGCCGCTAGCGCGACGGCGCTGGCTCTCCTCGGGGTCGAGCCCGCGGCATTTGCCCGAGTAGATCGGCGGCTGTTGGTGTTGCAGAGCTCGCTCGCGGTCACGTTCCAATTCTTCTTGCGAGCAGAAGCAGAGGTAGGCTTTGCCTTCCTTTACCAGCCGTTCGGCGTGCTCGCGATACAGTTCCAGGCGATCGCTCTGGCGATAGGGGGCATGCGGGCCGCCGACATCGGGACCCTCGTCCCAATCGATGCCCAGCCACTTCAGATCGTCGAGAAGCTGGTCTTCGAAACGCGTCTCGCTGCGCGCGACGTCAGTGTCTTCAATGCGCAACACCATGACGCCGCCAGCTTGGCGGGCAAACAGCCAGTTGAAGAGCGCAGTGCGGGCGTTGCCGACATGCAGTTGTCCCGTAGGAGAAGGAGCGAAGCGAACACGAACTTGCGAAGCAGGGCTCACCCTTTGATGTTAGCAAGAGCTGAAGGTGGGAGCGAATCGTGAAACCTGCCGTCAACCAGGCAGCGCAGCCTCAGCCATTCTCATCCTATTCCAGGTTGCGTTGCCTGTGTTATGTCCAATCACGAGTTCGGCCTGATTACCGTACAGCTTTTTCTATTGATCGCGCTGGCTCACGTTTGCGGATACCTGTTTACGCGCCTGCGCCAGCCTCGTGTGGTGGGCGAGATTCTGGCGGGATTGCTGCTCGGACCGTCAATATTGGGCCACTTCGCACCGGTCGCAGCCAATATCATTTTTCCAGCACAGGCCTCGAATGGCACGGCCAAGCATGATGTTGTGCTGGCATTTCTCTACAACCTCGGGCTATTGCTGCTGATGTTTGTCTCGGGTGCGGAGACCAAGGGCCTGTTCACTCCGCACGATCGCCGCCAAGTCGCGTGGCTGGGCTCGGTCGGTACTGCGCTGCCCTTCGTGATAGTGCTGCTGATCTCGCGCTGGCTGCCGTTGAATTCGCTCATGGGCACGGCCCATCAGCGCGTCTCGCTCGTTTTGGTAGTCGGTATTGCCGCTGCAGTCACGTCGATTCCGGTGATCTCGAAAATTTTGTATGACCTCGGTATTTTGCACACGCGGTTCGCACGGCTGGTTCTGGGCGTCGCCGTCCTCGAGGACATCGTGCTCTGGGCCGTGTTAGCGATTGCCACCGCTCTTGCGCATGCTGCTGCAGTGCCGCAGGGGGAGATTGCGTCCCACGTCATGGCGACATTGCTCTACTTTGGCGCAGGACTTAGTTTCGCCCCGAAGCTACTGCGCCTGCTAAACGGTGCCCGTTGGAATGTACTGAGCCAAGCCTCGCCGGTTGCGTACATCGTGCTGGTTCTGCTTGCTTACACCGGAGTGGCTGCGCTGCTGGGAATCAGCATGGTGTTTGCGGCGTTTCTGGCAGGCTATGGCATCATCGCCGATGCCGAGCGTTTTCCCGACGCGCTGGAAGCGATTCGCAAGTTTTCTTTCGCGGTTTTTATCCCAGTGTACTTTGCGGTGGTGGGTTACCGGCTCGACCTGAACAAGAGCTTCTCGTTTGCCATGCTGGCAATCTTCTTGACGGCAGCCTGCGCGCTGAAATTGGTTGCCGCAGGAGCTGGCGCACGGCTGGCCCGGTTCAACTGGCGCGACTCTTTGAATCTTTCTATCGCTCTGAATGCACGCGGCGGTCCGGGAATTGTGCTGGCCAGCGTGGCATTTGACGCCGGCATTATTAATGCCGCGTTCTACACCACTCTAGTCCTGTTGGCGGTACTCACCTCGCAAGGGGCCGGATGGTGGCTGGAACGGGTCATCCGTCGAGGCGAGCCGCTATTGACGGGCCAACCTGCCGAAGTCGTGGCCGACCCGGAATCGGCAATCCCAGGCCAAATGGCCGCCTAGGCTACGTCGGCGACGGCGGCGGAGCCTCATCGTCGGCAACCGGTTCCGCGCTGCTGCGGCGCATCTCCTCGAAGATTTCTCTCATGACCTCGTCGTGGTAGGCGCCGTTGTGCATGCGCTCGGCCATCTCCTGAAGCGCCACGTTGAGCACGTGGTAATGGTGCAGCTCGCGATAACGCGGGTCGCTGGTCACTTCCTTCCACAGACCGTGCAGCAGGTCCACATCTTCCTGGCGCATGCGCGGGAGGTGCGGCCCTAGCAGGTATTCGTGCTTGGTGCCGTTGGGCTCGAGCCACCACCAGCCGCAGCCGGGGACGCGGTTCCGGCAGCCGCTCCCAGGCATCACCCGTGAGTTTGCCCTGCTCATCCGCCGTGAGCTTGTTCGACAAGCCGCAGACAATGACCGACGAATGCAAGCGCTGCGCCGTGGCCACGATGCTTTCGAAAACATCGTTGGTGGGCACCACCAGCAAGCGAAACATGCTTGCCTTCCTTCTCGGCGGCAGTGACCACCGCGGTGAACAGTTCCTGCTCATACTTCTTGAACACCTCCGAGGTGTCCACCACTTCGCTGCCGCTGAAGGAGTGCTCACGGTGATAGACGCGCGAGGTCATCACCACCACGTCGGTCTTGGTAGTGTCCGTCTTGGCCAGCACTTGCCTCAAGTAGTACAAGTTGCGGGGATCGCGGACGGCGACCAGAATGTTGCCCGGCCGCACCTCCATGGCCTGCGCGCTCAAGTTCTCGATCCGTGGCGATGTTGAACTGCTCGAGTCCTGATTCGCCCTGGCGTGCTGGTACGCAGCTGTCTGCGCTCGGAGACGGTAAAGACGATGAAGAACACCACGCTGAACGTGCACGCCCGGCGATGGTCGCCAGTTGCTTGGTCAGCAGGTTCACGATCGGCGGTAGAAAATAACACCACCGAAATCAAGATGACGCCAACCGGTACCTCAACCCCGCGGATGCGGATGTTGCCCGGCACCTTCCACTGCCGGTTCTCCGGGCTCTTGTAGCGCAGCACCATTACCGCCAGCGACATGAAGGAGAAGCTCCAGATCACGCCAAAGGCATACAGCGAAGCCAGCAGGTACACATTGCCGCGGCTGGCGACGATGGTGAGGACCTGCAAGCCCGACGATCAAATTGATGACGCGAAAACTGGTGCCATAACGCTTTTGCGGTTTTTTGAACCAGGTAGTGAGGACGCCATCTTCCACCATGCGGTTGAGCACGCCATTGGCGCCCACAATGGCGGTATTGACCGCGCCCGACAAGCATAAGGGTGCCCACGATCACCACGAAAGCCCTGGAAGAAGAGCCGCAAGGTATAGGGACCAACCACATTCATCGCCAGCCCGCTAATCAGGTTGGCGAAGTATTCGGGCCGCACCTTGTCGGGAATGATCATCACCGCGAAGAACGAAACCAGCGAGGTGAAGAACAGGCTGTAGAGGAAGATCACCAGCCCGGTTTTCTCCAGGTTCTTAAGCTTGGGATGCTCGATTTCGCGATTGATCTGGGCCAGCGATTCCTCGCCGCTCATGGCCAGCACCGAATGCCCGAAGCCGACCAGCAGCATGATGACGGAAACCCGCTCGGCCCATGTCCCCAGCAGCCAGCCCAACGATTCCTTGTTGTGGTGCATGTCCGCCGGCGACGGCAACGGCGGCAGTTGACCGCCATGTTTGGCCAGCGTGATCAAGACACCAGACAATCAGGATCACCACCATCACCGTGGTGATCTTCATGATCTGCATGGCGCGTTCGCTGGATTCGTGAATGCCCAGGATGTTCTGCCACCAGAAATAGAGAGACACTAGCACGGCAAAGCCGGCGGCAAACGAATTCTCCGGAACGTGAATGTTATAGCCGAGATGATGGAAGTGTCGGTCGAGCAGTCCAGCGGCATATTGCCCGGCGGCCACGGCGCTGATGGGGCCGGTCAGGATGTAATCGAACAGCAGCGCCGAAACCGACAAGCTTAGCCAGGGTCCCGCCCATGGCCTGCTTGACCACGCGATAGACCCCACCGCGGACGAACATGGAGCTGGACTCGATGTAGAGGGCCCGCACCGCGTAGCTGAAGAGCATGACCGCGAGCACGAACCAGGGAGCGCTCTTGCCGATGACTTTTTCGGCATCGCCGCCAACGTAGTATGCCGATGATCGCCAGGTCGGAGAGGACAATGGCCGCAGCCCGCCAAAAGGAAATGAAAGTCAGCATCACCGAGGTGGCGACGAAGACTTTGATGGCGGGCCGCTGCAGATTCTCGGCTTGTGTGGACATAGAGGGTTCGTGCGACGGTTCGCGGGAATCCTGCAACCGGACTACATCAGTGTACTGCTGCCTTTAGAGTGTACTGCCTTTAGTACCTCGCGATCAGTGCTTGAATAATTTGGCGAGCAGCTTCAATAATTCGATGCTTCGCAGAGGCGTCTCGAAGGGTGCCCCAGCCGTAACGGACGAAAAACAACACCACGGAAGCGAAATTTACGGAAAAGACTCTAGGGAACCAAAACTCGGCGGCCTCTGTGCCGGCGTGCTGAACGACCTGGATGCAGTGGAGCGCTGGCACGAGATTTCAGGCCCGTTTCTTCAAAGCCGGTGGGGCAGCCGGGTCGATCCCCCGAACCGAGTTTGCCTCCTACTTTCGATCGATCAGGTAGGTTCGGCTGATGCGATCGTGCCAGCAGAGGGTATCCACATCTACGAACCCCCAAAGCAGCCCCATGAGGAGCGAAGCCGTGGAGAAATAGAGCGCCAGGACGCGCTGGCGACGCTCACGCCGGCTTGGCGATTTTCCTTTAAAAGTGCTGAGCCGAATTTTGGCGGCACACATGCCTGCGGTGGCTCCGCCATAAACCAGCATGAGGTACTGATAGACGGCCCACAGCAGGAAAGGCAGTGCGGCAGCCGTCGATAGCGTTGGCTTGGTGAACACTAGGTTAGGCAGCATCTTGTAGCCTGTGGCTGCGAAGACAGCGGTGCTCGTAACTACCACAATGCCATCCACGCAGGCCGCATACAGGCGGTGCGCCTTATCGGCGGGCCGGGCAGGAAGCTCGACATTGTCCGCATGGGTTGCGATAACGGGCTGAGTATTGGGCCCAAATTGCAGGCCATCGAGAAAGGGTGTAGTGGCGAACGCTTCCAATTCTTCGGGTACGTCAAGAATGCGCGGCTGTTCCGGCAGAACTGGATCGGCCAGACGATGGACCATGTCTGGAGCGCCCGACGCCTGGTGCGGAAAGGCGATGACCTTGCGTTGCGCCTTGGGGCGCGGCAAAGGGGCCGGCCGAGGCTCAGGGTCAACTAGCGACTCGGGAAGCGCTGAGCCTGCGGCTGACGGCAGCTCTGGCTCCGTTGGCTTTATCTCGGACTCTGCAGCGGCTCGTTCCGGCGCAAGGTCGCAGATCTGGGGGCTGGAAATTTCGATTGCAGGGATTTGCGGCGCGCTGGCCGAATCGTCTGCAAGCAAGCGCTCCGCGGACTCCGTCGCCTCCGGCTGCGGTAGTCGCCAAACCGCAGGTGTCAGGTTCAGGCGGCGGGAACGGAAAGCGCATGCTGTACGCTCCCTCGATACGGCGTCCGCGACGTGTACGAAAACCGGCCACGCGAGCGTGAATTTCTTTTCGCCAGATGTCATTGGCGGGCAGCGACGAATTTCCCGATGCTTCAGAACGCACGGTTCCCTGGTCGGTCATGTGGTGGCGCGACTATTCCTTCTACCCGCTTTCTGGTAAGCGCGTGGCGCTTTACGCAAGAAAGCAAGGGTGGATCATGCACGGAAATGAGGAAAAGAGGCCGCCCGCTCGCGTCCATGGGGCGCGGCAAAGCTGTGTACCCGATCACGAGCATGGCGCAACCAGTGGACACCGAGCGGGTTTAGAAGAAAATCCAGAGCAGCGTGGAACCAGCGCAAGCGGATGCGTTTTACCTCTCCGTAGGCAACGTGCTAAGTTGCAAGGTTCTGCTCAATTCAATCGAACCCGGCAAGGGGACACCCGCTTCTCGATGATTGCCCGCACTCGAATGATTATCACGGCGCTGGTGGCATGTCATCTATTTCTGCTGCCCGCCGTGTTAACCAGCCAGTTGCGTCCGCCGGGGCAGCCGTCCATTCAAGTGCAAGCTGCATCGCAATCAAGTTCGTCGCAGTCGCTTTCGTCTCCCGCGACGCCCGCCAAAACACAAGTGCCAGACGACGCAGCCTCCGATGCCGATTCTCCCCAGCAACTGCCTGCCACCAAGCCCCAAGTGTCGGTAAAAACCGATAGCGGCCAGGAAGACAAACAAACCGAACAGGTCATTCAGCAGGTAATTCAGTCGGGCGGCAACGAGCAAGAGTTGGGACCTCCGCGTCCATCCATGAACACTACCTTGGGGCGCGATGAGGTGCTTATCCGTGGCGACGAACAGGAAAAAAACCAGGACATCTACAAGGCTCGCGGCCACGTTGTGATGCGCTTCCGCACTTACACCCTACACGCCGACCAGGTCACGTACGATTCCACCACGGGGCAGATCACAGCCAACGGACACGTAGTCTTCGATGGCGGACCCCACAATGACCATTTGTTGGCCACGCACGCCACCTACGACGTCAGCCGTGACACCGGAATTTTTTACGACGTGATCGGATCAAGCGGAGTCAAGGTCAAGAATAAAGACATATTCCTGACTTCCTCGACTCCTTTCTTCTTCACCGGCAAGGTCGTGGACAAACTTGGCCCCGACCATTACAAGGTAAACCACGGCTACATTACCTCCTGCCAGTTGCCCAAACCCAAGTGGCAGTTCAACTCTAAGACCGCTTATGTGGAAATGGGTGACGAAGCCACCATGCATCACTCCACCTTGCGCATCCGTGGCGTTCCCGTCTTCTATTTTCCGTGGGTGCAACACCCGACTGAGTTTGGGCGCCAGAGCGGATTTCTCCTGCCCGTTGCTGGGGTGTCCAACACCCGGGGCACCATTCTGGGAGACGCTTTCTATTGGGCCATCAATCGCAGTAACGACGCCACCTTAGGTGCCTCGCTTTACACCGCAAGAGGATGGGCCCAACATGGCGTCTTTCGCTCCATCGGTTACAACTATCAGTTCAAGGCCGAATACTTCGGAGTGATCGACGAGAAAGGCGTTCCTCAGGGCCAAGCGGGTGCCGGACAGAAACAGGGCGGCGAGGAACTCAGAGCCAACGGCTCCATCATGCTGCCCGACGGATTTCGCGGGGTGCTTTCGGCTGACTACCTCAGCTCTTTCTTGTTCCGTCTGGCGTTCGCCCAGGGCTTTATCGGCCAATCGATCACCTCCGAGGTCCGCAATACGGGGTTCCTCAGCAAGAACTGGAACGGGTACTCACTGGGCTTCTTGTCCTCGCTCTACCAGTCGTACCAGAGCACCACTCCAGGAGAGGTGATCGATATCGCGCACATTCCCACGCTCGAGTTTTCCTCGGTGGAACGCCCTTTCAGCCGTTCCGGCCTGGTGTATGCCTACGACGTAGCTGCCGAGGGCCTTTCGAGGAACGAGATAGGATTTGATACCGCCCCGGTAGTCGGACGCGTCGACGCCCATCCCTCCATTTCGTTCCCCAAATTTCTTCATGGCTGGACATTTCGACCGGAGGCTGGGGTGCGCGAAACCTATTACACACAGCGGCTAAAGGGCGGAGGGGGAGTGGCGGTAGGCGAGGCGATTAGCGATCCGATCAACCGCAATGTTCTGGCGGCGGCAATGCAGGTCCGGCCGCCGACGCTATCGAAGATCTTCGATCGCAAACTTTTCGGCTATGTGATAAAGCACACGGTCGAGCCGCAAGTCGTCTATCGCTACCAGACCGGCATCGACAACTTCAGCCAGATCATTCGTTTCGATCAGCGCGACATTCTGGCCGATACCGACGAAGTGGAATACGGCGTGGTCAACCGTCTCTTCGCCAAGAAAACAAAGTCCACCGCGAAATGTTTTCAACATCCAAAGTACGCGCTGCTTACTCAGGAGACAAGACCTCGTGGCCAAGAAGGCCACCGGCAAGACGGAACCCGGTACTTGCGATGACCAGCAAGGTCCGGCGCGTGAAGTCATCACCTGGGAGCTCGCGCAGAAGTATTTCATCGATCCCACTTTTGGCGGAGCCTTGGTACCCGGGCAGCGTAATGTGTTCGACAGTACTGTAGATTTCTCGGGTATTGCGTTTCTCACGGAACCGCGCCACTTTTCGCCCGTCATCTCCCGTTTGCGGGTGCAGGATGCCCAAACCGACTTCCAATGGGACCTGGATTATGACCCAGTCCTCCATCAAGTGAATGCCAGCACCGTGTTAATTGGCCAGAGGCTTGGCGATGCCGGCAAGTGGTACGTGGCGGGCGGCCACACCTATATGCTTGAGCCGGCGGAAACAGCTCCTATCTCCGGTCAGCCGTCGCTGGGGATCTCTATCTACAACCAATATCGCGTGCAACTGCAATACGGTAATATCGGCCAAAGGGGGTTGAGTGGCGCAGCGGCTGTGGCAGTGGACTCCCGCCTTCATTACGTCCAGACGGCAACTGTTCAAGCCAACTACAACTGGGACTGCTGTGGCGTCACCTTCGAGTATTCGCGCTATGCCTTCGCTCCCACCATCAGCCAAGAGAACAGTTATCGCTTCTCGTTCAGCCTTGCCAACATAGGCTCGTTCGGCACTATTCGGCGGCTGCAGAGGCTGTATTAACGCGCAACTTCCTGCACCCGGGAAGTGTCTTACAATTGAGCAATGCCCGTGGCGCATTCCCATCTTCCCTTCGAAGCCGAAGTTCTTGCCGCCAAATCGCGCGCCCTTGTGGAACATCTGCAATCGCTCCGGCGATTGCTAGTGGCTTATTCCGGCGGAGTAGATTCCGGGTTCCTGGCTTGGGCGGCACACCGCGCGCTGGGCGGTGAGATGCTGGCGATGCTGGCCGACTCTCCCAGCCTGGCGCGTTCGCAGAGGCGCGATGCGGTTGCGTTCGCCGATGAACAAGGCATCCCGCTGAGCGTGGTAGCTACCGAAGAGATGAGTCGTCCTGAATACCTGCGCAACGACGGGGCGCGTTGCTATCACTGCAAAGACGAACTGTTCTCCGTACTGGAAGAGCACCGGCAGGCATTGGGCTTCGATGCCATTGCCTACGGCGTGAACCTGGACGACCAAGCCGACTTCCGACCGGGACAGCAAGCAGCCCGTCAGCATCACGTGGCTGCTCCATTGCTTTCAGTGGGATTGACCAAGGCAGATATCCGGCAACTCGCCTTGGAAGCCGGACTGCGCATATGGGACAAACCCGCATCGGCTTGTCTGTCTTCCCGGATCGAGTATGGGCGCGCGGTGACACTGGAGGCACTTTCTGCGGTCGAGCGGGGTGAAGAGGCGCTGCGCGAACTTGGCTTCCGCCAGGTGCGCGTGCGTCATCACGGCGAAATCGCACGCATCGAAATCGCCCGCGGGGAATTGCCGCGAGCCATGACCATGGAAATGGCTGTTGAGTTCACGCGAATCTTCAAGGCGCTGGGATTTACCTATGTGACGCTCGATCTCGAAGGATTTCGGTCGGGCTCGATGAACGCCGTGCTGCCGGTGGACACGCTGCTAAAAGATGCCGGGAAGGCCGATCTCTAGATAGACGTTTCAGCTTTGCCTATCAACCATAGATCCAGCCCGTCAGTGCTGGGAATCCGCCCGCCGTGAGATAATCAAAGGTTCAGGTTCTACTTCGAAGGTGGTTTTCATTTTGCTCTCGAGACGACTGGCTGTCTTGCTGCTACTGTTGTGCGCCGGCTGTTCGGCGCAGTCGAATTCAACTTCCGCCTCTCCCGACGTGACCCAAAAGGTGCAGCGGCAGGTTCGCGCCTACTTCAATATTCCTCCCGATGTGGACATCAAGCTGGGGCCGCTAACGCCAAGCGAGTTTCCTAACTACGACAACCTGACCATCACGTTGAGCGCCCGAGGAAAATCGCAATCCGTCAACTTCATTCTTTCGAAGGACGACAAGAGCCTGATTCGTTTGACCAAGATGGACCTGACCAAGGATCCCTATGCCGAGACAATGAAGAAAATCGACGTGGCGGGCCGTCCCGTGCGAGGAAATCCCGACGCCAAAGTCACCGTCGTAAACTTCGACGACTTCGAATGTCCCTTCTGCTCTCGTATGCACAGCACGCTGATGAGCGAAATCCTGCCGCAATACGGCGACAAAATAAAAATCATCTACAAAGACTATCCGCTATCGATGCATCCGTGGGCGATACACGCTGCCAACGACGCCAATTGCCTGGCCAAAGAGAGCGGCAAAGGGTACTGGGAGTTCGCCGATTATGTTCATGCCAATCAGCACGCGATCAGCGGTCCTCAGAAGGACGTACAACAGGCATTCGGTGAACTGGACCGCCTCACGTTGGATATCGGCAAGAAGAATGGCGCCGATGCCACTAAGCTGCAAGCATGCGTGAAGGCCCAGGCGGATAGCGTGAAGTCCTCGATGGCGGAGGGTGACTCCGTGGGAGTGAGCGCGACCCCAACCATGTTCGTCAACGGAGAACGGCTGGAGGGGGCATTGGACGCCGACCAGGTGAAGGCGGCCTTGAACCAGCAGTTGCTGGCTGCGGGAGTGCAGCCACCGCCGCCGACTCCAGCCTCGACCGCAGCGTCGCCGCCAGCACCAAATAAACCAGCACCAAATAAATAGGACGCGGCCTGGTTCGGAAGAGCATGGCTTTATAGGCGGGGAGAGACTCTGTAAGGCAGATCTCATAAGGAGCAAGTTTGAAATTGAAACGCAAGCGTGCGGCGAGTCTCGCGATGGTAGCCACGCTGTCAATGGGCCTGGTTGCGCTAGTGGCGAGCGTGGGCTGTTCCGGCAAGCAGGGTGGCGAAGACGTGATGGCGCGCGTGAACGGGCGCAAGATTACCCGCACCGAAGTAGAGAAATATTTCAATAACCAGACCGCCCAGTCGCCGCAAAAGCCCGCCGCAGAGCAGGCTGACAGCTTGCGGTTGAGCATCTTGCGCGAACTCATTGACAACGAAATCCTGATGCAGCGCGCCGAAAAGCTCGGGCTGCTGGCAACCGATGAGGAAGTGAACAGCAAGCTGGCAGAGATCAAGGCGCCCTATACGCAGGAGGAATTCGATAAACGGCTGAAGGAGCGTAATCTCACGCTCGACGATTTCAAGCGTGATCTGCGTCGCTCCATCACCGTGGACAAGGTGCTCAACAAGGAAGTAACGTCAAAGATCAACATTACCGACGACGACATCACCAATTACTACAATCAGCATAAGGCCGAATTCAACCTGATCGAGCCCCAGTATCACCTAGCGCAGATCCTGGTGACCACGCAGCCGAACCCCCAAGTGAAGACCATGAAAGCGCAGAATGAGGGTGACGCGCGCAAGAAAATCCAGATGATCGCCAACCGCCTGGATAGTGGAGAAGACTTCGCCACCGTAGCCATGAACTACTCGGAGCAGCCGGAGACATCACAGAACGGCGGCGACCTGGGTTTCGTTCCGGAATCGTCGTTGAAGTCGGACAGGATCGCCTATGACGCGATTAACAAGCTGAAGCCCGGACAATACACAACCGTGCTTCCAGTGGCCGATCCCAACAGTCATCAGGTTTACGGCTACCGTATTGTCAAGCTGATCAGCAAGGAAGCAGCCGGTCAGCGCGAACTCAAAGACCCGCGCGTGCAACAGGCGATACGAGAGCAGCTTCGCGATCGTCTGGAACAGTTGCTGAAAGCGGCCTACTACGAATCTATCCGCGATAAAGCCTCGGTAGAAAACTATTTTGCCGACGAGATTCTAAAGAAGGCAGGAACGATGAAGTAGCTGCGATGCGTAGCCATGAGGGCTTATCAGTACGCTGCTCTGATTCGGAAACTGATCTAATTTTTGCCCTCGGCGACTTGCAGATCGAGGGCAGCGC
Source organism: uncultured Acidobacteriaceae bacterium (assembly GCA_963763725.1). GTDB lineage: Bacteria > Acidobacteriota > Terriglobia > Terriglobales > Acidobacteriaceae > Bog-257. The sequence continues at coordinate 27,930 of CAVXQI010000012.1, forward strand.
GCTCGCCATTGATTACTACGGTTCCCGAGTCGAGTAGTTGCTGGCCAGTGCAATCGTAAGAGGCGAAACAGCGCATCATGCGGAAGGGAAAGAAGAATTCCACCGCCTCCGGACTCGAGCCGTCGGCAACGTGAACCATACTGCTGAAATCAATGCCGTCGAAATCCGGATCTTGCAGAAAGTAATTCAACACCGGACGCACCAGATGAGAAATATGCTCATCGAAGGCCAAGGCTGCCAGTTTGTAGCGAGAAGTTCCCGCGGCCGCATTTAGGTTGGTTGTGATGGAGAGCTGCAAGTAGGCGCCCTGACGGAATCCGATAAAGGTGGGAGCCGCATATGGCAAGAAATGCGCTTCCTTATCGAGGTCCCTGGTCATACGCGAGATCGCATCATCGTTTTGGCGTTGCAGCTTCGCCAAAGACTCGGGAGTGAAGATTCGCATTGGCGTCGGCGAAGTCTTCATCAGGTTGGCGGACACAGAGGGACTGGTCGATGCGGCCGGACTCGGCGTACCGCTTGCATTCTCGACCGGCTTCTTGGTCGGGGGTGGCGGCGCGAACTTTTCCTTCCATTCTTCCGAGGGAGCGCCCTCTTGCAACCACAGTGAATACGGCTGTCCATTCAGAAACACTTTCGCTTCCAGGATGGCGGCCTGCTTCTGGTCGTCGGTCTTGGCATCCACCAATTTCTGGGCAACCGGCACAGGTATGATGACCGTGACGTTCTCCGGCTGTTCCGAGGGGACGCCCATCACCTTCTGCCGAACATGGTGGGAAACTTCGATAGCAAAGGCGGAGAATTCGGTGTCATCTGGAAAGTGGGGGACCTCCACTTGCAGTATCGGCATGACAACGCTCTGAAACGTTTCCTTCAAGCGCGCGTAGGAATCCATGCGGTCAGCTGAATAGGCGGCGTAGTAGTTGCCGGTAATCTCCAGTACAGTTTGACCCTTGTAGATGTCGAAGCGAATGGAGCGCTGATCGGCCACTTGCATCTTGGAAAGATCGACGTCGAGGACCCGGCTGAAATAGAAAGGATAGGGAAATTTGTGCGCCTCAATCTCGGTTCCGATCGTCATTAGTGTCTTGAGGTGCCGCTGCTGAAGATGTTGCGCACTGGGATCGGACAACTCCATCGGAGTCATAACTTGCGCCGGCAGGGAGCCCATTGTTCCCAACACAAGACTCAGGACCGCGATAATGTGAGACAACTTCATTACAGCAGTTTCTTCTCCGGCATGAATGTGGTCAACTCCGGCTTATTTTTGCGCATACACCAGCATGGCGGCTTCGTACGCTGGGTCAGGCACGGCGCGAATGTACGTCACCAGCGCAGCGATGTCGCTCTTGGAGAGCGGATACTTCCAAAGGCCGCATTGGTGGGGATTTGTTCAGTGCGGGGCCACTATGGCTGATGATGGCGACCAGGTCTGCATCGCTCAGCTTATTGAGAGTGTCGCCCTCGATGAACGGGTGCGGCTTCACCGAAAGATTGTCCATGTTTGACACCCGCTGTGGCGTGGACTCCGGGTCATGGCAACGGACGCAGTACTCTTGGTTGAGCTGGGCTCCCACCGTCTGCTGGTAACCCAGCGCGATCTCGTCCAAACTTCGACCGCCTTTCCCGATTTATCGCGCTTGCTGGCCACGATCTTGTAGGGTCGCGCCTATTGACCGAGTTCGACCGTGCTGGTGACCTGGCCACCGGAGTCGGTCAGCGCAGCGGCTGGGGTAAAACTCACGCCGGATGGCCCGGTGAAATACACCGCCGCTCCGGCGACTCCATCCCCCGGGGTATCGTTCACCTGCACGACCACAGGCTGATCCAGTGGCATTCCTTACTCGCTAGCCCGCAGCTCCGCACGGCGCTGGAAATCTTTCCCGGTTTTGTTCATCAAAGGTTGAACGGCGGCTGTCGCCAAGTATTGGCGAACGATTAGAACGTGGTCGCAACAGTAAAGCGAAACGTCTTGCGTGGCTCGCGCAAGAGGTAGCTCGGCTGGTAAATCGAAACCGCTTGCGCATAGGTGTAGTCGCCCGCAGCTCCTGCAGGGAACATGCTGCGAGTGATTGGGGTGGGCGAATTGACAGTTTCGTCAATGCGCAGAGGGTTATACGCATAATAGATGCGAAATGGCGCATTCACCACCGGCATGATGACTTGCAACTCCAGTCCGGTTGACATGCGCGGCTGGTAATTGGTGCCCGAGACCGGCTTGAGCTCAGGCGAGAAGGGGATCGTGGAGCCACCAGCACAAGTGAAACTGGCGGTCAAGGAAGGGCAGCCAAAAACCGTAGTTTGCAGGCTGGTGACCTGGGGTCCGGCAATCCGTAACTGCGACTGACTGGAGATGAAGTCGAGTCCAGTATCCACAAAGGCGGCAATGGTGACGGGTCCAACGACAGGAATACGGTACTCGATATTATTGACCAGGTTGGTGTCGCCACCAGGAAAGATGATCTGTTGAACCGGAATGGTGATGTTGTAAGCCCCGCGCCGTGGATTCGACGGATCCAGCGGAACGGTGCTTCCGTCGGGATTCTGTAGCGGAATGGTCACCGCGGTGGGGAAGAAAGCAACTGGGGAGATGGCGCGAATATCGAACCCGCGAATGTCGGTATCGCCGCCCATATAGAAGCGGTCGAAGGGCGGAGCCACCTGGCCTCCGTACCCCGCGATCCACGAGCCCAAAACCCGGAAGCCCAAGGTATTACGACCCTTGTGGACGGGGATAAATTTCTTGTACTCGGCAACCGGTTTGATGTAATTCACGTTGCCGCCAAGACCGGCAAATTCGGTGGCCACATACAAGCTCTGCCCTGAGTGGGGGCGTTGCGGATTGTCGATCTTGTTGTAGGAAAAATTGGGAATGACCTTGCTGGTGATAATACCGTTCAGAGCGTTAGGGCCGGAGATGCCGCGGAATGCAAGAGTCTGAAAGTAATCCGCCGAGGCGGCGCTGAACGTGGTAACCGATGAATCGTCGATCGAATACGTGATGCCCACCCGCTTAAATGAGCGCTTAATGGGATAGGTCAGGGAAGTGGTCGCACCCGTGCTCGTCTGGGTAAAATTCTGCAGCAGGGCTTCGTAACTCGCCGGCAGCGCGACTGTCTGGTTAAGCTGGATGGAGGTGAGGGCTGCCTGATTGTAGTTGTAGCTGCTGTGATACACCGACCAGCCGAATTGTAGCGGCCGGTCAAACAGGTAAGGCTGGGTAAATGCGACCGTCTCGTTGCGCTGGTACTGGCCGATCTGGAACTGCAGCGACAAGCTCTCGCCTTTGCCGAACAGATTGTTGGTGGTGTAGTTGAGGCCGATGAAACCGCCCGCCAGACCGCTGACGCCACCCGTGAGGCCGATACTGTTCTTGCCTTTTTCCCTCACCTTTAAGGTGATGTCAACCGTGGAATCCTGAACGTTCTGCTTGATCTCGGAGTCCTGCTCGGGCTTGAGCTGTTCGAAGTACTGCAGTTGGTTCAAGCGCAGCAAACTCAGCTCCCAGAGATTGCCGTTGTAAACCTGGCCTTCCTCCAGCGCCAGTTCGCGGCGAATGACCTTGTCGCGCGTGGTCGTATTGCCTTGAAATTCAATTCGGCGAACAAAGAACTGTTTTCCTTCGTCAACGTCGATGCGCAGGCTGATGAGTTTTTTTTCATCGTCCGCTTCGGTGTTGGGGACAGGCGTGAAATTGATGTAGCCAAGGGCAGCGTAGGCTTTTCGCAGGCCTTCCAACCCTTTGCGGATGGCTTCGGTGTCGAAGATTTCGCCATCTTTAATCTTGAAAAGAGCGCGCAAGCCCGCCGTATTGGTCACCGCTTTGTTGCCGCTGAAGGTGATCTCCTTCAGCCGGTATCGTTCGCCTTCTTCGACCGGGAGAGTGATATCGACGGCTTTGCCGGGCGACGACTTGAATGGCCAATACCACTTGACGCCGCTGGTGTCATGAATTTGCGTCTTAGGGTCGGCAACCAGTGCCTTGAAGTAGCCTTTGGTTTGGTAGTAATAGCGAACGCGTTCGGCGTCCTCGCTCAGCTTGGTGGAATCGTAAGTGCGGGCAAAAAGGTTTTCCAAAAAGATGGAGTGCGGAATACCGATGGGCTTCAGGTTCTTCATGGCGCCGCGAAGTTCGCGCGAACTGATGGCCTTGTTGCCCTCAAAGGTGATTTTTCCCACTTTCACCTTGGGACCCTCCTTTACTACGAAGGTCAGGGCGACAGCGGCGGGAGGAATGGGGCGCACCTCCGAGCGAACGGTCGCAAACTGATGGCCGTGTGCAGCCAGCAATTCCTTGATGACCACTTCGGCCCGCTTCACTTTCGTTGGATCGTATTGGCTCTCCTGGGTAAGTCCGACCTTGCGTTCCTTGAATTTGTCGAGCACGTCGCTCTGCGAGACCGAACTCAAGCCGACGTACTTGATCTCGCGAATGGTCGGCTTTTCCTTGACATAGACGTGGATGATCCAGCCTTTGGCCGATGGCTCGCGCTCAATGCGTAGATCGTCGAAATAGCCGGTATTCCATAGGGAATTAAAATCGCGCTCCAGGGCCGCCTGGTCGTAAACGTCACCCGGCTTGGTGAACATTCGCGCCCGGATCGTTTCGGCTGGAATCCGGCGATTGCCCTGGATAACGATGCTCTCGATCACGCCTTGCTGGGCCACGCACGTGCTTGCGAGAAGGATGCAAGCGAAAAAAAGACTGATCGCTGTGGCGCAACAACGCGTACCGCAGGCCAACAGGGCCGCGGGTCTTACCTGAAGATGGCAAGAAATGACGAAACCTCAGTACAGGTTAATGAAAGCGCAATTATACGGTACGGCTACAACGGTTCGGAAACCAATCGCCGTGCTCGTCTGCGACAGATGGCAACCCTAACCCTCGCTTTGGCAGGAAGTTTCGAGAACTCGCTCGACCTCAACCAAGGTGGAATAGAAGGTAGCACCACCCCCAAGATCGGTAAGTCTGTCCGAGGTCAGCACATTGATGTTGAGACCGCCATCGGATAGCTTTGCCCAACCCAATTGGGCGCCAACTACACCGGTGGCTACCGCGCCATCGACCCGAGCACGCAAGAAGATCTCGCCACGTTGGTTGTACACCCGAACACGGTCGCCATCCGCTATGCCGCGGAGTTGTGCATCGGCACGGCTGATCTCCAGTTCGTGCTGCCGTTCCATCTTCTGCAGGCTGGGCAGATTGACGAACGTGGAGTTCAGAAAATTGTCGGCCTTTCGAGCCAGGAGCTCCAAGGGGAAGTCTTCTGGCGGTTGGCGATGACGCGACTCCGCGGGCGGGACAAACGAAGCTACCGGATCCATGCCGTGCGCGATCAACGCTGGGTCGAAGAGTCGCGCCTTCCGGTTTGGTGTATCAAATCCATTTGCGAAGGGTAACCACGGACCGTCGCTTTCGTCACCGTGCAGGTTCAATCGTACGTAGGGGTCGTGCTCAAGCCGCTGCCGGCCGATACCCTTCAATTGTGGCACGCCCGACTGCAAAGCCGTGTCGATCATCGTGTCAACGGGTTCGCGGAAACATTCGTCCTCGAATCCCATGCGCAACCCGAGTTCGCGAAAGAACTCTACGTTGGACTTGCACTCGCCGAGCGGCTCAATCGCCGGCTGCGAAACTTGCAGATAGTAGTGGCCATAAGCCTGTACGAGATCTTTATGCTCGAAGAACGTCGTGGCCGGCAGAACCAGATCGGCGAAGTCGGTGGTGTCAGTAAGGAACTGCTCGTGAACCACGGTGAAAAGATCCTCACGCTCCAAGCCCCGCCTGACCAGGTTTTGATCGGGGCATACTGCGGCGGGGTTCGAGTTGTAAACGACCAGAGATTTGATCGGAGGATTGCCCAGTTCCGTCAATGCTTTGCCGAGTTGCACCATATTTACAATGCGAGCCGGACGCCCCAGCGGACTCTTGAGCATCAGATCATGGCGCTCCATCGCGGCACGGTCGAGTTGAAAGCCACCACTGGTGGACAGTTGCAACCCACCGCCAACTTCTTTCCACGATCCCGTGATCACCGGCAGCATACACACCGCGCGAACTGCAGCGCCGCCGTTCTGCGAACGCTGAATGCCATAGTTCAGGCGTATCGCCGCAGGACGCGTGGTGGCGTACTCGCGCGCCAGGCGCTCAATGTCGTCGCGAGAAATGCCGGTCCATTGCGAGACGCGATCGGGTGTGTACTCGGGGAGCCGCTTCTGCAGCTCGTCGAAACCGTCGGCATAGCGCGCGATGTATTCGCGATCCTGCAAACCATCGCGAACGATAATGTGCATCAAACCCAAAGCGAGGGCAACGTCGGTGCCGGGATTGATCGCGATGTGCCAGTCGGCAAGACGAGCCGTGCGGGTGCGATACGGGTCGATCACGACCAGATTGGCTCCGTTGCGCCGCGCCTCGTCGATGAACGGCCAAAGATGAACGTTGTTGCCGTGAATGTTGGCGGCCCAGGCAATGATGTATTTGGAGTGACGAAATTGTTCGGGCTCGGTGCCAATCTTGCGACCGTAGATCGAGATGATGGCATCGCCGCCGGCTTGCGAGCAAATACTGCGATGCAATTGCGACGCGCCCAGGCGATGGAAGAAACGCATGTCCATCGAGGCGCCATTCAGGATTGCAATGTTGCCTCCGTATGAGTACGGCAGTACTGCTTCGGGCCCGTAGTCTGCGCTGATCTTCTTTAAGCGTGGGACAATCTCGTCGAAGGCTTGGTCCCAGGTGATGCGCCGGAACGCGCCGTCTCCATGCGTACCCTTCGGCGCCGTCCTCCGCATGGGATAGAGAATGCGGCCGGGCGAATAGACGCGGTCAAGATATTTCGCAACTTTCGCGCACAGAAAACCGCGGGTGATGGGATGCTCGGGATCGCCTTGGATCTTGGTAGCGCGCCCATCTTCTACCGTTATGAGCACGGCACAAGCGTCAGGGCAATCATGCGGGCACGCGGCATGAACCACTTGTTTCATAAGGCAGAACCGCTGGGAAGATTATGGCACGAAATGCGCGCATTCTATTCGCCGCCGAGTCCACAGTCATTCACCATGTCGAATTGGGACGAGACGCTGGTTCAAAGGGACGAATTGCAGCGTTGTTTGTTGACCATTTCACTTCCCGCTTGCCTTAGCCACCCCTAACCGGAGTATCATCTCAACACCCATCTGGCCACCCGTGCACTTCAAGGGGAGAAGGCATTATGGTACGCAAACTTTTGGCAGTTCTGATCGTCGTCATTTGCGCGGCATCGCTTCCTTCCGTGGCGAAGATGCGGGGTCCGTCCACCGCAGAAGAACGGGCACGCGCCGTCGAGTACGTTCGCAGCCTGGAAGAGAATCCGCTCGCCAAAGATGGCCTGGAAAAAAGAATGTGGCTGACCGAGTGGATCGTAGAGGTCCCGGACTTCACCGTCAATCCCTGCTGCAAAGAGCTGGAATCGCTTGACAAAGTGAACAACACATACTCCAACCAATTGCGCATGCAGATGGTTTATTCGCAGGCGGCGTTTTTATTGCAGCATCCGGAGGAAAAGAACGCAGCAACCATTCAGGCGGCCGGACTGGCGGGAACCCTGCGAGCCTATCGCGCCATCCAGCGCTTCGATCCGACGGCGAAGTATCCGTTGCTGGATAATCTGATCGCGCTGGAAAAGCGAGGCAAGCTGCAGCAGTACGTACAGAAGAAGCGCTGCAAAGAGAATTAGTACGTAGGTTTGTGTTTGCTTCGAAGGGCGCGCTAGTCGCGCCCTTTGCGTTTGCGGTATGGCGCGGTCAAAACAGTTTTGCACGTGGGTACGGGGGAGCACCGCTTCCAGCGCCGGGGTCCACAGCACACGCCGCTTTTGCGTGCGCTGGGGTAGAAGCGGTGCAGTTAAGACTCGAACATGAGACGGCTTTTAGCCGCTGAGGTGACGGAAATATTACCTCAGGCGCTAAAGCGCGATCCAGGAAGTAGTGGCAGGTATCCACGTCTGAAAGGCGTGCTCCACCATCGCCTACATACCCGACGTGAAACTGCTTATAGAAAGGCTGCATCATGCACTACGATTTTGTTGCCATTCCTTCGCAGGATGTTCCGCGCGCCACCGATCCGCTCTTCCAGCATCTACTCGACACCTACGCCAGCGAGACCGACAAGGTCATCTCGGTGTGGTGCAGTTTCTCGCAAGCCGACCTGAATTTTCGGCCACATCCTAAGTCGTCAACCGTCGCCGACATCCTGAACCACGAACTGCTATCCGAGCGCAGGTTCTTTGGTGAGTTTGTGGGTACACCCGAACCGGCCGCCGCCGAGGTGCTCCCGAAGAGCAAAGACTTGAGCGCCTACATTCAGCGCAAGGAGCAGTTGGCGCGGCCGCGACTCGCGTTTTTCGCTACGCAGACCGCCGACTGGTGGATGCAAGACGTCCCCTTCTTCGGACTCACTCGTCAGCGGGTCTGGGTATTCTGGCGCCGAGTACTGCACAGCGCCCATCACCGCACCCAACTCACGGTCTATTTACGACTGCTGAACAAACCTGTACCGTCGGTGTACGGACCTACATCAGACCAGACGTGGGAGGGCGCCGATCCGACGACGTCGGTGGAAGCGGCGGGAAGGAGCTAGCGATGTTTTGCCGAGTGTCAACCCGCTTGGTTGGGCTTCGATCCTCGCAATGACCGATGCCAGGGGGAATGCTTACCCATACGGGCTGGCAACTTCAATAGTCTGTCATCTCCCCGCCATTGTAGCGGGGACTGGAAGTCGACCGCCTAAAATGCGGTGGGATTAAACTTGGTACGTTGAACTAAAACCGGACATTTCACTTGCTACGAACAGGGGCTCAACAAAAGGGTTGACGGCCAGCCGCGGTCGTGTTTCCTTGTCCCCATGCATTCCCCAGCAGACTCTCTGGAAGTTGTGCAGGCCACGCCGGCTGATGTGGGCGAGGTCGCGCCGCTCTTCGATGCCTACCGGCAGTTCTACAAGAAGCCTCCTGACTTGGAGGCGGCGCGCCGCTTCCTCTTCGCGCGCTTGAGCAAAGGTGAGTCGGTCCTGTTCGTTGCTCATCATGACCGGCGAGCGGTCGGCTTCGTGCATCTCTATTCGGTATTTTCGTCGGTTAACCTGACGCGACAATGGATCCTCAATGACCTCTACGTGGATGCGGTCGCGCGGAAGCAGGGCGTAGGACGCGCTCTGATGAAGCGTGCCCATCAGTTGGCAGAGGACACGCAAGCCGACGGCCTGACTTTGGAGACGGCGATCGACAATCATGCTTCGCAACAACTGTACGAAAGTTTGGGCTGGAAGCGCGACGAGGAGTTCTACCGGTATTGTTTGCCTCTATGACCGAGGAATTCTGCCGGGTTTTTTGGCGGTTGTGACAGCGGATGCTGCGGTTTTGAAGGGGCACAGCCTACGTTAGCTGCGCCGTCAGGATTGCAATAAGCAGGCCCTACAAGCTGCTGAAAAACTCGATTAGCGCAGGGTTTGTGTGAGGACACCTTATATGATAAGTAAGAAGAGAAAGGGAAAGAAAGAAAAAAAAAAAAAGAGGAAGAAAAGAGAAAAAAAAAGAAAGGAAAGGAAACTGAGAAAACGAAACAGGGAAGAAAAGAAGATAAAGGAAAGAAAGAAGATAGAAGGAAAAGAAGAGAAAGAAGAGAAAAAAAAAGGAAGCACGAGAGAAGGAAAACAGAAAAAAGAAGGGAAAAAAGAAAGAAAGAAACAGGAAGAAAAAGGAAACAAGCAGCGAGGGGGTGAGTTGCGATTCTACGACGCTGAAGAAGAAAAGTCTGGAACTCTGGCAAAGTACAATAGCGAGAACGACTCGCAGGATGTTGACGATAATATGACTGATGAATTAGCGGGATACGCTAAGAGCCCTGCAAGATGCTGGAGTTCTGGCTGAACACAAGACAATCTGCCACAAGGATGGTATCTATGTGGACGGTGATATCTACACGACACGGGAACCGCATCCCCTGCGTCAAGCGCGGAATTGACTTCAGTCGTGCCGATAAGTTGTTTATTTTTGTCACCCCGAAGCGGGCTTCAGCGCGCGAGGGATCTGCTTTCGACTTTTTCAGCAACCTGTTTAGCCGCAGAGGGAACTTGAGTTCCTTCGGCGACGAGGACTTCGGAGCCGTGCCCTTCAAATCGACCTGAGACTATGCAATCGTCCCCCACCACCAGTCCCCCATCGCCACCGCACGGCACTTCCCCGCAACCCAAGCGGGTACTGGGTCTGCGCGACCTGGTGATGTTCTATGTGGTCGCGACGCTAAGCCTGCGCTGGATTGCGGTTGCGGCCAGCGCGGGACCGAGCACGCTGGTGATCTGGCTGATCGGCTTGGCGACCATCTTTATTCCTTTGGCATTGTGCGTACTCGAACTCTCCTCGCGCTATCCCCAAGAGGGCGGCATGTATGTCTGGAGCAAGCGCGCCTTCGGCGACTTCGCGGGCTTTCTGACCGGATGGATCTACTGGACCAGCAACCTGCCATATTTTCCCGCCGTGCTCTACTTCGCGGCCAGCAACGCGCTTTATGTCGGCGGCCACAAATGGAAAGGGTTGCAAGGCAATGCCGCATTCTTCATGGCATTTTCCCTGCTGGGGCTTGGGCTGGCGCTCGCGCTGAACATTGTCGGCCTCAATATCGGCAAGTGGCTAAACAACCTGGGGGCAATCGGGACCTGGCTGCCGGTAGCGCTGCTTTGCATTGTCGGAGTTTTGGCGTGGGCGAAGTTTGGCTCGGCTACCAGTTTCTCCGCAGCGTCGATGACGCCTGGGCTGCATTGGGGGAGCATCGGCGTCTGGTCCACAGTGCTCTATGCATTCAGTGGCGCGGAGTCGGCATCGTTCATGGGCGGGGAGATTAAGAACGCGCGACGCACCATCCCGCGCGCTCTCGTGGTCGCCGGAGTACTCATCACCGCCGGCTACCTACTGGGAACCGTAGCGATACTTGTCGTGTTGCCGCATAGCCAACTGAACAGTCTTGAAGGCATCATGCAAGCGATCTCCAGCAGCGCCGATCGCGTAGGCTGGAGGGGGCTGGGACCGGCAGTAGCGCTGCTGATCTGCATCTCCAATCTCGGCGGGGTGGGCGCTTACCTGGCGTCCCTGTCGCGCATTCCGTTCGTTGCCGGCATCGATCGATTCCTGCCGCCCGCATTCGCCCGGATCCATCCGAAATGGGGCACACCTTACGTTTCGCTGATTGTGCAATCGCTCTGTTGCGTGCTCTTCATCGTGCTGGGACAATTCGGCAGCACCGTCCCCGGTGCTTATCAGGTGCTGGTGAGCATGACCATCATTACGAACTTCGTTCCATATCTGTTCATGTTCGCGGCGATGGTTCGCCTGCAACGTGAGCCGGTCGAAGCGGGCGTGGTTCGTGTTCCCGGCGGAAAGCCAGTTGCAATCGCGCTGGCGACCGTAGGCTTCGTGACCACCTGCGCGGTCATTCTAGGCTCGATGGTCCCCGAGGCGAGTGAACCGAACAAGCTGCTGGCGGTCGGAAAGATCCTCGCGCTCAGCGTGGCGCTGCTCTGTGGTGGAGTCGTGTTGTATTGGCTGGGGAAACGAAGGGCGAGGCTGAGCTAGCGCGCAGGATTCCGAGCTGTCTAGGTTTCCGAGTTGTCCTTTGGGCTGCCGCGTTTGCCCCAGTGAGCAGAGCGTGTGCCATCCGGGTTGCGAGCTTTCGCGACTTCCCAAACTCGCAGGAAGCGTGTCGATCGCTCCGTTCCAAACACATCTTCATATCGGACAAACCCGCGAAAATGGATAAACCTCTTTCCCGCATCAATCGCGTCGATGTCCGGCTGCTCCAAAGTCATCTTGGGAAATATGCCTTGAGCGACCCCTTCAACCACTCTGTTATTGGGGCCAATTACCGGTGGAATGCTCATTGCCGGCCACCATTTCGCATCATCCAACGGTTCCAGTGAATCCATGATTTCAGCCCGAGCGCACGAGCTCGTAATGTAAGCCTCCGTCGCGCCATAAAGCGTGACTTTATACTTCAGCTTTGCGGGGCCCGGTTGCAGTGGCCACTCCAGCGGCATCACTTCCACGCGAAGGTGGGCCCGCTCGCGGCTGACGAACATTTCTATGTTCTGCCTCGCCGTTTCTGCATTCTTCTCGGCGAGCGCAACCGATTTCTCCAGAATCCCAGTCTGGCGCTCCATTTGGATGGCCTGGCGTTCGATGGCTCGCAAATTCCCCCACAACAGAAAAACCTGGAGTCCACCGATGGCGGCCAGGAAAAATGTGAAGAGCCAGTAAGCGCGGTCGCTCCAATCTTTGGCGATCGATAGGGGAGGGAGGTCGCTTACCTTGACGGTCTGGGTGGGCTCTCCAGCTTTGTTTCCGCTGGGACTCTGCCCGTTAGCGGTGCTATCGAGAGAAGGAGCGGAGCTTTGAGCAACAAGGATTTCGCCCCGCTTGGTGCTTGCCCCGGTGTCCCGAGGCCGATACCCTGCACTTGCCTTATGAACGGAATCGCCTGGGACTGCAGGTGCCTTCCTGGGGGAGGCCCAGGCAACTTGCAAGGCGAAAGACAGCAAGGCAAATGGCAGAAGTCTCATCTGCGACGAATTGTAAAGCAAAGATGGGAGGAACAGCAGTGATCTGAATCTTCGGTCTTGCACTGAGCAGAATTCAGTCCACCTGTGCCACCGAATCCTCAGCTCGATTGGCGGCGGTATAATCGTTTTCTGGGAGATTCCGAAGCCATGAGTGCAACCAACGGCAGCAAGGGAAATGGCACGCTTAAGCCGCGTGCCGACTGGATCACCAAGCGTCGCGAAGAGGCTGCGCGCAGCGGCGACGCCAACATGTCGCAGATGCATTTTGCGCGCAAAGGCCTGCTCACCGAAGAGATGCTTTTTGTCGCCGAACGCGAGCAGGTCGCGCCCGAACTCATCCGCGACGAAGTTGCCGCCGGGCGCATGATCATTCCGGCCAACGTCAACCATCCTGAGTTGGAGCCGATGTGCATCGGCGTGGCGTCGAAATGCAAGATCAACTCCAACATCGGCAATTCGTCGGTCACCAGCAACGTGGACGAGGAGCTGAAGAAACTGCACACCTCGGTCCACTACGGCGCTGACACGGTGATGGACCTCTCGACCGGCGGCGGCATTCACGAGATCCGCGACGCCATCTTGCGGCATTCGCCAGTGCCGATCGGAACGGTGCCGATCTACGAGGCGGTGTCGCGCGTGAAGCGCATCGAAGACCTCAATGCCGACATCATGCTCGAAGTCATCGAGGAGCAGGCCGAGCAGGGCGTGGATTACATGACCATCCACGCGGGCGTGCTGGTGGAATATCTGCCGCTGATCACCAAACGCATTACCGGCATCGTGAGCCGTGGCGGCGCAATTCTGGCGCAGTGGATGGCCCACCATCACAAGCAGAACTTCCTCTACGAGCGCTTCGACGACATCACGAAGGTTCTTGCCAAGCACGACGTCAGCTACTCGCTTGGCGACGGTCTGCGTCCCGGGTGTATCGCCGACGCCAGCGACGAGGCGCAATTTGCCGAACTCAAGACGCTAGGCGAGCTCACCAAGAAGGCCTGGGAGCGCGATGTGCAGGTCATGATCGAGGGGCCGGGGCACATTCCGCTCGACAAGATCAAGGAGCAGGTGGAGAAGGAAGTCGAACTCTGCTACGGCGCGCCATTCTACACGCTGGGGCCGCTGGTGATCGACATCGCGCCCGGCTATGACCACATCACCTCCGCCATCGGCGCGGCGATGATCGGCTGGTACGGCGCGGCCATGCTGTGCTACGTCACTCCGAAGGAGCATCTCGGCCTGCCCAATGATAAAGACGTGAAGGACGGCATCATCGCCTACAAGATTGCGGCGCACGCCGCCGACGTGGCGCGGCATCGTCCGGGAGCGCGCGACCGCGATGACGCCATCAGCTACGCGCGCTATACCTTCGATTGGGACAAGCAGTTTGCGCTGTCGCTCGATCCTGAGACCGCGCGCGCCATGCATGACGAGACGCTGCCCGACGCGTATTACAAAGAGGCGGCGTTCTGCTCCATGTGCGGCCCGAAGTTCTGCTCCATGAACTACTCGGCCAAGGTGGACGAGTACAACCAGCAGGTGCACGGCGTGGAGAAGAAGGATTATTCGGAGCTGATGAACAAGCTGGTGGCGATCAAGTAGCTCGTCGGCTTTCAGCTTTCAGTTAAAGCGGCCGCTGGTGACGTAGGCCCGAGAGCCATGGCCAGGATAGACTACTCACAATGAGCACCACATTTGGCAGCTTCGAGGAGTTCTGGGCGGCGTCGGGCCGTTCTTCGAGCGACTTAAGCGGAGCGCAGGACTTCAACGCAATGCCCAGGTCGATGGGAACGGCGAGCTTATCGCTGAGAACGCCGCACAGATAGCGCAACTTCGAGAAGCGCAGGAGCTGACCAATCAGCAGATGCAGGCGACCGACGCGCGGCTTGACCGCGTCGCTTCCATGGTCGCCACGTGGCCGGAACCGTAGCAAGACAAGCCGAAGAAATCGAATCGCATGAGCGCCGACTGGGGCGCATGGAAGGTCTTTCCGATTAGGGGCCGCGCAGCCTCATTCGGCTTTGCGACAGATGCGCGCTTTCTTAATAATTTCCGGTCCCGTAATCAAATCGTAATCTTCACGCCGCCCTGGCACCATTTCACTTTGCTACACTCGCTGAGTGAGAAGAATCCGCCCGAATGCCTGGATCTTCGCCTGCTGCATCAGGCATTCTCCAGGTGCTGATCTTCCCCAAGCCTGCGCTTTATCTGCTGAGCTGGGTGGCGCTGGCGCCGCTGATTTACGCCATCCTGAAATGCCGCGAGCAAGATGTGACCATGGCGCTCGCCGACGGCGGACTCTTTCTTGCGCCCGCGACGGCGTGGCAGGGATTTCTGCTGGGCTACATCAGCGGCGTCATCTGGTACCTGGGCAGTTGCTATTGGGTCTTCTACGTCATGCACGTGTACGGCGGGATTGGGGTCGCAACCTCGTGCCTGTTGCTGCTGATGTACGCGCTGTATCTCGCTCTATATCACGGGCTGTTTGGGCTTCTGCTCGCGCTCATTGCCGCGCGCCGCAATGGATTCAGCTTGCGCGCGCTGGTCTTCACGCCTTTCGTGTGGGTCGCCATCGAACTGGCGCGCACCTACATCACCGGATTTCCCTGGGACCTGCTGGGCACCACGCAGATCGACAACATTCCACTCTCGCGTGTCGCCACGGTGACCGGCGTGTACGGAATCTCCTTCGAGATTGTGCTGGTGAATACCGCGGTCGCAGCCGCCTTCCTGGTGCCGCACGCGCGCCGCAAGGTCTTGCTCACCGCGGCGCTGGCGGCGGCCATCGCTCTCCATGCCGGCAAGCTGATAAAGCCCGCGGCGCTGCCGGCCGCCGACGGCGCGACCCTGGTGCAGGCGAATATTCCCATTCTCGATTCCGGCGCGTGGACGCTCGACTACCTCACGCAGACGCTCGACTCGCTGGCAGCGCTCAGCGTGCCTCCGCAGCACAATAAGACTGGCACGCCCGGACTGATCATCTGGCCGGAATCGCCGGCGCCATTTTTCGTGACCGATCTGCATGTGCGCAGCACCCTGGCCAATGTGGCCCGCAGCCACGAATTCCTATATCATCGCGGGCTCGATCGGTATCGAGCACACCGGCGAGCCGGATCGCCAGCCCGACATCTACAACTCGGCGGCGGTGATTGCGCCCAACGGCGCATGGACGGCGCGCTACGACAAAATCCATCTCGTCCCATTCGGCGAGTACGTGCCCTTCGAAAAGTTGTTCAGCTTTGCCAGCGGGCTTACGCGCGAGATCGGGACCTTCGCCCGCGGCAAATCGCGGCTGCCCCTGCAAGTTGGCGACACGAAGATTGGCACGTTTATCTGTTACGAGTCGATCTTCCCGGACGAGGTCCGCCAGTTCGCCAAGAACGGCGCCGAGCTGTTCGTCAACATCTCGAACGACGGTTGGTACGGCGAGGGAGGTGCTCCGTGGCAGCACCTGAACCAGGCGCGGATGCGCGCGGTGGAGAACAATCGCTGGCTGCTGCGCGACACCAACACCGGCATCACGGCGGTGATTGATCCGCTCGGCCGCGTGGTGGCTGAGGCTCCGCGCAACCAGCGCACGCAATTGCAGGCAGCGTATTCGCTGGAGGAAACCACCACGTTCTACACCCGTCACGGCGATTGGTTCCCGCTGGTGTGTGCGATAATCACCTTGCTGGGACTGTTGTTGCGCGTCTTCAGGCCTACGGGCATGGCACAGCCGCTGAGCGGCTGAGATTCTTTATTCATCGCGAGCACGTAGACACAGAGAATCAAGAGTCAAAAGCAACCGCGGATTTCACGGATAAACACGGATCAGATTGAAAGCTAAGTGCTAATTAGCCAATAGCGAAAAGCGAAAAGCGAAAAGCGAACACGAACATGGTCGAAGAACTAGAACAGGAATACGCCGCGCTCCGCGACAAGGTCCACGATCTACAGGAGTATCTTTGACGCGCCTAAGCTGCGCGAAAAACTGAGCGAGATCGAAAAGCAAACCGCCGATCCTACGCTCTGGTCGAATCCCGAAAAATCACAGCAGGTCATGCGCGAGAAGAAGCGCCTGGACAGCTTGCTCGCCACCGAGACCGAACTGGCGCGGCGTTCGAGCGACATCACCGCTTATTTCGATCTGGCGCGCGAAGGCGAAGACGTCTCCACCGAGCTTCGCCGCGAAGTGGACGAGTTGCGCGGCCTGGTCGAGAAGCTGGAGACCGAGACGCTGCTCTCCGGCGAGAACGACGAGCGCAGTGCCATCGTTACCATTCATCCCGGCGCCGGCGGCACCGAGTCGCAGGATTGGGCCGAGATGCTGATGCGCATGTATCTGCGCTGGGCCGAGCGCCAGGGTTTCTCCACGCAGCTCTACGAGTATCAGCCGGGCGACGAGGCGGGCATCAAGTCGGCGACCTTCGGCGTCAATGGCGAGCACGCCTACGGGCTGCTGACCAGCGAGATCGGCGTGCACCGCCTGGTGCGCATCTCGCCGTTCGACCAGGCCAAGCGCCGGCATACGTCGTTCGCCAGCGTCTATGTCTCGCCGGAAATTGACGAGACCATCGAGATCAACATCAAGCCGGAAGACATTCGCACCGACACCTATCGCTCCGGCGGCAAGGGCGGACAGCACGTCAACACCACGGATTCGGCGGTGCGGATTACGCACATCCCGACGGGAATCGTGGTCGCCTGCCAGAACGAGCGCTCGCAGCACAAGAACCGCGAGCGCGCCATGAGCATTCTGCGCTCGCGCCTGTACGAGTACGAACTGGAAAAGAAGCGCGCGGTCACCAAGGGCATCGAGGATTCCAAGCTCGACATTGACTTCGGCTCGCAGATTCGGTCGTACGTGCTGCAGCCCTATCGCATGGTGAAGGACCTGCGCACGCGAGTCGAGATCGGCGACGTGGATCGCGTGCTGGACGGAGACTTGAACGAGTTGATCCGGGGGTATCTGCAATTGCGGAGGAAAGAACAACGGGAATAGGCCGGTTCCAGCCACGTGCGGGGCTCCGATTGCCCGCAATGCGGTGATTGCGGGCTAGGAAAGGGAATTGCTAATGAATGCTGCAGTATTGCGCGCTCTTGGAAAGCCGCCACAGTGCGAGCCGTTTCCGGAGCCTATTCCGGGCGATGGTGAGGTTATTGTCCACGTCCGCGCTGCGGCGCTGAAACCGGTCGACAAACAGATGGCCAGTGGCTCACACTATGCCAGTTTTCGTGAGCTGCCGGTTGTGTGCGGACTCGACGGAGTTGGTACGCTTGATGATGGCACTCGTGTGTTCTTCGCCGCACCCCGACGGCCCCATGGGGCGATGGCGCAGCGCACCGTTGTAGCCCGTTCCCGCTGCTGGCCGTTGCCGGACGACGTTGATGACGTTAGCGCCGCGGCCGTCGTCAATCCTGGTGTATCGGCCTGGCTCACGCTGTTGGAGCGCGCGAAGCTGGCTAAAGGCGACCACGTCCTGGTCCTTGGCGCGACCGGCACCACTGGCAGACTTGCGGTACAGATAGCCAAGCTCCTGGGGGCCGGACGAGTTGTCGCTGCTGGACGTGACGAGACGACGCTGAATACGCTTTACGATCTAGGCGCGGACTCGACTATCCCGCTTAATCAGTCGACCGAGACACTGGTTGAGGCGTTCCGTCGTCATGCTGCCGAACGAGGATTTAACATCGTCATTGACTATCTATGGGGCCGCCCTACCGAGGCGTTGTTGTCGGCCATCACAGGTGGCGATTTCGCTGCTTCGGGGAGCATTCGGCTTGTTCAAGCTGGCGAGAGCGCCGGCCAAACCATTACTCTTTCCGCTGCGGCTTTGCGCAGCTCAGGGCTTGAGATTCTCGGCAGTGGTTCGGGCACCGCACCTGCGCTCGACAAGCTGCTCGACGCCTATCATCAGGTGCTGTCGCGCATCGCAAGTGGAGAGCTTCGCATCCAAACCGAGTCGGTGCCACTGACCGATGTCGAAATCGCTTGGGAACGAGAATCGCGGGCCCGGCTCGTGGTTATTCCCTAGCGCTGGCCCTGGATTCTGTCTGCTACGATTGCTATGATCGTGCTCGTTAGGAAGCAACCTCTTATGGACGATTGCCTCTTCTGCAAAATCATTGCGGGAAAGATTCCCTCGAAGAAGGTGTACGAGGACGACAAGGTGTTCGTCTTCGAAGACATCAACCCCAAAGCACCGACGCACGTGCTCATCGTTCCCAAGCGGCACGTTGTGGGATTGAAAGAAGCCGCGCCGGAAGATGCCGAAATCCTGGGATACTGTCAACTAATCGCGGCCAAGATCGGCCGTGAGCGCGGCATTGAGGACGGATACCGCACGGTGTACAACGTGGGACCGAAGTCAGGGCAGTCGGTGTTCCATCTGCATCTGCACCTCCTCGGCGGGCGCGATCTGACTTGGCCACCGGGGTAGAAAGGCAGGGGTAAGGGGTTAGAGGGTAGGGGCCAGTGGCCAGTGAGATCGTGAGCAAATCCCAACTCACCGGCAGCCAGAGATGCGCTGATGCGAACCAATACGGTTTGCCAACCACGGAATCCCTATCCCCTAAAACCTAGTCCCTGATCCCGAACCCCCGCCAGTCCACGGGATCGAGAATTGCCGCTCGATCTTCTCGCGATAGCAGGGACCCGAGTTGTAGGTACAGAAGGGATACAGCTTGCCGTCGGGCGTGGCGTAATGGATGACGCACCGCTTCACCCGCTCGATGTCATAGTTGTAAGCATCCTGAAAGTGCATCCCCGCGACCAGCAATGTGCGATAGGTGAAGGTTCCATCTTTTCCGTCGCGGCCGAGCTTCTTGTTGGTCATCCCCTGCAACGTTTGGAGGAATTTCGTGAAGGTCAACCCCGGCGGCGCGAGCTTTTGCTTGAAGTGTTTCTGCAGCGAATTCCACGCCTTGACCTTGCTGTAGAGTTTAAATCGCGCTTTGCCGGCTGAGCGCGACAGCTCCTCCATGTCCTGCAGCATGTTAGGCACATCAACAAATTGGGTGATAGGCACGGCCTTCTTCGATTTCTCGTCCACAAAAAAGTAAGTTCCCAGCGAACAATGCGGGTGCGACGAGATGGTGGGCACGCCAGTGCCCCGCAGCGCAGCGGTCAGCTTGGAGAATGGCGTAACGCAGGCCAGCGGGAACCAGTCGGCACGGGCGTCGGTGATGCCGGTCTGCTCGCTGACGCAGCGCGCCAGATCGGCGAGCGTAAATCGCTTCGCCAGCAGTTCATGTTTCGCGATACGTCCGGTGAAGGCGACCGGCTGGAAGCTGATGCCGGAGACGGTGTCCACGTTCTCGATGGCGCAGCGGACGATGTCCCCGATCTGGTGGTCGTTGATGCCCTTCACGATGGTGGGAACAAAGACGATCTTCATGCCGGTGGCGCGGCAGTTCTCGATGACGCGCATCTTAGTGTCGAGTAGCGCTCGCCCGCGAGTACGCAGGTAAATGTCGTCGGTGACGCCGTCGAATTGCAAGTAGAGCGTGGCCAGCCCGGCGGCCTTCGCCTTGTTCGCAAATTCGAGATTGGCCAGTTCGATGCCGTTGGTCGCCGCTTGTATATGGGTGAAGCCCATGTCGCGTGCCATGCTCAGAATCTCGAAGAACTGAGGATGAATCGTCGGCTCGCCGCCAGAGAATTGCACCACGCGGCCATCCACGGGACGCTCGCCGCGCAGGGTCTGCAGCATGCCGCGGACTTGCTCAACGTCCGGGCTCATAAAGATAGCCTGCGACATTGGCATTGGCAAAGCAGACCGGGCACGTCAGGTTGCAGCGGTTGGTGAGATCGACATTGGCGAGAGCGGTGTGCGAGGTATGCATACCGCAGAGTCCGCAATCGTCAGGGCAGGACTTTCCGCCTTCGATTTGCGGATTGGCAGCCCCAGGTTGTCGCCGAAATTCCACTCCTCCATCTTGAGGTACAACTCGACATCGCTAAAGATAATGTCGCGAAAGATGCCGTGCTCGGCGCAGGATTTCTCCATCACGACTTTAGCCGTCCTCGGAGAAGATGTCGGCCAGGATGACCTTATTGCATTCCGGACACAGCGATTCCGTCTGCTTGGGCAAGCCTTTCTGCAGCGGCTTGATCGGCGAACCGGTATAGGTCACGTCGGGCTGCAGAATGCGCAGGCTGGCCGCTTGCGTCGGCGAAGGTCTGCTTCTCATCCTGAAGTTAGTTGGCAGAGGCGGGAATATTGAATTCCGGCGGCAACATCTGGGTGCTCACGTTTCTTAACCTCGCAACAGAACGGTATGTGGAGCCTGTTTTGGCAAACTGCCAAAGTGCAACGCGATGGCGGATGAGTCAGAGATGAATGTTGGATGAAAGGCACACCTACGCGCTGCCACATACAACGATTGTCATGCCTGGGACCGGGCGGACGCAGTGCGGTGGCTCACTTTGAGAGGTGAAGCAGGTGCGCAGCGAGCGGGAAGAATATGCAGCCAATGGGCTCTCCAACGAGGGTGAACGGGACGGGATTTTCGGCTTGGAAAAGGCGGCCTTAGTACAGCGGTCACAGCCTTGCCTTGCAGTGAGGGCGTAGAATTTTGTCTTTCACGAGTACATCCTGATATTGGCAAGAGAGGTCTCATGGGAAAGCAATCGAAGAAAGATCACGCAAAAAAATCTGCAGGTCGAAGCCAAGGCTAGTCTTACACAACAGACCGAGGCTCCCACGAAGAAAGATTATGAGCGCGAACTCTACAAGCTTCAGGTTGAGCTGGTGAAGCTGCAGGAGTGGGTAAAGAAAACCGGCGCAAAGATCATCGTTATTTTCGAAGGTCGCGATGCGGCCGGAAAGGGTGGCATTATCAAGCGCATCACCGAACGGGTAAGCCCGCGAGTGTTCCGCCTGGTCGCGCTGCCGGCTCCTACCGAGCGGGAGAAGACGCAGATGTATATGCAACGCTACGTCGCAGAACTGCCCGCGGGCGGGGAAGTCGTGATCTTCGATCGCAGCTGGTACAACCGGGCCGGTGTGGAATACGTGATGGGCTTCTGCAACAAGGAACAGCATCGAAAATTCTTGCAGAGTTGCCCCAGCTTCGAGATGGCGCTAGTAGACAGTGGCATCATTCTGTTGAAGTACTGGATGGATGTCGGCGAGAAAGAGCAGCATCGTCGGTTCCAGGATCGCATCAAGGATCCGAGGAAGCGCTGGAAGCTCAGTCCGATGGACCTGGAGTCGCACCATCGCTTTTACGATTACTCGCGAGCGCGCGATGCCATGCTGGCCGCCACCGATATTCCGCAGGCGCCGTGGGTCGTGGTGCCTTCCGATGACAAGAAGCGAGCCCGGCTCAATTGCATCGCCGACCTGCTGAGCCGTATTCCGTATGAGGAGGTTCCGTACCATGCGCCCAAGCTGCCGCCGCGGCAGAAGGCGCACGGGTACGAGGAGCCCAGGCTGAAACATCAGGTGGTGGCGCCAAGGTACTGAGGCACCGGAGTAGTCAGCTAAAACATATGGCGGGCGACAGTCGTGATTGGTTACTCACTCTGGTCGCCCGCCATATCCGCCTTGCACTTCAAGGTAAACGATAGCCTGGAGGCACGTCCTGGTTGTCACCGTGGAGTCGCAAATTTGGGCAATTATTTACTTGACTCGACCACTGATTTTGGGCTATAGATTTTGCTAAGTGAGAGGCAAGATTATGAGAGAACCAAAGAGCCTGCAAGAAGCAATCATTTACTTCTCGAACCCCGACAATTGCATCGACTATCTGGCCATTCGCCGCTGGCCGGATGGCAAGGTCATCTGCCCACCTGCGGCTCCGACAAAGTTAACTTCAATGAGACAGCGCCGCACTTGGACAGTGCTCCAAGCATCATCCGAAGCGCGAGTTCTCCATCAAGGTCGGAACTGTGTGCGAGGATTCCGCTATCGGCCTGGATAAGTGGCTTACCGCACTGTGGCTGCTCACCAACTGCAAGAACGGAATCAGCAGTTACGAGATTGCCCGCGATCTGAACGTAACTCAGAAGACCGCATGGTTCATGCTGCATCGCATTCGCTGGCCTTGCAGGATGAAACCTTTGGCGGCAAGCTGGGCGGTCGAAGTTGAAGTTGACGAAACCTTCATCGGCGGCAAGGCTCGCAACATGCACTTGACAAACGCGAGCGCCGCATCACTGGTACTGGCGGAAAAGACAAGACCATCGTTTTGGTGCATTGGAACGTGGCGGCAAGGTTCGCACTATGGTAGTCGAAGATCGGAAGAAGAGCGGACTTCATGCTCGCGTGAAAGAGCATGTCGAAGCTGGCGCGGCTCTCTACTCCGATGCACTGCAATCCTATGACGGATTGGCTCAGGACTACGCTCACCAAGTCATTGACCATGCCGAGAAGTACGTTGACGGGCAGGTTCACACCAACGGACTTGAAAACTTCTGGAGTCTGCTGAAGCGCGGCATCACGGGAACCTACGTGAGTGTCGAACCATTCCATCTGTTTCGTTACCTTGACGAGCAAGTGTTCCGCTACAACAACCGCGCGACCAAAGAAGCGCAACGTGACCGATGCAGACCGCTTCAACATGGCCGTTCGCAAGATCTTCGGCAAGCGGCTGACCTTCGCCGCGCTCACCGGCAAGACTGCGCGATAACGACGGCTTTCTAATCCTTACCGCTTGAAGCGCGGCGATAGTGTTAGGGAGATTTCTGAGATTTTCATGCGATGCGATGCAAGCAACGAGGACGAAATCGTGCGAGGGGAGACTGGCGAAGCGCAGATCGGAACGAGATCAGATGAGCAACGAAATCAAGGTATGATTTTGATTAGGAGTCGTTAGGAAAGGTGGATACGCGAGCGTTTACGTAAAATTGCGAGCGAGATATGCTAGTGCGGGGATTAAAGATTAAACGAGGATCGCAAGAAGATTTCTTCGTGTTAAGGGTTGAGTTCTTGTAATGCTTGCGATTTTAATATCGTTAGAATCACACTTATTGATGTTTTATAATATTTGTAGCGATCTTGTTCAATTTTTTTAACGATTATATAGATGGAAATTATAATTAGTTAGGACAGGGCGAGAAGCGCGCATAGTGCTGATGGTAGGGATAGCATGTGGTATTTGTAGAATTAAAATAAATAAATAGTAGGAAAAATGGTATTGAGTGGAGAAAGGGATGATCACGAGGATTATTAGCTTCACGTGAGAGTATTAGGGAAATCGCGAGATATCTTTATTTTTGAGTTCGTAGAGATGCGGGCGTGTTGATTCAGAAGGTGCTAGTTCTGCAATATCGGGTTCTCATTGTAATTATGCTATTTCGTTTTCACTCTCTTGGCGCTCTTGCTAGCTTTCGCTTGCGCTTATTTTTCTCGCTCACATTCATCGTGAGATACGGAATCTCTTGCGCCTACGGATCACTTTTGGGTTCGTGGGCTTTGGGATCTCGTAAGTTAGCTGAAATTCTTAGCTAATTATGTGCTCGCATGTGTGTAATTATGTACCGGCAATCGAAATGGCTCCAGTAGTAGTAAAGCTGTGGCACGCAAGAAATACTGTTATTTGCGAATTTTCGAGAATTAAACTGTGATAATGCAAGGGTAGATTGAGTGCGATTTTGAGACTTTTAACTCTGTCGGTCGCCATCTCTTGGTCTGTTACTCTCTGTGATTTGAAGATTTATAAGCTACACTCAGCACGTGCAGGGCATGGACATCGAGGCGGTGTAGCGATAGAGCAAGCTTTATTCATCTCTCAATATTCGTAGTGTTTGAACGCTCGGGATTTCTCATCCATCCACGGCTCTTTGTAGCGCTCCGCTCGGCTGGCTCAACGAAAGTACAGGCGCAGCGACAGTTCGTCTTCAACAATATGTATAGCTCGCGACACGTCGTTCTCAAGAACTCTTGGACTATGTCATCCGATAGCCGAGCCTGAAAAGCAAAAGCAGGCGACTTACCGCTAATGTTGACACTCCAAGATCAGCCGTCTTGCAGCAGCTTAGCAATTTCTCAATTTGCGGTTTGATGATTGCAATAAATTGACGCCTGTTCTGGCTGGCGTCCATGCTACTCAACAGCGAGCCGTTCAAGCGAAATCCGAATTGCGGCGACAAGCTCGCTTAACCTCAAAAACCTTCATAATCTCCCAAACTCTCCAAATTCCGAGGGTCAACGCGCACCCCCGCTTGACCATCCATAATCCCTTTGGGGGTGGGAGGATCGTAATTTATCGCCCAAATTTGTGACGTTTTCGTCAAAAACTCGACGATTTCGCAGTGCTTCGCAGGGGCGTACCCTTAGGTGCGCCGTTAAACCTATTGTTCTTGTCATCTCGAGTGGGCTTAGCCCGCGGGGATCTGCTTTGCGAGATTTTTAGCAAACTGTACAATCGGCCGATGACCTCCTCCCGGCTGGAACGGGTGCAGCAGCAGTTGCGGCTCTACGAGCATCCGCTAGTCGTGTTCGACGCGCGGGCCAAAGGCGAAGCCGTGGAGGTGATCATCCGGCCGCGATTTAGCGATCCACCGGTCCACACCTACTACTTCGAGTTGCATCCCCGCGATCTGGACGACTCGCAATTCGAGTGGGCCTTTCAGCGCCAGCTCTTCGACTGTCTGCACGATTACCTGGTGGAGATGTTCGTGCGCACGCCGCAGCACCGCAAAGAGAATCAGCAGATGGAGCGCGAAGGCAAGCTGTGACGATCCGATCCCAACGAACCTGACAGTGGGCCGGTTCGTCCTGAACCGCTCCTACGCCAGCGCATCATTGATGAGATTCGCCGCCATGGCCCGATTCCGTTTTCGTGCTACATGGAGATGTGTTTGTACGAGCCTGAGCTCGGGTACTACGCGCGCTCGCGCGAGCAGTTTGGCAAGGCCGGAGACTTCTACACGTCGAGCGACGTTCATGCCGTGTTTGGGCGCTTGCTGGCGCGCCAGTTCGAGGAGATGTGGCGTTTGCTGGATTCGCCGCAGCGTATAGACATGATTGAGCTGGGACCCGGACGCGGCCTGTTTGCGCGCGACGTACTGGATTGGTCGGCGAAGCAGTTCCCGGAGTTCTCGCGCTCTCTGCATTATGCGCTAGTGGAGCAGGCGCCGCACTTGCGTGATCGGCTGCAGGAAAGGCTGGCTGAGCATATTGCGGCGGAAAAAGCGCGCGTCTTCGATTCGTTCGAAGTGGCAGCTTCGAGGTCAGGCGAAGACGCTCATTGTTTTTGGTAACGAATTCTTCGACGCTCTTCCCGTCGAAGTGGTGGACTATCGAGGCGAGTGCGGGTTGGTGTGGAGAACGGGAAATTCGTGGAGGCAGTTCGTTCCGCCAACCGCAGCCGAAGCTCGAGTTCCTCGATCGCTACAGTGTTCATCCCGAAGAGGGTGAGCGCGTGGAAGCGACGCTGGTGTCGTTGCAATGGATGGAGCGCATCGCGGAGGCATTTCGGGATAAGCGAGGCTTCTTTGTCGCGATCGACTATGGCTACACGCGGGAGGAGCAACTGGCGGGGCGCCATCGCGACACCATCATGAGCTACCGTCAGCACACGGCCAGCGCCGTCGCCTTACGAAGCGCCAGGCGAGCAGGACATCACCGCCCACGTGAACTTCACGGCGATACGCGCACGAGGCGTTGAGCAAGGACTCGAGCCGGTTGCACTGCTCACCCAATCGCAGTTCCTCCTCGGCATCGGAGAAGAAACGCAATTCGCGGACGCATTTCAGGATTGCAAACTTCCGCAGGAGCACGCTAAGGTGGCGTTGCAACTGAAACACTTGATCTCGCCCGCGGGCATGGGTGAAACGTTTCAGGTGCTGCTGATGTCAGCGGGGGTAGCGAAAGAAAAGGCCGCTGCGTTGAGCGGCCTAAAACTAGGACGATTCTGAGGTTAGCACCTCCGGTCGAGCTTGCCTGAGGTGACTGGGTCACAACCTATGGCGTCCCTGCGGGACTCGATTTTGTCTTACCCACCCACCGCTAAATTCAGCGCCGCTCCATCCTACTACTTACGCGGTACAGTAGCCTTGAAGACTGCGGATTGATATGCTGCAACACATGAGGGTGGGATACAGAATCAAACCAACAGCCGAGTCCAAAGGGGACACCGGCGAAACGCAATTGCCACGCTGGAGCCTTGCATCGAAGATCGCATTCCGATTCGCATTTGTGTACTTTCCGCTGTACTTTCTCTATCGACCTGAGTATCTCCCCGCACTTCTCATTCCTCGCTTATTTGAGAAATACAAGCTGCTTTGGCAGTCGATCGTGTCATAGGTTGGTCAAGACATGCTGCGCGTCTCAGCAGACATCCCCATCGCAATTACTACGCCGATCCTAGCACGGACACAACTTACCACTACATCCTGGTGCTTTGCTATCTGATATTCGCCGCCTTAGTAACCGTGATCTGGTCGTTTCTGGACCGCAAACGGCCAAACTACGATCGGCTGCAACCGTGGTTCATGCTGTATCTGCGTGTGACGCTCGCAGTCATATTGATTCACTATGGTGCGGCGAAGGTATTTGTGGAGCAGTTTCCACCTCCGTCACTTGCGAAGTTGCTGGAAACCTATGGCGATTCCTCGCCAATGGGATTGTTGTGGACTTTCATGGGAGCTTCCCGGATTTACAGTTTTTTTGGCGGAGTGGCAGAGATCGTGGGCGGGGCGCTGCTCCTGGTTCCGCAGCTGACCACCTTGGGAGCACTTGTTTGCCTGGGCGTCGTAGGCAATGTATTAATGCTCAGATGGGTATCCACTTCACTCAGGTACCCCCAATGGGTTGTGGTTTGGGGACCAGTGCGTCCTTCGCGGACTCGATGATCGACCGGTAAGTTGTTGGCTCCACGGCTACGGCCTGCTGCACAGTCGGAAAAACAGCTTTCCGCGACTGCGCGATTTGCGCCGGTTGAACCGGAAGGTGAACTCGTCCAGGTAGTAATCGAGATGCTCGACGCTCACCGCTCCCTGATGCGTACCCAGCAGCCAGCGCTTTAAGAGCGACACCACCCGATGAACTCGCGGCAACAGCTCGGAAGGCGATTGCTTGTTTCCCCGAAGAAAACTGATCTTGTGAACGTACCCGTGGCTCTGTAACGGAGCATAGCCCAACCAGCCGTCGGTGTGGACCACGTGGCCGGGTTCGACGGACTCTTCCACGAAGGGAATCAAGACTTTGGGCCGAGACGTTTGGGATGCGCCGCATCCGAATTCGCCCGATCCCTTGGCCGTCCTTCTGGGCCGCGACCACAATCAACGCCTTGCTGTCGGTCTGTCGACCGCGAACACCCTCTTCCAACCCACCCAGATACGTTTCGTCCACCTCGACCTTTCCCGAGAGTCGATCCCGTCCTGGCCTCACCATAGCCCGCCGCAGTTTGTGCAGCCACGCCCAGGCTGTCTGGTAGCTTCCCAAGCCCAAGACTCGCTGTAGCCCCAAGGCGCTGACGCCGTTCTTCTGGCTGGTCACCCACCACATGGCACGAAACCAGACCGTCAGCGGGGTCCGCGTATCCTGGAAAATCGTTCCTGCCGTCACCGATATCTGATACCCGCAACGCGCACACTGCCAGAGCCCCGATCGGAGCGGCCAAGCTTTGCCGTCATCGCAGCGCGAACACCGAAACCCTTCCGGCCAGCGCAGGCGGAACAGATACTCTCGGCAGGCTTGCTCGCTGCTAAATCGAGATTCGAGTTCCGCCAGAGTCCGCGGATAGTCCTCCACCATTTCTTCCATGGGTCGCCACACTACCTATTGTGGTCACCTGAGTCAAGTGGATACCCATCGATGCTCAATTTAGGTTACGACGTAACGGTCAAGCTGCTCTCGATGCACTTATTATTGACGTCGCTTGTGCTGCTCGCTCCTGATCTAACTCGGCTAACGAATGTCTTTGTGCTGAGCCGTGCCGTTGACGCACCTAAAATCCATCCGCTTTTCCGGAACGAGAGGCTGAAAAAAGCCGCTCTTATATTGCAGGTGATATTATGCGCGACTTTGGTAGTCTTCTTCCTCCATGAACACGAAAACTCTGCCAGAAATTCGGTTGTCCGTCACCTGGAAGCACCGCTTTACGGTATCTGGTCGATCGACGAATTAAAGGTTGATGGAAAGGTCCGCCCGCTACTGATCACGGACACGCTTCTCTGGCAGCGCATCATATTTCAACGCCATAATGCGGTGACGGTACAGCTTATCGGCAGCGCGTTCCTATTCTTTGACATGCATCTTGATACGCCCAGAAGGTTTTTCCGGATGACGAGGCCTGACGATCCGAAGTGGAGCGCGGCCTTCTTATACGAGAATCCACAGCCCAACAAACTCCTTCTCACGGGCGAGATGGACGGACACCAAATAACGGCGACACTGCACCGGCTTAACGAATCGGAATTTCTGCTGACTAATCGCGGATTCCACTGGATTAGCGAATACCCCGTCCAGCGCTAGCCACTGTGTGGGCTTTGCCAGAGACGCGGTGTACAGCACCGCATGATATCGGCTCAGCAAATCGATTCTTGCCCATTGGCCCTGGCTCTTACAAGTTGCAGAATTAGTTGGTAACGCTCCACCTAAGCCGAATTACGGCATGCCCGGCTTATCGGGGCTTGGCGGCTGGAATGGTGATTGTAGATACTTGCGCGCCTCATCGAGCGCGTTCTGCGTATTGTCGTTGGTCTGCAGAGCCTGGCGGTATTCATTGGTCGCGCGCTCGCGCTGACCAGTCAAGTCGAAGATCTTGCCCAGCTGGATGTGGCTCCAAACCTCGGTCCAGCGGGGCTCGCCATCGCCGTTGAGCGATTCGCGATAGGCGTTCGCAGCCGACTGGTAGTTGTGCTGCAGGAAGAACACTTCGGCGATGCGATAGTGCGCCAGCGAGCTGTTTTTGTTGATGTCGAGCGCCTTCTGGAATTCCTTCAGCGCTTCGGTCAAGTCGCCCTGTTCCACGTCCTGCTGGCCGCGCATGATGGAGGTGCGTACCTGTAGCTCCTGCGAGTTCTGCAAGACGTCATTGTTGGGATCGATGGTGATGCGCCGCGGCTTGCCGAACGTCTCCACCGCGTAGGCCGAGTTCGTGCCGGAAACTTCCATGCGCTTGGTCTCGGTTTTGCCGTCGGTATCGATCTTCAACTCCACCGGCATCCGGAAAAGGTCCATGTCCTGCTGAATCTCGCCGACAACCCGGAAGCCCTTCTGGGTGCGGTACACCGTATATTTATTCTTGAACTCAGGCGCACCCGTGGAGTCCAGCCACTGGGTGAAGAACCAGGTAAGCTGCTGTCCCGAACTCTGCTCAGCAACCTTGCGAAAATCGTCAACCGAAGCCGACTTGCCCGCATACTGAGTGACGAACGTGCGCATAGTTTTGTCGAAGGGGTTGTCGCCAATCACCCAGCGCAGCATTTGCAGGATCATGCCACCCTTGTCCGCCACCAGCGATTGGAACTCGGGCGAGAACGAATCCAGTTTGCCGACATCGGCGAGCGGGACTGACACGTAAGCCAGCGCGCCCGACCGACATGTCTTTGGTGACTTCCTGGAAACCAGCCGGACCGGCAACGTGCTCCACGTAAAGCGCCTCGGAATAGCGGGCGGAGCCGTCGTTCAGCCACCAGTCATTCTTGGTTGCCGGGCTTACCATGGTGCCGAACCACTGGTGCGCTACGGTATTGGCCAGCAGTCGATAGTTGATTTTTCCCACGAATGCGCGCGAGGCTAGCGCAGCGATCTCTGGCGCCCATGCTGAGGGGACCGTGTCATTGGGCAACTCGACAACATTCAACGTGTTGCTGAACGAGGGACCATAGGTCGAGGTGTAGAAGAAAAACTCCTTCACCGCGGTATCAGCGTACTGGGTTGCGAGCGCCTTATGCTCCGGCGTGGTGTACACCGTCACATTCAATCCGCCCTCATTGTTCTTGGTCTGTTCATACTTGCCGATCAAAATGGTTCCCGGAAAGCTTGGCTTATCTTCGTAGCTGAAGGTAACGGTCTTGTATCCGGCGGGAATGGCCAGCTTGGTAAGCGTCGTATGGCTAGCCGCGCCCTTGTGACTGCCGCCTTCCGCTCCGGCTTCAGAAGCCGGCGCCAGACGTTTGCTTGCCGCTGCCGATGACGCTGTACTCGGAGGGAACGCTGATACTGATGGTCGAAGTGAAACGATCGATGCCATAGCCAACCATGGGGAACCATCGTCCGGCGTAAAGCAGATAGGTTATGGGATCGCCGATGTAGGCAAGCTTCAGTCCCGGCACCGGGCTGTCATCGCCCGACTGGAGTGTTCCCTCGTATTCGAAGGTCAGGGTGTCGCTGGCGCCTTTCGTCAACCCATTCGGTAAGGAGATGCGGATGGTTGAGTCCTGACTGACACGCTCGACCGAAAGAGGTTGGCCGCCGGCCTCGAACACGCTGGTCGGCCGCAGCGCATTGTGCAATTCAAAGATGGCGATGGTGATGTCGTCGAGCGCGGTGAAGCGGACGCGAGCCTGCGCCTTGATCTGATGGGTCTGCGGAGAGACGACTGCCTGGATGGCGTAGTCGTCGATCTCGATCCGCTGCTTTTCGGCGGCGAAACTCGGCAAAACCAAGCCGAAAACCGAAAGCACGAGGATTACGCGCACCAGAGATCGCGCTGCGATTTGCATTAGGGAGATTGCTCCTGCTCTTGTCACTATAAATGATCTCACCCACCGGATACCGGATCCACCACAGAGACACAGAGGCACAGAGGAATTCCGAAAGCTGGAGGCACTGTTTCTTGTGAACCGACAAAGTCCTGCCGGGGATGAGCCGGGAATGTCGAGCGCTCCTTCAAGAAAGGTTTTGTTCTCTGTGCCTCTGTGGTGAACCCGTTTCATCGTGACGATTCTACCGCTGCAAGTACGGCTTGAGCCGCCCGCTCGGATGCATCGCCGCCGGGACCGCTGGGACGCAAGCGGCGCCGCACTTCGCTGAAGTCCGCGATCATGGTCTCTCGCGCTTCCCCTTCGTGAATGAGCCGCCGCAGCTCGGCGCAAACCCGTTGCGGCGTGAACTCGTTCTGAACCAGCTCCGGAACGACGTCACGTTCCGCGATGAGATTTACCATCGCGAAGCGATCCACCTTTACTAGACGGCGGCCAAGGCTCCAAGTGAGCGGTGCTACCCGGTACACCATGGTGAACGGCGTCCCGATCAAGGCTGCTTCGAGCGTGGACGTGCCGCTGGCGACCGCTGCCGCCCGCGCATGCAGTAAGCTGGCGCGGGCGTCCCGCGTGAAAGTAATCTGCGGTCCCGCATAGTTACGCAAAAACGAAGCTACCCAGCTCTCATCGAGGGTGGAAGCAACCGGAACTATGTAAACGTATTCTGGGCCGAGAAGTTGCGCTGCTTCTAAGAGCGTGGGAAAAATGCGCGAAACTTCGCCGCGCCGGCTGCCGGGCAGCAAGGCAATCCATTCCCGGGCCGGATCAAGCTTATGTTCCGCCGCGAACTGTTCCCGCGTTACCTGCGGCGATGGCAGGTCGGCAAGCGGATGGCCGACAAACTGCGCCTCAATGCCGCGCTCGCGATAGAAGCGTTCCTCGAAGGGGAAGATCACCAGCATCTTGCGAACGTATTTGCGCACGCGCTCGATGCGGCTCTGCTTCCATGCCCAGAGCTGCGGGCTGACATAGTAAATTACCGGCACCTCGCGCTTGTGCAGTTCGCGCGCCAGGCGCAGGTTGAAATCGGGAAAGTCAATGAGCACCGCGGCGTCTGGCCGTCGCCGTTCGGTCTCGCGCACCACTTCGCGGAAGCGGCGATAGATCCGCGGAATGTGTTTGATCACCTCTACGATGCCGACTTCGGCGATGTCTCGCGCATCCACCAGAAGGTCGCAACCGGCGGCGCGCATCTGATCTCCGCCCACACCGAAGAACTCCAGATCGGGTGCTGGCAGTTTGGTGCGAGACGTTGGCAGCGCAAAGCTTCCATGAGCTTCGCGCCATAAAATTCGCCGGAGGCCTCTCCCGCGGAGATGAGGATACGCACTCTAGGATTATGACAGGAGGCAGCCGTCGAGCGTCAGCTATCAGCCGTGAGTTCGGAGTGTACATCGCTGCGTTCAAGGGCAGCCGGAGGGACAAACGCGCAAGGGCCACTTACGCGGTCGCCTTCGGGCCAGCGTGGTCAGGATCCCGCGAATCGCTTCGCGGTTTGCCGAGCAGGGTCATCGACAGGTAGGCTCCGATCCACGAGCCTAGAGCTGCGAAGCACACATAGACCCAGTTCCTGGTGTAGCTGATGACCGCGAAGGCGGATAGCAAGTACCACACGCTACTCCAACTTGCGGCCGGGACGCGGCGGCGAGACGAAACGGCTGCGTTGAACATGACATAGACGGCGTCAGTCGCGGCTGTGGATGCGACGACGCCAAGGGCCAACCAGGGATGGATCTGCCACACGTCTTCACCTCGGACACAAAGTAGAGGGGGATTTTAATATGGCAAGTCGGGGAGCACGTCATCTCGTACAGAAAACAAAACTCCGTGCCCTCCGTGTCTCCGTAGTGAAACCATCGAAACGGAGCGTACGTGATCGCCGGGCCTAGTCGTCCGCCGAGACGTTGACGCCCGTCGTGGAATATTCGTTCGCCGCAACTGCGGCTGGCGTGGGAATCTCCTGATCTTTGTACTGCAGCTGATACAGCTTCCAATAGATTCCGCGATTGGCCAGCAACTGCTGGTGCGATCCGATTTCGCGCACCTTGCCCTTGTGCATGACGATGATCTTGTTGGCGCGCTGAATCGTGCTCAGGCGATGGGCGATGATGATCGAGGTGCGGCCTTCCACCATGCGGGTCAGCGCCTCGCGGACGCGGAACTCGGTTTCGGTGTCCACGCTGGAGGTGGCTTCGTCGAGGATGAGGATCTTGGGATTGTGCGCCAGTGCGCGGGCAAACGAGATGAGCTGTTTCTGTCCGGTGGAAAGCGTGCTGCCGCGCTCGCGCACTTCCTCGGCGAAGCCGCCCGGCAGCGAGCGAATGAAGTCGGCGACATTGACCTGCTCGGCGGCATTCTCGACCGCTTGGTCTTCAATCCAGTGCGAGCCCAGGCGGATGTTGTCGGCAACCGTGCCGGAGAAGAGGAACGGGTCTTGCAGCACCACGCCGTAACGCCGCCGCAGATCGTTCAAGTTCATGTCGCGGATATCGACGCCGTCAATGCGGATGGCGCCCTTCTGCACGTCATAGAAACGCAGCAGCAGCGAGATGATCGTGGTCTTTCCCGCGCCGGTGTGGCCGACGATGGCAACCGTCTCGCCCGGCTCGATGGTGAACGACACATCGCGCAGCACCCAGTCGTACTCCAGCGCGAGGTCGCGTCTGCACTGCCGACCGCGGTCTTGAGCTTTTCTCCCTTGCTGGCGGCTTCTTCTGCGGCCTGCGCCATGGTGCGATAGGCGAACCACACGTGATCGAACTCAATGCGCCCCGGTCCGGCGGGCGCCTTCGGCGATGCGGGCGTAACGATCTCCGGTGACGTATCCAGCAGTTTGAAAATGCGCTCGCTCGACGCCATCGCCGACTGCAGGATGTTGTATTTCTCGCTCAGGTCCTGGATAGGGGCGGAAGAAGCGTTGCGCGTATTGCATGAACGCGACCAGCACGCCCAGGGTCACGAGGTTGCGCATGACCTGGCCGCCGCCGAACCACACCACGCATGCGATCGCCGTCGCCGAGAGAACTTCCACCACCGGGTAATACACGGCGTGCGCCATAATCGCGTCTTTGTACGCGTCCATGTGCGTGCGGTTGATTTTTTCGAATTGCTCGTACGACTTCTTTTCGCGATTGAACAGTTGCAGAACGACGATCCCGGTCACATGCTCCTGCAGGTAGGCGTTGATCCTGGCGATGGCGATGCGAATGCGCCGGTAGCTCTCGCGCACCTTGCGGCGAAAAATCGAAGTCGCGTAGAAAATGAGCGGCAGCACCGCGAAGGTGATCAGCGCCAGCCGCCAGCTCATGTTCAGCATGATGACCAGGATGCCCAGCAGCACGAAGATGTCTTCGAAGATGGAGACCACGCCGGCGGTGAACATTTCGTTCAGTGCATCCACGTCGCTGGTGACGCGGGTCACAAGGCGGCCGACCGGGTTCCTGTCGAAGAAGGCGATGTGCAGGCCCTGCAGGTGGCGGAAAATCTGCGCCCGCAGATCGAACATCACCTTCTGTCCCGTCCACTGCATGATGTAGGTCTGGGTGAATTCCAGCAGGAAGCTGAACAGCAGCAAGCCAATATAGATGCCGGCGATCTGCGCGATACCGGTGAGCGGCCGGGTGCTGAGAAAGCGGTCTAGCAGCGAATGGGACTCAGTGTGGCTGGCGAGGTATTTGTCGATCGCAACCTTGGTGAGATAAGGGCCGAGCACGTCGGCGCCCGCTTTCAGCACGATGGCGACCAGGCGACGATGACCTGCACCCGGTAGGGGCGCAGATAGATCAGCAGACGCTTCATCAGCCTGCTGTCATATGCCTTGCCTAAGTACCTCTTCTTCGTGGATGGAAGCCATGTCCCTGTTCAATTGTAACAGGCGCAAGAAGCATATAGACGAGAGTCGGGGGCGAGGGATGGAAAAGTTGGATAGGAAGAGCGGGCTTTTAGTCTGTCCGAAATCATCCGACTAGACGAACGGATGGAGCGGCGGTGTCCGGCGATCGGAAAAGTTGGCGAGAGAAAAGCGGTCCCTCACCGGACGCGTCCTCGGTCTGCAACAGGGACCTGGTCGGGATGACGGTCATAAGCTGCAGGCCTCGTCGGGTGACGGTCAAGAATCGTGGCAAAAAATTTAGACTTAATCTTCCTCAGCACCAGCGCGAGTTCTTGGATCCAAACGCAATGCAGTTGCAAACCGCATGTTCGATTTCGACGTGTCGCCCGGCTTCAGGAACATAATCCAGGTCGCACTCCGGATCTGGCTTCTCCAAATTGATGGTCGGCGGAATCTGCCCGTGATGCATGGCCACCACGGTAGCGGCAATACCGGCTGCGCCGCACGCCCCTTGGGGATGTCCAATCTGCGACTTTAAGCTCGACATCGGCGTCTGACGCGCTTTTTCGCCGAGCGCAAGTTTCAACGCGCGGGTCTCAATGCGATCGTTTAACTGCGTCGAGGTGCCATGCAGATTCACGTAGTCGACGGATGCGGCGCTGATACCGGCATCCTCCATCGCCATCTGAATAGCGCGGGCCGGCTCTTCGCCGCACTCCTGCAAGCGCACGCGATGGAAGGCCTCGCACGTGGAGCCATAGCCGGCGACTTCGGCGAAAATTCGCGCCCCTCGCGCGCGCGCATGTTCGTATTCTTCCACCACGAACATCCACGAACCTTCGGCAACCACGAAGCCGTCACGATCGGCCGAGAAGGGCCGCGAGGCCCGCTCCGGTTCGTCGTTCCACGACGAAGTCATGATCTTCATCAGGGTAAAGCCCTTCATGATCCCCGGCGCGATCGGTGCGTCCACGCCACCAACGACCAGCACCGGCAGAAATCCGAACTGGATTTGCCGCAAGGCGTAGCCGAATGCGTCAGTTGATGATGTACATCCGGTGGTGATGACGTGACTCATGCCGCGCAGGCCAAAGCGCATGCTGACTTCGCTGGAGAGGGTGCCCATGGTCCCGCTGGGAATGCAGAACAAGCTGACCTGCTTCACCTTTCCGGTCAGCCACAGCCGAACCTGCTCTTCGGAAAACTCTTGGGCGCCGCCCCCCGTGCCCAGCACCACCCCAATGTCCCGCTGCTGCTCCAGCGAGAGCCTCACCGGATCGATACCCGCGTCGGCCAGGGCTTCCATGGATGCCGCCAGCGCCAACGGCACGGCGCGTGAAACGTGTTTGCGCTCGTGCGCGTCAACCCATGCCAACTCGTTGAAATCCTGCACCTCGCCGGCGATCTGCACTGGCAGATCGCTGGCATCGAAGCTGCGGATGCGCTTCACGCCGCTAGCGCCAGCCAGAATAGCGCGGCAGAACGCCTCATTGCCGATGCCGTTGGGGCTGACGACGCCCATTCCCGTGATGACGACTCGCTTTTTCATTCTTGGGTAGAGCCAGGCCTTAGAGCGCGCGCGAAAACCCGTTTTGAGTTGGTATGGAGGATCGATTGCGCAAAGTCAAGCCCCGCAGGGGCGGAATTGATTTTAATCCAGGACGTAAGTCCTGGGTAAAGTGAGAAAAATTGAGGAGTCCTTTTAGGGACGGCACAGTTCCAACATTCACCTCACGCATCCATGTTGCCCAGCCTTTCTGTTGCATGTGCCTCGTCCCAATCCATGATGTCGATGTTCCGGGAGATAATAGCCAAAGACTACTTTATTACCTAACCTTATTTTTCCGCGAATCACTTGTCACAAGGAATTTACATTTCGGTGCCGTTCTGCCGCACGAAGTGCAGCTTCTGCAACTTCGCGTCCGGAGTATTCTCCGGTGCGCTCTTCGACCGATATGTCAACCAGGTGTGCGCTGAGATCAAGGCTGCCGGCGACATGGTGGGGCAACTCGGCGGACGATTGGACCGCCCGCGTGGACTCGATTTACCTGGGTGGGGGTACGCCGTCGGTGCTTGCGCCCGATCAGTTGCGGCGCATGTTTCAGGCCGTCCAGGAGAACTTTGAGGTCGAGCGTGCGGCAGAGATCACAGTCGAGTGCGCGCCCGGCACCATCTCCGGCGAGGTCATCGATACGCTGGTAGGCTGCGGGGTGAATCGGGTGAGCCTGGGCGTGCAGTCGTTCGTGGATAAAGAATCTTCTTCGGTTGGCCGCCTGCACACACGTGCCATCACGCTGGACGACATTGCGCGGCTGCGATCCGGTGGCATCGGCAACATCAGTGTTGACCTAATCGCGGGCCTGCCGCACCAAACCGAGGAGAGTTGGGAGCTTTCGCTTGGCGAGACGCTCGCCACAGGCGTGCCTCATGTCAGCGTGTACATGCTGGAAGTGGACGAAGACTCGCGTCTGGGCACCGAATTGCTTGCGGGGGGCAGCCGCTATCACGCGCACTTCGTTCCCGATGACGATCTTATCGCCGGCCTCTACCTCGCCGCGTGCGAGACGATTGGCGAAGGGCGGAGTGCAGCAGTACGAGATCTCCAACTTCGCGCGGCCAGTTACGCACGGCATCGGGCTGCACGACTCGAAACATAATCTGAAATACTGGACGCGCCAGCCGTATCTCGGATTCGGTGTGGATGCGCACTCCATGCTGGTTGCAGCAGATGAACTGCGGGCGACAGGAGTTGAGGCGGTGCGTTTTGCCACGCCAGATTCGCTGGAGGGTTACTCTGCGGCGGCTAACGCTGCCAATCCCATCGCTTCCCGCACCGAACAACTTCTGGCGTCGCGCACGCTGGTAAATGCGCAGGCTGCGCTCGAGGAGTCGTTCTTCCTCGGGTTGCGCTTGAATCGCGGCGTGTTTCTCTCCCAGCTTCGCAGCCATTTCAGCGACAGCGTAATCGACTGACTATGCGGCGCGTAATCAGCCGACCTACTCAATATTGGCTTGCTGGAACTTCAGGTTGATCGCCTGCGTTTGACCGCCCGCGGCCGTCTGCTCTCCAACGAGGTCTTCGTGCGCTTCATACGGGACAACATGGTGCCTCGCGCTTGAGCCGCCCTAAGGGGCTCAAAATCAAAATTGAACGGCTACCCTGCGCTGAAGCTGGATTATTCGCGCGCTTTTTCAGCGCAACCTTGGTGGCAACCTGTTACAACGTCGTACCGGACCCGTCACCAACTCCGCAAATTTTGCCAAGTCAATGTTGCCACCGCTGACCACGCACACAATCTTTCCTGGGCCGCACTTGCCGCTGAGGCCAGCCGCCACGGCACAGGCGCCTGCGCCTTCACTGATCACGCGATTGCGCTCGGCCACAATGCGCATGGCCCTGCGGGTCTCCTCGAGCGTGCAAACAATGGACCCGGCGAGCAGATGATGCGCCAGCTCCCACATGCGGGGAAAGACCGACTTGCCTCCGCAGCCGTCCACAAAACTCGCCTTCCACTCGGGAAAATTCTGGGGCGATCCCGCGGCCAACGAACGCGCCAGCGGGGCCGCCGTCTCCGGCTCCGCCGCAAACACCTTGGCCTTGTGTCCGCGCGCTTTCAAGGCGGCGGCGATCCCGCACGATAAGCCTCCACCGCCGAAGGCCGCCACCACACAATCCACGTCGGGCAGGTCCTCCAGGATCTCCAGCCCTGCCGAGGCATTGCCCGCAATAAATCCGTCATCTTCGAACGGATGGATAAATGCGCCGGTCATCGCAGGATGCGCGCGGTCAGCCAGCGCCTTCCAGCACTGGTCGTAGGAGGCCTTTACGACTTCTCCGCCGAGACGGCGTACCGCATCGAGCTTGGCCGCCGGCGCCTCTTCGATCATGAGGATTTTGCAGGGCACGCCGGCCTTGCGCGCCGCCAGCGCCACTCCCTGGGCAGCGTTGCCTGCGCTGACGGTCCAAACGCCGCGCCGCCGCTCTTCTTCTGGCAGAAGCCGAACCGCGTTGTACGCTCCCCTGATTTTGAAGGAACCGATGGGTTGCAGGCACTCCAACTTCAGATAGATGTCGGATGGGCCGTCATAATTGAGCCGCACCAGCGGAGTGCGTATGGCAGCTTCATAAACGTGCCTGCGCGCCTCGTCGATGAGTGGCGCAGGAATGTTGCGCTGCGTCGCGTTGCCGCCGGATGCAAGACTAGTTGCCATAGCAGAATCGTTCGCTCCTGATTAACCATTTTCGACAGCGAGATTGGATAGACTATAACCCATGTACACTTCCGCTGCCGATTCCGAAACCACCGCTAGCCAGCACTCCAGCGAAGTCATTGATCTGCGCAGCGACACCTTCACCAAGCCTTCACCCGAGATGCGCCGCGCTATGTTTGAAGCCGAAGTCGGCGACGACGTGTACGGTGAAGATCCGACTATCAACCGCCTGGAAAAACGTGCTGCGGAGATTTTTGGCCGTGAAGCGGCGCTGTTTGTGCCCAGCGGAACCATGGGCAATCAGATCGCCATCAAACTGCACACCCATCACGGTCAGGAGGTGATTTGCGAAGCCCGCAGCCACGTCTTCGAGTATGAGATGGCAATGATGGCACATTTCTCCGGCGTGCTGGCGCGAACGCTGTGGGCCGAAGGCGGGGTTCTAACCTGGGAGCACGTCAAGCCGAACATAAGGGCCAAGAACTACGACGACGCGAAAACCGGCCTGGTCTCGCTGGAGAACACGCACAACATGGGTGGCGGCACGCTCACGCCGCCGGAAATCTTCAATGACGTGTGCGATCGGACGCATGACGCGGGCTTGGCCGTGCATCTGGATGGAGCGAGGGTCTTCAATGCTTCCGTCGCCCTCGGCATCCCGGTGGCGCAACTGACAGCCAAGGCCGACACCGTCATGTTCTGCCTCTCCAAAGGACTGGGCGCACCCGTCGGGTCGATGCTGGTGGGCAGCACGGAGTTGATGGACCGCGCCCGCATCTATCGCAAAGCGCTCGGAGGCGGCATGCGGCAGGCAGGCATCCTCGCTGCCGCCGGACTTATTGCTCTGGAACAGGGACCGCACGAAGCTGGCCAAGGACCACGCGAATGCAAAGTTTCTCGCCGAGGGATTGGCCCGGCTTGGCGTTATCAAGATCGATCCCGCCAAAGTGCAGACCAACATTCTGATGTGCGAAGTCTCTGGAACCGGCATGACGTCGTACGAGTTGTCGCGGAAACTTGCGGCACGAAATGTTCTGGCCAGCGGCTTCGGCCCCGAGTTCATTCGCTTTGTGACGCACCTCGACGTGAGCCGCGAGCAGTGCGCCCAGGCAGTAGACATCATCGCTTTTACTTGTGGCGCCAAGGCACAAGGTGCCTAACTCAATGGAATCATCTGCCGGACTGCTGAATTCTCCACAATATTGTGTGCGTACGACGGCATTGCGGGTTTGCGTCGTCTTGTTGCTTTGCGCAACCACGCAAGCACAGCAAACCTGTGATCTTGAAGCCAAGCTTTTGCTTTCGCCGGCGCAGACACAGGCAGCCGTTGCGGCGTTTGTCGCGAAGAAAGAAACGAGGGGGCGCGTTTACTTCTACGATACGAACACGCTCGACTTGTTTTCGCACGGGGTGATCGTGCGGCTGCGGCAGGGGGCCGATAATGACCTCACCGTCAAACTGCGCCCCGCGAAACGGGAAGCATTTTCCGACCCATCCGCGGGCCGCGAAGGCTACAAGTGCGAGATCGATCTCACCGGGATTGGCGCAATCAACTCATATTCGATCCGAAAAGAATACACAACGGAGCATCCGCCTGAAACCGGAAGTGAAGTCGCCGATATGCTCAGTGCCGGGCAACGAAAGTTGTTGCAAAAATCTCAAGTCTCGATCGATTCGAACCGAGTAAAGAGAATTGCTGACATAGGTTATACAGCGTGGCAAATCAAGTCTCAGCCGGAGTTCAAGAAACTTACGCTGGAGCTTTGGGAGTGGCCCAAAGGCGAGGTACTCGAACTGTCTACCAAAACCGGAGCCGACACTGGACCGGCGACGTATGCAGCGTTGCAACAGCTCGTTAAGCGCAAGGGGCTCTCGCTGAACAGCGTTCAAGGGCCGAAGACCAGTTTAGCTCTGAAAGGGTTGGCAGATCCCGCGGCGCCCTAGAACAGCTTCAGGTTAGGTGTATATGATGGAGCGCCGCTTCAGCGGTGCAAGTTCAGGTTTGGCTGAATCGGCTTCAGCCGCTGAGGTAACAAACCACTACAGGCGCTAAATCGCGATCCAGGAACTGACGACTGGCTATGCACGCCTGAAAGGCGTGCTCCACCTTCGCCTACGCACCAGACGTGAAACTGCTGTAGCCACCTTCTTCCGCGGGTTGGGTTCTGCAATCGCGCACCGAAACCAGCAGAACACCGTTCATTCGTGAGCATGAGCGTCCGCTTGCGAACAGTTTAGCTCTGCGCGGCCAATCATTGGAATCTTAAAAGCATCGGAATCAGGAGCTTACAACCGAGCGGATCTGGCAGGACCATTGCATCCGATCTGGGTGGATTGTGAAGGAGTCCGGATGCGCAGCCTTGTCGATGATCTCCGATACGCCATTCGTCAGATGTTCAAGTCGCCGGGGTTCGCCGCCGTAGCGATAATCACGCTGGCTCTGGGAATCGGCGCCAACACTGCTGTATTCAGCGTGATCGATGCAGTATCTTGCGTCCCTTGCCCTACGACAAGCCGGAGCGGCTGATTAGTGCACAGTCTGCTGGCACGCAAAATCCCCAAGCTAAATCGATGTCCTACCCCGATTTCTTCGACTGGCGCGCCCAGAACCGCACCCTCGAACATCTGGTCTCGTACCATGACAACACGTTTACTCTGACCGGACTAGCGCGGCCGACGCGTGTCGATGGCGAGATCGTCTCTTGGGACCTGTCTGCCGACGTTAGGGGTGAATCCCGAACTCGGTCGCGGCTTTACGGCAGACGAGGAAAAGCAGGGCACACGGGTCGTGCTGATCAGCCATGCGCTGTGGGTGGATCAGTTCGGAGCTGACCCATCCGTCCTTGGCCGCAGCATCAAGCTAAGCGGTGATTCATTCACCGTGATCGGCGTGATGCCGGCTTCGTTCCGTTTTCCGGTGACAGCGCCGCAGAACGGCGTTTGGACGACGCTCGCGGTGGATGACGACCCTGCCGATCCGCATCCTATGACGAAAAGCCGTGGCGCGCATTTTCTCAGCACCATCGGAAGGATGAAGCCGGGGGTCACTGTCGCTCAGGTAGATCAGGACCTTGAAGAACATTGCGGGCAACCTGGCGAAGCAATACCCCAACTCCAATGCCCGTCACGACTCAGCTACCGTGCAGACGGAGTTGGCTGCCCTTATTGGCGATACGCGAACGGCGCTCGCCGTGGTGCTGGGGGCGGTTGCTTTGGTTCTATTGATTGCCTGCGCCAACATAGCCAATCTGCTGCTGGCGCGTATGCGCGAACGGCAACGCGAGATCGCGGTGCGCGCGGCGCTGGGCGCGGACCGCAAACGGATTATCCGCCAACTGCTGGTGGAAAGCCTTGCCCTGAGTACGATTGGCGGTCTGGCGGGATGCGCTCTGGCCTTTGCTTGCCACGCCGGCAATGCTGGCACTCATCGGCGACAGCGTTCCACGGGCTGCCAACGCCGGAGTGGACCTGCGGGTACTCGGCTTCGCGATCGCTGTTGTCGTTCCTGGCCGGGCTTATCTTCGGAATCGTTCCAGCCATCACCGCTTCGAAGACCGACTTGGTCTGCACATTCAAAGAGGGTGGACGCACGGAAACCTCGCATCGCGACTGGTTGCGCTCGTCGCTTATTGTCGCGCAGGTCGCACTCGGCCTGGTGCTCACCGCCGGAGCTGGACTGCTCATCACCAGTTTCATGAACCTGCTGCACACCCCCGAGGGTTTCAATCCCGACCATCTACTGACCTTCTTCTTTGAATTGCCCGACGCACAATACAAGCAGAAGCGGCCCGAATTCTATCGCGACTACTTTGAGAAAGTGCGCGTCACTTCCGGGCGTGCAATCCGCAGGCGGCGTCATGATTCTGCCCATGACGGATGATCAGATAATTATTACTTTCGAGGACCCCGAGCATCCTGTGCCCGAAGCCCAACAACCCTTCGCAGACCTCACCCCGGTCTCGCCCGGCTATTTCAGCACCATGCAGATGCCAGTGCTGGAAGGGCGCGACTTTTCTGATCGCGACGACATAAAGGCTCCGCAGGTCATGATTGTCAATCGTGCCTTTGCCGCGACGTACTTTCCCGGTGAGAATGTGCTCGGCAAGAAGCTCAAGCCTGGAGCCGGCGGCGGCGCTCCCGGTGGCCGCGCGTGGCGCGAAATCGTAGGCGTGGTGGGAAACATCCGGCTTTCAGCCACACAGCGCGAGATGAAGCCAGCCATGTACCTTCCAGCGGCGCAAATGACCACTTGGTGTTGCCTCTACACCGTGGTGCGCACGTCGGTCGAGCCGCGCAGCCTCGAGCCGACCCTACGCAAACTCGTTTCCTCCCTCGACCCGGATGTGCCCATCTCGCACGTCCACACCATGCAGGAGCTGATGTTCAGCGAGCTTTCGCAGCCCCGGTTCGCGATGGTGCTGCTCGGTGCCTTCGCGGGACTTGCCATCGTGCTGACTGTCGTCGGCCTCTATGGCGTCATGATGTATTCGGTGGCAGGGCGCACGCGCGAGATCGGGGTTCGTATGGCGTTGGGGGCACGGCGGGGAATCGTGCTGAAAATGGTGTTGCGCGATGCTGCTTTGTTGCTCGCAATCGGGATCGTGGTGGGCGTGGTTGCCTCCCTGATTTCAGCCTCGGTGCTGCAAAGTATGTTGTATGGAACTGGAACTCGGAATCCCCTTGTCCTGACACTGGTGTGCATCGGGGTGGGAGTTGCGGGCCTGACTGCCGCATACATCCCCGCTTTCCGTGCCGCTTCTATCGAGCCCATGCAGGCCTTGCGCAGTGAGTAGGCAACTGACCAGGTCGTAAACCGGTTCCCTCGGCTATTCACCTGGATTATTCACCAGCAATTCACGCTTTGAAGGGGCACGGCTTTCCGCCGTGCCGTTACATGGGCGTGGAGGTTTGGGCTTCAGCCCTTGGGGGAATTCGCAGTTCGTGTCAACCCCGAAGTCCCTCCGTGGCTAACGCCACTGTCAATAAGAGCCGTATAAGGCGCGGCTGAAGCCGCGCCCCTTCATTCGAATTGTCAGGCTACTCATGAATAATCCAGGTTCAAAGCTGCACAAGCGAGGTCCGCGGCGGTCATTGAGAAATAACCACGACTCAAGCCTCGTGGTGGGGACGCCAGGATCTACCTGTTCAACGCCAACCCTGGGACCACATTAGCCATCTACATCGGCGCGACAACCGGGCATCGCTTGCGGTTCACTGTGGCGCGGTCAACACCGTCTCATAGGGATCGAGCGCCAACTGCTTCACTCCGGCGGGAGCGGAAAGGCTGAAGTGAGACT
The DNA here is from genome assembly GCA_963763725.1 of uncultured Acidobacteriaceae bacterium. Classification (GTDB taxonomy): domain Bacteria; phylum Acidobacteriota; class Terriglobia; order Terriglobales; family Acidobacteriaceae; genus Bog-257. The sequence continues at coordinate 72,500 of CAVXQI010000012.1, forward strand.
CTTCTCCTTCGGCGAAGACGCGGCCCAGATAGATCTGTTGCTCGCCGGCCACCCCATAAACCGGGACGCTTGTCACCAAGTCCGGTGGCGACAGTTTCTGCCGGATAACGCCGCTGATCTTCACTGGCCCGGTGCCACGCGTCACCTTTACCTCGGCGAGTTCGAGCTGCGGAAATGCGGTGCCGTTCACCCATCCGTCGAAAAACCAGTCTAGAGACTTACGATCTTCAAACCACAAGCTGGGCGGCAGAACCGCCTCGATGGCCTGTTGGAAATCAGCGTTGGTGATTGCCTTCCCCTGAAAGCGATTCACCAGGTTGCGCAATAGGGCAAGAAATGCGGTGTCGTCACCGTCAGGTTTTTCCGCGGTCCGGGACGCATCGCGCAACATGCAGCGCAGCATGTGAATCAGCCAGGTCCCGCGACTGTAGGTAATGACTTCGTATCCATTGGGGAAGTGCGATGAGGACAGGCGCACTCCCAGCGTCACTGGTCCGGCCTCCACGTTGGGGCGGCCTTCCTTCGACGGGGCCGCCAGCCAATTTCGATAGGTTTGCAGCATTAACTTCGCGTCCGCAGGGCGAGTTCGCTCCAGCAGGATCAGGGAACAGTAATTCGCCAGGCCTTCCATCAACCACTGCTCGTGATAGCTGGCCCACGACACGGTGTCGCCGAACCACTGGTGCGCCAGTTCATGGGGCATCATGATGTCGCCGTAGATGATCTGGTCGGCAGGCGGGAGTTTAATGGCGGTGCGCTGTTCCGGACTGAGGTAGACGTAACTGGAAAGGAAAACCAGTCCCGGCCATCCCTGACTGTCGGTACTTGGATTTTCCGCCAGCGAGAGCGTACTGAAGGGATAAGTCTCCAGCATCTGCGAAAGCAGGGTCAACGTTTCCGCTGCGCTGTCGGCAAGCGATTGCCCTCGGCTGGCGGCGCTGGGCAGCGGTTCTGGCTTCATTAGCGACGTTCCCGAGGCCAGCAAGGATTCGGGCCCCGGAGAGGTAGCGATCACGCCGGAAGGAGGCACGACTTTGATTACGCCGCCGCGGGCAGAATAGGCGTCCACCTCGACGTCGCCGGACTTCGCCGAGCTACGGACGTACACGCCCAGGTTGAACCCGGCGATGGGAATGGGTTTCTCGGTAATCCAATGGGCCAGAAAATCCCCGCCCTGTCGCTGCAGCGAAACCAGCTTCCCGGTGGCCACCACCGTCCAGGGCTCCGGGAAGCGGAAGGTAACATCGTAGTTGGTCATGGCGATGCCGCGATTGGGATACCAGGTTCCGCGTGCCCCGGCATAGAGCAGTCCGCCACCCGCATCCGACAGCACTGAGCCGGCATAACTGAAGCGCAGCGAAAAATGCGCGCCCGCCTGTAACGGCTGGGGGAAAACGACCGCGACAATGTCGTTGCCACGCCGCGACATCTCGCTGCCTTCCACGGCTTCGTTCTGGATATATTCCAGCGGCTGGCCGTCAGCGTCCACCTGCTTCAGTTGCAGGTAGCGCGACAATTCAAAGAGCACAAGCCGCGCGCCGCCTTGTTTTACATCCACGTCGAGAGTTGCATCCGCTGCCAGGTCTCGAGGCGGATCGAGCTTTCCGGTGATGGTGAACTTGTTGACCGTAAGGACATTCCGCGTCCACGCCGGGCCGTTGGGTCCTTCGAAGCGGCTATTGGAGAGGGGCGCCTTGCGCAGTGAGCGCATGGGGAAACTCATCCACAGGTCGTAATAGATCTGCTGGTTTTGCGTGGAAGCATTGCCCACCACGATCTGCTCTGGGCTGAGGGTGTCGAAATAGACGTCGAATAGCCCGTAGTGCTGGCCCGCTATCCGGGCATGCAGCAAGTGGTCGCCTATGGGAGCAGCTTCGCCATTCGCCGGAACGGGGGGTGTGCTGGTGAAGGAAATGCAGAGCCGCATCGCATCGGTTTGCGCGAGCGCGCGGGCCGTGGCATCAACCTTTGTGAGGAAGGCGGCGGCATCGACCGGCGGCCGCAGATACGGCTCCAGGTCCTTGGCGGTATTGTCGTTGAAACGCAGATACGCGGATGAAAACTTCTCTTCGAGTACGCCGGCGCCGATGAAGCGGCCGAGAGAGGCCCGCTCCATGCGGTCGGGAGGACGCACCAGCACTTCGCCCTCCCCTTCAAAGAAAGCGCCCGTCACTTTGCCATCGACAGACTGGGTGAATGCGATGGTGCCGTCATTCAGCCACATGTGAATATCTTCGCGGTCGATCTCCGCCTCGCGGATCTGGAAAACGCGTTGGGGATCGAGTCCTACATCGCGGAGCGCGCGATACAACGGCAAGATCGGCCCGGAGGTCAGCGGAATCGATTGCGCCTGTAGGGCTGTACTTAGTGCGGCGAGAGATATTCCCAGGAGCAAGATAACGCGGGCCATCAAACCACCGACCAGTTTGGACTGTAGTGTCATGAGTGCTTAAGTAAGGATGCTACGGGAGGACGCCACTTGTCACCTCGGAGCGAACTTTCTCATGTTTTGTGACAAAATCTTTCCTCGGAGGTGCTGCATGGCTCTAAGCTTCGTTAAGGACATCCGCCCGCTGTTCCGTGACACTCCCGACGTGGACACCATGAAAGAGTTCGGCATGGATCTCTCGTCTTACGATGACGTCAAAACTCATGCCGAGGCGATTTACTCCCGCCTTGACGACGGCAGCATGCCGTGCGACGAACCCTGGCCCAAAGAGCAAATTGCCAGGTTCAAACAGTGGCTAGACGAGGGCATGGCGGCGTAAGCCGATATAGCAGTTTCACAACTGATGTATACACCCTGGGTGGAGCAGGCCTTCAACCGGCTGCTGAAAAGGTCAAAAAGCAGGAGAGAATGTTGTTGCTGACTGGCGACCTACCTGAGGGACCCGGTCGGGCGGAATAAATTTTCGTCTGGCATGTCGATCTTTGTCCGGTTCAATCGTCGATACAATGGTACCGCCCGCGGCGCGGGTGGGAAGGAGTGAGGATGAGCAAAGTAAGAGTACTGGTTGGCACACGCAAGGGCGCATTCGTCCTGGAGTCGGACGGCAAGCGCGAACGGTGGGAGGTCAGTGGTCCGCATTTCGCGGGCTGGGAACTCTATCACGTCAAGGGGTCGCCCGTTGACCCGAACCGGTTGTACGCGTCACAGACGAGCGGCTGGTTTGGGCAGGTCATTCAGCGCTCCAATGATGGCGGCAAAACGTGGGAGGCGCCCGGAGGCGACATAAAGCCCGGCCCTGAAGCTATGCAGGCGGGCCGCAGCAATAAGTTCGTTTACGACAGTTCGGCGGAGACCGGCAAACCCCTTACCACGCACCAATGGTACGACGGCACGCAGAAACCGTGGGAGTTCAAGCGCGTCTGGCATCTCGAACCGTCGCTTACCGATCCCGACACCGTCTACGCCGGAGTTGAAGATGCCGCCCTGTTTCGCTCGACCGACGGAGGAAAGACCTGGCACGAGCTCCCTGGGTTGCGCGGCCACGGCACTGGCCCGAAATGGCAACCCGGCGCGGGTGGGATGTGCCTGCACACCATCATTCTCGATCCCAAGGATCCCGGCCGGATCTATATTGCTATCTCGGCTGCGGGCGCTTTCCGTAGCGACGACGGTGGCATAACCTGGAAGCCGATCAACCAGGGACTGCGTTCGCAATACATCCCTGATCCGACGGCTGAAATCGGCCACTGTGTTCACCACGTCGCGATGCATCCGTCGCGTCCCGGCGTGTTGTTCATGCAGAAGCATTGGGACGTCATGCGCAGCGACGACGCCGGAGACTCGTGGCACGAGGTCAGCGGCAACCTTCCTACCGATTTCGGCTTCGTCATCGATGTCCACGCGCACGAGCCGGAGACCATCTATGTCGTCCCCATCAAGAGTGACGGAGAACACTTCCCGCCGGAGGGAAAGCTGCGCGTCTACCGCAGCCGCACTGGCGGAAATGAGTGGGAGGCCCTCATCAAGGGCCTGCCGCAAAGGGACTGCTATGTGAACGTGTTGCGCGACGCCATGGCCGTGGACTCGCTCGATTCCTGCGGCGTGTATTTCGGCACCACCGGCGGGCAGGTGTACGCGTCGCCCGACGCTGGAGATAACTGGACTCCGATAGTCCGCGATCTTCCGGCTGTGCTTTCGGTGGAGGTGCAGACGCTGCCATGATTCGCGTCGTATTGCCGGCACATCTGCGGACCTTGGCGCAAGTTGGCAGCGAAGTGGTGATCGAAGTCGAGGGTCAAGCGACGCAGCGCTCAGTTCTCGACGCAATCGAGGCCCGCTACCCGATGCTGCGCGGCACCATCCGCGACCACGTCACGCAACAGCGGCGGCCGTTCTTGCGTTTCTTCGCCTGCGAGGAAGACTTGTCTCACGAAGCGCCCGACGCACCACTGCCCGATGCCGTCGCGTCGGGTGGGGAGCCGTTTCTCATAATCGGAGCCATCGCTGGCGGCTGAGGGGTTAAGAAGCCTCCTAGAAAGCCGGTTTCGGCGGGTGCTCTGAAGGGGCGTAGCTCTTAGAGGCAGCAGGAAAACTCGGTTTACGGGAGCCTGAAGGGGCGTAGCTTTAGCCGCGCCGTATTTATTTTTGTCATCTCGTGCGGGCTTCAGAGCAGGTGTGAGACCTGGTTCCGAGGTGGCACGGTGGAACGTTTGCGCAAGAAATCCAGGGCCGTAGGCGCGGAAGAGTTTAGCCCAGCACGGAGCCGCAGGCGGAGGGCTAGGTAGAGGGGAAATGGATCCGAGTCCCGTAGGGACGACAGATGTTCTCACATACCCTCTTCAGCCCGCGAGAGATTTGCTCTTTCGACTTTTTCCGCAGCCCCACTGCCCAAGCAAAATGCCGACTTTTTCGGCAGCCGGTTTAGGTGTGCCGTAAGTCTATTTTTCTTGATTCGACGGGGGTTTGCCTATTAGAAATCTGCAGTGCATGACCCAGCCATGGTGAATCTCGAACAAATCCAACTGGCGCAGAAGCGACTGCGCGGTATCGCAGCCCGCACTCCGCTCATTCCGTACTATCCGCCGGCTCGCTGGCAGGGCTCATCCGCCGATGCGAAATCCGCCGATGAATCCGCGCGTGGGCAGCTGTGGCTCAAGGCCGAGAGTCTTCAGCCCATGGGCGCATTCAAGCTGCGCGGGGCCTACAACAAGATCGCGTCGTTCACGGAACAAGAACGGCAGCGCGGGGTTATCTCGTATTCGAGCGGCAATCACGCGCAGGGAGTTGCCTATGCAGCACGGGCCCTCGGCGTGAAGGCGGTCATCGTGATGCCGCGCAATGCGCCCAAAATCAAGATGGACAGCACCGCGGCGCTGGGGGCGGAGATTGTTACCGTCGGTCCGGCCAGCATGGAGCGCTTACGGAAGGCGGAAGAACTGGCGCGCCAGCATGGCTACATGATCGTGCCTCCGTACAATGATGAACAGATCATCGCTGGGCAGGGCACCGTTGGGCTGGAGATCCTGGAAGACTGCCCCGACGCGGATCTCGTGCTGGCGCCGGTCGGAGGCGGTGGGCTGATCAGTGGGGTTTCGGCTGCCATAAAGCTAAGCGGCTCCAAGGCTAGAGTGATTGGTGTGGAGCCTGAACTGGCCAATGACGCACAGCAAAGTTTCCGCACAGGGGAGATCGTGGCGTTATCGGCCGAGCGTGTCTCCAGCACGCTTGCCGACGGACTGCGTACGCAATCGGTTGGGCGGCTGAATTTCGAACACATTCGTACATTCGTAGACGACATTATCAGCGTGACCGAAGATGAAATCCGCACCGCGATGCGGCGGATGCTCCTGAACGGACGTATCGTTGCCGAACCGAGCGGAGCGGTCACGTTTGCGGCCTGGCTTTTCCATCGCCACGAGTTGCCGGATTCGAAGAAAGCGGTCGCCGTCGTCAGCGGTGGAAACGTGGAGCCGCATTTGCTGGCCCAGGTGCTGATGGAAGAGGACTGAGAGCGGGCAGGCATTAGCAGCTAGCAATTAACCAGCCCGACCCCGAACGGCTTATTACATGAGTTCTAGCAATCGGCATGGCATGCAGGAGTAATAAAGTGCCTCACAAACATTCGCGGTGTTGGTGTTTCGTTCTAGGCTGTCTGGTATTTTTCTCGGCGTCGCTATTCGCCACGGAACGCGGCGTTATGCTGCGCGACGGCGTCATTTACATCGCTCCCGACACTTCCTCAGCAAAGTTGTCGAACATCGGTCGTGGCCGTGAGGTTGCGGTCCTCGAACGCACAGCAGGTTGGGTCCACGTCGTAGGCACCGTGGACGTAAGCACCACTATCGAGCTCGGCGACGAGGAGCAAAGCGACCGCAACGTCACGGGCTGGATTCTGGACAGGGGAGTCATCACGACCGCCACCCCCGATGGCGACAAAATCCTGTTCGGCGAGGCATTCGATTCCGAGAGGGAAGCCAGCAAGCGAGGCGGGCGGCGCGGAGCCGCACAAGACGCCATGCGAATCTACGCACGCATAGCAGAATATTTCCCCACGTCTCCGCTGGCTGGCGAATCACTCTATCGTAGTGCCGATATCCGCTGGCAAATCGAGACGGCAGACCAGGCCACTCGTCCATCTGCAAAAATGCGCGATCCTTCGCTGCGCGTTCCCATCGACGAAGATCACATGAGGCGGGTAATCAAGAAATTTCCGCGCACCAAGTGGGCCGACCTTGCCGCCTATCACCTGATCGATAACAAACTTTGTGGCGAATGGGAGGCGCAGGCGCAGTGTCCCGAGAAAGAAGCTGGAATCTATCTGAAATATGTCGAGGAACATCCCCAGTCGCCCAAGGCCGCCGAGGCCCTCTACAAGGCAGCCTGGCGTTATTCCGCGCTGATAGTGATCTACCAGACCGACAATCAGCCAAAGAAGGCCGATGACTCTAGCGCTCGCGCCCTCAGCGTTGCGAAGAAACTAATGTCGCAATATCCCAATGACGAAGACTGGTCCAACCGCGCCGAGCGTCTGATATACATGGTGCAGAACAAAATCCCCACATTTGGGAACAATGTCGAGTAGTTGCAGCATGCATTAAAACTCCCGTCCCCGGAAAAGGCCGATTTGCGGCTACGGGACGGGCCGTCGCGGAGGCGATTTGAACGACTACCTGTTGTCTGTTCTGCTGGGCGTGATTGAAGGCCTAACCGAATTTCTTCCCGTCAGCTCGACGGCGCACCTGCGGATTGCAGAGGCGTTCCTCGGTGTCGACCTCGGCAATGGGTACTGGAAGATGTTCTCTATCGTCATCCAGTTGGGCGCCATCCTGTGCCTGCCGCTGTATTTCTGGAATCGCATCGTCGAGTTCGCTCACGACTTCCCGCACGGAAAAAACGGTGATCGAACGGCGATCAATCACCCACTGACGTTGACTCTGATTGCCTTCGTTGTGACCGCGATTCCGGCGTTTCTGCTGACCAAAATCATTGGCAAGCATCTGGAGAACCTGCCTCTTATGGCATGGTCCTTGATTATCGGCGGCATCATCATGTGGGTTGTAGACGCGGTTTACGAACGCTCAAAACATCAGGCGTTCGCGCGCGGCAAACTCACCGAAGACATGGAGCAGATGTCGGTGGGCCAGGCCGTCTGGGTCGGATTCTGTCAAATCTTTTCAGCAATCTTCCCCGGAACTTCGCGATCCATGTCCACCATCACGGCGAGGGGAGCTTGCCGGGATGAGCCGTCCGGCGGCGCTGGAATTCTCGTTCTTTCTTTCCATTCCGACCATGGTGGTCGCGACCTGCTACGACTTGTTCAAGTCGCTGCGCCCGCATCATGGCGAGCCTAGCGCCATTGGCTCCATGCCCAGCGACGCTCATTCCTGGATAATTCTTGCGATTGGTTTCGTGGTCTCGTTTATCGTCGCTTACGGAGTGGTGGCGTGGTTCATGAATTGGGTGCGCACTCGCGGCTTCACGGTATTCGCGATCTACCGCATTCTGCTCGGCATGCTGGTATTTTGGTGGATCAGCCACGTCGTCCGGTAGTAGGGGGAGACTAGTTCGGCAACCTCTCCGCCTCATTTTCCACCATGATCATTGGCCTTTTCTGGGATAATTATTGGGCTCTGGCGTATCGGCACCCCGAGCGGCTTAAGAACGCCCATGGGGGAGCCCGCATCGGTCGATTCCTGGTATCACGCTTTTTGGTTTGCGGCGGGTTAGACGTAAGTGTGTGCCCGCGCTGGACGGAGCAGTCAACATGAGTCCTCGCAAGCGGCGTGGTTCCCGGGCGCGGCCGGACGCCCACATGACAATCGCTTCGCGCGCTTTTACTCCGACGGCCAACCGGCGGCTCAATGAGCTGATCGGCTTCCTGATGCTGGTCTTCGCGGTCCTCCTTGTCCTCGCCCTGGTATCGTACTCGCCGCTTGATCCTTCGCTGAATACCGCCTCAAATCCTCCCGCTTCCCGGCCGGCTCACAACTGGATCGGGGTAGTTGGGGCGGTTGTCAGCGATCTTGGCCTCCAACTCTTTGGGGTCGCGGTATTTCTGATTCCGGTTTTCCTGATGCTGTATTCGTTGCGCTGGTTCCGCTCGCGACCCATCAGCGCCCCTTACGCCAAGACGCTGGGTGCAGTTGCGTTGGTCACCTTTCTCTCCGGGTTCATCGGGCTCTTACCTTGGAGCATTCGATGGAAGGGAGTCATTCCCTCCGAAGGACTTCTCGGCCGGATCGTGGCTGACGGGCTTATCCACTACTTCAACCTGATCGGCGCGTATCTGGTCTGCCTGGCGGTGATCGCGGTCGCTCTGTATCTTTCGACGGCCTTTTCCTTTGGGGCCCTCCAGATCTGGTCGCAAACGCGATTCGCGTTCGTTTATGCTGCGCTCGACCGCTTTGTGGACTGGCGTATGGAACGCACTCGCAAGCGAGCGGCGAAGGAGCTTGAGAAGAAGCGCGCTGCCGCCGCGAATGCCAAACCGGTGGTAACGGCGCAACTGATTCCCAAGCGCGTCGGGGGCGCTGGATATCGGTGCTCCAGCGACTGTGACTCCGTCGACGGGTATGGTTCCTCCTGTGCCGCAGCCTGCGCGTGCGGCAAACGGAGCCAAGAGCGGCATCGAGCGCACCTTCGGCGGCGAAGCGCCCCAACCAGATGGCGACGGTCAAGAAGCCGTTCTCGCCGAGGACATTGCGGTCACATTGCGCGCCGATAGCGTTCAGCACGGACAAACAACCATGCCGCGCCTTGCCGGTAGCTACAAGCTCCCCTCGACCGCGCTATTGCACCGCCCTGATGAGCACAGCGCCATCAATGAGCTTGAGCTGAAAAACCTGGCGCAGGTGCTCGCGGAAAAATGCGGCGAGTTCGATGTTCGCGGGCAGGTGGTGCAGATCAATCCCGGTCCCGTGGTCACTACGTTTGAGTTCAAACCCGAAGCCGGCATTAAGTACAGCCGTGTTACCAGCCTTTGCGACGATCTCTGTCTGGCGCTGCGGGCCGAGAGCATCCTGATCGAACGCATGTCGGGAAAATCGACGGTCGGCATTCAGGTGCCGAACCACGTGCGCGAAACCATCTGGCTCCGCGAAGTGGTCGAAGCGCAGGAGTTTCTGAGTTCGAAGTCGAAGATCACGCTGGCGATGGGCAAGGATATCAACGGCCGCATCGTGACCGCCGAACTGAACACCATGCCCCACTTGCTGATCGCCGGTTCCACGGGGTCGGGCAAAAGCGTGGCCATCAACGCCTTCATCATGTCCATCCTTTACAAGGCCACTCCCGAGCAGGTGCGCCTTATCCTGGTGGACCCGAAGCGGCTGGAACTGGGCAACTATGAGGGCGTTCCGCACTTGCACACGCCCATCATCACCGAGCCGAAGCTGGCGTCGAACGCGCTGCGCAACGCGGTTCGCGAAATGGAGCGGCGGCTGAAGGTGCTGGCCGAGAAGGGCGTACGCAACATCGACCAGTACAACCGCCTCTTCGACAACACCACTCCCAACTTGTTTGAAGATGGCAGCGAGGCGCGTCCGCTGCCTTACATCGTCATCATCATCGATGAGCTGGCCGACTTGATGATGCTCGATGGGCAAAACGTCGAGGCCTCCATCACGCGCCTGGCGCAGATGGCGCGCGCGGTCGGTATTCACCTGGTGCTGGCCACGCAACGGCCTTCCGTCGACGTTATCACCGGCTTGATCAAAGCCAACTTCCCGGCACGCATGTCATTCCGGGTGGCCACCAAAATTGACTCGCGTACCATTCTCGACGCGAATGGAGCGGAAGCCCTGCTGGGCCGTGGCGACATGCTTTATCTACCTAGCGGATCGGGCCGGGTGCATCGCTTGCACGCACCCTTTGTGACGGAGAAGGAAATTGCTGCAGTGGTCGAGTTTTGGCGCGCTCAGGGCGAAGCCCAGTATCAGGAGCACTTCCTGCAGGTTCCGCGTGAAGACGGCGAATCCGGAAGCGGCGCCGCCGGAGTTGAAGGAGCCGCGGAGGATGACAATGACGAGCTTTTCCAGGACGCGGTGCGCATCGTGCTCGAATACGGCAAGGCATCCACTTCTCTGTTGCAGCGTCGTCTGCGCATCGGCTATGGGCGCGCCGCACACCTAATTGATTTGATGGAGCGGGACGGAATCGTGGGCGCGGCCGATGGGCCCAAGCCCCGCGAAGTGCTGAAGCGTCCCGACTGGTTAAGCGAGGTGGAAGACGCGATGCGGTAGGGTGTTCGGAGAATTGACGTCATCCTTCGTATTACCTAATCACTACGGAGCTGCGCCCCAGTACGGGACGGGTTGCGAACCTCCAGCGTGACGGGTTAATCTCCTAGTCACCTTCTGGTTCTGGCCGAAGTGAATTAAACCAATTTTGCTGTCGGTGCATCGCACCTTGGGCCCTGCGCACAAACTTCAACTAGCGGAGGAAATATGTTCATTCTGTGGTGGATCATCGTAGGTCTGATCGCCGGCTGGATCACGGGCAAAATCATGAAGGGCTCCGGTTACGGAGCTTTAATGGACATCCTTGTCGGCATCGTCGGCGCCATCATTGGCGGCTTCCTCATGCGAACCCTCGGCTTCGCCGGGCAAGGTGGCATGATCTATACCATTATCGTCGCTGTAATCGGCGCGATAATTTTGACGTTGATCGTCAGGCTGGTGACCGGGCGAAAATGAACTCCTGACTTTGAAAAGTTTTCTTGAGCACCGGGCCGCCCGTTGTTGTGGGAAGTAACATCAGTCCATCACCAATTTCACTCCGGGTGTGTTTTCCCAGCGCTGGACGATGCCTTCGGGCGGCTTTAAGGCAGCACTACAGTCGGCGTCGTCTTGCTTTGAAAGGGGCATGCCCTCAGGCGTGCCGTTGAAACGACGAGTGAGGCCGGCTTTAGCCGCTGAGGGACAATCCCTCAGGGCCTAAAGGTCAATTCTTTTGTGCGCTCGTGTCGGCACGGCTGAAGCCTTGCCCCTTCAGGACCAGATATACCAACATTAGCCCTGCTTTAGTGTCTGAGGTATTGTTTTATTACCTCAGGGGCTGAAGCTGATTCATCCTGAATCCTAACTGCACCGCTTCCACCCCAGCACACGCAAAAGCGGCGTAGGCCCGGGACTCCAGCGTTTTTGCGGCCTTGGCTTCGACTTTCTCATCTACCCGAATGTGAACCATGATGGTGGCCACTCAATCGTCCGCATTCAAACCTGCCATCATCGCCGCGACATTCTTCGCTCGGAAAACTTTCCCTCGCTCACCAGTTCGTATTGCCGCGATGGTCTCTCGATTGGGAACGCGCACATCGAACGGCAGGGCCTTCTCTGCCGCCACTCGGACAAGCAGAAGGCGCACGGCATCAGAAACCGTCATACCCATGGAAGCCAGCGTTTTTGCGGCCTTGGCCTTGACCTTCTCATCTACCCGGACGTGAACCATGCTGCTCGCCATAAGCCCTCCTCGCTTGAGTATACAACGTATACATACCTTCGTCACCGCCGGCCTCACGCAGCGGTTCGCATCCGGTTGCGCTGATAGAAGAATGAGACAGCCAGTAGGATCGCGCCCAGGACTATAAATGCGGCGATACGGTATCCGCGTTCCAGCGTGCTGATGTCGATCAGAAACACCTTCAACACCGTCATTACCAGCAGAATGATGGCCTGCCAGCGAAGGAACGCCGAACGCTTCCAGAAGCCAACCAGCATCAACCCGCTTCCGTAGGTCATCCACACTGCCGAATACGTGAAGTCACGAATCGTCACGATGCTGTGCCGTTCCTGGCTTGAGTAAGCCGCCGCCAGTTGAGGTTGGAAGTAACCCATCACCTCGAAGTGCAGGGCCAGCAGCGCCAGAAGGTTGATGCCGATGATCGCCGCTCCTGCCCACTGGCGGTTCGCTTTCCCGCCTTCGTTGCTCGCGAAATAAGCCAGCAAGGCCTGCCCGGCGATCGCCAAGAGGTAGAGCCCAAATCTTGGGTTAATTAGCAGCGGCTGATGGTTGAAAGAATCCACCCAGATCAGCCGCCCGACGCCGAGCAAAAACGCGCCCGCGCCGAGAATGCGCAATAGCATACGTCTGCTGCGATGCGCTGCCCAGAAGAGCGCCCCGCCTTCGACGACCCAGCCCAGCGTGTTCCAGTAACTCTCCAGCTTGAGCGGGATCGCAATCGTAAGAAAGCCGACTCCAAGGGCAAGATATAGCGGGCCGAAAAGCGGATGGACGCTCTCTTCACGGGTTTGCAATGCGCGCGTGAGGATGAAAAACAGGACTGCAACCGCAACCGTCAGCCAAGCCAATTCAAAGCGGTGGCGCTCGTCAAGCATCGAGTAGATCGCCGCAAAATAGAGGCTGGCATTGAGCAACGCCAGCATAACCATGACGTTGGGATACCGCCGCTCCATCGCGGGCTTGCGTCCGAGGAATGGCGCTCCCGCGTAGAGCAGAAAGAAAAAGCTGGCGAAAGCCAAGGTAGTCGCGAGTTGGGGCTCGTCGTAGTAGGCGGACGCCCATGCCGCGAAGAGCAACGTTGTGCTAACAAAACTGCCGAACAGCAGCTTTTGCCAACCTCGGATGGCGACCATCCACAACGTGCCCAGATCAAGCAACGCAGTATAGGAAAGTAGTGCGATCTCGTGATTTTGGTGGGTCGAGACCAGCACTGGGGTCAGGAACCCTCCCACCAACGCGAAGGCGGCCAGCAACTCGGAATCCTGGGCCAAGGACACAGCCGCCGAGCTCGCCGTGACCAGCAGCATCGCAGCAAAGGCCGCCGCGGCCGGCAGGAGATGATAGAACTGGAAGGCCGCCCACAGCGCCAGGTACAAGGCACCGATGCCGATGGCCTTCATGGAATAAGCGAAAGCCGCAAAGCCGCGCCTGCAAAAGCGCTCGCTCCACAGAATGAGCCCAATGCCTGACGCTATGCCGATAGCAACGCGCGTGCCCGGTCCGATCCAATCGTTTTCGGTGGCCAGTTTCAGGAAGTACGACAGCCCAACCAGCACGGCGACGATGCCTACGCGGTTCAGCCATTGGCTGCCAATGCGCGTCTCCAGGGAAAAATTGGTCTTCTGCGGCGGATCTGGAGCCCGCTGCGGCTCGTGGAAATCTGGCGGCGCTGCTAGTTGGTGAGAATCACTCGCATTGGGTGTCTGCTTAGAGGCGGTGGCCAGTTCGGGCTGCCCGGACTCTGGGGGCGAAGGTGCGCTCTCTTCGGCGGCATCCTCGCCGGTAGTGCCAGTGCGCAGCAACTGCTCCAGGCGGAAGACCCGCCCCGTGAGTTCTGCAATCTGCTGTCTTAATTGTTGGAGTTCTGCGGATTGCTTGGAATCCCACACGCTGCGGCACCGATGACTGGGCTTACAATACGCGAAAGCCAAAGGCCAGGCAAAACGGTGGAGCAATCCAAAATTGTTGCATTCAGCAGGAAGAGGTATTCGGCTTTCGACCGGGGACAACCTCTACACTGAGGCTCTTGCGGAAGCGCAACAGCAAAGCCTTCCGCGCATCGCCAGAGCTTGGAGAACGGTAACCGTGTCTTGTTCTCGATTAGTCAATCGTACTGCCGGCTCTAGAGCATTCCTCAGTGGATCACCGTAACATAAATGGACGACCGAGCCGGCACGACCGCTCTATTCGTCGGGTTGCAGATTGCCATGACAACGGCATTTGTTTGGGCGTGAGGTTGCACCGTTACGAATGCCCAGTTCACTCCAACTCCGCCGCCGATGCTCCATGATATTCTTGAATTGGGCATGACGCCTGGGATGCTAACGGAGTGGGACTCACAACTTCCCGCGGGAATGAGTCTTCCGTTTGTGAAAAAACTCCCGCCTTCGGTGAGTGCTAGGCGTGAAGTTTGCACGTTGCCGGTCGAAAGCACCGGAGCAGTGAGGCTGCCGAATGTTCCCGCCCCGCCCACCGAGAGATGAGAAGCTTGCAAGTTAGTGATGGTGGCATTCGTTGCACCGAGGGTACCGAATGTTCCTCCTCCACCCACCGAGACATTGGAAGCCTGTAAAGTGCCGATTGAAGCAGTCGTCGTGTTCAGGCTGTGGAAGGTTCCTTGCCCCTGGACCGCAATGCTCGAGGCCTGCAACGCATTGACGGAAGCGGTCGGCGCGCTGATGGAATTGAATGTACCCGCTCCTTGGACCGCCAGCCTGGATGCCGACAAATTGCCGATGGAGCCAGTAGGAGCCTGAACTGAATGAAGGGTTCCATTTCCCTTTGCGTCGATCAGACTAGAGACGGTCCCCAATTGATCCGCAGGGACGGCAGTTGTGGAGTTTACGTAGCCTTGAATGGTCGTGTCAGTCCCGCCATTGTAAATACCCCTCCCATACGCGTTGTTGCTGTCACAGTCAATCTGAGCAAGACTCGTATGCGAAGAGTGGCTATCCACCGAGATGCAGTACGTATCGGCGCGTAGTGAGTGCGAAACTCCAGTTTGGCTCGCCTGAAAGCCCTGCACCATCGCATAGCTCGAGTTAATTATCTTGATCGCATTCCGTGCCGAAAAGGATGAGTTTGACGCGTTTATCAGAATGGTATAAGAGCTCTCAATAACGTAGCCGCCCGCGTCACCGGAATTGACGTCGCCCCAATCCCCGCCTAAGAAACTGACATTGCTAATCGCGCTGTCTAGTGAGTAGAGCAGATGTATGCCGGTTACTGGGTAGGCTGTCAACTGCGCCTGCTGGACTTTCGTGCCATCGATGTGATTCCACTTAGCCGAGTAATCGGTGGGAGACGCACCTTCGATCCTGATATTGTCGCTGACGAAGCCAGGCGGCTCGCCGTTCCCATTGTCGTCAACCATACCTCCGATTATCGAGTTGCCAATCATGCCAGTTGGGGGAAGGTAGTGGAAGGTGCCCACGTTTAGCCATTTTACAGTTCCATCCGAGATGAGGGCATGAGTGCTCTGTGTCCAAATTGGCGCTGAGTTTCCCGCCGATCCGCCGACGTTGACGCTCAGGAAGTAGTATCCGCCTGGGTTACCATGCAATGGCTTGATTAAGGTTGGTACAACATACAACTGTCTTCTGGTCCAGTCGGGGCGGGCGCGACCGTCAAAGTAAATCCCGTGCAGGGTGTTATGGTCAGAATCGAGGTCGGTGATCCGAGTTCCACTCAGCAAGGTATGCACGCCGACGCCGCCGTTTAAGGCAATCTGGCCGTTGCCGTCCACTACGGCATCGTTAGCAAACACGATTCCGTCGCCGCCGTTATTGTTGCTCATCAGATCGTGGAAGGTGTTGACACCTCCCAAGGCAATCACTCCGGCGTATTGGAAACTATGGACATGGACACTTGTCCATACCATTCCACCAGCCAGAGCGCCGAGGAAGCCGAAGGTGCCGATGCCATTCCCGTCTAGGTCGAGGTTGCTAAACTGGCTTCCCCCGGACCCCGCATCGACGATTAGCGGGGCGGCAACTCCGGAGGTGAATACCGTGCCTTGAGGGTTTGTTGGGTCGTAAGCGTACACGTGAGCCGCTCCGACCAGCGAAGACTGGGCGGAGGATGCAATGCTGATGCCGGGGTTTCCGTTGAATGTCCAATTAGCATAACCAAACGTAATCGTTACCGGCACCGTGATCCTCAGGGTAACGTTGCAGGTTTGATTGCCAGATATGTTGGTTTCGTCCAGAATTCCGCCGCTGGCGGGCAGGGCGGCGATAGCAGAATTCAGTTGCACGCAAGGGTCAGACGAGGCATCCAAGCCGCTCGTGTGTGACGGAGCCCCCAGCATGGAAAAGAACAATACCGCAGCAGGGTAGAGACGCAGATATTGCATAACTCCATTCCTCTACTGGTCATATCGGCTGAGCTCATCAGTAGTTTATTCCGGCCATCGGTGCGCTGAAATTCGGCGTCGGCCGCCCGCGCGGCGGAGCAGTTTTAAGGAAAGCTGAATGGCCCCTCAACCGTATTCGCTCGAGGCAGGCTTTCCGTTCTTCGGCAGGTAAAGCCGGTCTCCAGTTCAATAACGGTAACTCCATTCGATAAGTTGTTGAAGAGTTCCGACACGACCCAATCGCGTTGGGAAATCGGGTTTTCCCCGCTCGGGGTCCAGGGAGCGCAGCATGGCGGCCTAGGCAAGACCGCGAGAATGCCCTGCAACTACTCTAGGTGCGACTGAACATCCAAGCCCGCCCTACGCGGCGCGGTTCATTTTTTCGCAATCTGTTCCACTTACCGGCAATAAGAACGGTTGCGACACAGTCTCGACGCTGTACACCAATCCTGCGACTGTTCCAGGGAATATCAGGTTAAGTAGCTTGAACCCCCTCAGGGGCTAAAGCCCAGGCCTCACATTAGGCATTTACGGACGGCCTGAAAGCCGTGCCCTTCAAAAAGCCAGACTTAATTACGGCCTCCCTAAGTCCTTGCGCGCAAAAAGCCCGCCAGCGCGGCGGGCCTGCTGATCCCAAAAACAACTTCCTAGAAGGTGAACGCCACTCCGCCGCGAACGCTGCGGGCCGACTGCATCAGGTACACGGTCTTGCCATCGGGGCCGACGACCGGCACATAGCCCTGCGCCAGCAAGTTGCGGAGATCTACCAGCGCTTCCATGTTACCCGGCATGAAATGCATGCGCGGCAGCGGTTGACGAATGAAGAGATTCAAGAAAGCATCGGTCTGTCCCGCCGAGGCGTTGAAAAGATCAACTGGGGTTAACGTATTGTCGCCACTCGTCCAGCGATACGAGGCAATCCACCTCGTTTTGGAGCGCGGGACGCAGCCATTCAGCCGGAGAGCCGCTGAGTGGCGCCAGCCATGTTGAAGACTGCTGCGTACCAGGTTCCAATCTATGTTAGGCTGCTCCAGATCGAGAACGCCTCCATAGGCGTAATCCACAGTCGCAGTAAGGGTGTCAGACAGGCGGCGTTGAAACACCAGGCGGATGCCCTGGGCCTCAAGCGCGCCACCGTTGTAGCTGAAGGTTCCGGAATAGACGTCAGGCAGAATGTCTTCGGTAGCCCAGCCAACATCGCCAACCCCGAGCAAAGCGGGGTCCTTAACGCGATCGTTGAAATAGGCGAACTGAATCTTGTTGTCCCCGGCACGTTGCGACAGCGAAACCTCGTGGTGATGCGCATTCTCCAGCAGAGGCTCGCCGTCGATCATGGTCATGCGAGGATTGGTTTCGCTGAGGTCTGCGGGAGCCGAGTCGAAACCTTTGCTGGATCGGGTGTTGGGTTCAGTGGTGGCGTAGCGATACTCGAGGGTGGTATTAGACGTCAAGTGCCAATCGACGACGGCAGAGGGACGAAACGCATTCGCTCCGTGGCCCAGAAATTGAATGTTCTGCGCCTCGCCACCAAACTGAAAGTCGAGAAGGTCGCCAATCGAGAAGCCGTCGGAATACGACATCGCCACCGCTTCCAGGGCTCCGCGATGGGGAACCGCATCAGGCGTGGCGAAGCGCCGGACAATCAGGGCAATCGTCGGAGTCCAACCTTCCCGGCCCGGCCGGCTATAGGAGGCTCGAATAATGCCATCAGGAGTGCCGGTTGCGTATCCGAGATTTCCCTCCAGGCCGATGGTCGAGGTATGGAACAGCGAATGCTCTACATTGAACGTCGTCCCTAAATCCGAAGCGCTGCCATACCCTTGGCTGGTACCGCCCGCCATAAACGCTAATGTGCCAGTAGTCGATTTGTCCTGCGCGCCAGTCTCCACGACCACGGGCGTTCCATCGTCGAAGCGCAGGATCGGGCGGTTGGAATTGGAGCGCAGGGTCCACTTCCAACTATCATCCTCATTGTTGCCCTGTTTGAGTGTTGGGAGCATGCGCACGGCCTCGAACAAGGTGTTCAACGTAATGTTCAGGACCTTGCTGGCGCCGGCGGCTAGTGCAACATCCTCGCGCACTGCGGGAAGGAAGGAAGGGGCAGACACGCGCAAGTCATAGCTACCCGGCAGCAGCCCGCTGAGGGTGAAAAAACCCTTCGTATCGGTGTACACGACGTGGCTCTGCCCGGCAGTGCCTAGCAGCTCGACGGTTGCGCCCATTTGCGCTACACCGGCCGAATTCCTGACATATCCGGTTATTGAACCCGGAGTGACCCCAGCCGCTGTAACGCACAGCGCGATCACTACCGCAAACCATCCGAGTATTCGCGTCATCACTCAAACCTCCCGTCAGAGGTCCCCGGGATCACAAATACTGCGGGCGGAACTAGCCGTCCGCGGGCCCGCACTTCCCTCAATTTACTCAACCGCAAATCGCACCGAGGGGGCGATCTGCTGCTTGGAAATGTTGTCGTCTACTTTCACCGTCAGCTTATAGATGCCTGGCTGAAAAGCGGTCAAAGCCAAGCCTTTTTCCAGGGTGATCTGGTCTCCCACGTTGCCCATAGTGTCCGTGGACTCCGAGGAGTGCAGCACCGACTGGTTGTTGGCCGTATTCACAATATCGTATTCAATCTTGGCGGAAGGCTTCTTAGTCTTCTCGTCTGCTTGAAGATTATAGACCTGCATCCAGAGATTCATGCGCTGATCGCGCTTAAAACTGGCCGGCTTCCCGTCGGGCGCATCCAGATGCGGGTAGGCGAGCTTGGTCTCACCGATGACGAAACTGCCGGAGCCGACATTCTTGGTGGCCACTTTGTCCAAGTGGTCAGCCAGGATCATGGACGAGGACGCCAGTTTGTCTTCATTGAATTCCGGAACCAGAACCCCGCGGGTCCAGGTTCCCACGCGGTCGCCATTCACGTCCTTCACCACCACGTCGAACCGGTAGCGACCAGGACGCAGCGGAATTGCCTTCCAGTAGAGGGAAGAACGTTCCATGGTTTTTTCCAGCAGTTCCGTCGGTACGTCCACCTGCACGGTATCTTCGAAGGTCTGGGCGATCTTCCCGGTCATACCAGTTACTCGGCCGAAGATGTTCACCGTCCCCCGTTGTATGCCGTCTTTGCTGGCAAAGGTCACGTCCTTATTCTTGATCTGCAACGTCACCGGAACCAGCACCGTATCGTTAGTAACCTTCACAAAGTCAGTCCGGATTTCAAACGGCATCAAATTGACGTTGATCTTGTGGCTTACAACCTCCTCCAGGTCCTTGAACTTGACCTTGGGTGGGGTGTTGACCTTGGCCAGCATTTCGAGTTTAGTGAACTCATTGTTGCTCTGTATTCCCGCTTCCGGACCGGCATTAGCGCCGAAGCCGCCGTTATTGATTCGGTCACCCTTGTTGGCCAGGCCCATCTGCTCGTACATGGTAAGACCCGCGCCCGGAGTGTGTAACAGAGCGTCCTTCTCGTTAGGATCGATGGTCAGATGATAGTCGCCGCAGGAGCAGGCGTCGACGAATTCCAAGCTGACTTCCTGGCCTACCCCCTCGAGATAACGGTACCGCCAGTCTTCGAAGGGATAGGTGGACGTCTCCCCCCGCCTTCTTCCATCGGACGTTCGTAGGTGCCACCAGACGGATGAGCGTCGATCTGATCGGGTGGACCCCACACGATGTAAATGCGGCCGCGATCAGTTCTCCACCCGGGGATCCCGGCGGCGAAATGTTCGTTCGCATAGGCGATGCGGCGATAGTGCTCTTCCTTGAATTCGTTCTCCGGGGTATCCGGCGTGGGATCTCGGCGCAGCCAGAATTGCTCGATAAACTGGTCCCGCTCTTCGTCGTTGGAGAGCTGTTTGAAAGCGGACATCTCTTCTGGAGTGATGATGTAACGCACGTCCTCGTTGAGCCACTTCTTATACGTGGAACTCAACTCTTGCTTTAATGCCTTGGAGTTGGCTTTTTTCTGCTTCTCAGTCAGCGGCCGCTTCAACGGATCGACCTGCTGGGTGCCGGTTTGCGCTGGAGCGGAAGCATCCGGCTGTCCCGTGTGCTTGCCTGCGCTGGCGGTCTGGGAGGGGTGGTGCCGGACTTATCTGTCAGAAGGAGTTGAACTCTGAGCCACAGCTAAACCGGTGGCTACGATGCCGATCAATAACAACGAAAAGAATGGGCCAAAGGCGCGCAACTTCATGGGTACCAACGAGCTCCTGGAGAAACACTTCAGGTCTTTAAATTGTATGTTTTTGGACGGGCGAAAGCAAGGTTGCCGGCGAGAGATTCGCGGCGGGAAGGGCATGGAGACACTCCAGTGTGAACAACCCTCATTCCGGCAAAAAGTCGCACCCAATGTGACGAACGCCGGCGTCACTTTTTCACCATCCGGGCGGGAGAAGGCAGGGCCCATTCTCCTCCTACTAACTTGCCATACAAGAGTAACCAACTTGGCGGCTATAATGAAGGAATCGGAGAGTTTCGGAAAACCTCTGTCGTGCGAGGCGCCCAGCCCCGGTGTGGCTCTCACGGCCAGCGCCAATAACGGCGAAGTGTTTGCTCTCCTAAGGAACCTTGTGCCGTCTGACTTCGTATTATCGTTGGGACGGTGGAAGTGCGCCTGAATAGCAGTTTCCCAATCGAGGCTTGATGAAGAACTGGAAGAAGCTCGCTCTGATTATTGGGGGCGTGATCGTATTGCTCGCCATCGTCGGCTTTACTGTTGAACAGAGCCGCAAAGGCGTGGTGACGGTGCAGACCGGAAAAGTTATCCGGGAAGATTTGACGTCGGTGGTGACCGCGTCGGGTGAGATTAAACCGAAGGTGCAGGTAAACATCGGCTCGCAAACGATGGCCAAGATCACGCACTTGTATGTCAAGGAAGGGGATCGGGTGAAGCGGGGGCAGATGCTAGCTGTGCTGGACAACGTTCAGCCAGCGGCCGACGTTTCCGCCAATGGCTCGGCCCTGAGTGCCGCTCGCACCGACGCAGTTGCCGCCCAGGCAGCGGTTAACACGGCAGCAGCCGACCTGAATTCGACCGAAGCAGAGTTTGAACGCGCCAAGCTCGATTATGAGCGCAGCAAGGGCTTATACGATGCCCAACTAGTCGCCAAGGCTGATTTCGATACTAAGAAGGCGGCGTTTGGGACGGCCACTGCGCAGTTGGAAATGTCCAAGGCCAAACTCGCGCAGGCCAAGGCCCAGCAGGATTCAGCCCAAGGCCATATCAGCCAAAACACCGCCATGCTCCGCCATGCTGCCGATGTGCTAAGCAAAACGGAGTATCCCGCGCCTTTCGACGGGGTCATCACCAACGTACCCGTCCGTGAAGGAGAAACCGTCGTCCCTGGTATCCAGAACTCGCCAGGCAGTACGTTGATGACGATTGCCGACATGTCAGTGATTACCGCTGAAGTGAAGGTCGACGAAACCGACATCGTAAATGTGCAGTTAGGACAGCCGGCTGAGGTCACCATCGACGCAATTCCGAAACAGAAGTTCAAAGGGACGGTCACCGAGATCGGCAGGAACGCTGTACTTCGCTCCACCGGAGTTTCTACCGCACAGACTACCTCCAGTAGTCAGGAAGCAAAGGACTTCAAGGTGGTCGTGGCCCTGCAGAACCCTCCGGCGAATCTGCTGCCCGGATTGTCGGCGACGGCCCGTATTACCACCGCGACCCGCGGCAAAGCGCTGGCAATTCCGATCCAGGCGTTGACTATTCGCCAACGCGCCGACCTTGCGACCGATAGTAAGGGAAAGCCTGTCACGGCACAGGCCGTAACCCCCACAGACGGGAAAGACCCCAAAGAAGAGTTGCAAGGCGTGTTTGTTCTCAAGAACAAAAAAGACGCCGTGTTCGTACCTGTAGTGACGGGTATCAGTGGAACCACGGACATTGAAGTGACCAGCGGACTAAAAGAGGGGGACGAGATCGTCACCGGAAGTTACAAGGTGCTCCGAACCCTGCGAAATGGCACTGGCGTGAAGGTTGACAACTCGACGGCCAGCAAGAAGGAAGAGTCCTAACAGTTAAGAGGGCGGGGCCGCAGGGCAGGAGAGCTGGCATCCATGAGCAACCCGAACCAGTTACCAAACGAGGAGAAGAGGATGGCAACCCAATTGGCGAGCCTGGCAGAATCACAGACCGCAGTTACGCCAGAGCAATGCATCATCTGTACCGAGGATCTTTGGAAAA
This sequence comes from uncultured Acidobacteriaceae bacterium, assembly GCA_963763725.1. Classification (GTDB taxonomy): domain Bacteria; phylum Acidobacteriota; class Terriglobia; order Terriglobales; family Acidobacteriaceae; genus Bog-257. The sequence goes on from CAVXQI010000012.1 coordinate 94,961, forward strand.
CGTACGACATGGGATCGGAGCAGCAGGTCCACGCTCTGCGCGGGGTCAATGTCCGCATTCAGCCCAACGAGTACGTGGCCATTATGGGTCCGTCCGGTTCCGGCAAGTCAACCTTGATGAACCTTATCGGCTGCCTGGATTCGCCCAGCAAGGGTAACTATTGGCTGAATGGGCAGTTGGTCAGCGAACTCGACGATGACGAACTGGCGCGCATTCGGAACAAGGAAATCGGCTTCGTTTTTCAGACCTTTAACCTGCTCGCCCGCGCAACCTCGCTGCACAATGTCGAACTGCCTTTGATCTACGCCGGCATTCCAGCCGAAGAGCGCATCGAACGCGCCCGCAAAACCCTTGCTTCGGTGGGAATGGAATCCAGAATGAACCACAAGCCTAACGAACTGTCAGGCGGACAGCGCCAGCGTGTTGCCATTGCACGCGCGCTGGTTAATAGTCCTTCCATCATTCTGGCTGACGAGCCCACCGGCAACCTGGACTCGCAGACCGGCGTGGAAATTATGGCACTCTTCGATCGCCTGCATGATCAGGGCAACACCATCGTTCTGGTTACCCACGAGCACGACATCGCCGAGTACGCCCACCGCGTCATCCACATTCGCGATGGGCAGGTGTTCAGCGACCAGAAAACAGCAAGAGCGTAGATCCGGGTCAATTTCAAAATCGTGCGACCGGCACTCGCCGGACGCTTTTTCGTGCTCCCGAATCGGTGTAGGCTTGAAGCGAACGCATACCAGCCATCCTGAACAAGAGGGTCCAATGCCATTGCTGTTATTTCGCCGTTTTGTACTGCCTATGGTTTTCTTGTTGGCCGTAAGCAGTGCGGCCCAAGATATTCCATTTCCTGTGGGCCGCGGAGAACAAGACATCAGGGCCGAGCAAGTGCGCGCGCTGGTTTCGCAGTATTGCCGGCTGGACTATGGAGGAGCGCGCCTGGACCCGCAAGGATGGACGAAACTCGCAGACCTTGGCGTGGTGGAAGACCAATCCCAACTACCAACAGATCGACGTTATCTCCCGCTACACGGTCGAAACCGAGCCGGTGTTGGCTAATGGCAAGTACAGGATCACAGTTCATTATCGGCGGCTGGGACGATACGAGCCAGGTATAGGGTATTCGCGCGAGATGGCGACTCCCAGCCAGGACGTGGAGTTTACCGTAACTGCAGTCAAGGACGAATGGCGCATCGATGATGCCGAACCAAATTTCCCCCACCCCTCGCGAGCCGCTATGTTGAAGTGGCTCACGGACCAGGTCGGCGCCACCCAGGACGCATCGGCGAAAAATATTTATCAGCAAGCACTGCGCCAGTTGCAGGCCCAGTCGGCCTCTCCATTTGCCAAATAACCTTTGCAGCAGGAGCTGGCAGAGGCCTCTGCGTGGGAGTCTTCGTCTTCAACCGGCTCTGGTTTGGCTTATTGCGGAGCGCCCACTGTCGCAGGGGTGACCTCGGAACCCGCCGTCCGCACGGGCGTGACTGGCGGCTTCGCGGCGAAGAATTCGTGGTCATAAAGATTGCGATATAGGTGACCCGCCAACTCTGCCGCCTTCGGACCAAAAGTCGGGCGTCCACCTTCCAGGAAGATGACAGTGACAATCCGCCCATATTGCGTGTTGGCGTAGGAACCAAACCAGCCAAAGCGAGTACCATCTTTGGAACAGGTTCCAGTCTTACCCAGAACAGGTTCCTCGATGAAGTTGGTCCGCAGCAGACGCGCCGTTCCGTACTCGACGGCGCCCGACATGCCGTCAGAGATTTCGGGAATCAATGGACCGATGTCGAGCTTGCGCTTGACCTTCGGCGTGAAACTCGTCACCTCCTCGGGGGTGGCGGGATGTTGCAGGTAGTACAGGGTGCCCCCGTTGGCGATTGAGCTCATCAGCGCGGCCAGTTGCAGCGGGGTGAGAGAAATGCTCTCGCCGAACGAACACATCTTGCCAACGCCCCCCAGCTTCGCATCAAGCTCGGTCGAGGGGAACGTGCCCAATTTCTCACCGCTGATGTGCCAGCCCGCGAGTTCGCCGAGTCCGAACTGATGGGCATAATAGCTCACCCGCTCGAAGCCGAGCTTGCGTCCTACAGCCTCAAAGTAGGCGTTGTTGGAATGTGCCAGCGCCGTAGTCAGGTCCACGCGCCAGTACTTGCCCAGCGGAACTTGCGTGTCTTTGGTGATGACGTTTTCGCTTAGGGCCGCCAACGCGACCGCGACTTTGATGGTCGAACACGGCTGCGCTCCGGCCGACAACGCCAGCTTCTGATTCACCATCGCCAGGATACGGCCGCTGTCGGGATCAACCGCGACAACCGTGCCATTCATATTGCCCAGCGCTTCCACCGCAGCCGCGCGCACCATGGGATCTTCGCCCGCTGTAATGTCGCCTTCCACTTGATTGTCGGCAAAGGAGCTGGCGGAAAAGCGCTCGTAATAACGGTGCTTCTTCTTCGACACGGAAGCGACGACATGGGCGGAACGATTGCGTTTCGCCACCGTCTTGCTGCTGGTGCGCAGCCTGGTCATCTTTTTTTGCGCCGTTGTGGTCTCAGTGACGTGACGTGTTTTGGTGTGTGTCTTGTGGGTAGAAATCGTGGCGGCGGGTGCATTGGCACATGAAAATAGCACCAATAGAGTATTCATCACGACAATGGCGGAGCGCTTTAACATTGACAACCCTGAGGTTCCCCGATTCCCCTAGCATTCCCGCCACTAGGATTCTTGCCCTCCAAAAATCGACTGTCCCTGGTTGCGAGACTTCTGATAGTAGGTATTCCCGGATTCAAATTCAACTCAAAACCGCCTTAGTACGGAAAACCGCGGCACCCAAGCAACACAGATGCCAGGACTTAGGCCGGAGTTGCGGAGGCTTGCGACTTGGCGAACCCAACAAACCTCCGACCGGCTAACAGTTCCCAATTGATTACTTATCACACTTTCCTCGATTCGCAACCGTAGCAAGGCTGATTCCCCGTCAGAATCGTGCGATTTCGGAGCCGGCAAAAGCTTGTTCCACCTTGGAAAAAGGACGCTCGGCAAGGGAGATCCGGTCAAACGGCCCTTCTAGCAGCCTTTTGTCGAATTCCGATAACTTTTTACCGCCGCGCGAAACTTCCCCAAAAGTGGTGGGTTTGACTCGGTAACAACCCTGAGAATGGTCGTGTAAAAGCGACTACCCCTCCGAAGTGCAATTCGCCCCTGTCCTTCGGAGGGGATTTTTCTGTCCGCTGAACTCCACCTATCCCTCTTTTTTGGCCGCCTGATCGGTGACTCGGGAGCGGATGTACTCCTCCAGGACGCGGTCCAGCGAGCCCTGCTCGCGGAGGACGTACTCAATGGCATCGCGGACCGCCCCCTTACCGCCTTCGTGGGGCGTCACGTAGTGCGACTCGTGCAGCACTTCCGGCCGCGCGTTCTTGACCGCGATAGCCAGCCCACACAGCCGCATCACCGGCAGGTCTATGACATCGTCGCCAACGTAGCAAACCTGCTGCGGCATCAGGCGTTCCTTCTGCAGAATTTCGTAAAATGCCAACGCCTTATCTTGCTGCCCTTGATAGACGTGCTCGATTTTCAGGTCGCGCGCCCGCAGCGCCACAGTTTCGGAAATGCGCTTGGTGATAATGCCTGTCTTCAGCCCGCCCAGGCGGGCCAGCGAAAATCCTGTGCCGTCGTGCGCGTTAAAGCCCTTGGCCTCGATCATGTCCCGGCTGGCGATGCCGAAGCCGCCCTTGTCGGCCATCTTTTCGCGATAGTCGTGGGTGCCCTGACCTGCGCCTGCGCCCGGCGCCGGAAAGAGAAAAATCGTGCCGTCGGTCATGACGCCATCCACGTCGAACAGCATTAGTTTGATCTTCTTCGCACGTTCATCGGACATGCGGAAAGTGTAGCAGGGGTGCCGCTTTTCGCTGGTCGCTGTCGCCTTTCGCTCTTCGCGCTTAGCTCTTTAGCAACTTTTCAGACCTTGCCCGCCACGAAGTGCCGCATTAACGAGCACCGATTCGGTCGATGCATGGTCTCGCATTTGCTAAAAGCGACGAGCTAAGGGCGAAAGGCGAAGAGCGAAAAGTGATTTCCCACCAGCGAACAATTAGCGAAAATCTGCTAAAATAATCGGATGCCTGTTGGGGAAATTCCGGTTGCGCTAGCCTGGGCGCATCCGCTGGTCGCGGAGTGGTTCCTCGGTCGCTTCGGCTCGCCGACGGAGCCCCAGGAACAAGGCTGGCCGGAGATTCTTGCCGGACGCACGACGCTCATCTCTGCTCCCACCGGTTCAGGCAAAACGCTCGCCGCGTTTCTCATCTGCATTGATCGCCTGGTGCGCAAAGCCCTTGATGGCGACTTGCACGATCGCATTGAGGTTGTGTACGTCTCTCCGCTCAAAGCCCTCGGCAACGATATTCAGAAGAACCTCGACGGACCGCTGAGCGAGATTCTGGCACTGGCCGCTGAACGCGGCCTGCTGATGCCCGAAATTCGCACCGCAGTGCGCACCGGCGACACTCTGATGAAAGAGCGGCGCGAGATGCTTAAGCGTCCGCCTCACATCCTGGTGACCACGCCCGAGTCGCTCTACATTCTGCTCACCGCCAACGGCAGCCGAGCCATCCTGCACGATGTCGAGACCGTAATCGTGGACGAGATCCACGCCGTCGCTGATGACAAACGCGGCGCACACCTCACGCTGTCGCTGGAGCGGCTTGACCTGTTGGCGAACCGGCCGACGCGCATCGGCTTGTCAGCGACACAGAAGCCGATTGAGGAGATTGCGCATTTCCTGACCGGCGCAGGGAGCCCCGCCCCAGCCGTGGTCAACATTGGCCATCGCCGCAAGCTCGACTTGGCGGTGGAGGTCCCGTCGTCCGAGCTTGGCCCAATCGCCAGTAACGAGATGTGGGGTGAGGTCTACGACCGCATCGCGGAACTGGCCTTGCAACATCGCTCAACGCTGGTCTTCGTCAACACCCGGCGACTGGCGGAGCGCGTGGCGCTCCATCTCGGCGAGCGAATTGGCGAGGAATTGGTGGCCGCGCATCACGGCAGTCTGGCCCGCAAGCTGCGCCTCAACGCCGAGCGCAAACTGAAGAACGGCGAAATTCGGCTGCTGGTGGCGACCGCTTCCCTGGAGCTGGGAATCGACATCGGCAACATCGACCTGGTTTGCCAGATTAATTCGCCGCGTGCGATTGCGGTGGCCTTGCAGCGCGTGGGACGCGCTGGACACTGGCGCGGGGCCGTTCCTAAGGGTCGCCTGTTCGCCACCACGCGCGATGACCTTGTGGAGTGTGCTGCCGCGGTTCGGGCAATCAAACAGGGCGATCTTGATCGCATCCAGATTCCTGCGGCTCCGCTTGACATCCTGGCGCAGCAAATCGTCGCCATGTGCAGTTGCGAAGATTGGGACGAGGACGCGCTGTTCGATTGCGTGCGCCGTGCCTATCCCTATGGCAGCCTGCGACGCCAAGATTACGACCGCGTTCTGGAAATGCTATCGCAAGGGATCGCAGCCAAGCGCGGCCGCTACGGCGCTTACCTGTTTCGCGACATGGTCAACCGCCGGCTTCGGGGGCGGCGAGGGGCGCGTCTGGCCGCGATTACCAGCGGCGGGGCAATCCCGGACACTGCGCTGTTCACCGTGGTTGCGCAACCCGATGAGATTGTCGTGGGCACGCTCGACGAAGACTTCGCCGTCGAAAGCAATGCCGGCGACATCATGCTGCTGGGTAATACCTCGTGGCGAATTCGTCGGGTCGAGTCCAACTCCGGACGCGTGCTGGTTGAAGATGCGCATGGCGCACCGCCGAGTATTCCGTTCTGGCGCGGCGAGGCCCCGGCGCGCACCGACGAGCTTTCGCATCACGTAGCAGAATTGCGCGAGCGCGTTAGTGCTCTGCTGCCGCATACCGCGCCGCTTCCGGTGCCGGCAAATCCGGAAGGCGATGGCGAGACACGCTTTCGAAGGGGCGCACCTTCAAATGCGCCGTTGCAGGATTATGGAAAGGGCCATGACGGCGCAGCTAAAGATGCGCCCCTTCAAAACCACCAGCACTCGAATTCGACCTCTGACAGAGCGGAACGGCTAGAGCGGCGCTTGAGCGACGCGTCCACGCCGCCTCTTTCTTTCCCTGAGCCGGCGTCAGCCGGCGACACGCCTGCAGCGGCGGTGCCTAAAGCCCGTTTGCGCGGAATCGAATCCAGCCCCGAAGTTCAGACCGCTATCGAATGGTTGAAGGACGAATGCGGACTCGACGATTCCGGCGCTGAGCAACTCGTCGAGTACATCGTCACCGGCCGCGCGGTGCTGACCGAGGTTCCGACGCAGGATACCATCATCGCCGAGCGCTTCTTCGACGAAGGCGGCGGGATGCAGCTCATCATCCACGCGCCTTTCGGCGGTCGCATCAACAAAGCCTGGGGACTAGCGTTACGCAAGCGCTTCTGCCGCTCGTTTAATTTTGAGTTGCAAGCTGCAGCAACCGACAATGGGCTGAACATTGCTCTGGCCGAGCAGCATAGCTTTCCGCTCAGCGATGTTTTCCACTACCTGCAAAGCGAGACGGTGCAGGGGATACTTGAGCAAGCGGCAATGGCTTCGCCCATCTTCGCGACGCGCTGGCGCTGGGACGCCAATCGCTCGCTGGCGTTGCTGCGCTTCCAGGGCGGCAAGAAAGTTCCTCCCCAGATTCAGCGCATCCGCAGCGACGATCTCATGGCGTCGGTCTTTCCCGAGGTGGCCGCATGCCAGGAAAACATCGTTGGCGATATCCAGATTCCCGAGCATCCGCTGGTGCAAGAAGTGATGAAGGATGTCCTCACCGAAGCCATGGATATCGACGGCCTGCGGCGCGTGCTTGATGGGATTCACAGCGGAGCGATTCGCACGCTGGCCATCGACACACCCGTGCCCTCGCAGTTCTCGCATGAAATCCTGAATGCGAATCCGTATGCGTATCTCGACGATGCTCCGCTGGAAGAGCGGCGTGCCCGTGCCGTGCAGATGCGGCGAGTGCTGCCGGAGGCGGTCTTGCAGGAAGTGGGACGGCTGGACCAGACGGCGATTGCCCGAGTTCGCGAGGAGGCACGGCCCGACGTTCGCGACAGTGACGAGTTGCACGACGTGTTGCAGACCCTGGTTGCGGTTCCAGAAGAGGTTGCCGACGGCGAGTGGCAGAATGCGATCACGAGTTGGAGGCCGTTCCTCAAAGAGCTGCTGGAGGGTTGGAGGGTAGTGCGAGCACAGGTAGAGCAGCCCTTTAGGGCTGCGTCCAGCGTCCGGTTTGATTCTTTTGAGCCGGCTTTAGCCGGCGACAAGTCCGATTCTGATGCTGACATGTGCCACCGGCTAAACCCGGCTCCAGAGAATGAAGATGCAGCGGGACGCGGCGCTGAAGCGTCGCTCTACCACCGCCGATACCTGGTCGCATCGGAGCGTGCCAAGGACTTCGCATTGATTTATCCCGACGCGAAGTTCGAAATCGTGCCTGCGGAACTGCCGTCCAATACAACCTGGCGCGAAGATGCTTTACTCGCCATGGTGACGGGCTGGATGATGCACTGCGGGCCGGTCACGGCGGCCGCGTTGGCCTATTGGCTGGGTCTGGCCGCGCCTGAGGTCGAACAAGCCCTACTCCGCATGGAGACCTCGGGTTCGGTGCTTCGTGGGAATTTCACCGGGTCGGCAACGGGCACCGAGCCAGGCACCGCCGAGTGGTGCGATCGGCGATTGCTGGCGCGCATTCACCACCTCACGGTCGCCACCCTGCGCAAGCAGGTCGAGCCAGTCACTGCGGCCCAGTACATGCGCTGGTTGCTGCGCTGGCAGCACGTGACTCCGCAATCGCAGTTAACCGGCGAGCGCGGACTGCTGGAGGCGGTACGTCAGTTGCAGGGTTTCGAAATTCCGGCGAATGCCTGGGAGAGGCACATCCTGGCGGCGCGCGTGAACAAATATGATCCGGCGGCGCTCGATCAGCTTTGCCTCACCGGAGCAGTTGGCTGGGGGCGGCTTTCGCCGCATCCGGCCACGCTGGAGGACACTGGCGAAGGCCGCCGTCGCGTGGTGCCCACGAGTGTGGCGCCCATCACCTTCTTTGTCCGCGACGACTCCGATTGGATGCAGCCGCGCCATGGCGATGACGAGCAGAACTTTGACCGCGTTCTGAGCGAGGGAGCCCGCAGCGTGCTGGAATTTCTGCGGCGCCGCGGAGCGTCGTTCTTCGCCGATATCGTCCGCGGAACCGAACGCCTGAAAGCGGAAATCGAGACCGCGCTGTGGGAGCTGGTGGCCGCTGGCATGGTCACTGCCGATGGCTTCGAAAATCTGCGCTCGCTGATCAATCCGCGGCGGCGCAATGCGACCGGCACGCCTAAGCTCACCCGGCCCCGCCACACCGGCGGACGCTGGTCGCTGCTCTATCCCGGCGAGGGCGCGGATCGGTCCAAGGTGGTCGAAGCCACCTGCTGGATGCTGCTGCGCCGCTACGGCGTCGTTTTCCGCGAAACCCTGGCGCGCGAGTCGAACCTGCCGAAATGGCGTGAGCTGTTGATTGCATTCCGCCGGCTCGAAGATCGCGGTGAGGTGCGTGGTGGACGCTTCGTCAACGGATTTCTTGGCGAGCAGTTCGCCCTGCCGGAAGCTGTCGAGTCTCTGCGGGCGATGCGCAATCTTCCGGCGAGCGGCGAGATCGTTAGCATCTCCGCAGCCGATCCGTTGAACCTGGTGGGCTTCATTGTGCCGGGCGAACGCGTGGCGGCGATCTCCGGCAAGTATGTCAGTTTCCGCGACGGCATTCCTGAGGAATTTCAAGAGCTGAATCCCACCCCAGCAAAAGAGGAAGGTTGGGTGGGGCACCCAAACCCGCGCGAGGCTGCCGCACCGTGACGCCAGAGAACTTGGTCGAGGGGATCCATTACTACATGGAAAACGGCTTCATGGTCTTTACCGGTCTATACCTGATCCAGCGCGGCTATTGCTGCGAATCGGGGTGCAGACATTGTCCGTATGGATTCGAGGCGAAAAAGCCACAGCCGAAGCAGGAATAAAGCTCTCGACTCGCTTCCGAAAGCCGGCGGCGTGCTAACTAACTCATGATCGCGTCCTTCACAACGGAGGAGGGCGCCGGTGTTGCGAACTCTCCCTCCCATTTTGCCATGACGACCGACGCCAAGCAGTTGCCCAGCACGTTGACGGCGGTGCGGCCCATGTCGAGAATTGGATCGATCCCGAGAAGCAGAAGTACCGCCTCGCTGGGTAGCCCGATGGATGCAGCCGTTGCCATTAGGACCACGAACGCGCCGCGCGAAACCCCCGCAATCCCTTTGCTGGTCAGCATAAGCGTCAGCATGATCATCATTTGCTGCCCAAACGACAGGTGAATGCCCGCGACTTGGGCAACGAAGATGGCCGCTACAGAGAGGTAAAGGGAGCCTCCGTCCATGTTGAAGCTGTAGCCGGTGGGGATGACGAACGCGACGATTTGCCGCGGAACGCCCAAGGCCTCCATGGCCTCGATGGCGCGAGGCAGAGCAGCCTCAGAACTGGTGGTGGCGAAGGCGATGGTGACCGGCTCAGTGACGGCCCCTGCGAACGCACAGATGGGGACACGGAACATCATTGCGACCGGCAGCAGCACACCGAGAATGAACACGACCAGCGCAAAGTAAAACGTCAGCAGAAGTTTCAGCAGGCTACCGAGCGTGGCGAGCCCGGTGTGTCCCACAGTGTAGGCAACAGCAGCACCGACCCCCAGTGGGGCCATATACATGACCAGGTTGGTGAACTTGAACATCACCTCGCTTAGGCTCTCGCAGAAGGCCAGCATGGGGCGGCGCTTTTGTTCGCCGATCATGGCGAGGGCAACGGCGAAGATCAGGCTGAAGACGACGACCTGGAGCACGGCGCCATCAGCCACGGACTTCGCAATATTTTCGGGGAAAATGTGCAGGATGGTGTCTTGCCCACTCAGCTTGTTAACCGGAACTGTCTCGGAGGAGGGGGCAGAGGGTAATTGCACGCCAACTCCGGCCTTGCTGATGTTGATAGCTGCCAGACCGAGGAAGATTGCGATGGTGGTGACAATTTCAAAATAGATGATGGAGCGGAGACCAAGCCGTCCGACCTGCCGCAGATTGGAGTGACCCGCGATACCCACCACCAGCGTGCCGAAAATAAGAGGCGCGATGATGGTCTTGATTAACCGAAGAAAAATGAGTGCCAGCACGCGCAGATGGGTGGAGGCGTTGGGAAAGTCGTGCCCGATCGCCGCACCCAGCAGCATGGCGATGAAGATCCATGCGGTCAGCGTGCGCCTGAAGGAGCCATAGACCAGGAGAGCGGCGAGCGCGCTCCAGCGCAGAATGGCGACTAGTATCGTCGCTTGTCCGGCCAAGCGCCAGCACAGCAGAGCAGCAAGGCCAACCACTGCGGCGGCCAGCAGCGCGATGTTCTTTCGTTGTTTGCGGGCGGACGAGGTCATAGATTCGAAGGGTCAGCGCAGAATATCTTCCAACTCCACCCCGCGATCGGTTCGTTCGTCACGATATTTCACAATCACGGGAGTGTAGAGCGACAAGTCCCCACTCGGCGGCTTTGCCTTTGGTAATGGCGCGTGAGCCGGGCACGACCACTGCGCCCTCGGGCACTCGCAACGGTTCTGTCGCCGTCGCCCGATAGATTTCGCCGTGCACGGTATCGAACAGCGGCGTTGACCGCGTCAGAATCACGCCGGCTCCCAGCACGGCGCGCGCGCCGACTTGCGTACCTTCATAGACGCCACAGTTTCCGCCGATCAGCACGTCGTCTTCGATGATGACGGGCGACGCGTTGATCGGCTCCAGCACGCCTCCGACCTGCGCCGCCGCGCTGATATGGACGCGCTTACCCACCTGAGCGCAGGAACCGACCAGCGCGTGCGAATCGATCATCGCGCCTTCGTCAACATAAGCGCCCGCATTGATGAACATCGGCGGCATGCAAATGACGGAGGGTGCAACGTAAGCTCCAGCGCGCACGGACGAGCCTCCGGGAACCACGCGCACCAGGTCGTTGCTCGCGAAGTGGCGAATGGGATAGGTATCTTTGTCAACGAAGGAGAGCACGCGCGGGTCTCCGCTCTCCGCCAGCTTGCCGATACGGAAGCCCAGCAGAATTCCTTGCTTCACCCACTCATTAGTGTGCCAGCGGCCCTCAGCCTTTTCGGCAGCGCGAATCTTGCCTGCGGTTAGGGCATCTCGAAATCGCGAGAAGGCTTCGCCGGCGCCGGGAAACGTGGTTGCATCGGCTCCCATTGCATAGAGAGACTCGATCTGACGCTGGAGTTCGCGCATCGCGGGCAGTATATCTGCTAGAGCAGTTCCACAATAGATGTATCTGGTTTGTACGGGTAGGCGGCGCTTCAGCTGGATTATTCACCTGACTCCCGTGGTTCGAGGGCGCGGTCGAAGGGGCGCGGCTGAAGCCCTGCCCCTTCATTCGAACCGTGAGGTTCTCATGAAAAACGCCAAGGCCGGCACTACCCATTCGGGCGGACGCAGTAATCCTGGAGCCGCTTCACTCGTCGACCTTCAGGCCACCGTCAGCAAATGCCGGTGGCGGAGTTGAAATCAGGCTGTGGCCTTGACGATCCGCATCCCGTAGAACGACTTCCATACAAAGACAAACGACACTAGGAAGAAAACGATTGCCAGTATGTGGCTTAGCCCCGCTCCCTGCGTCGCGGTCAATTGCACTGCCAGCTCCACCGCCAGCAACCCGAACAGCGTAGTGAACTTGATGATCGGGTTCATGGCGACTGAAGATGTGTCCTTGAAGGGATCGCCGACGGTGTCGCCGATCACGGTGGCATCGTGCAGCGCGGTGCCTTTCTGCTTCAGTTCGACTTCCACGATCTTCTTGGCGTTGTCCCAGGCAGCGCCTGCGTTGGCCATGAACATCGCCTGGTATAGGCCAAACGCCGCGATGGAGATGAGATAGCCAATGAAGAAGAACGGCTCAACGAACGCAAAGGACAGCGTCACGAAGAACACCGCAATGAAGATGTTGAACATGCCCTTCTGTGCATACTTGGTGCAGATCTCCACCACCTTCTTGCTGTCGCTGACCGAGGCCTTCTCCACGCCCTCCAGCTTGATGTTGGCCTTGATGAACTCCACTGCGCGATAAGCGCCGGTGGTCACCGCCTGGGTGGAAGCGCCGGTGAACCAGTAGATGATGGCTCCGCCGCTGATCAGGCCAAGCACAAACGGAGCGTGCAGCAGCGATAGCTTGCCCACGTTCTCCGATAGGCCGTGAGTGAGCGCCATGATGATGGAGAAGATCATGGTGGTCGCTCCAACGACGGCGGTGCCGATGAGCACCGGTTTGCCGTGGCCTTGAAAGTGTTGCCTGCGCCATCGTTCTCTTCCAGAAGGTGCTTGGCGCGTTCGAAGTTCACGGTCATGTTGTAGTCTTTTTGCAATTCGCCCTTGATGTTCGGAATAGTCTCAATCAGCGAAAGCTCGTAGACCGATTGCGCGTTGTCGGTCACCGGGCCGTAGGAATCCACAGCGATGGTTACCGGCCCCATGCCGAGGAAGCCGAAGGCCACGAGGCCGAAGGCGAATACAGCTGGAGCCAGCATCAGCTCGCCCAGCCCGAACTGGCTGACGTAAGACCCTATCGCCATGAGGCTGACTATGGTGAAGCCCAGGTAGTAGCAGGAAAAATTGCCGGCGACGAAGCCCGACAGGATTCCCAGCGAGGCGCCCCCTTCGTCGGCTGAGGTCACTACTTCTCTCACGTGCCGCGACTCGGTCGAGGTGAATACCTTCACTAGTTCAGGGATCACGGCGCCAGCCAGCGTTCCGCAGGAGATGATGGTCCCGAGTTTCCACCATTGCGTAGAATCGCCGCCCAGGATTGGCACGATTAGGTAAGACACGATGTAAGTCAGAACGATGGAGATGATTGACGTCAGCCACACCAGCGAGGTGAGCGGCGCTTCGAAATTCATTTGGTCGGAGTTGCCGTAGCGTGCTTTAGCGACGGCTTCGTTCAGGAAGTACGCCACGGTGCTGGAGACCAGCATCATGATGCGCATGATGAAGATCCAAACCAGCAATTGCACCTGGACCTTGGGATCTCTCACGGCCAGCAGGATGAAGGTGATCAGCGCCACGCCGGTGACGCCATAGGTTTCGAACCCATCGGCGCTGGGACCGACCGAGTCGCCAGCGTTGTCGCCGGTACAGTCAGCGATGACGCCTGGGTTACGCGCGTCGTCTTCCTTAATCTTGAAGACGATCTTCATCAGGTCGGAACCGATGTCGGCGATCTTGGTGAAGATGCCGCCGGCGATACGCAGAGCGGCTGCGCCCAGGGACTCGCCGATGGCAAAACCGATGAAGCACTGGCCGGCGTAATCACCCGGTACAAACAGCAGAATGCAAAGCATGATGAGTAGTTCGACCGAGATCAGCATCATGCCGATGCTCATTCCCGCCTTCAGGGGAATCGCGTAGATGGGATATGGCTTGCCGCGCAGTCCGGCGAAGGCGGTGCGCGAATTGGCAAAGGTGTTGACGCGAATGCCGAACCACGCCACTCCGTAACTGCCTGCGATGCCGATAAGGCTGAAGCACAGAATGATGATCACGCCGGCCAATGTCGGAACTTCAGCCAGCACATCCGAAGTACAGCAATGATAATCACCGCAATGAAGCTCTCGAGGATGAGAATGAACTTGCCCTGTGTAATCAGGTAGGTCTTGCAGGTTTCGTAAATAAGTTCGGAGATCTCGCGCATGGAGCGATGGACGGGCAAATTCTTGAGCTGCATGTAGATCGTCAGTCCGAACAGTAATCCGAAGAAGCAGAAGAGTATGCCGACCAACAGTATCTTGTGCCCATCCATGCCGAGGAAGCTGACCGATGACAAATCGGGCAGTTTCAGGCTGGCTTCTCCGGCCGCCTCAGGTTGGGCGAAGGCAGCCGTAGCGCTCAACACCAAGACCGTCAGCGTCGCGCTCAGCAGCTTTATCGGGGTCCTGAAAGGGATGGTTGCAGGTGACAGCCGCCGCAGGGCAGCGAGCCAGGTGTGCATATGATTCCTCCGATGGGCCGCGCCCGTCGTGCGGGACGCACCCCTAAAATGACGTTACTTTAGTTCTGCTCTCCCGCGATAACTCGCAGGCAGCGTTTCCATGAGATCGATTACCGCCCAACAGATCAGGGTCGCAAGGTTCTAGCTCGCGTCTTCGCAGATCGCCAGAAACAACCATGCGTGGACCTGCTGGAATCCCGGAAACGCGCTTCCACTTCAAGACAGAAGTGTTGAGGTTTGGCCGCGTCGGGAACAATTGCACCTATGCGTGTGCATATTCAGGCACACCACAGGCACAGCACAAAAGGCGAGTTTTTTGTAACATGCCGGACAAAGCGGGGTCAATGACACTTCGGTCATGCCTATACCGCAAAATAAGGACTTCCCGGCGGGAATTGAATTTGGCTGGCGAGAAGACGATTTCTGGGATTCCCCCGAAAGTGCTATTAACAGCATAGTGAACCCGGCATTTTTCTGTTGTGTCCGGACCATAAACATTTCATACTTCGCCCTTCTCCACTGTCAAGATGCAGTCCAACGCTTTCCGCCAGGAGTGTGCGTATGGCCTCGTTCCCTTATCTCGATATCGCAATTGCCATCTGCTTTATCTACCTTCTGATGGCGCTGGTTTGCTCCACCCTGAATGAGAGCATTGCAGGCGTCTTCAATTCTCGCGGTAGGACGCTGGAAAAGGGCATCTTGTACATGCTGCACGATCCCGCCCTGAAGCAGAAACTCTATGCCCATCCGCTGATTCAAGGCCTACAGGACGTCAACGATCGCTTACCTTCCTACATCGCGTCCAATAAGTTCGCGCTGGCGCTCATGGATATCTTGACTGGATCCAACGCGCCAGCCAATGATCCTCAGGCGCTGCGTAATGGGGTAGACGGCCTCGAACACTCAGCGGCGAAAGCCGTCTTAACGGCTGTTCTGCAAAATCCCCAGTACAAGACGGACCAGCAGCGACTTGAAGCCTGGTACGAACAAACCATGAACCGCGTCTCGGGATGGTACAAGCGGATCGCCGAGATACGAGTTCTATGTGCTGGCAGCGGCGGTCACGCTCTTCATGAACGCGGACACTCTGAAGATCCTCAAAACTCTTTGGGACAATCCCACCATGAGCGCGGTGCTGGTGGAGAACGCCAAGGAACGTCTGCAGAAGGGACGGCCAGACGCTGAATCGCAGCCGATGGTGACCTACGACAATCCCAACGATCCTACGGCCAGCACGCCCACCGCAATCCCCGAGAGGGACGCCATCACGGCACAAGAAAAACAGCTCTTAGGCCAGGTGACCGGCTGGCAGGGAGACTGGTACAACGACTGGCCCGGCCATACGACCGCTGGCTTCTGGTCCTGGATCTGGTATCTGCTGAAGGAGCGGTTGGGAGGATGGCTGATCACGATTCTAGCGGTATCTCTTGGCGCACCATTCTGGTTCGATACGCTTAGCAAATTCATGAACGTGCGTAACTCCGGGAAACCTCCGGAGCAAACCCAACCGGCGCCGAGTACGGCTGCCCCAGCTACCACACCAGCCACCCAATGAAGGCTCGAGGTGACTGCTATGCGTTGCCTGAGAAACCTCTGTCTGATTGGCCTGCTGCTGTTTGCGCTTCCGCTGGCTGCGCAAAATAACACGGTGGTGCTCAAGCGGGCCTTTGTGGAGCAATACAAAGACCGTGCCACCATTGATGCAACCTTCATCGTTGACCATGCCCACAAACATCCGAATGCGCCGGCTGCCGACGGCGACATGCACGTGGCTGGGCGCGCGCAGAAAGAAGTTGGCTTGCCCATGGTGGCGGAAGTGATGAACGCAGCGCAGCCGGGAGAAAGCCCGGCGGTCACCGAAATTCATAGCGTCGAGGGAGACAACGCACAACTTCCCGTGACCGGGGTTTGGAGGCTCTGGTTTGAGCACCCGGCTAAGCAGCAGATTCAGTTTGCCCCAGTACCGGTCCCCGGCAATACCAATCCGGACCATTCCTTCGAGATTCATCCCATAACCAAATTCGACAAGAACGACGTGACCGGAGCTTTCGAACCGGTGACTGGCTTCCAACCTTACGACGCAGAGACAGCATTCGGAGGTTATGAAAAGCTGAAAATCATTGTGTCGGCAACTTCGTCGGCGGTGACCATCTCAGCCAGCAAGGCGGCCTACAACTACGCCGAGTTCGAGATGACGCTCGCGGGTAGTCCGAAAATGCTCGCCGATGGCGGTTATGCGGTCCTGGCCAACGTTAATGGCAAGGCCGACGAATCGATAGCGTCCAATATTCGCATGATTTTCGTGCCCGGAACTCCGCCGCTGCAACAGCTCCTGAGCCAAAAACTGGGCGACGGCGACACCATGCACGTGATCGGAATTCCGCGCATCAATCTCAACGCCATTAGCAGCCTTTATCAATGCCAGCGGAGGCCAGACCCTCAGCCGCAAACTGCCTTACGAGATGATCATCGTCGCGGTGGTGAAGTAGGCGGTGCGCCGTGGGCACTCACAGTCTCGGGTCATCAGCCCCGCTGCATTTCCACTTTTCCTGCGAGGCAAGAGTAACATTCTTCCTGTGTTACTCTCTGGTGGTACGCTGATTTGCAAATGATGCATAAAAGCCCTACTCTTTCGCTTCGCGAAAGAGTGGCGCGGGGAACGGAAATTCCATCCGGCAGTGACCTCGGAACACAAACTAGCTATCTGCCGGAGTAATGCATCTGGTTTGACTGCGCGTTTGGGCCACTTCTGTCATAAACTGTAGGCAACACCTTCACACTTAGAAAGAAATAGCTCGTAATGTCATCTAACGGCTTTCATAGTAGCGCCTCGCGATTCAGCAACATGCGTTCGCTGTTCAGCATGTTCTCCAGCGATCTTGCCATCGATCTGGGGACGGCGAACACGCTGGTCTACGCTCGCGGCAAGGGCATCGTGGTCAACGAACCCTCCATCGTCGCCATCAACAAGAACACCGGTGAAGTAGAAGCCGTGGGCAAAGAGGCCAAGGAGATGCTCGGCCGCACTCCCGGCAACATCGTCGCCATCAAGCCCATGAAGGACGGCGTAATCGCCGACTTCAAAGTCACCGAGAAGATGCTGAACTACTTCATCCAGAAGGCGCACAACCGCAAGATGCTGGTGCATCCGCGCATCGTCATCGGCGTGCCTTCGGAGATCACGCAGGTGGAAAAGCGCGCGGTTATGGACTCGGCCTATCGCGCCAAGGCCAGCGAAGTGCATCTGGTGGAGCAGGCGATGGTGGCCGCTATCGGCGCGGGCCTGCCTATCACCGAGCCCAGCGGCAACATGGTGGTCGATATTGGCGGCGGCACCACCGATATCGCTGTCATTTCGCTCAGCGGCATCGTGTATTCGCGCTCCGTCCGCATGGCGGGCAATCAGATGGACGAGTCCATCATGAATTACCTGAAGCGCAAGTACAATCTGCTGATCGGCGAGCGCACCGCCGAGCAAATCAAGATTGAGATCGGCTCCGCCTATCCGCTGGACAAGCCGCTGACCATGGAAATCAAGGGCCGCAACCTGATCGAGGGCGTGCCCAAGACGATTACGATCGACGACAGCGAAATTCGCGAGTCGCTCAGCGAGTGCGTCTCGACCATCATGAACGCGATTCGCGTCGCGCTGGAGCGCACGCCTCCCGAGTTGTCGGCCGACATCAGCGACCGCGGCATTGTGCTGACCGGCGGTGGCGCGCTGGTGAAGAACCTCGACAAACGCATCCGCGAAGAAACCGGGTTGCCGGTCTCGATTGCCGACGATCCGTTGTGCAGCGTGGTTCTGGGCACGGGAAAAATGTTGAGCGACTTCAAGCTGCTGCGGAAAATATCGATTGACTAGGATGGGTTCAGCGCGCGGTGTCTGTTTTGAAGGGAGATGGTGTCAGAGTTACTGCGCAAAGGTAGACGGTTCTGAAGGGGCACACCTTGAGGTGCGCCATTTAAGGCCTCCCGTATTGTCATCCCGGTTTCAAATTGCGCCACCGCAGCACCTCTGAAGCCGGGCCCTTTCAAAGGGCATGGCATTGAAAGAGCGAGGACGCTGAGGATACATTGGGATCATGTCTGCTGAAACCATCCGCGAAGCTGCACGCCCCAAGCCCTTCGATACGATCTTGTTGGGCGGCCTGATCGCGGGCGTTCTGGATGGCCTCGATGCCGTAGTGTTTTATGGTTTGTCCTTTGGCGTCACTCCCACCTTGCTTTTCCAAAACATCGCCGGTGGACTATTGGGGCGCAGGACGTTTCACGGAGGCTGGTACACCGTTCTTCTGGGCGTCGCGTGTCATTTCTCGATTGCCATCGGAGCCGCCGCTGTTTTTTATGGGGCGAGTCTCGATCGTCCCAGCGCTGTGGCGGAAGCCTTGGATTTTCGGCCCGACGTTCGGAGTGCTGGTGTATCTCTTCATGCATTACGTAGTGGTGCCATTGTCGGCGGTGCCCAAAAGAACGGTTCCAGTCACCATTTTTGAAGCTGGTGGACCAGTTGTTTTCGCACACCATGTTCGTCGGCCTTCCCATCGCTTTGATGGCGCGACGATCGGCTCGTAGATAAGTCCGGTGGGACCGGCAACAGTATGGATACATTTCTCGGCCGCTATAAGAACCTGATTGTGCTGGTGGCCATTCTTTTCGCCCAGATCATTGCTCTGGCCATGCAGGTGCGCCGTCCGACGCAAGGCGGTGATACCCGCCTGCTCCGCTTGTGGGCGATCTCCGCGGTGACTCCGGTCGAAAAAGCGGTGGTGCACTCGCAGCAATGGGTGCACGACACCTGGAACACCTACGCCTATCTTCGCGGCGTTCGCAGGGAGAATCGGCAACTGCGCGCCGAGATCGAGCGCATGAAAGTTGAGGATGCCCGCCTCAGCGAAGATGCTCGGATGGCGCGTCGCATCCAGGCCTTGCTCGCCTTCAAGGAGCAGTACGTCGATACCACCGTTGCGGCCCAGGTCATCGGCACCAGCGGCAGCGAGCAATCGCGCATCCTGTACTTCGATAAGGGATCGCGGGATGGCATCAAGCCGGACATGGCGGTCATCACGCCGACCGGTATCGTAGGCAAGATCGTGCAGGTGTTTCCCGACGCCTCGCAGGTTTTGCCGATCAATGATCAATTCAGCGGAGTGGGCGCTGCGCTGAAGTCGTCCCGGCTGCAGGGCATCTTGAAGGGAGCGTCGAATGGCGCGACTACCCTGCAATACGTCATGAGCGACGAGAAGGTGGAACCCGGCGAAGAGGTGATCACCAGCGGTGGAGACCGAATTTTCCCCAAGGGTTTGCCGGTCGGCAAAGTCGTCTCGGTCGAGCCCGGCAAAGATCTGTTCCTGAATATTCGAGTCGTTCCTTCAGCCCGCCTCGATCAGTTGGAGGAAGTGCTGGTCGTCACCAAGATCACGGAGAAGATGCCGGACACCAAGGATTTGGGTCCGCTTCGTGCGTCGGATATTTTGGCCGAACGATTACCGACCGTTCCCACCAAGCCCGAGGCTTAATGCCGCCGGAAATGCGAAACCTGGCGCTGCGAATGGGACTACGCCTGGAGCGGCTGCCGCGACCGGGACAGCCGCTGCTCATCCCGGTGCGGCGGGAACTGCAGCGAACAAGCCAGGGACTGGCGGTTCGACAACAGCTGTTCCCAAGCCCAACGGAGCGGCTGCCGCTGCGCACGGTACGCCGTCCGGCGCAACGACGGGAAGCCACGGTACCGAAACCAGCGAAACCGCGACTGCCGGTGCAACACGTCCTGCTGGGACAGCTGCGAAACCGCTGAATGGCGCCGGAAGGGCAACTCGCCGCCCAGTGCGAACACCACTGCGCCCGCAGCGTACTCAACCGCCGGCGAACAGCGCTGGAAATGGTTCCACGAACAGCGAAGACACGACGCCTGCGCCGAAGCAAGCTGAAGCCGGCTCCGGAGCAGACGCCAAGCACGAATCCACAGCAGCCTGCAACGCCGCCTGCCGGGGAGCAGCCGCCGCAATGAGCAGCCGAGTCATGCCATTCCGGGGAAGCCTGACCTCGCGTGACCAGGTCGCGGTCTACGAATTCAGTTGGCCTGCGGTCATCTTCATCCCGCTGGTTGCGGTGCTGATCCAGATCTTCATTCCGGTGCGGATTCGCTTCCTCCCGATCATTGACTTGCCGTTCATGGTCACCATCTTCTTCGCGGTGGCGCGGCGCAATCCGGTTAGCGGATGCCTGACTGGCTGCGCGATTGGCCTAATGCAGGACCTCTTCGCCGGCCCTAGCCACCCCCTGGGCATGTACGGTATTGCCTTGACAATCATCGGATACATGGCGTCATCGCTGGGCCTGAAGATTGACGTAGAGAACCCCGGCTCGCGCTTCATCATCACCTACATCTTTTTTGTGGCCCATCAGGGAATCTATTACGGTGTGGCGCATGGGCTGCTGCGCCAGTCACAGGAGTGGAGCTGGAGCCACATGGCCATCTCCGCGCTGGCCAACGCCATCATCGGGATATTTGTCTTCAAGTTTCTGGATAGGTTCAAGCAGCGATGAGCCCCGGTCAGAACCCGCGATATTGTTGCAAATAGAAGAGCCCAGACCGTTTAGCCGGGGCCCTTCACTTTTTCGCTCGGGTTCGCTTGTCAACGTCCCATTTCTGGCGTGGCCAGCGTTTTGTTCCAGTTATGGTCGAGCGAATCTGTCACCGCCAATCCGCCGCTACATTACGAGGGCAATGCTCTCCAGCTCTCGTCGGAAGGCCTCCAAAGTGCCACCCAGAATTCCCGCTCTACTCACCGCTTCGCGGGCTTCCTGCGCCGAAACACCGTAACCGTGCCCGGCTAGAAACATCTGAATTAACTCGGCTGCATCCTTCGAGTCAAACCCCTGGAGCAACTCGCTCCTCAGCGCCGTTAATTCGGGGACGGAAAACTTCTCTGCCACCATTTGTCTCACCTCCGACCCTTACGGGCTTTGTTTGTTAGACGGACCAGACAGCTATTAAGTTGCAGGCAATCAGAGTTCCGAACTTGATGCTCCAGTGCCGTCAGAACAAGATTTTGTTCTACTCCAACCCCTTGATGCGGCAATAGTTGCACGCAGACCTTGCGAAAAGCGATTTTGCTTCGACCTTGCGCAGGAAAACGAGAGGACTGGGGGTCGGTGGCTGCAATAATTTGCGCAAATTCGGAGGGCAAATGCTCTTTGGAGCTTCGCCAGTGGGTTTTATTTCGGGAAAATTGAGCGATTTTCACCAGCGCGGAGGCCTCTTATGGGCTGAGAGCTCCACAACTGACACGGGTTCCTTCGCAGGCCTTCTTCAGTGAGCTGGGGTCAGGGAACCCAATCCGGGCGCTTGCGAGACCCGCTCATCCAGGTATGGTCAAAGTTGCTCAATGGTGGCTTCCGGCTCCAGCAAGATTGGAATGCCATTGCGAATGGGATAGACGCGGTTGCACTCATTGCACTTCAGGCCGTCTTCACCTCGCGGCACCAGCGACTTGCGGCAGACGGGGCAGGCGAGAACTTCCAGCAGGTCTGGGCTGATCATGACGATCAATTTTAGCAGCCCGCCCTCTGCGCGCGCAGCCTCCCCTGCACCCTTGGACCGGCAATGTGGATGTCCTGCGGTCCAGTTCTGCTAGACTTACACATCCCCGTATGACGGAACAATCGCGTTCTCGCGTGTTTCTTTGGGTTCTGCTTGGCGGCGGAGCCTTCTTCCTATTCTTAGTTGCCATCTTCGCATTGGTTTACTTCACGGTACGCTCGCAGCAGAAATCAACCTTCAGCGGCTTCGGTGACAAGATTGCCGTGGTTGACTTAGAGGGTGTCATCCTCACTCCAAAAGACACCGTGGAACAGCTCAAGAAATTTGCCGGTGACAACTCCGTAAGAGCCATCGTGCTGCATGTGAACTCTCCCGGTGGAGGAGCTGCGGCCTCGGAAGAAATTTATCGCGAGGTGCTGCGCATTCGCGAGCAGAAGAAGAAGCCGATTGTGGCGTCCATCGAAACGACAGGCGCCAGCGGCGCCTATTACGTGTCCTCGGCGACCAACAAGATTTTCGCCGATGATGCCAGCATTGTCGGATCCATTGGCGTTATCGCCGAGTGGATGAACTATGAAGAGTTAATCAAGTGGGCCAAGCTGAAGGCCATAATTTTGAAAGCGGGGGAATTCAAGGACACCGGATCGCCCACTCGCGACCTGACCCCCGCCGAGCGCGCGTACCTGCAGGGCTTGATTGACGACATGCACACCCAGTTCATCCACAATGTAGCCATAGGGCGGCACATGAAGGACGACGAGGTACGAGTGCTGGCGAATGGGAAGGTTTGGACGGGGGAGCAGGCCCTGACGCTAAAGCTAGTCGACCAGATTGGCGACTTCCAAACGGCAGTGGCGGATACCGCAAAATCAGTGGGCATCAAGGGCGAGCCGACGCTGGTGCGCCCCGAAAAGGAACACAAGAGTGTGCTCGACCTGCTCTTCGGCGATGTTTCGGGTTACTTACCGAGCCGGGCGAAATTGATGGAGACCAATGTCGGCTTTTATTACCTTTGGAAGTAGCGGGTCGGTGGTTGACGGAACACGGAAGTCCAACGAAAACTTAGGCTTGCCAAGCCCGCGACAAATCTGAGAGTATCCGATGTGCGGGTGAGCAGGCGATTGGTTTCGCGATAAGGGGCGTGCGAGATGACCAAGGCAGACTTGATCGATGAAGTTTCCCGGCTGGCTGAGCTCACGCGGAAGGACAGCGAGGTCATTGTCGAGACGATCTTCGAGAGCGTAGTGCGCTCGTTACGCGCTGGCGACAAGATCGAGATCCGGGGGTTCGGCAGCTTCCGTACGCGCCAACGTAAATCGCGCGTGGGCCGCAATCCGAAGACCGGAGACCGCGTTGAGGTTCCCGCCAAGAAGATTCCTTTCTTCAAGCCCAGCAAAGAGCTGAAGGACATGGTCAACAGCTACGTAGACCATCATCCGCATGTGCAGGCCGCAACGGAAGGCACTCCCGAGCCGCAAGGGTGATCTGCGGCGCGGGTCTTGCCACGTGCTGTCCCACAAAGGGTCCAATTCGATACGCTAAAACGTTTTATTGGCATGCGACATGTGGCGCGTTACATTGCCGAGTTTCCGCCACAAGGGACTGAAACGGCTTTTTGAGCAGGACGAGCCGAGCGGCGTGAACCGGGAACACGTGGGAAAGCTGAAAAACATTCTGGCGACCCTTCACGCCGCGCCTACGGTTCCCCATAGTGACTTGCCGGGGTTCCGGCTCTATCCGCTCAAGGGTTCGTTAAAGGGCTTCTGGGCCGTGACAGTCCGCGCCAACTAGCGGCTGATTTTCCGCTTTGAACAAGACGCGGAGGACGTTGATTATGTCGATTACCACTAGACGGGGAGAACAACCCATGCCCATGAAGAACCTGCCGCACCCCGGCGTTGTCGTGTTGCAGGAGTGCATTCAGCCTTTAGGCTTGACCATCACGGAAGCGGCGAAGCCCTCGGCGTGACGCGCAACACGCTTTCCGAACTGGTGAACGGCAAGCGGGGCATATCTCCCGAAATGCCCGTGAGGCTGTCCAAGGTTTTCGGCGGCAGCGACGGAGGATGGCTTGTACAGCAGGCGCAATATGACCTCGCGCAGGTTTCCCGCGACCGACTCAGGCTCAAGCGCCTCGAAATCGCCTAGAGCGGCACAATGACCAACCAGCGATATTACGGCGACAATTATCGCAGTAACGCAAATCAGGAGGGCGACATGCGCGAGGTGATCGCGACCGACGATGGGCCTAAGGCAATTGGACCTTACTCGCAGGGCATAAAGGCCAACGGCTTCATTTTTCTCTCGGGACAAATTCCACTCGATCCGTCAACGCAGCAGCTCATCCCCGGCAATGTCGCGGCGCAAACGGAGCGCGTGCTGCAAAATCTGGCGGGCATCCTAAAAGCCGCCGGCAGCTCCCTGCAACAGGTCGTGAAGACCACTGTCTTCCTGAAGAACATGTCGGAATTCGCCGCCATGAACGAAGTCTATGGGCGCTACTTCACCGAGGCGCCGCCCGCGCGTTCCACCGTCGAGGTGGCGCGCCTGCCCAAGGATGTGCTGGTGGAGATCGAGGTCATCGCGCTCGCTTGACGGTAAGGCGGCAGAGTTGAACCTCACAAACCGCATCTACGTTGCGGTGCATGTTGGCCTAATCGTGCTGGTCTGCGCACGCTACCAGAGCGTGCAGCACTGGCCGTCGTACGTGGCTTGGAACGCTTGTGCTGTCGCTGCGATCCTTCTGCTCGCGCGCCAGCAGCGCGACCGCCCCGGTTGGGAGTTCGCCCACGACTGGCTGCCAGCCATCTTCTTCGTCACGGTGTTCGAAGAGGTTTCGTTTCTGTCGCTCTCGATTCGAGGTGGCTGGCAGAACGTTCATGTTATTTCGTTCGAGGCGCTGTTGTTTGCCGCTCCGCCGGCTTTGTGGATGCACCGCCGAGCCGCAGCGTGGCTGGTCCAGTTCCTGGAATTCGGCTACTTCGCGTTTTATCCACTGTACCCGGTTGTAGGAGGCCTCTTCTGGGCCAGGCGTGAACGGCGATCGTTCGTGAGTGCATTCCGCCGGCTGACCGACGCGCTTAGCAGTGGGTATCTGGTTTGTTACGCAATGTATCTACTCTTCCCGACGCGCAGTCCGGCGAACGCGGTTGGAATGCAACAATTCGGCGGCGCACCAAGTGGCCTGTTCCACAGCCTGGTCGGACTGATTCAAAACCATGCCGGCGTGCACGGGAACGCGTTTCCCAGCGCGCACATCATGCTGGCATTTGTCGTTCTGGTGTTCACGTATCACTTTCTCCCGCGCCTGGCACCGTGGCTGCTGTTCCCGATTCTGTTGATGTGTGTGGGCGCGGTTTACGACGGATATCATTACACCAGCGATGTGATCGCCGGTGCACTGTTGGGCATCGTGGTGGGACTGGCGTTCGCGCGCCGCGCAACACAGGCGTCATCCCGGCGGAATAGATAATGCAGCTGGTGCACTCTGCGCTCCGTCGAGAATCATTCACCACGGAGGCACCGGGGACACGGAGTTTTGGTTTCTATCGAGCTTTCCACGCCATGGTCTCTATGGTTGATTTTCAACTCTATACCCACGTGGCACTCGAAGATTCCCAGCGATGAGGCCAAAAAGTAACCCTCTCGAATCCGAGAGGGTCGGATATGCGAAGCTTTCGAAGGCCTAAGCCTTGGTTACCTTGCCGCTGCGCAGGCAGCTGGCGCAAACACGCATGCGCTTGTTGCCGGTCTTGGTCTTGGCGTGCACAGGGCGCAGATTGACGTTCCAGCGCCTCCGAGTGACGTTGTGCGCGTGACTGATGTTGTTACCGAATTGCGGGCCTTTGCCGCAGATTTCACAAACTTGTGCCATGAGTAACTCCAGAAAATTGCCGCACTGGCTGGGTAAACACCTATGATACCTGACCGACTCGATTTACGGCAACTTAACCTGAGAATCTAGTGTCGTAGGCACGGTAGATCCGCGCCTTTCCTGTGCCGCCCCTGCGGGGCTCGGGTTCGAGAGAGTGCTTGAGGCGGGCCTGAAGACCCGCTCTACGAACAATACAAACTGAGACTCTACCCTTACCCTGCCGCGATAGATCGGTCTCCGAACCCCGTTTATCAGCTGCTCGCCGCCGCATCACGTCCACCGCACGAACATGCCGCCCTGGCCTGACCCTTGACAACTAGCCCCTCTCCAAGTGCTAGACTTCGGGCAGTGGCAAAAGAACTCCAAAGTTCGGTCGCTGCCAGTGACGACGCGGTGACACCGGGCACGCTGTACCTCGTCGGCACGCCAATCGGCAACTTGGAAGACATCACGTTGCGCGCCGTTCGGACCCTGAAGGAAGTGGATCTCATCGCCTGCGAGGACACGCGGCAGACGATGAAGCTGCTGAACCACTACGGTATCGAGAAGCCCACCGTCAGCTATCACGAGCACAATGAGCTTACCCGCGCAGCTGAGCTGGTCGTGCACCTCGAACGCGGCGACAACATCGCCATGGTGAGCGATGCCGGGATGCCGGGTGTGAGCGATCCCGGTTATCGGCTGGTGGCGCTCGCGCTGCGGCATCACATACGCGTCGTCCCTATACCGGGGGCGTCAGCATTCTTGTCCGCGCTCGTCGCCAGCGGTTTGCCCACTGATTCGTTCCACTTCGGCGGTTTTCTTCCTGCGAAGGAAGGTGCCCGCCGGACCCTGCTGGAGGCCATTCGTACCGCCCCGCGTACTGAGATATTCTATGAGGCGCCACACCGCATTGTCGAGACGCTGCGCGATATTGTGGATGTTCTCGGGCCGCAACGCCACGTCGTGATCGCACGCGAGGTGACTAAGCTGCACGAGGAATTTCTTCGCGGACGCGCCGACAACGTTCTGACCCAATTGGAACAGCGGGGGGACATCCGGGGCGAGATCACCTTGCTGATCGGCAAAGCGGAAGACAACGTTCCCGCGCAACCGTCGACCCACAACATTGCGAAACGGATCCGAGAACTGATGCGAGCTGAGCAGCTCGACGAGAAAGCCGCGCTGAAGCAGGCAGCCAGGGAGTTCGGGCTTTCCAAGAGTGCAACCTATCGCGAGTTTCAAAGAGGCAAGTGATTGGTGGCTGGTGGCGTTGCAAAGTTGCCGTATCCAGCGCCCATTTCAAATCGAACGCTTTTTCGCCGGATTTAAAGTCCGCTCCCCGCTGAAGAAAGGCTGCCACCACTAAACCCTACACAAGTCTTAACAGCCTCGGAAGGCATAGCTCGCGAGCGGCCCTCTAGCTTCCGCAAGCATTTGACAATCAGGACAACCATGCTCAACAATAGCGGGCACGTTAGTAGTTGGGCAGTGGCACAGGCCTACCAGCTTGGCGACGGCACCCCCCAACGCCGGATCGACGAAAATTCCTCATGGCCAAGATACTCTGCGTCGACGACGAACCGAATATTGTGACCTTGAAGTGTGCCATTCTGGAGGCCGCCGGGCACCAAGTGACCTCCGCCACCTCCGCGCAAGAAGCGATCGAAAAGCTGGAACTCAACAGCTACGACGCTGTGGTTACCGACTGGCGCCTGGGGGACTCCAATGGTCGTGCCATCGTTCAGGCCGCCAAAATGCATTCCACGATGCCGGTAGTGGTGGTGTCGGGCTACGTGGCCGAGGCGTTCCAGGCTGCTGAACCCTTGGCGGACCTTTACCTGGAAAAGCCGGTGAATCCTGAAGAGCTGGTCACGATCGTCAATGAACTTCTGAAGACCGGCGACCACCCGCAATAGCCGCTGCTGATCTCTCTTACTCCGCGCTAGGCCCTAGCAGTAGATCCATTGGCGACCATGTGCCGGGACTGTAATATCTACGGGAAAAAGGGTTTACCACGCATCCCACTGTCTAAATCGGCTCATCCAAGCATAAAACGGTGGTTAACTGCCAGCCCAAGCGAATGAGCTGCGGTGGGTAACTGGGTACCAGGAAGCAGGTAGGTCATGTGGCTGGCGACAGAAGTAGGGCGAATTTGGATAGTACATTCCTGGCCGAGCGTCGCTTTAGTGGGGTCCGCGCTATTGAATGTCGTCGATGGCGGCCGGCGGCGCAAACGTTCTGACCCGCCAAGGAAGATAGATCTGCAATCGCTGCTGCAAAGCCTGCCTGAGGCAGTCTTTCTGTTCGATATTCATTGCCGCATCATTGACGTTAATAAAGTGGCGGAAGAATTGACCGGGCAAACCCGGGATGAACTGCTCCGCATGGATGCGGGTGCGTTGTCCCAGCGAATCGAGAGCGCGGCGGCCGGAGTAAATCCGGAATCGGTGGTGACACGCACCCTGCGTGGCGAGTATATACGCCACGAGCCTCGGATCTTCCACAGCAGTACCGATGGCCGGCCCATCGAAGTCCGCGTCTCCGGTAATCCGATCTATTACCCATCCAAACTTCCGCTAGGTGCGCTGATTGTGATCGAGGATGTCACCGAGCTTTCCGCCTTGCAAGAGCAGGTTGCCAGTAGCGAGCGCCACTTTGCGGTGGGTCAGATGACAGCCGGTTTGGCGCACGACTTCAACAACGTCCTGGGGACAATCTCACAAGCGGTTTACGTTTTGGAGACGGGGTCCGAGCGCTCGGAGTCCGACCGCACCATGTTGGGCATCATCAGCAGCGCGGTCCACCGGGGCTCGGAAATTGTCAATAACATCCGAGAGTATCTGCGTGGCACTCGCGAAATGCGGACTCGTGTGGACATGCGTCGGCTGCTCGAGGAAGTTCTGCAGATGGCGCAACCGGTGCTGGAGATGCACCCTGAAATCAAGGTGACGCATGAAATTCAGGACGCCTGCGAGGTATACGCTAGCCCTCCGGAGCTTCGTCGCGTCTTTACTAACTTGGTTCTAAACGCGCTTGATGCCATGCCGCAGGGCGGTTTGCTGACCATAATGTGCTCCCCTGACGACGGCCGGGCGCTTGTGAGCGTGGAAGATACCGGCTCCGGGATCCCGCTGGAAAGTCAGAAGATGATCTTCTCGCCATATTTCACGACCAAAGCTAAGGGCACGGGACTTGGCTTATCAGGAGCACGCAAGGCGATCCGGGCGCAAGGCGGCGATATTCGCTTTGAGAGCTCTCCGGGAAAGGGAACGAGATTCTTGGTTTCGCTGCCTATAGCCAACGGCCAAGAGCGGCCGAATGAGCGCGCAGCATAAGCGGCTGGAAGAGATGCCTTCAGTGGATGGAGGAGGACGGAACAGGCGGCCCCACGCGACGCTCATCGGCACTTTGCGATGGCCGAGGTCGGGCTGACGCCACGCCTACCGATGCCGTAGCCTGCGCCAGAATCCGGTGGTGAACCACAAATAATGCCAACTCCAATCGATCGGAGACTCCGATTTTGTCGAAGATATTACGCAATGCGTTTTTGATCATCTGTTCGCTGGTGTAGAGCTGCAAGGCGATTTCGCGATTCTTGTATCCCTGCACCACGGCGGCGACAATACGCAGCTCTTTGTCTGACAGGCGGTCCCGTACCCGTGCTCCGACCAGGTCCTCGCTTACATCGGAGTCATCGGGATTCGGACTCTGCAGAAATGACTGGCCTCGCGAGAGCCGTCCGCACAGCTTCGACGGCGATGTTACCGCACGCTGAACGATAGATGACGCCTTGCACTCCCATGCGCATGAAGTCAGAGGCATTCTCCGCATTTTCGGCGAGGATCAGCACCGCGATGGGATGTGTCGAAGCAACTTCTTGAATCTGCGGGAGTGATGAAAGAAAACTGGTTGACAGAATTAGGACATGAGCCCGAAGTTTGTCGAGCGCGTTCAGTAGCTGCTGCGGCGACTGCGGCTGACCCACAATGCGAATGTCTTCCTCAACCGCCAATACTTTGGCTATTCCGGCACGAAAAATTGCTTGATGGTCAGCGATGATGACGTTGATCATAAATAAACGTGCTTTAGTGTCGCTTTTTTTCTAGCGGGGCCCGAATTCAACTTCCAGAGGACAGCTACACCTCTCACAGAGGCCGGCCAGATTCAGGTTTATACCACGAATGTACCAGCAAAGATAGGCTTTTGGTCACTATTGATGATAAATAGAGTAAAACTAAAGTGGTTGGTAGATTCCGAAGATCGGCCCCGGGAGTCGTGTCCGCTAATTGTCTGCCAATCTTGCAAGTCGCACGAGGCGGTTCGGGCAGCCATGTTGTGACCAAGACAAAGGTTTACCGCCATGGAGCTATTCAGTAACCATTCGGGCGCTGGCAAGTCGCGGCTGCTGGCTTGTATGATCGAACTGGGTGGCAACAACTTTAACATCTTCTCGTATCGAGACCCGGCCCAATTGGGCTGAAGTTTCTCTTCCCGCCTTGCGTCACAATTTCCAAGTGCTGCAAAAGCATGTGGGCTCCGATGTCGCCATCTGCGCCGTCGTGAAGTGCGATGCCTACGGACATGGCGCTCAAGAGTGCGCACTAGCGCTGGAACAGGCGGGCGCCAAATGGTTCGGGGTGACCTCAACGGATGAAGGCGCCATCTTGCGCGAGGCTGGCGTCACCGGACGCGTCCTGGTAATGTGCGGCGTGTATCGGGGAGAAGAGGACGACGCCCTGCGCCTATCGCTTACGCCCGCGGTGTTCCGTCTGCAAGATGCGGAAGCGCTGGCAAGGGCTGCGGCGCGTCAGCGGCTCAGCACGCGGATTGCAATCCATCTCAAGATCGACACCGGCATGGCGCGTCTGGGGCTGCCGTTGGCCGATCTTGATTCGTTTGCCGAAGGCATCCAGCGACTGCCGCAGATCGAACTGGAAGGCGTGTTCAGCCATCTTGCTTCGTCGGAGGTGCTTGACGATGAAGCCACGCAGCGGCAAATTGAGCGCTTCACGGCTGCGTTGCAGACACTCGCGGCATACGATCTGCATCCCCGGTTCCGACATCTCGCCAATACCAGCGCGGCCATTGAGCGGCCCGATACGTGGCACAATTTCGTGCGGCCCGGCCTGGCGCTCTACGGATATGAGCAGCAACCGTACTACCACAATGGCTCGCCGGCTGATCGTGCCCTCGTTGCCGCTGCGGCCGGTGTTGGCATGGAAGACCCACGTCATCGCGCTTCGTGACGTCCCAGCCGGTCAAGCGCTGGGATACAACGGCGCCTACAAAACGCCGGCGCCCGCACGCATCGCCACCATTTCCGTCGGCTACGGCGATGGGCTGTCGCGCCGGCTCTTCGGAAACGGTCAAGTGCTTTTGCGCGGACAGCGCGCACCGATGCGTGGCCGCATTTCCATGGACTTGACCTTGGTGGATGTTACTCATATTCCGGGCGCCGCAATTGGCGACGAAGTGATCCTCATTGGCCGGAGCGGAGAGCAGGAGATCACGGCAGGCGACCTGGCGCGCTGGGAGGGCACCGTTGTCTACGAAACGCTGTGCAATCTCACTAAGCGCGTACCGCGCCGTTATGTGGAGTAACACGGGGCCTTAACCGGGGACGCGCGAGCTAGCCTCTAGCCGCTGTCTGGGCAACGTGCATCTTTAAGACTGGAAATCCCAGACTCGAATCTCCTTGACGACAACGATCAATTCATCCATGATCTCAATTCCTTACGCAGATACAGGCCCTTCGATGGCAAGATCGGGATCCATTAGCGAATTCGGAGCTGGAGCGTCCATTGGTGCACTTCTCGGTCTCATCATGGGACTTTCTGTTTCGCCGGTAGTACTAACGGTCTTGGGTGCCCTGGCGGCGGGCCTTTTAGCGCTCCTTGGTTTCTCCGACCGGCCGAATTCGGCCGATGGGACTCCTTCGAGAAGTTCGCTTCGGGTCTTCGGCTTCGGGGCATTTTGTACATTGTTCCTGGTTGTCGGAATAATATTTCGCACGCACGACACACTTGCCCCTTCGATAGCCGAGCAGGAGAATAGGTTAAGCGTCTCAGGCCTCTTTTCAAAGCCAGAGATCCACCAAATATTGTTGTTGAAGGCGTTTGGCTTGGCACCATCCAGTGGCACCAAGAGTGCTGACGGCTTACAGCCTGTGGAAGGCAGAAACATCGCCGCGAGTTCAGCGGCAGTCTTGTTCGCTTCTCAAGCCGAGATATGCCAGGTCATGAGGCGAGATCAATACAACAACATTGCCAGTTACGTGCAGTCGTTAAAAGATCACGGCGGGGATTATGCCCAACTCGCTAATGCGATAGCCAACCAAAAGACTGAAGATCAAGAGCAAGTTGCGATGTCTCTGAGTAATTTGCTATGCAAGTAAAGCGGCTAGCCGGTCATTTTGCCGGGACTGCGGCGTTGGTCCTGGCCCTTGTACACGTCGGGTTCGGCCAATTCACCGTACAGAAGCTTGACACTCTGAAGAAGTCGGTAGTACGCGTCGATGCCAGTCAATGTGCCGGCGGAGGCAGGTCAGCAAGCGGCTTCTTCTGGAAGCAACAAGATTGGGTTGTTTCTGCTCTCCACGTCGTTAGTGGTTGCACGACAATTACGGTTTACTCTGAGGTCGCCGGGCAAACCCGCCCTGCTAAAATCATCCACAACTTGCGCAAACAAGATCTCGTCATGTTGCAGCTGGGCAGTCCAATGGCTGGAACTGAGACGCTCGAAATCGCGACGCAGTCCCCGCCGATCACCGAAGACTTGGAGGCACTGGGATATCCGCTCTCCATACCCAAGATGGACAACACAACTGTCCGATTGCGATATGGAGGCCGCCAGCTAAGAGATATCGTGCCCCAGGCAGTCGCAAATGAACTCAAAGCGCTCGGCTCTCCGAGTCCAGATATCGACATTACCGATATCGAAGGTCACTTATTGCCTGGC
The DNA here is from genome assembly GCA_963763725.1 of uncultured Acidobacteriaceae bacterium. Taxonomy (GTDB): domain Bacteria; phylum Acidobacteriota; class Terriglobia; order Terriglobales; family Acidobacteriaceae; genus Bog-257. Next base: position 127,406 of record CAVXQI010000012.1, read on the forward strand.
CACTCCGGTGCGCCCATCCTTAACAGCAGTGGCAAGATTGTGGCCATTGCTGATGGCGGGCTGGAGAATGGAGCCGTTGGAGTAAGCTGGGGACTACCTGCTGCAAATCTTGTGAAGCTGAGTTCGTCGTCGGACCCGATGGTGGGTCAATCGCCCCATTCGAGTCATCTGTTTGCAGCAGAGGCAAATGCGGAAAACGGCCCCGATCTCACCTGCGGGGGCGGCGTCTTCAAAAAGATTCGCACTCTTGGATTCGACGACATCCTTCGTGCCACTGACGATCCTGTTGGTCTACAACAAATCATGGCCGCCGCTGGCACCAATATTCCACTTTCGTCATACAAGTATGACGTATATCAACAGACTTCGACGGGAGCGACTTTTGTTGTACCGGCAGGCAGCAATGTGACCTCCGATTCCGGAATGTGTGTTGCTAAAAGCGCAAGCGGCAACGTGGTGTTGCGAGCGCGGCTTGTGCCAGCTCCCAACGATCCTGCCGGGCAGCAAGCTTCAGTCCAGTATGAGCAGGCGGTGCTGGGCGACATGAATTGGCAGATCGATCCAGCATGGAGTTACGCCACGGCAATTCCTCGATTCGATGGACTTTGGAAACGCCGGAAGTCGGCCGTGCATTTTCAGATGTATCCCGGGGTTGGCATGATGATGAATGCCAACATATTCGAGACCCTGCTTGACCGGAACAATGTTTTCCTCGGCGTTGCAGCTATCAATTCGAAATGGACTCCCGCCGTAGTGCAAACCCAACAGGCCTGCAACTTGAATGCCCAAGCATCTCCTTACTGCCAGGAAGCCCTCGCCGATTTCGGTGAGTGGGCCCAAGCCGTTATTTCCGCACACCTGGCCACGTTCCCAATTGGATAGGAGTCCGTGGCTCAGGTAGCTGACCTTCGGCAAAGCGGGCGACGCAGCTCGCCGCCGACTCTTTCTACAGCCGTCATGCCAGCTTGTAGAAGCTCAATGATGCATCCCCCTGATCCAGCCGCCGAAAGCGCAGGAGTGCGCCAAAGCGTTCGCCTGGGTCAAACTTCTTTTCGTGCTCGGCGATGACCAGGGCCGCCGGTTGTAACAGCCGCGATTGCGACAGGTAACCAAGGGTGCGCTCATAGCTGCCGCGCATGCGGTACGGGGGGTCTAGAAAGCAGTAGTCGCAGACCACGCCAGTGTTCTCCAAAAGCGGCAGCGCCTGGGCCACCTCGCGTTCGTGCAATTCAAACGCATCGGAGACCGCAAGCGAATCCAGATTTTCACGCAGCAGGCGCGCGTGCTTCTTGGCCGATTCCACAAAATACACCTGGCGCGCGCCGCGACTGAGCGCCTCGATCCCTACACCTCCGGTCCCGGCGTATAGGTCGAGCCACACGCTGTCCTGCAGATCTCCTGCAGCGGCCAGCACATCGAATAGGGTCTCGCGCAGCCGGTCGCTGGTGGGACGCAAGTCGAGGCCTGGTAGCGAACGCAAGGGACGGCTCCGAAACTGGCCGGCGATGATGCGCATGTCCTAGAGTGTATAGAATGAAAGTGGAGGCCGGTGCGGAGCGATGCGAAGTTGGTCGATTCCTGCGGGACGATTGTTCGGAGTGGATATCCGCATCCACCTCACATTTGTTTTTCTGCTGGCGTTTGTCTGGTTCACCCAATCGGTGACCATGGGCACCGCCGGCGCAATGCGCGGCCTAGTGCTGGTTGGGATCGTCTTCGGCTGTGTTGTGCTGCATGAACTGGGACACGCGGTAGTGGCCCGCCGCAACGGTGTGGCCGTGCGATCCATCATTCTCCTTCCCATCGGCGGCGTCACCTTGATGGAAGACATGGGGCAGCACAATGCCGATCCGGCGCGCGACATTCGCATTTCCGTCGCGGGTCCCTTGGTCAATCTGTTCATCGCCGCAATCTCCGGCGCATTCATTCTGGCGTTTCTGCCACAGGTGAATCTGTGGGCGCAGCCGTTCGTTCACGTCAATAACCTGCCGCGCAGTTTGTTCTGGGCAAATGTTTTTCTGGGTTGCTTCAATCTTCTGCCTGCTTATCCCATGGACGGTGGACGCATACTGCGCGCACTTCTCGTCGAGCGCATGGACTATGTACGCGCCACCCGCCGCGCGGTTGCCATCGGCCAGGCCTTCGCTATGTTTTTGATCTTCCTCGGAGTGTGGAACACCTGGCTGATGGTGATTGGTTTCTTCCTCTTTGTGGGAGCGCAACTTGAAGATCGCTCGGTCGTCTTCCAGTCGGTGCTGGAGAGCGTTCGCATGGAAGACGTGATGCTGACCGGCTTCTCCACACTTTCCCCAGCCGATACTCTGGAGGACGCGCTGCAGAAAGCGGTGCACACATTGCAAGACGACTTCCCGGTCGTGCGCGGCAGCGACATGATCGGCGTTATCAGCAAGCAGCGTATTGTGCAGGCGCTGCGGGTCGGCGGCAACGGGTATGTGCAGTCGGCAATGGTACGAGCCTTCGAAATTGCGCAGCGTAGCGACTCACTGGCCTCGGCCTTCCGCAAACTCGGCGGACGAGGACTTAGCATGATTCCTGTGGTCGACCAGCAACGGCTGATCGGCATCGTCACCATGCAAAACTTGATGCACAGCATGGCCCTGCTGGCGGAGACGCGAAGGTTGCGGAAGCAACAGGAAGCAGATAGTGGTTAGACTGAAACCAGAAGCGTGATTGGCTTTCCCGATTTACTACCATCCAATCAGGATCAAACGTAATGCCCCATCGCTCGGCGGAACGATGGGGCGCTATGCGGCGACGGTAGTAGCCGTTCTCACTTCGAGTCACTCGCCAGAGTGTTCGGTGTCGGCAATGACTGCCGGACTTACAATGCCCGGGGTATTGTTGGCTGTTGTCGAGACGGCCTTAGCCGATTGTTTTTCTGAAATCTTCTGGTCAGGCTGCTGGGCAGCAGGAAGGCATTGGTACTCCGGATACGAAGTGCAACGCTGCGCCTGGTCCATGGCCTGTTCATACGCTTGAAGTTGACAGACGCGTAGTGCAGCGAGACTCGACCAACAGGCATCGTCATTTGGGTTCGGCAAAGCATTTTGTGCCGACAAAGCTGCCGCCGAAAGCAGAAGCAGAATGCCGACAGCAATGAGTTTCTGAAGTTTCATAATCAATCCTCCAAGCCCTAACTGAATTTGGCTGCTGCAAAACTCCGTTGACTTTTTGCTTCCGCGAGCCTTGTAGCAACGCAAAGAGATACTGCAAGACACGTACCAACTTGGATCGGGTAAAGAACACGTTGACTTTTGCAGCTTTTGCAATGACATACAACGGCGGGGAGCAGCTTCAGGCAGATCGGCGGTTCGGTTTCGTGTGATCGGACTATCCGGATGGATATTGGCGACTATCCGTCCCGTTAGTCTAGCTCGAAAATATTTCTGATGATTATGTTGCCGGTCAGTTACGCGACGGGTTACGGACCAGCATCATGCGCCAGCCCGTGCCGTTTTGCCCTGCGAGGCAAAGGCCCTTAGTCTCAAAGATTTCGCGGGTCGTCGTTTAGCGCAGCCGCCAAGTCAGCTTCGTTGATGACAGGCGCAAATCCGCCGGATAGGGATGCGCTTCGACCGAGAACTCAGCTTCCCTCGCAAATAGCGACGGCGTCAAAACGAAAAACTCCGTCCTGCAAAAGCAGCCTGATGGTCTCGCCGCTTGGCCCGATGTGCTGCGGAAACTCGACGCTCTCCTCCGAGCCACAACACAAATACAGTGAAAGCAGATCGCAAAATTGCAGTACGTCCGTCCAGTACTGTACTTCCTGTTCGCGTGCGGATCTGCAGGCACATCAAGCGGCTCTGGCGCTGCTCTTCGGACGCCAGGAATTCGCGCACGCTTTGCGCATCGTCGTCCGGGTAAGAGTCCATGCTGATTCCAAACTTGCCTAGTCGGCAGAAGTGCCCGCTAACGATCAGGGCGGCGATGGGCGCGACCGCTTCGGCTGAATCAATCGAACCTCGCCACGCTCGCAGGAAATCATCTGCCTTGATTTCCAGAAACGACAGCGGCCTGCCTTCTGCGTTCAAGGCAACGTGGTTGTGGGAATAGTTGGCGGGAGTCGCCTGAAGGTGCTCGCGACCATCGTCGAAGGCGGCCCAGCCCTCATCGTGCAAAGTGATGCCGAGCACGAGGTCATCGTCGACCGGAGACGCGCCCGTGATTGCAAGATGCCGTGCGACTTCGCCAGAAACCCGCGCGTGATCGGGCTGGCGCACCAGAATATATTTGGATGCCCTGGTTTTTTCGGCGCAGGCGACGGCCTCCCAGGCAGAGACCAACGCTTTATTGATGCGCGCAGGCTTGGCTTCGGGCCGGAGGATCATGGCCTATCTTGGCCGCGCGGCACGGCCGCGCTTGGCGGCAGCAGCCCGGATGGGTCCGGTTCCGGTGGGCGGCTTACGGTCGCCATCGACCAGTTGCTTCAACACTACGGCATTATTGCGCTCTTCGTTCTTCGAAGCGAACAACAAAGTGAGGCGGCGGTGTTTCTTTCGTAACTCGTAAAGCTCCTGCAACGCCGCGTTCGCCGCTTCAGCAGTGAGCTCCTTGAGATACTTTTCGCGAAACTTGCTCCACTGCTGTGGATGCGCGTGAAACCATTTGCGCAACTCATCGGAGGGAGCCAGGTCCTTCAGCCATGCGTCAAGCGCGGCGTCGGACTTTGTCAACCCGCGCGGCCATAGCCGGTCCACCAGCACGCGCGCGCCATCATGCGGCGAAGGCTCGGCATACACGCGTTTGAGGGCGATTGTCATGCGAGGTGTATTCTAACTCTGCTGGAGCCTCAGTGCAGGCCTCAAGCGAGTACAGATCGCCCGGAAGCCTGGAAGAATGCCGAGACCAAAACACGCCCCTCTTGCCCTCTTATCTGCGATTGTTCTGACCGTTATAACAATTTCTCTAGCCTGCGATTCCGAGCCCCGCAAGAGCGACGCCGAGCTCGGGTTAACCCCACAGCAGGCGCAAGGCCGGCGCGTTTACGACACGCATTGCGCCGAATGTCATTATGCCTACAGCACACGTGGCCTGCGCGGCCCGAGCCTGAATGGGCTGTTCAAAAAGCCGTTCATGAAAAGTGGAATTCCCGCCAATGACGACAGGGTTACGGACATCATCCTCATGGGCCGCGCCAAGATGCCTGCCTTCCAGCAGAAGCTGACGCAGCAGCAGTTGGATGATCTGATGGCCTACCTGCACACGCTGTAGAAGCCGCGGTTCGCGGTTAGCTCTTAGCTTTTAGCTTCCAGCTTATTACCAGGCTGCAATTGCTGGCTTCTGGACTGCTAGAGTCTAAAAGCTAACAGCTAGATGCCACTGATGCATTGCGAACAGCGAAGAGCGAATAGCGAAAGGCGAGTAGCGAAAAGCGAGTAGTGGCTTCCCCCTTGTACAATAATTACGTCACATGGCTACCGCTCCTGAACTGATTCAGATCGAGATTGGCCCGCGCCGTCCGGCGCCCAAGCCGGAATGGCTGAAGGCGCGCGCGCCCATGGGCGAGAACTACCACAACCTTAAGACGCTGGCGCGCAACCTGGAGCTGAACACGGTCTGCGAGTCGGCGCATTGTCCTAACATCGGCGAGTGCTGGAACCATCGCACCGCGACCTTCATGCTGCTGGGCAATCTGTGCACCCGCCGCTGCGGCTTCTGTGCCGTACCGAAGGGCCGTCCGCAGCCGATCGACTTTGAAGAGCCAAGCCGCGTCGCTGAAGCCGTTGAGAAGCTGGGACTGAAGTTCGCTGTCGTCACCAGCGTCAATCGCGACGACGACAATGTCGGCGGGGCGCGCGTCTTCGCCGAGACGATCCGCGAAATCAGGCGACGCGTTCCGGGATGCCGCGTGGAAGTGCTGATCCCCGACTTTCAGGGATTGGAAGAGCCGCTGCGCATCGTGATGGATGCCAAGCCCGACATCCTCAACCACAACACCGAGACCGTGCCTCGCCTGTATCGCGTCGCCCGCTCAGGTGCGCGTTACGAGCGCACGTTGCGGCTGTTGCAGCGCGCCAAAGAAATGAATCCGGCCATTCCCACCAAGACCGGCGTCATGGTTGGTCTGGGCGAGAGCACGGACGAATTGCTCGAGGTGTTTCGCGATCTCGCGGCCCACAACGTGGACATCCTCACCATCGGCCAGTATCTGCGGCCGTCGAAGGACCACCTTCCTGTGGCGCGGTTATACACACCCGACGAGTTCCGCTTCCTGAAAGAAGAATCGTTGAAGATGGGTTTCCGCCATGTCGAGTCCGGCCCGCTGGTGCGCTCCAGCTATCACGCCGACGAGCAGGCGGATGCCGGAACGCGCGTCGTATAGATCGCGTCACGATTAAGACAAAGGCATGCCACATGACATCTCCAAATTGCTGAAGTGGGCGCTGGCACTTGCAGCGACAGCCTGCGCCGCTTCGGAAAGGCTCGAGTCCGGAAAACGTCTGGACGAGATTGCCGCGACCGATGTTTTCTATCGAAAGTATTGCGTGGAAGCCTTGTGGCGCAGGTATGCCGTAAAGATGGACGCGGGACACGATTCTGAGTTCGAATGAAGAACGGATATGCTTGCACCTTGACGCCCAGCAACGTCATGGAATCGCAGCCTTCAATAGTGTTCAACAGCGCAGGTTTGGAATAACGGTCCGAAGCTTGCCGCCTGAACCGACTCGCACTTTGTCACTTCACGCACAAGCTCCCGCCGTGGGCTAACGCGATGTCGCGCCTGCGGGGCTGACTTCGCGTAATGGCGTTCACTCTACCAACTCCAGCGAGCTTCACGTGCTCGCAGCGCTCTTCGTGATTGGCAACCAGGAACCTGGCAGGAAACCGGCGAAAGTTTATGGAGAGGGTAACAGCACCACGCGGTAGGTCATTGGAATCTATCCTACTCCCGCGATGCCAGCGGTAGGACCATTTACTTCCTGACAAAACTCTTCATCTTGCGCAGCAGCGATTCGGGCGCCTGCACATCAAGTTCGACATATCCGTCGCGATATTCCCGCGCAAATATAAGCGACTTGGCGTCGAGCGTGGCCAGCGCTTTGCCTTCCGACTGAGGCACACGCATGTGGACCCGGTGCACCGGATCTTCGGCTATGAGTTCGTCGATACGCTTCAGCAACTCTGTCCAGAGCAACTCCTTTGCTGCCGAGACGTGGATCACACTCTGCTGTATCGCGCAGGCTCTCGCGTTTCTTTTCTGGCAGCAGATCTACTTTGTTCATCACGTAGAGCCGCGGCTTGTCTTGGGATTCCAACTCGCGCAGCACCTCTTCGACCTGCTCCTGCTGCTCGGCCGCCACAGGGCTGGTGACATCGGCTACATGCAATAGTAGGGACGCGCGCTGCACTTCCTCCAGGGTGGCGCGAAAAGCCGAAACCAGCGTATGCGGCAGGTTTCGAATGAACCCCACAGTGTCGGACAACAGGACTTGCCTCCGGGAAGGCAGAGTCACGCTGCGCAGGGTGGGATCAAGCGTAGCGAACATACGTCCGCTCTCCAGCACGCCGGCCTGAGTGAGCGCATTGAACAGAGTTGATTTCCCCGCATTGGTGTAGCCGACCAACGCCACCGTCGCAATGGGGACCGACTCACGCCGCTGCCGCTGCTGTCCCCGAATGCGGCGAACATTTTCCAACTGCTCTTTTACGTGGCGAATTCGCCGGTAGATTTTGCGCCGGTCCGTCTCCAACTGGGTCTCACCCGGACCACGGGTTCCGATGCCACCGCCGAGCTGCGACATCTGTACGCCGCGTCCCGCCAGTCGCGGCAGCAAATATTGCAGCTGCGCCAGTTCTACTTGGATCTGGCCCTCACGGGTGCGCGCGTGACGGGCAAAGATGTCGAGGATGAGCTGGGTGCGGTCGATGACGCGCAGGGCAAGCTCGCGCTCCAGGTTGCGCTGCTGCGAGGGCGTCAGCTCGTGATCGAAGATGACCAGATCGGGCGAACTTGACAGCGACGGCGCCTTTGAGTTCCTCCAGCTTTCCGCTGCCGATAAGCGTAGCCGGATCCGGCTTGGGACGCCGCTGCTGGAACTCGCCAATGATGGTTGCTCCGGCGCTGCTTGCCAACTCTCGCAGCTCGGCCATCGATTCTTCAGTCGAAAATCCGGTATGCTCCTGATCTTCCGTGGGCAGGTGAGTGACGGCGCGGCGAGCCGCACGCGCGCTGGGCGGAACTTTTCCGGCGGGTTTCTGCCGGGAATGAGAGGCTTGCAGGTTGTCGGATTCGGCTTGGCCGCTCTTCGAGGAACGAGTAGCGGCACCGCGGCCCGCAGCTGGGCGAGAGGAGAATTCCACTCCCACGAGAAATGCTCGTTCTGCTTGGCTTCGGCCAGTTTGCCAAGAGCGGTTATTCGCTCTGGAGTTCATTCCACCCGCGCGAGAAATAGATTAGCCATCTGAGGTTGTAGTTGGGTTCGCTGTCGGCGCATCCGCGGGAGTGGCCGGCTCCGCTGCTGCCCGATGCTCGAAGTGGCGTTCCGCATGCGAGGAACGCGACATAGCCACGGTGGAAATCGCATGCTTAAAGATCAACTGCTCCTGATTGTTGGTGTCAAGAACCACCGCATACTTGTCGAAGGAGCGAATTCTGCCGGTCAGTCTTACACCGCTGAGCAGGTAGATGGTAACTACGAACTTGTCTTTGCGGGCAGTATTGAGAAATTCGTCTTGTATATTCTGGGCTGCCTTGTTTTCCATACGTTTCTCCCTGGCAACATCCAAAAAAAGCACAGCCAGAATTCGCGCCCTTACGAATCCCGACCTGTAAAGGCCGTCCGCACTTTATCAATCAAGCGGAAGACGGAAGCAAGTATAAGCCACCCCACGATAAGGCGAGGACGGAGCGATTTCAACGGCACCCAGCACAAGGCCGTGTGATGTAGAATTCGCCCACCGCTTCCCAGCGGAAGCGGCTGTGGTTTATTTGGTCTAAACATAGGTGACGAAGATGGGCTTATCGCTAGTTGCGCTACTTCTCGCGCCGAAGATGCAATTTCCTGGCAGCGGAGAGACCGCCCTAGTGGTTCTTCGCTGGATCCATTTTGTCGCGGGAATCACTTGGATTGGACTGCTGTACTTCTTCAATTTGGTGGGCATGCCCTTCCTGCAGGAACTCGACGCCAAATCCCGAGGAACCGTTATCCCCAAGCTTATGCCGCGGGCATTGTGGTGGTTTCGTTGGAGCGCGGTAGTGACCGTCCTGGCCGGCATGGCCTACTGGATGCACATCGTGGCAACCGACGCCCGCAATGCGGTGGCTCAGGGAGAGCCGGCATCTACTGGGATGATGTTTGGCAGCTTCTTCGGCCTCTGGACGTTGGCGTTCGTGATTGAAATGGGCGCGTTGATGTCTCCGGCCGAGGGGCTCAGGAAGGGTCCCGTGCTGGGCGTTATCGTGGCGGTCGCGCTAATTGCGGCGGCGTACATTTTTGTGAGTCTGAATCAGCATGGCTGGGAGAGCAACCAGGCACTGGCTATCGGCATTGGGGGAGGGCTCGGCTGGTTTATGCTGCTGAACGTTTGGGGGGTGGTGTGGCGCATGCAAAAAAAGATCATCCGCTGGACCGAGGCCAATGCCACCCAGGGAACGGCAATGCCGCCCGAAGCGCCGAAGGTGGCGAGAATCTCAATGCTTTGTACTCGCTTGAATTTCTGGGTGTCGTTCCCCATGCTGTTCTTCATGGGCGCGTCCAGCCACTACATTCTTTTTGGGGGGAGTTAAACAGCGCACGCCTGTCGCTTAGCGTTCCGCGAGGCAGGCAGCCGAATCAGTGGGTTAGTTTTCAAATTTACTTGTGATAAGGGCTCCTTCAAAAATATTCGTCAGGCCACGGCGGTGGCTGGTTCGAGAGTTCACCTTCAAGCCGAGTCTTTGTAAGCGTTTCACGAAGTATCGCTGAAGCTGGTCCTTATCGATTTGCTCTAAGTAGTTTCCTCCGAGTTCGTGGTAGCCCCCCGCGAGCGGCCACGCGTCTAACTGGGCGGAGAGTTAACAATGCGTCTTGGATTGGCCGAGCGGACGCGAGTCCCGGGAAACCAACACCGGACGCGTGATTCCGCCCCTGGGCAGAGTCACCTCAGACGGATAGAATCATACTTTCACCATGCCATCGACCTCGCCACAATCGGTTGTTAGTTCAGGTTCTTGGATCTCGCGCGATCCCGTTCCTATGCTTGACCTCACTCGTCAATACCAGTCGATCAAGGACGATGTGCAAGCGGCCATCGAACGGGTGCTGACTACCCAACACTTCATCGGAGGCCCGGAGCTCGACGGCTTCGAGCGTGAGTCGGCTAACTACCTGGGAGTGAGCGCGAGCGTAGGCTGCGCGTCCGGAACTGACGCCTTATGGCTGGCGTTAGCAGCAGCCGGTGTTGGAACGCAGGCATGCGTAATCACCACCCCGTTCAGTTTTTTTGCTTCGGCGAGTTCGATTGTGCGCTGTGGTGCCACTCCAATTCTGGCCGATATCGATCCAGCGACGCTGAACCTCGACCCCGAAGCGACGGAGCGGGCGCTGAAGCGTGGGCGCTCGTACAAGGCCCGCGTGGTGATGCCGGTGCACCTTTACGGGCAATGCGCCAATATGGACAGATTCGCCGCCTTGGTCGAGCAGCACGATGCCAGCCTTATCGAAGATGCGGCGCAGGCTTTCGGTGCGAGGTGGCGCGACAAGAAGGCAGGAGCGCTGGGGAAGGCCGCCGCTTTCAGCTTTTATCCCACCAAGAACCTGAGCGCCTATGGTGATGGCGGATGCGTCACCACCAATGACGAGCAACTGGCGGCGCGCGTCCGGTGCCTGCGCAGCCACGGAAGCCGCCAACGCTATTACCACGAAGAAATCGGCTGGAATAGCCGCCTCGATGCCATGCAGGCTGCGGTCCTGCGGGTGAAACTGAAGCATATTGACGACTGGAACCAGGCGCGCCGGATGCTGGCTTGTCGCTATCATGGTCTATTCGGCAGCTCCGGCCTGGTGCAAGACGTTACGCAACCGGTCAATGCGCAAGCGCCCATCGCGCTGCTGGCGACACTGCCTGAGGCCTATCACATTTACCACCAGTACGTAGTGCGTGCCTTTCGACGGGATGAACTGAGGACCTTCCTAGCCCAGCAAGGAATTGGAACGGAAATTTACTATCCGGTGCCGCTGCACTTGCAGGAATGTTTTGCTTACCTGGGCTATAAAGCGGGCGATTTTCCGGAGTCGGAGCGCGCGTCGAAAGAAGCGCTGGCCTTGCCCATATTCCCTGAGCTGCGCGAGGATGAGCAGCAACGGGTGGTGGCCGCCATCGCCGAGTTCTACAGCCGGTAGATCAGTCGAGCAGATTCACAATTGCTGTATTAGGTTGAAGCACCGCCAGGTTGGCGCCGGGAGAAATGTCATGCCAGGCATGAGTCATGTGAGGCGTTCTGGAAAATCTAAAGTCCAGCGACGACCATTCGAGCGGAGTAGCGGCCGGCAAAACGAAGAGGCGCGACGAAATCCTCAGGAATCGTGTCCCGCCTTTAAAGTACCTTCCGCTTTAGTAGCGGTGTGGCAGTTCCCGCTCAGTATCTACCGAGCTGGTCAACGTCCCGATCAGGTAACTGACTAAAATCACGCTGACCACTGCAATCGTAGCTGCGTCCATGTGGCGCCTCACCCGGTTCGGCCCTTTGGCCCTATGAACCCCATTCTGTGGAAATACTCTTCCCGCTAACCCTCAGGCGACGGACCGCACCGAAAGTTGTGCAGTCTTTGTAGCACAATTTCGCCCAAGTTGCAGTTGAAATCGTGAGCGTGAGTCTCGGCCGTTAACTCTGGTGGTATCTATTTCTCAATGCCGGAACGTTTCTCCCGGACGCACTCCCGACGGCTCGGACGAGTAATCAAGCCGCGGCTTGCGGACCGGTCTCGCTGATCACGCGTAACAGCGCGTCCGGTCCGTCGGCGCCCACCACGTAACGGTCCGCCTCCACCTCGGGCCACTCGCCATAAAGATGGACGATGTACACGACCTTGCCCTCCGGGTGGCGCTGGTGGAAGAGGCGGATTACCTTCCTTGCAGTCGCGTCTGGCAGGCGGTGACAAACCAGGGCCACATCCACGCGTTCGTGTTTGTCGGGCGCCTCCATTGACTCTTTTTCCGTGATTGTCGCGACCACTTCGTGGCCGGCTGTCTCCAAGGCTCGCTGACGCAAGAGCGCCAGTTCCTGGTCCGTAGTGAGGATAAGAATTTTCATCGCGGCTATTCCCTGCCAGTGCTGAATCGTCCTTGCGGAGGATATCAAAATCAAGCGAAGATCGGCGGCGCAATTTATGATCGTTCAGTGCAATCCAGCGCTACCGCTGCCGCCGCTGGCCATCAAGTTCCTCAGCACCACGACTTCGGCTTCGATAGCGGTCTTCAGGCTAGGTTCCATGTCGGGCGCAAAGAACGGCGAATGGTTTGATGGAAGCTGAATTCCGCTGGCTTTCGCTTCTTTAAACTTCTCGGGATCGGCAACGCCCAGCCAGAAATAGAACGAGGGCACTCCGGCTTCGACGAAATAGGAATAGTCTTCGGAAGCCATTATGGGCGGCGCTTTCTCCATTCGTCCGGCTCCCAGCGCCTGAGTCAGCGCCTGGCTAAGCCGCTCGGCCAGCTTAGGATCGTTGTAGAGCGCGTCCGTGGATTCCGCGACTTGTACTAGCGGCGCTTTGGGGGCATCCGCCGCCTGCGCTTCTGCCTTGGCGACGCGCTCGATGGCTGCCAGCAAATGCTTGCGCACCTCCGGCGTGTACGAGCGGACGGTCAGGCCAAGGTGGACCTCATCGGGGATGATGTTGTTCTTGGTGCCTCCCTGGATGTAGCCGACGGTGATAACGGCGGGATTGCCCGGCTTGATTTCGCGGGACACGATGGTCTGCAACGTCAGGACTACACGAGCGGCGATGACAATGGGATCGACGGTGGATTCAGGGCTGGCCCCGTGGCCGCCTTTGCCGTAAATGGTGATGTTTACGGTGTCGGCATTCGACGCCGCGTATTCCGGAGTGAAACCAACCTTGCCAGCCGGCAGGCCATTGGTGGTATGCAGAGCTACCCCAACGTCTGGCTTGGGGAAGCGCGTAAACAGGCCGGCGGCAATCATGCCTTCAGCGCCGCCGACCGTTTCCTCGGCGGGCTGCGCGATCAGCATCAGCGTCCCGTGCCACTGATCCTTGTCCTTCGCCATGATTTGGGCCGTGCCTACCAGTGCCGCCATGTGGATGTCGTGTCCACAAGCGTGCATCACGGGTACAGTCAGTCCAGCATCGTTCTTAGTCGTAACCTTGCTCGCGTACGTAAGTCCAGTCTTCTCGGCGACGGGAAGCGCATCCAACTCAGTCCGCAGCATGACTGTAGGTCCCGGTCCGTTGCGAAGAACTGCCACTACGCCTGATCCGCCCACGTGCTCGGTCACTTCATAGCCAAGCGCGCGCAATTTCGCGGCGACTGTGGCAGCGGTGTTAACTTCATGCCCTGATAGCTCAGGATGCTCGTGCAAGTCCATATATAGCGTCTTGACTTGCGGATAAACCGAATTGACCTCGGCGGAGAGCGAAGCCTCGCCCGCGGACTGCGACCAGCCGGTCGCCGCCAAAATGAAACAGACCAGTAGAACCCACAAAGTTTTCATGACGCCTTTCATTGTGTTAATTCCGCCAGATCTTCGCTCTGGAAACGCACGTATCTTATGGCAAACACGCGCGATACCTGCGATTAAAAGAATCTATCGTAATTTCATCAACTCTCAACCTGACAGGGAATCTAATACCTATCTCATACATACAATTCCTAGAGAGGAGCTGGGTTTTAATTTACACCAGCAGAGCCATCAACCCGAATCCGAAAACATGATAGAGAAAATACATCCTAAAAAGCGATTTATATTCGCCAGCGATTTTGACCAAACCCTGAGCTTCAACGACTCGGGCTACGTTTTGGCCGAGCTATTGGGCATTTCTGAAGCTGAATTCGAGCGCAAAGCCACCGGAATGGCGAAGCTGAATCTCGTTCAGCAGGGCGGGGAACTCGCCTATCTCCTGCTGCACGATCCCGAGTTCCACTCGAAAGTGCGTCCTGAGCATCTTTACGAAGCCGGAAAGCGTGTACGCCTGAAACCAAATATTGACTTGCTGTATAGCTTCCTTTCCGAGGAAGTTGAGGGCTACCATTTCGATTTCTACGTGATCTCGGCTGGTCCGGTGGAAGTGATCCGCTCGGCCCTCGAGGGCATTATCCCCGCCGATCATATCTATGGCACGGAGTTTGAATACAACAAGCACGGCGAAATCGAACGAATCCTCCAGGTGACCGCTGGATACGGTAAGGTCGCCGTCGTCGATCAATTGCTCGAGAACCTTAGGACTGGGCCTGACCGCATCGTCTATGTCGGCGACGGTAGCTCCGACATCCATGTCATGCTGCACGTGAATCGGCGCGATGGCTTTACCATTGCTGTTTCTGAGAACAGGTACCTTGCTCCTATTGCCAAACGTTCCGTGATCAGCGACAGCGCACTGGCCATTCTTATTCCCATCCTGGAAGAGGTCGTGGGTTGGGACCAGCATTCGATTCGCAACCTGTTCGAAGCCAAGGGCCTGCTCATTCAGCAGTGGGACAAGGTGCAGACCGATGTTTTGACGATCGTTCCTAGTATCGCTCCGGCGGAAGAGCAGGCAGACGCCGTCATCGCCGATTGAACGACCAGAGAAAATCCTTCTGGCTGCTGTTTACGCTCCTTGGCTTGGGCGCCTTCTTCCTGCCCCTGGCGTGGGGAGTGATCGAAACCTTCGCGGCCCTATTCGTCAGCTGGTGGGTCATCTACCGTAGCGGCATCTACTAAGGATGCGACCGCGCGAATCGCTGGGGCTACTTGGGGATGTCGATTACGACCTCGTCTGTGTAAGCGAGGAACGGATCGGCATACGTTTCTGCGCTCTGAACAAAAAGCGCGCAATTCTTCATCAGCTCCCGCGATGCCTGGTCTTTGCCATTGACGCGCAAGCGAACAGCCGCGGGCGTCTCAAACAGTTCCGGCCGAAGCAGGAGTCGCAGTTTGCGCACATTCTTCGTCTTAATCTCCACTGTGTTGTCGGGAAGAATGCGGCCCTCGACTTCGGCAGTGCCTCCGTTTTTCTCGAGCACCTCCACCCAGTACCGCCGAGAATACGTCAGGCTCGTAATCTTCATCGCGATAGTGCGGGGGAACGGATTCCGAGTGAAGCGTTCCAGAAAGGGCATAGTGAGTCCATCATCTTCCGACAAAGTGATCTCATGTCCGCGGCCCTTCAGGATATGCAACTCGGGAGGCACCCGCGGATGCAAGGCACGCAATTCATCGTAGGTGGTCATTGAGGCCGATGACGGAATGAGCGTGTCTTGGTCTCCGTGCAGAAACAGCAGCGGAACATTCAGAACATTCTTCAAAGGCAAGACCTCGCCACTTGGAGAATTCACTCCCGCTCCCATGAGCGACGCTATGGCCGCCCAGCGGTCAGGCCATAAGGTGCCGTAATACAAGGCTGCACTGCCGCCATTGCTGAAGCCCGCCAGGTAGACGCGATTGGTGTCAACGTTGTAGGTGCGGATACTTTCCAGAATCAGATCGTGAACCATCGCCGTCGGCTTCTCCTCCCACCACATGGCACCGCCGGCATTCGGATAGACTGCCAGAAATCCAGAATGCTCGATAACATCTTGTGCCGAGAGCGCGGCATCGAAAGCCTGCCCGGCTCCGCCGCTTAGGTAAATCAAAAGTGGAAAAGGTTGATCGCCGCGGTAGTCCAGTGGCACATGAACCATGTACGGCGTGCCCTCGAATGACGGCGCCGTCATGCCTCTCAACGTGGTGCCAGGCTTCTGCTGGTCGTAATGCCGCTCCGGAAGAGTGCAGGGGCCGCTCGGCGCTTCGGAGCTCTTCGCCTGAAATCGTCCCGCGATACGCCGCACTTCAGCATTCTGACTATTGAGTAATGGGGCGAGCAGATTCTGGGGCGGAGTCAGCTCTTTCTGATAGTAGAGAGCCAGAGTCAGCGCCTGCACCTCAGGCGAGCCATCGCGCAGCAAGCTTGCCAGCGTCTCCGGATCGGGAGTTAGGCTTCCGGCGATGAGGTAGGCGGAGAGAGTTCCCTCTCGCACTTGCGCATCAGTCAGCCACAATGCTGGCGTCTCACCGTGTCGCACTTCTATTAGCTCGAGCGTCATTCGCTCGATGGTCGTGGAATCCCCGAACTCGTGGCCTTCTCCGAATAACTGCACCTTGGTCAATACACCCTGTTGCGGGCAGAACGTATAACTCAGATGCATTCCCGCGCGAGCGCTATTATCGGAGAAGACTGCGCACTCTTCGCCCGAAAACGGTTCATAGCGAAGCAAGTCTACAGTGATTCCAGAAGGCCGGCCCTGCACTTCGACAGCCGCCAGCGCTGGTCCAGCAGGCACCGGCAGAATTTCGGGAATTCCATAGAGTAGTTTGCTGGTGACTTCTCGCACCGTCGTCAAGGGAGCTTGCGGCGCCCCGGTCGCTGAGAAAACATTAGCGTCGGAAAAATGGGAAGAGCGCTTCGCCATGCGCTGGTTGAACTTTGGCGTTTCCTGCGCCAGTTTATCCTTGCCATGCTCACGAAACTCCAGCATCTCCGTCGATTGGCGATTGCGCTGGATGCCAACGAGTATCGTGCCGCTCGCATCGCCCAGTACGACCACGTCGTTGCGAAACACCGCGCGGGTTCGGAATGTTTGATCCGCAGACTTGCCCTCACGCTCGAACACCTCGCGGTAGATGAGGTGGTCGCCAGCTCGTAGTTTGTAGCGAAGCAGCGGCTGGCTAGTTTGTCCGGAAGCGCCAACATCGAAAAGAAAGGCCGCAACAAACAGTGCCGAGAGGACCGTATGCGTGAACCAGTCGGCCATGCGCGACCCACTACGTCCGCGATCTCTAACTCTGACTGGGAACGGCTGGGGCTCCGAACAGAAACTGCGGGAATGCATTTGTAGGAAGACTATCAGCAGACGGCGGCGCCCGGAAATCGTCGCACCATGATCGCCACCGTCGCAACTCAAGGAAAGGCGTGGTTCAACGTGTAAAATCGCAGTCTAATGCCGCCTCCGGCCGCCCACAGTGCCAGCGAACAGGCGCCCAGTCTTTGGGCGCGGCTGCTGCGCATTCTGCGGCCATCGCATCAACACACCGCGTTTTCCGCCACGTTGTTGCTGATGGGCTCAGTAATGGCCTCGCGCCTGATCGGATATCTCCGCGAGATGTACATCGCGTGGGCTTTCGGCGCTGGCCACCAGACCGACGCCTACTTCGCGGCGTTCCAGATACCTGATTTCCTCAATTACGTCCTGGCGGGTGGCACCGCGTCGATCACCTTTATCTCAATCTACACCCGTCACACCTCGCGCAATGACGAGGCCGGGGCCCAGCATGCCTTCAATTCCACCATCACCATCATGAGCGCCGTAGTGTGTCTGGGCACGGTCTTCCTGGAAATCTTTACCCCACAAATGGTGCGCTTGGTTTTCCCCAAGTTCTCCCCCGAACAAGTCCAACTATGCGTTCACCTCACGCGGATTCTGTTGCCGGGCCAGATCTTTTTCTATGCCGGCGGGATCGTCTCGGCGGTGCTGCTGTCAAAGCGGATGTTTCTGTATCCCGCGCTTAGCCCTGCGTTGTACAACGTCTTCATCATTGCTGGAGGAGTGGTTGGCGCGAAGGCATTCGGCATTTCATCGCTCGCCTACGGCGCGCTGGCGGGATCGTTTCTAGGTCCATTCCTCATCAATGCTCTCGGCGCAGCGCAAGGCGGCCTGCGATATCACTTCAGCTTCGACTGGCACAACCTTGGTTTTCGCGAGTGGGTGCGGCTCACCATTCCGCTGATGCTGGGGGTTTCACTGGTATCGGCCGATGACTGGATCCTGCGCTATTTCGCTTCCGGCGGCGCCGGCGATATCTCGCGACTCAATTACGCCAAGCGCCTCTTCGCGGTTCCTATCTCGGTTCTGGGACAAGCCACCGGGCAGGCTTCCATGCCTTTTTTTGCCCTACTGTGGGAACAAGGCAAACGCAAGCTCTTCGCCGACACCGTTAATCAGACGGTATATCGGATATCGGCGGCATCGTTCCTGGCGTCGGCGTGGATGATGGCGGCGGCGCTGCCCATTATCGACCTTGCATTCCGCCACGGTGAATTCACCTTTTCCGATGCGCAGCGGACCGCCGTTTACTTTTTCTGGTTTGCTCTCTCTCTGGCACTGTGGTCGGCGCAGGCCCAGTACGCGCGAGCCTTTTACGGCGCGGGCGACACCCTGACGCCGATGATCGCCAGCACCATCGTCGTGGTGGCGTCACTTCCGGTCTATTGGGCATTGTTCCAGCGCTACAGCGTGACGGGACTCGCAATCGCTTCCGACATTGGCATCCTGATGCACACCGTTGTCCTGGCCTGGTTGCTGCATTGGAGAAAGATGGTATTGCTGAACGAACTGCCGTGGCCAGAGCTGATGAAGGCGCTGGCCACCGCCGTCTTCGCAGGACTAGTGAGCTACGGAGTCTCGCGCCGATTCACCGTACACGGCAACCGCAGCGCTGACCTGATTTCTCTGACGCTCATCAGCCTGACTTGGCTGGTCGCGGTGGCACTGGGTTTATGGCTGACCAAATCGAATTTACCCCGGGACTTGCGGCGGAAGAAAGTGTCGGCGACGAGCGTCATTCCCGAGCAAGTACTCGACACTACCGCCGGAAGCGTGGAACCGTAGTGTCAGCTCAATCTGACGGCTGATGGCTCATTGCTGAAGGCTATTTCACCACCCGCATGCGCGACCAATCGTAGCCGAAGTGTTTGCCGCAATCGAGGCAGACCACGTAAGGCGCCGCCTTGTTGCTGGTAACACTCTCCCATTCTCCGTGACCGGAGTCGTGCCAACTCGGTGATGCGGGCGAGAACGGCTTCGAGAGATTGCTATGCCGGCAATGCACTGCGAGCAACTGGAGTACTTTCTCCCACATCGGATTGCACCTGCTTTCGAGAGCCTGTGCGAACGGCCGCAAATATCGCCGCCCGCAATTCGAGACTTTCTCCGCGGGCGGCGGAGTCTAGTGGTGAGATACCTTAGAACAGCCTCGGTAATCCAGTTTCGAAACCGTTTGACTATAGGTTCTGCTCGCGAAACCTCTTACATCCGAGCCGCTGCCGCCGAGGCACTAATCTCGCCAGGGGGCGTCGAAACGGTTTCCTTGGATTCGCCATTGGCTTTCTGGCCGGGCTTGCGAATGTCGATTCCACCCTTAAAGTAAGCGCCATCTTCAATACTTATGCGCTGCGCGACGACATCTCCAGTGAGGGAGCCTTCGCCGCGGATGTCAACGCGGTCGCTGGCAGTCATGTTGCCGCGGACCTTGCCCAGCACGACGATCTCGCGTGCCGAAATGTTGGCGGCTACCACACCGTTTCGTCCCACCGTCACGCGATTACCCGGTAGGTTGATAGACCCCTCCACGCGGCCGTCAATGTAGAGCGATTCCGAACCTGTGACCTCACCCTTGATCACCAGCGACTTTCCCAGCGTGGCCTGCTCCTGGGTGTTGATCGGCGGACTGGCTGGGCGGGGCGCAATTGGCGGTTCAGCAGCGGCGGGCGTGTAGCTGCGCTGCGGCTCGGGGTTGGGGGTGGGAGTCGAGGATGGAGAATTGGTAGGTTTCCACATTCGGTAAAAAATTCCTTTCTGAAGTTGTAAGTGCTTGGAGAGGCACTTGTTTTGCCAAACCGACGCTCCACCGTCTTCTTCAGAACCTGATGGTTGGTGCGGTTTTGCTGAACCTCATCGCTCAGTACAGACCCCGAAGCGCCCGTGGGCGATGTAATTATTGCTACCATACAACCAGTTCTTATACGAGGGGAATACCCTAGGCAATTTTCCTGCGTGCCCAGTGCTCCGTTGGTAAATGGGGTTACGGAAAAAGGACTACGCTGACCGGATGAACTTCTAACCGCGCACTGCGCCGAGAGAGCGGACCAGTTTTGGTTCCTTGATTCCTTTGGATGAAGGAGGGTGCATTCAGTCCTGACGGGCCGCCAAATTCTGATGGAAGCGGATGGCAGCCAGCTCATCACAGTGTAAGATTCATGCGCGCCATCCCTGAAATCCGTGGTCGCTTTTGATGTTGCGATTGATCCATGCTGACTGACCAAGCCATCCTAAGCCATATCGAACGCCAGGCCCACCGTTCGGCGGGGTTCAAGCAACTGGTCCGCGAGATGAACCTGCGCGGCAGCGAACGGCAGCTGCTCGCGGAACGGTTGCACGTCCTGGTGAAGAGCGCGCGGCTGATCGAGACCGGACGCGACCGTTACACCCTGGCGCAGCATCCGGCCGCGCAGCAGAACCTGATCGCGGGACGCTTGACCATGCACCGCGACGGCTACGGCTTTGTGATTCCCAACGCCAGCCAGCACACCACCTTCAAGGGCGATATCTACATCAATCCCCAGGCCATCGGTTCAGCTATGCATGGCGACCAGGTGCTGGTGGAACTGGGACGCAAGCGCGACGACGGCCGTGCCGAGGGACGCATCTTGCGCGTTCTCACGCGCGGCAATCCCACCGTAGTCGGCACCTTTCACTACGGCTCGCGCCACAACTACGTAACGCCCATCGACGAGAAAGTGACGAAGGAGATCATCATTCCGCGCGGCATGGAGTGGCCCGGAGACAAGGAAAAGCCCGCGCGCCTGGCGGGCCCCGTTCTAGCCCTCCTTTGGCTAGAGCGGGGCGGTCAGCCAATGAGCGGGAGAGCGATGGAGTGAAATCCACGCACAAAAAGTCAGCCGACCGCGTCCTCGGCGAAGAGGCGCGCCGTCGCCAGTGGGACGATCTCGAAGGTCTGGTGGTGGATGTGGAGATTACCGACTGGCCGTCACCTGCTGAGAACCCGCGCGGCCGCATAGTCGAGATTCTCGGCTACGAAGACGACTTCGGCGTGGACGTTGAGATCATCATCCGCAAGTTTCACCTCCCACATCGCTTCCCGGTCGAGGTTCTGGAGGAGGCTCAGCGATTCGACCCAATTCTTCCCTCGAGCGTATTGCGTCACCGTCGAGACTATCGTGCGTTGCCCATCGTCACCATCGACGGCGAAACCGCGCGCGACTTTGACGACGCCGTCACCGTGAGCCGCATAGAGAATGGCCATTTCGAGCTGCAGGTGCACATCGCGGACGTTGCGCACTACGTCGAGCAAGGCTTGGCTATTGACCTGGAAGCGCGGCTGCGCGGGACTTCGGTCTATTTCCCTGACCGTGCTGTACCCATGCTGCCCATGGAACTCTCCAGTGACCTGTGCAGTCTACGCCCGCAAGTCGACCGTTTGGTGCTGTCATGCGTGATGGAGATTGATTTCCATGGAGAGATTGTCGGATACACCCTGAACGAAGGCGTCATCCGCTCGGCGGAACGCATGACCTACACCAACGTGAACCTTATCCTCGAAGGAGACGCACGTTTGCGCCAGCGCTATCACAGGCTGGTGGGCGACTTCGAACTAATGCGTGAGCTGGCGACGGTGCTGAATCGCAAACGGGTGCGTCGCGGTTCCATTGATTTTGATTTGCCTGAGCCAGTCATCGAATTTGACGAGCATGGATTGATGAAAGGGATCACGCGCTCCGAGCGCAACATCGCCAACCGCATCATCGAGGAGTTCATGCTGTCGGCCAATGAGTGCGTCGCCAGCTATCTCGAGAACAGGCTAGTTGCTTCGCTCTATCGCATCCACGAGAAGCCTGATCCCAAGCGGGTCTTTGATTTCGAGACCATCGCCGCAACCTTCGGCTATTCGCTCGGCGTAGGCGCGCTGCCGGTAAGACGCGTGCAAATTCGTGCCGAGCGGCGCGACCGACACGCCAGCGGACGCAAGCCGCACGTAGTTGAGATCCCGGAAGAAGTACACATTACGCCACGTATGTACCAGAAGCTCACCCAGAAGATTGCGGGCAAACCAGAGGAGCGCATTTTGTCGTACCTGATGCTGCGCTCCCTGAAGCAGGCGCGCTACTCTGAGGTCAATGAAGGCCACTTTGCGCTGGCCGCCCCGGTTTACACGCATTTCACTTCTCCCATCCGGCGCTATCCGGACCTAATCGTTCATCGCATCCTAAAAGACGTGCTGCGCGATTCGGCGGAGCATGAAGACCACGGTATAGCCGTTGGCCTGGGAGCAGTCGCGCACAGCGAATCACCTTCGCCGTGGTCGAAGCGGTCGAAAATACCCACCCAAGCAAAAGAGGCTTGGGTGGGGCACCCGAATCCCGTGCAGTCGAAAATCCAGCCCGGAGGGCGGGACAATGCTAACCCAGCGCGTAAGCGCTGGGTCAAGGAGCAAGTACGCCCGAGTCCCGTAGGGACGTCACAGCCTTTGGGCGGGCCGATTCCCGAAGATGTTCTGCACGAGATCGCGGAGGAGTCGAGCCAGTCCGAGCGCCGCGCCGACGATGCCGAACGCGAATTGATGGAATGGAAGAAGGTGAAATTCATGGGAGACCGGGTGGGCGAAGAGTTCGCGGGCCTGATCGTGAGCGTCACCAAGTTTGGACTGTTCGTGGAACTGATCGACATGTTCATCGAAGGGCTGGTGCCGCTGGCATCGCTCACCGACGACCGTTACCAGTATCACGAGAACACCCGGCAAATCATCGGCCAGCGCAGCCGCAAGACCTACTCGCTGGGCGATTCGGTGCGCGTGCTGGTGGATCGCATTGACCACATGCAGAAACGCATTCAGTTCGCGTTGGTCGAGGAGCCACCCGCGCGGGTCAAGCACAAGCATAGGAAGGCGTAAGCTATCGTTCGGGTGACGAACCGCAATTCGGGGCGTCTATTTGTTACGTCGATTTTTCTGGCTTGGTCATGCGCACAATTTAGGACAGTTTCAGCGTTGGTGTCTAGGGTGGAGCAGCGCTTAGCGGTGCAGGGTAAACTCGGAAATAAATTGGCTTCAACCATTGAGGCGACGGAAAAAACATTACCTCAGGCGCTAAAGCGCACTCCGAGAAAAAACGGCAGTTTTGCAGGCCTGAAAGGCATGCTCCACCGGTCGCCTATACCACATGTGAAGCTGCTATCGGAGGACTTGTGAGATTGCGATTGTGGATACCCGGCGCGTTATTGCTTCTTTTGCCGTTCGTGTCGCTGGCGGACGATACTCACCAGCACTATGATCCCAATGCCAAGCTCGGCGCTGTTTCATTTCCTGTGCCGTCGTGCTCCGCCGAGGTGCAGAAGCCGTTCGAGCGTGGAGTCGCGCTGCTGGACTCCTTCTGGTACGAAGAAGCTGGAAAGCAGTTCAAGGCGGTTGCGGCTCAAGACCCGCACTGTGCGATGGCGTATTGGGGGGAAGCCATGAGCCTTTATCACCAGCTCTGGAACCGGCCCGACGATGCCACGGTCAAACAGGGATGGGAGTTAGTTCAGAAGGCGCAAGCCATCGGCGCGAAAACGCCCCGCGAACAGGGCTACATCAGCGCCATGGCCGCTTTTTATCGAACTGACCACGGCAAATGGGAGTTCGAAAAGCGCGCCACTGCCTATTCGCACGCAATGGCAAAGGTCTATGAAGGCAACTCTCAAGACCACGAAACGGCGGCATTCTATGCGCTATCTCTGCTTGGTTCCGAGCCGGACAACGACATTAGCTTCGCCAATCGCAAAAAGGCGATTGCCATTCTCAACGCCCTATTTCAGGAAAACCCAAGCGAGCCCGGAGTGGCGCATTACCTGATCCACGCGTGCGACAATCCGCAGTTCGCACAGGAAGGATTGCCGGCCGCCCGCCGGTACGCGCAAATTGCTCCTGCCTCGCCGCACGCGCTGCACATGCCTTCGCACATCTTCGCCCGTCTGGGATTGTGGCAGGAGGACATCGACTCCAACCTGGCTTCCATCGCCGCCGTGCAGCACAATGAAACCGGCATGCACATGGGCGCCGAGAACCAGGTCCACGCCATGGACTTCCTGGAATACGCGTATCTGCAAATTGGCGAGGATGCCAAGGCGAAGGCGGTGGTGGATCAGTTGGCAAGCATAAGGCCGGAAGATGTCGATCCCAGTTTGAGAGGATACCTCAACCGGATGCACGCGCATTTTCTCGCCATGTATGCGCTGGAGACCAAGGACTGGAAGGAAGCAGTCGTACTGCCACCACCGCCGGAAGGGGAGCCTTACAATCTGGCAATCACCTACTGGGCGCAGGCGGTTGGGGCGGGTCACTTGCATGACGCCGCCGCCGCGCGGCACGCGGTTGACCAGTACAACGCGATGATCGAGGCTACGCGCAAGAGCGACAGGCCTTTCGCAGTGGATAGCATGAGCACAAATCGTGACGAGGCAACGGCATGGCTGGCTTTTGCCGAGGGGAAAAATGAAGAGGCCGTTGGACTGCTGAAGTCGGTTGCTGACAAGCAGGATGCCATCGGCAAGGGCGAGGTGGAATTGCCCGCTCGTGAGATGCTGGCCGATATGCTGCTGCAACTCGATCGCCCTGACGAGGCGTTGGCGGAGTATCAGAAGTCAATGAAGATCGATCCCAACCGTTTCAACGCACTGGCTGGCGCGGCTCAGGCCGCGGAGCTGACTCACCAGCCAGACAAAGCCGCGACTTATTACGCCACGCTTCTGAAGAACTGCAATGGTGTGAACTCGGACCGGCCAGAATTGGTGCGCGCCAAGGCACTAGTGGCCAGGAAGTGACCGGCTGCTGTGGAAGGTCTCCGGGCATCCGCACCAGCGGCCTTCGCGAAAATGCGTTTACAATCGCGTAGAGCAGTCACACAAAATCCGAAACTGCTCGGAACCCATGCGTAACGCTACAATATTCGCCTTCGTCATCCTGCTGGCGACGCCTGTCCTCGCTCAAACGGCCGCAATACCAGCTACATCGGCACAGATTCCAGCTACCCCAGCGGCATGGCCAACTGCGCACTTCGCTTCCACCAAAGATCCCAGCGTGCAGAAGGCGCTCCAGATTCTGAACGACATGATTAAGGCCCTCGGCGGCGATGCGTACCTCAATATGCGCGATATGAAGACCGAGGGCCGCGCGTATGCGTTCTACCACGGACAACCGAGTGGGCAGGGTCTTGAGTTCTGGCGCTTCTGGGAGTGGCCCGACAAAGATCGTGTCGAACTAACCAAACAGCGTGATGTCATTGAACTCAATGTTGGCGATAAGGGATACGAAATCACTTACAAGGGGACCGCGACCCAGGACCCGCAGCAACTCCAGGATTATCTGCGCCGTCGCGATCATTCGTTGGAATGGGTGATCCGCAAATGGCTGGGCGCATCGGACACCATGATCCTTTACGACGGGACGGCAATTGTGGAACAGAACCTAACCGACCAGGTCACCATCTTGAATTCCACCAACGATAGCGTAACCTTGTCGATTGATCCCCGCTCCCACTTGCCGGTGAAGAAAACCTATAGTTACCGCGATCCACTCGACCGGCAGCTCGATGACGAGTCAGAAGTTTTCAGCAATTACCGCCTGATCCAGGGTATTCAAACGCCTTACAGCATTGTGCGGCACCGTAACGGTGAAATGACCAGTCAGCGCTTCATCACATCTGTGACCTTTAACAACGGCTTCCCGCCTACGATGTTTGAGACCAAGGGGCTCACCTACAACCAGCCTAAGAGCGGGGAGAAGAAGTAGCGACGTGCATGCCCGGCAAGTGTGACGCTAATAAGACCTGGCGCTTGGCCCATCTGTCAGGGCGGGCTTTTCGTTTCAAGGTCAAGCGGTTGCGGGGTGCCACATTCCTACCCCTCCCCCTTGGCGTTTCTGCATCTTTTTTTTCAATACTTTGCCCGCAAAATATTGAAACTACATGATTTACTCGCTGGTGTAAGTCATTGCTGTTGGGAACGGACCGGGCTCACGCGGCGCTAAAGCGCCGCACTACCCGGACACAGCAATGCCTAAACTGCTCTAACGCTAAAACCTCTTTCGATAATCACCGGCTACTTTCGAAGATCTTTGATGATCTCGCGCGCCGCATTCGCGCCGGAGGTCCCCGTCAAGCC
The DNA here is from genome assembly GCA_963763725.1 of uncultured Acidobacteriaceae bacterium. Taxonomy (GTDB): domain Bacteria; phylum Acidobacteriota; class Terriglobia; order Terriglobales; family Acidobacteriaceae; genus Bog-257. The sequence goes on from CAVXQI010000012.1 coordinate 153,533, forward strand.
AATCCCGGGATGCGTACCCGATCCGCACAAATATAGATTCTTGATCGGCGTTCGATATTGTGCCCAGTTTAGTAGCGGCCGCATTGTGAACAGCTGATCGAGGGCTAATTCTCCATGGAAGATGTGGCCGCCAGTCAGTCCGTAGGTTTGTTCCAGGTCCTTCGGCGTAATCACCTCGCTGGCTTCAATCAGCCCCGGCAGGTCGGGGGCGTATTCTGCGAGGGTCTTCACCACCGTGTCGCCCAAAGCATTGCGTTGCGAATCCCAGTCAGTATTGCGCAGATGGAAAGGTGCATATTGCACATAGATGGACAACACATGCTTGCCTGGCGGCGCGAGCGAATGGTCCCACACTGTGGGGATGGTCGCCTCAAGATGGGGATGCTGGGAAAACTCTCCATACTTCGAAGCATCGAAGGCTCGCTCCAGGTAGTCAATGTCAGGTGAGACCTGTATTCTTCCGGCCAAAACGGCTGGGTCACCGTTTGTGCCTTTGAATGCCGGCAAGCTGCCGAGTGCAAGGTTTACCTTGGCGACGGTCCCATTCATCCGATAGTGCTGGAGTTTCTGCAGAAAGCCCGGTTCCAGATACTGAGAATCGACAAGCCCTAGCAAAGTGCGCTTCGGATCGGCGTTGGAGACGACGGTCCCGGCGTCAATCTCATCCCCATTGGCGAGAACGACTCCGGTAGCAGATCCATCCTTGATCTTGATGCTCACTACCTCGCAGGAAGTCCGAATCTCACCGCCAGCCTCTGTCACCGCCGCTGCCATAGCCGCAGTGAGCGCTCCCAGCCCTCCCACAGCGTGGGATGAGGGCCCCACCGGGTTTCCGTCGCTCGCGCAGCGCAAGAGCAACGTAGCACTGGAACCCGCGGACCAAGGGCCTAGAAATGTTCCGAATATCCCCTGCGCGGCTATTGTCCCGCGCAACAATTCAGTTTCGAACCACTCGGCGACCAGATCGGCCACGGCCATCGGCCCCCATCGCATCATGCGATAGAGGTCCTTCTCGCCCAGACCGCGCAGCTTGCGGCCGGCCTTCACCAGTTCCCATAAATTGCCCGCTGCCCGATCTTCCAGGTCAGGCGGCGTCATCGTCATCAACAGATTGGCAACTTCGCCGAGGCGGGCAAGAGGCTTCTGGAATTCAACGTAACTTGCCGCGTCCTTCTGCGAAAACTTGGCGATCTCTTGCTGCGACTTGCCGACATCACTATGCAAAACGAGTGGCCTACCATCCGCCGATAGCGCCAGTACTCGCACATCCGGCGTGTAGATTTTTAGCCCATGCCTCGCCAAATCCATGACGCGGACGATGTCTGCTCTAAGTGGTCCAGCGCTATGGGCAAGCCGTGAGCAGAGGAAGCCCAGGTGGAATTCTTCGGTGATGGCGCAGCCGCCAACGGTCGGTCTGCGTTCCAGGATGAGCGGCTTAAATCCAGCTTTGGCGAGATAGAACGCGGTGACCAGCCCGTTGTGTCCAGCGCCGAGGATTACGACGTGGCGCGTCTGCGGCATCGCTAGTTTTTCCCCTTGGCGTGTTTCAGGATCTCCAGTGCCGCGAGTCGGCCTGGTGCGCCCATAATGCCGCCTCCCGGATGAGTCGCGGAACCGCACATCCAGAGGTTCTTGATGGGTGACCTGTACTGCGCAAACCCAGGTACCGGGCGCAGGAAGAACAACTGCTCCAAAGAGAGTTCGCCTTGGAAAATGTTTCCTTCGGTCAGCCCAAATTCGCGCTCGAGGTCCAGAGGCGTCACGATTTGACGGCCAACAATGATGTTCTTAAGGTTGGGCGCGAACTCGGAGATGGTATCAATCACATTGTCGCCAAAGGCCTCGCGCTTATCGTCCCACGTGCCTTCCTTCAGCTTGTAAGGTGCGTACTGCACAAAGCACGACATCACGTGTTTGCCGGGAGGCGCGACCGATGGATCGGTGAGGCTGGGAATGACCATGTCAATGTAGGGCCGCCGCGAATAGTCGCCGTATTTGGCGTCGTCGTAAGCGCGCTCCATGTAGTCCACGCTGGGGGAGATGGAGATGGCGCCGCGCAGATGATGTCCCTCGCCCGGCAGGCAGGTGAAGTCAGGCAGGCCATCGAGCGCGAGATTTACTTTTCCCGACGAGCCTCGGTACTTATATCGCTTTACCTCGTCGCGAAACTCGTCGCTCAGATGCTTACGCTCAACCATCTTCAGGAAGGTAAGATTCGGATCCACGCTCGACGAGATGACGGAGGCGTAGTATTCGTCGCCACTCGTGGTTGCGACCCCTACCGCTTTGCCGTCGCGAACCAGGATCTGCGCAATTGCGGTCTGCGTCTTGATCTCGACTCCAAACTCGCGCGCCGCATCGGCGATCGCGTTGGAGATGGCGCCTGTCCCGCCGCGAGCGAACCCCCAGGCGCGAAACGCACCGTCGATCTCGCCCATGTAGTGGTGCAGCAGCACGTAAGCCGTGCCGGGCGAGCGCACTCCCAGGAAGGTACCAATGATTCCTGATGCCGACATCGTCGCCTTTAGCACATCAGTTTCGAACCACTGATCGAGAAAATCGATGGCGCTCATGGTCATCAGCTGCACCTGGTTGTACTTGTCTTCGCCGCTCAGATCCTTGAAGCGGCGGCCGAGAAAAAGCAGCTTGAACAGGTCCTTCGGGTTCAGCGTGGTGGGGTCGGGTGGCACCATTCCGAGAATCGGCTTCACGAAGCGGCACATCTGCAGCATGGCCTTGCCGAACTCTTCATAAGCCTCGGCATCAAACTTGGAGTGGCGCCGAATCTCACGCATGGTCTGGCCGTGATCGTTAACGCGCCACAAGTGGTCGCCGTTCAGCATCGGCGTGAAGGTGCCGTCCAGGGGAAGTATCTCGAGACCATGCCGGGGAAGATCGAGGTCGCGGATGATTTCAGGCCGCAGCAGGGAAACCACGTACGAACACACTGAGAACTTGAAGCCGGGAAATATCTCTTCCGTAACTGCTGCGCCTCCGAGGACGTGACGGCGCTCCAACACCAGGACCTTCTTCCCTGCGCGCGCAAGATATGCGGCGTTGACCAGGCCATTGTGCCCGCCGCCGATCACAATAGCATCGTATTTTCCTGAATCCTTGGAGCCCATGGTTCTTGTAACGCGGTTCACCGGCCCATTACGTGCAAAGTCGCGCGTAACAGAGCGCTGGTGAAATCACGATTTATGCGATGGGCCTCATTCTAAAGGCTGGCGGTGGATTTGTCGTCGGCGTGAGCGGAGAGGCAGACGAGCACGTTGGTAAGCACTGGTTGTTTTGCCAGCACCACTTCGTTAGATGCCCGCCATCCCGATCTCGTCCAGAAAGATTAGTGACACCACGAATGGTAAGTACTGCTGCACACTCTAGCAGCCCGCGGTGAAGGTGCCGTTTTGAAAGGGCACGGCTTCAGCCGAGCCGCACGTGCCGCAGAATGAATATGGCTTTAGCCGCTGAGGGATCCTCATTTCAGTATTCCGACTTCTGCCGCGGGCTGCCGGGCTTGCTCCGGCGCTTTGGCGCTTGAATCTTTCTTTAACGTTAAAGCATCTTATGCATTTAGATTCAGGAGGGAGAATCATGGTTACCGTCAGGCCGTCCGAAGAGCGCGGACACAACAATCATGGCTGGCTGGATACTCATTTCACTTTTTCGTTTGCTGATTACTTTGATTCCAAGCACATGGGTTTTCGTGACTTGCGCGTGATCAATGAGGATTGGATCAGCGCCGGCAAGGGGTTCGGAATGCATCCCCATCGCGACATGGAGATCATCACCTACATGATCGAGGGCGAACTGAACCATCGCGACAGCACCGGACGTGGAGCTGCCATCAAACCGAACGACGTGCAGCGCATGTCGGCCGGTACAGGCGTGATGCATAGCGAAGTCAATCAGTCCAAGAAGGCGGTTCACCTGTTGCAGATCTGGATCTTGCCCGAGGCGGAAGGGTTGAAGCCCAGCTATGAGGACCGCACCTTCACAGTTGAAGAGAAGCGGAACAAGCTGCGGCTGATCGCGTCGCACGACGGGCGTGAGGGCTCGACCACCATTAACCAGGACACGAGCGTATACGCGTCCCTGCTCGAAGGCGGCAAGAAGCTGGAACTAGAATTGCAGCCCGGCAGGCACGCCTGGGTTCAGTTGGTCAGGGGAGAACTCGCCGTAAATGGCACCAGACTGGGGAAGGGCGATGGCGCGGCAATCAGCGGCGAAACCAAGTTGAACCTAGTGAGCGCTGCGAGCAACGGTGAAGCTGAATTCCTGCTGTTCGATCTGGCGTAATTCTTACGTGGCTGCGGCGTGATGGGAAAGCTGTCGCATCGCGCCGCCGCCAGTTACCATCTTCATGTGGCCGAGCAAAGACCAGAACCCAAACACAACGACTCTGGTGCATTCACCTGGATCAGCGATAGCGTCCGCCGGCGTGGTTTAGTTGGTGCCTTGCGCTACTACGCGGTAGGCACCATGGAGTTGCTGAGGGACCTTACGCCAGCCCGGCGAAAATCGCGCTATGGCGACATCGATTACGACTTCGACCACAACGTGGATACGACATGGGCAAATGTAAGTCTGCGAACTCGTTTTCGCGAGGTGCTCTCCGGAGGGCAGTATCAACCCTCGGACCCCGCACTGTTTCACGAGATTCTGCATTCCATGCCCATCCCGGTGGACGGGCTTACCTTCGTTGATCTCGGCTCAGGTAAGGGACGAACCCTGCTGATGGCCTCGGAGTATCCCTTCCAGCGAATCATCGGCGTGGAAATTCTTGCGGAATTGAACGAGATCTGCCCAGCAGAACATCGCGAGGTGTCGAAGCGAGCAGCAGAAATGTTTCGACATTGAATCACACGCCGGCGATGCCCGCTCTTTTGAATTTCCTCCCGAAGCGTTCGTTCTCTATCTATTCAATCCTTTTCCCGATTATGTGCTTCGCGACGTGCTGGCGAACCTGCATCGCTCCGTCACGGCCTTCCGCGCGAGGTTTATGTGATCTATCACAATCTCGTGCATGAAAATGTGTTCACCCATCAACGATGGTTACATCGTGTCCAACGCACGCCCCAGTTTGCAATTTATAAAGTGGAGGTTCGTGGGGAGGAGAGTTGAGAGGACTTAGCATTCAGTGTAGCCAGGATGGGTGACGCGGACCTGAAGGTCCGCTCTACGCGAACTTCACAGGGTCAACCTGAATATCGAGTTGTCCGGGTTTCCCTAGAACGTGACCTTGGCGGCGAACTGAATTCCACGTGGGCCGCCTCCTCCGAGAAATGGGTTGCCAATGCCAACGTCGCCCGTAGCCGTGAGAGCGTAGTACCCGACACCGCGCCCGTTGCTGGCAATCCCGTTGACACCCGGGTCGGCGATGAAGTTGGGTAATTCCGGATTGGCGAAGTTGGGGTGGTTGAAGAGATTGAAGAACTCGGCACGCAGCTGCAAGTTGACGCGCTCAGTGATTGGCGTGTCCTTAAAGACCGAGAAGTTAAACTCCTTAAAGCTGGGCCCGATCAGAGAGTTGCGTCCCAGGTTGCCAAAGTGACGAGTACCAGCAAGGCAATTGCTATCGCCGGTGGACGAGGTCGCAGTAGTGTTTCCAAAGGTGCATGGAACCTGGAAGTTGGCCAGGTTGAGGAAGTTGTTAGGGGCACTGCCGTACTGAACCGGTCCAACGATTTGGGGACGGTCAAATCCCTCTCCCGAGCCAGAGTAGTCCCCGTAGAAATTGTAGTTCAGCGTGAACGGTTGGCCGGTTTGCACGGTAGCAACTCCATCGAAGCCCCAACCGCTCTTCACCTTGCTGTACGACCCGGTTGACTTGGGGAACAGGTAGACGAAATTCCAGCTAAATCTCTGGCGGATGTCGAAGTTGGAATTGCCGCGCTCAAGCTGCGGCGCCAAACTGTTGTTCGGTTGCGAGGCGTTGGGAATGAAGTCTTCCAGGTCGCTGGCATTGTCGATGGAGTGCGACCAAACGTAGTTTGCCTGGGACGAAAGCCCGTGCCATGACGTGACGTGAAGGCTGGCTTGGAATGAGTTGTAAGTCGATCCCGCGGTTGACTCTTCCTGGTTCACGTAGAAGAAGTTGGGAAATGCGGTCCGAGGCACGTTGCCTCCACTATCGAAGCCGGCGATTGGGCAGTTAGGTGGCGTAAAGCCCCCGGCGCAACCTCCCGTCGGACTGGTGTCATAGGCGGTAATCTGAGCCTGGCTGGGCTGATTGATATCGCGGAAGCGGAAGAGCTTGGTTCCCTTCGAGCCGACGTAGGCGAGTTGCACCATCAACTTATTGGTGATGGCCTGCTGAATGTTGAGGTTCCAATTCTGGACGTAAGGCGTGCGTATGTTGGGGTCAATCCCGAAGAAACTGCCGAGTGGCGATGGATTGACGTACACAGGCAATCCGGCGGCAATTGGACCCGAGGTCGCGCTGGCGAACGTAATCGGCGCCACTCCGATTCCGACATAGGCTGGGCCGGGGCAGAAGGTGCAGTTATATGGGATGTGTCCCAGGAACATGTCTTGCGAGAAGGCATCGTAGAAAACACCATATCCGCCACGAATTACCGTCGTCCCTTTGCCGCCTATGTCGTACGCAAAGCCAAAGCGGGGAGCGAAGTTGTTGTAGTCGGGGTTATAGAGACGGGAGGGACCACCAGACGCTCCCACTTGGGCGAGGGTCCCACCGTTGGCGGGGAGAAGCCGATAGAACAGATTGTTCTTCTCGCCGGGCACGCCAAAGTAATCCCAGCGCATACCGAAGTTCAATGTCAGCCGCGACGTCCAGCGGAAGCTGTCCTGCAGGTAAAGTCCTTGATTGTTCTCATATTCATGCCGGTTGGTGTTGCCGGCTGCCTGGCTTCCACCCGACGGAAGGCCTTCCAGAAAAGACGTGAGATCGTCGAAACTGAGTTTGCCGCGAAAATTGGAGTCTTGAACGATCTGAATCGAGGTCCGGCGGAATTCGTACCCGAACTTGATATCGTGGCGGCCAACTTTCCACGAGTAGTTGTCGATGAAGTGCCAGTTGGTGTCCACGCGCTGCCGCGGCACACCGGCGCTGGCGCCGATCTTAGAAAATCCTCCAACCGAGATGAGCGGTAAACCACCACTGAAGGAGGAGGTGCCCGTATCCAGTCCGATGGAGGCGGGATCGAAACTGCTGTCTTGTGGGAAGAATCCTTCGGCAAAACGGTTCCATCCCAGGCGCGCTTCATTGACTTGTGCCGAGTTAACAATCTTTACCCACGAGAGCGCGACCAGTTGCACGCGCGTCGGCGTTACGGTATTAAATCCGGGCAGAAGGCCACCCGCCAATTGTGCAAAGGGAAAGCTCTGGTTGCTATTACCGTAATAGTAGCGGCCCGAGATGTTGTTATTGACGTTGGGATTGTAATCAACCTTGGCAATCAGGCTGTCAACATTATTGAGAAACCGGGTCGCCGTTGCTAAATTAGGGGCGGTACATCCTGTCACGTCACTGGGCGCGCCGGCGATGTTGGGAGTCGGCCACGGATTGCGAGCCAGCAAATTGAGCATGGGTTGACTGACATTGCTACCCAGGCTTGCTATGGTCTGCGCAACCAAATTCGGGTCGGGTACGCAGCTCAAGCCGGCCTGCGCGCCGCTTTCCCGTTGACCTTCATAGTCGAAGAAAAAGAATGCCTTATCTTTCACGATCGGACCGCCCAACGATCCGCCGAATTGATTGTTGGTGAACGGGTTTTTGGGCTGACCAACAAAATTGAAATAGTTACGGGCGCCAAAAGCGCCGCTGCGATAGTACTCCAGCGCCGAGCCGTGCCACTGGTTGGTGCCGCTCTTAGTCACGATATTGACGATGGCGCCGCTGTTGCGTCCGTACTCGGCTTCGTAATTGGAAAGCACGTGAAGCTCGCCGACGGCGTCGATGGGCAGAATGGTCGCGGGATCTCCGAAGACACCGGCTTCGTTAATGGCTGGATCATTCCGATAGCCGTCGTTCATATCGGTACCGTCGAGCAGATAATTGTTCGAGCGCCCCCGGGAACCGTTCATGGAGAACTCGCCGAAAGATCCAGGTGAATCGCTAATCTGGTCGGGCGAGCCGGCCACTCCGGGATTGAGGTAGATAAGTTTGGTGTAATCGCGGCCGTTGACGGGAATGTTCTCGATGGTCTGGGACGTCAGTATTCCACCCAATTCCGCGCTGGTGGTATCCACTTGCGGCACTTCGCCGGTCACCTCGACCCGCTCGGCGACTTCGCCGGGCTTCAGTACGACATCCACGCGGCGGTCGCTGGCGACGTCAACCGATATGTTGCTGGTCACGGAAGTTTGAAAGCCGCTCTGCGAAACGGCGACCGAATATTTTCCAAATGGCAACTCCGGAGCGCTGTAGGTGCCATCGGCGGTTGTCTGCGTGGTGCGCTCCAATCCGGTATCGAGGTTGCGAACCTTGACGGTTGCGCCGGAAACCACCGCGCCGGAGGTGTCTGTAACTGTTCCGAGAACGGTTCCGCGGAAAGTCTGCGCGGAAACACAGATAGCTGCCAGTAGCAGCATCAGGACGAGAAACACGAAGCGCTTGCAGCTCATGATCGCCTCAGATGTGGTGAGAAGCTATTGGGCGACGATTATAAATAACAGCAGCGCGCAGTGAACAAAATTTTGGAGAAGGTGTCGCAATCGCCATCGGACGATTGGACCAACCGCGGTACGACTCAGTTCAGTGGTGGACGCCTGCGGTGCCAGCCCGTACGTGACTGATATGTTTCGGCCGTAGCGATCACGGCATCGTCGTTCAGAACCTGGCTGAGGAGCTGAATGCCGATTGGCAAGCCAGTTTTGGTAAACCCGCAAGGAACACTCTGCGCCGGCAGGCCGCACAGGTTGCCGATGCCCCCGATGGGATCGGCAAATGCCAAGTCGGTCTCCAGGTTGGTATCGAGAGTGGACGCCCCGATCGGCTGCGAGGGCGCGATGAGTACGTCGAACTGCTGGAAGATTACATCCATTTTCTGTTGGAGAATTCGGCGGATACGCTGCGCCCGGATGAAGTCTTGTGCGGTCACGGTTTGTGCTGCGTAGCCCCCGATGCGGCTCAATGGATCGCTGAGTTGCGCAACCTCTCCTGATTCGATCAGTTTTGAGAATGCGGAGGCAGCCTCAACGTTGATCACAATTCCGCCAGCGGTCTCGAACGGACCCTCGGGCAACTGCACGCTGCCGATGGTCGTTCCTGATTCCTGTAGGACCGCGACCGCCTGCTCGAACGCGGCGGCAACATCGGGATCGGGTTTCTCCCACGCCTTTTCTATCCGCGCGATGCGCAACGGTCTTGGGGGTGCGCTGTAGGTGAAGCGTGCTTTCGCTTCGGGAAGCGACCCGGCGTCCAGAGGATCATGCCCGCTTATCGCGGCTAGCACCAGCGAGCAATCGTCGGCTGTGCGGCACATGGGACCGATTTTATCCATTGAGTACGACAGCGCCATCGCACCGCCCCGGCCGACCCGGCCGAAGGTGGGGCGTAATCCCGAGACTCCGCAGAAAGCCGACGGACAGACAATCGAGCCCCAGGTCTCCGTGCCGATGGCGAACGCAGCCATGCCTGAAGCGACGATTGCACCCGAACCGCTGGACGACCCGCAGGTCCAGCATTTCATATTCCAGGGGTTCTTGGCTGCTCCCGTGGCCGATGCCGCAGCGAAGCGATAGCCCAGCCCACCTGCCAACTCGATCATCGCCGCCTTGCCGAGCAAAATGGCGCCCGCATCTCGTAACTTGCGAATGACGGTGGCATCGCGGTCGAAGACTTGTTTCTGATAAGGTCTCGCCCCCCACGTTGTGGGATATCCGGCAACCGCCACCAGGTCCTTTGCAGCATAAGGAATACCGTGCAGCGGCCCGCGATAATGCCCCTGGTTGATCTCGTCTTGAGCCTCATGGGCTTGCTGCAACGCGAGATCGGGCATCAGCATTGCGAACGCATTCAGCTGATGACCATATTTCTGGCAACGGGCGAGATAAGCCTGCGTTAGTTCTACGGGCGACAACTGGCGTGTGCGGATGCGTTCCGACAACTCGCGGACGGTGAGATAAAGTACGTCTTCGCCGATCGCCATCAGTCGCGACTCCCCTCGGAGCTCGTTGCGTCGGTGAATTTGAGCACGGTCGCTGGCATGTCTCCGTTCTCCAGCGGGAAGGAGCGAAATGCCGCCAGCGGCTTTTGTCCTTCCATCACCAGACGATGCAGGTCCTGCCTTTGTTCTTCGTTCAGGCGCTTGCCGTAGGTCTGAATAATCCACTGATACTTCAGTTCGCCCTCGGCGCGGAGCTCGGGCGAGAGCGCAGTCGCAGGCTGTGGTTGATTAGTGGAAGGCTTTGGCTTGGGTGCGGCTTCCTGCGATATCAGCGAAGCGGGCAGGACAGCCGCGGTTGTAACTGCAACCGTGGCGAGGCGACCAAACTCGCGCCGGGATAGTTGGCGGCCGAGTTGCGATTCTCGGCATAATTCTGCGGAAGATGATTCAGCCATCAAAAAATCCTTCTGTGACAACACCAATCTACTGGGAACGCGAAAGCCTAACGGAAACGAATCGGAACGTCAATCGAAGTGAAGAAGAAGATATTAGAGCAGATCTAATGTTGCTATATCTGGTCCTGAAGGGGCACGGCTTCAGCCGCACCGACAGGACAGCACAAAAGGATTGGCCTTTTAGGCCCTGAGGGATTGTCCCTCAGCGGTTAAAGCCGGGCTCTCTGGTTGATGCAACGGCACGCCTGAAGGCGTGCCCCTCCAAAGCAGGACTACACCAACCGTAGTGCTGCCTTAGTGCGTGGTAGGCTGCTGCTCAGCGCCGGCTACTGGCTGGTCGAAGGAGCAGCTGAATTCCATGTTGAGAAGAGCCCTGACAGGCTTACCATCCTTGCGGGCAGGATTGAAATACGCCTTACTAAACCCTTTGCGAACCTCAGAGTCTTTTTCCAGGTGCAGTCCCTTTGGGCTTACGATCTTAAACCAGTTCACCGAACCATCTGCGTTCACGATCATTTGCACAACAATCTGTTTTTGATGGTTCGCCTCGAGAACTTGCCGGGCTTTGGGACAAACGATTTCCGCATTAGGGTCAGTGTGCGGAATATTCGCGGTTGGAATTATGATCGTTTGGGCGGCGGCACCGGCAACAATCATAAGTAGTAAGAACAAGAGTCGAAGGAACATTAGTGTTCTCAGATGACCACCGTCTCGTGGTATTCGCCGTAAACGCGCCGCATGGCATCGGAAATTTCGCCGACTGTGGCATTTGCCTCAACCGCTTCGACAATCGGCGGCATCAAATTTCCCGTGCTTCTTGCCGTGTCCTCCACCTTCTTTAGCGCCGCCTGCCATTTCGCCTGATCGCGCTGGGCACGCACCGCACGCAAACGCTCCACCTGCTTGCGTTCCAGAGACTCGTCAATGCGCTGCAGAGGAATCGGCTTTTCTTCCTGCAGTTCGAAGGCATTCACGCCCACCACGATTGACTCCCGCCGGTCGACAGCCTGCTGATACTCGTATGCGGCATTTTGAATTTCCTGCTGGATGAAGCCGCGCTCAATGGCTTTCAACGTCCCGCCCATAGCGTCGATCTTGTCGAGATATTCGCGCGCCTGAATTTCGATCTGGTTGGTCAGCGATTCGATGTAGTATGAACCAGCCAGCGGATCGACGGTCTGTGGCGCGCCTGACTCGTAAGCGATAATCTGCTGGCTCCTCAAGGCGATGCGCGCCGACTGTTCAGTGGGCAGTGCCAGAGCTTCGTCAAATGAATTGGTGTGCAGCGATTGCGTTCCGCCCAGGACTGCTGCCATGGCTTGCAACGCAGTGCGGACGATGTTGTTCTCGGGTTGCTGCGCGGTCAGCGTCGAACCTGCAGTTTGGGTGTGGAAGCGCAACATCATGGACTTTGGATTCTTGGCGCCGAAATGGTCGCGCATGATGCGTGCCCACATGCGGCGGGCGGCGCGAAACTTCGCCACCTCTTCCAGAAAATTACTGTGCGCATTGAAAAAGAATGACAGCCTCGGGGCAAAGTCATCCACGCCCAGGCCCGCGTCAATGGCCGCCTGGACGTAACTGATCCCGTTGGCCAGCGTAAATGCCACTTCCTGCACCGCCGTGCATCCGGCTTCGCGCATGTGGTACCCGGAAATAGAAATCGTGTTCCACTCGGGCACGTTCGCGTGGGCGTAGGAAAAAATGTCGGTTATGATGCGCATGGCTTGCGACGGCGGATAGATATAAGTCCCGCGTGCGATGTATTCCTTCAGTACATCGTTTTGCACGGTGCCGGAGAGTTTGCGGACGTCGCGGCCGGTGCGCCGCGCGGTCACAATGTAGAGCGCGAGCAAAATCGAGGCCGTCGCGTTGATCGTCATCGAGGTGGAGATCTTCTCCAGGTTGATGCCGTCAAAGAGGCGCATCATGTCGTCGATGGAATCAATGGCAACGCCTACCTTCCCCACTTCACCCGTCGCCAGGGGGTTGTCAGAGTCGAGCCCGATCTGCGTTGGCAAGTCGAAAGCCACGCTCAATCCTGTCGTGCCATTACTCAGCAGATACTTATAGCGACGGTTCGATTCTTCGGCGTCGCCCATGCCTGCGTACTGCCGCATGGTCCACAGCCGGCCGCGATACATCGTGGCTTGCACGCCACGGGTATAGGGGAACTGCCCTGGGAAGTTGAGATCGCGGTCGTGGTCCCAACCTTCCAGATCGGCCGGAGTGTAAAGAGGATGAATGCTGATGTGGGAGGAGGTCTCTTGCTCGGCCGCCAGCTTGGTGGCAACCGCTGCTTTGTGTTTGTCTTCGGGCATAAGAATGGGCCCCTCGATGTCTACGAAACCCTAGTATGAACTGGAAATGCAACGGATGCTATGACGGCGGTCACAATTTGCCGGGCCGTCACGGTTCGGGTCCTGCTGCGCGGACGGCCTCACCTCCTCGACTTGCGGCGAGACCGGGTGAAAGAGCTCACGCCGAAGTAAAGGAAGGTCAGGGCGAATGCGGCTGCCAAAAGCAATTTGCCGACTCCGGCCCTGCCATCAGCATGACGATGATATTCCCGCACGGCAGCTCCGCCGCCAACAAGCCCGAGTAGAAGGAATAGCAGTCCCGTCACTTCCAGCCAGAGCACATGCAGCACCCGCCCTACGCTGGCGAGCGTGACGCTACTTCCGCGATAAAAGGCTCGTATCCAACGGTTCTCGCCAGTCTTGCGGCCCGCAACGCGCAGAAACGCTCGGCTCTGAGTACCGAAATTTCGGGACGACACGCCTTTTACCTTTCGCTCGGTGGCCGGCAGGATTTTGACAAGGGGCTGCCTTTCATTTTATCAGCGGATTTCCGCAACGTCGGCAACTGTCGCGGTCGTGGGCATCTGCGCTCAAAGATCACAAAACTCCGGTCGCTGGACCGGCATCTAAATCAATTAAGCTCAGTAGTGGGGGCGAGCTAAGGTCTGGTGCAATCGTGGATCAACGACTAAAAAGCTTGATGGAACAACTCGGTGAGGCGATCAACAACTCGCTCTCCGATTCCGAACAGATCGCGGAGGTCATTACTCGTATTAAGTCCGGCGGCTACGACGTATTTCTAGTACTCGAAGCGACTGTAGGATTCAATGAGCGCGAGGAAGCTGACGAGGCAGCTGCATTCAACGAGCAGAGCTCGTCTGCCGATTTTCAGGTGACGTCGCAGGATGTGAAGTTTCTAAAATCGCTTCACATTAAGGTCGACGACGAGAAGTAGCGTCGAAGTTTAGGCATCTGGGCCGACACCTCCCAACCACAAGCGGTGTGCTAACATTCCACTTCGCCTGTGGGTCGGCACGCGCCACCAGGGCGCAGTCAGCCCTCCAGCAGCGCTCGTAGATACATCGGGTAAATTCGTACGCGGAAACCAGCAGGATGAGAGAGACCCTGGGAGTCTTACTGGCGGGAGGAGCGGGCGAGCGTTTATATCCCCTGACGCGCGATCGGGCGAAACCGGCTGTCACCTTTGGCGGCATTTACCGCATCATTGACGTTACGCTTTCCAACTGCATAAACTCCGATCTACGAAAAGTCTACATCCTGACACAGTACAAAGCCCTGTCACTGAACCGGCACATTCGCGAGGGCTGGGGCAATATTGTCGGACGTGAACTGGGTGAGTTCATCGAAATCCTGCCCCCGATGAAGCGGGTCAGCGAAAACTGGTATATGGGCACGGCCGATGCGGTCTATCAGAATCTTTACTCGATTGGCTCCGAACAGCCGCGTTACGTGCTTATCCTGTCGGGCGATCACATCTACAAGATGAATTACGACCTTATGCTGCGTCAGCATAAGGATTCGGGCGCGGACGTCACCCTGGCCACCATCCTGGTCGATCCCGCTGAGACAAAGCATTTTGGCATAGTCGAGATCGACCGTACCGGCCGAGTCGTCGGCTTTCAGGAGAAGCCCGAGCAAACCGACCTGCGCTCACCCTACAACCCGCGCATGGTTTCGGCTTCGATGGGTATTTACCTGTTTAACACCGACGTGCTGATTCCGGCCCTGCTGAGGGACGCGGAAGATCAGACCTCACGCCACGATTTCGGGCATAACATTCTGCCTCACATGGTGGGCGACTACAAGGTTTACTCGTTCAACTTCATCGACGAGAACAGGAAGGAAGCGCTTTACTGGCGCGATGTGGGAACTCTGGAAGCCTATTACGAAGCTAATGTGGACTTAGTTTCGGTGGCTCCAGTTTTCAATGTGTACGACGCCGCCTGGCCGATTCGCACCCATATGCGGCAGTATCCGCCGGCCAAGTTTGTCTTCAGCGATCCCGGCCGCACCGGAGAAGCGCATGACTCAATTGTCTCGATGGGTTGCATTATCTCCGGCGGGTCAGTGCGCAACAGCGTGCTCTCGCCCGACGTGCGCGTGAACTCTTACTCGGAGATCGATACCAGCATTATCTTTTCGCACGTAAACGTCGGGCGCCACTGCCGTATTCGCAAAGCCATCATCGATCGCGACGTGGATATTCCCGAAGGAACCGTTATCGGCTACGACACCGAGGCCGACCGCCAGAAGTATCACGTCACTGACAGCGGCATCACCGTGGTCACTCGCGATTATTCGCTGTTCGAGAATCCCATCACGGTGGACTACTTCACCTCGGAGTGAAGTAAAAGAGTGAAGTAAAATCGCCAGGGACGGCCGCAGCATGGTGACAACTTTCCACCGTCACAGGGACGATGCTGCCGTCGCAACATAGCACGCTGATTGCGGGGTTCCGCGAAGGATTGCATAAACTTGCACCGGTGTGTTCGTGTGAACTACTCGCGCATACCCTGCATAGCCGATATAGCTGTCCTTGATTTGGCGATTGTCCACCAGGGTCATGAGGACGCCATCCCCCCACCGCGCCCAGGCCGGTGATGACTCCATCCTCTGTGATCACAATTACCGACGGCGGACGCTGGCGCTCGCGGTCCCAAACCCAGCCGGCCACGCGGAGTGCCTGCGATTGCCCGCTTCCTGCAACCGCGGTCACGGATTCCACTACGCCGGTACATTGTTCAGGAGAAGCCAAGGCGTAGACCGACCGCAGAGGCTTGCCGAGTTGCGTGTAGGCATTGTCGGAATAGGCGGACAACCCATTCTTCTGCATGAACTGAACTTCGGCGGGAATAGCGCCAGGGTTGGTGATGGCTGCCTTCGCGAACTGCACGTCATCGCGCGCTCCCACGAACAGCGCTGTGGCCGCTACATTAATCTGGAATCCCCGTATTCTTGCGCCGCGCACATCGTTGCGAGTGATGTGGGACGACCAGACAATGATACCCAGGACGCACACTTGGACGACTACAAAACGGACCTGCTTATTCGTCATAACCCACTCGGACATCAGTAGCAGCAGGCCCAGGCAACACCAGAACAAAAGAGCGAACGTATGATATCGCGAGGCGAATGCCTGCCGAGTGCCAAAATTCAACCGTCCCAATGAAGTAATGAAGGCAGTCCCCAGGCAGAACACCAGGATCAGCACAAGCAGAACCGACAGCCGCCGGCGAACGCGGATGTATGCAGGGAAGCGGAAGAGCACGAAAACGGCGGCCGCCAGGCCAAAAATTCCTACGCACATCGCCAGGGCAACGTCGTGGCGCACCCATGGGCTTCCGAAGTACGTGGCGACGTACCGGAAAATCTCGAGTGGCGACTGGATCGATGAGGTTGGATTGCCGTGGCCCAGGGGACGATGGTAGTTGTGAAGATACAGCGTAGTGCTGACGATCCCTGTGACGAGGAAACTCAGCGTGGCCGCGCGTGGCAACCGAAGCAACAGCGCCGCAACCACTAGCAGCGGCCATAAAAGGTTTCCATTGGCTAGCGAGTAAGTCGCTCCCAGAGCTGCCTGGATCGAAAGCACTAGGTACATCCAAGCGCGCGGATCGGCGGGCTGCCGCTCGTAGCTCTTCCAATAGAGCACTAACCCGACCAGCGACAACGTGGAAAATAATTCCAGCAGGATGAAACAGATCGAAAAGCCGATGACCAGGTTCTCCCACTGGGTGGGCCAAAAAAGGCAGAAGGCGGCAATGCCGACGCCGGTGCGCCACACGGCCCCGCGCCAACCGCCCAACGCTCGCAGGCCCCAACTCAGCACCGTCAACAGCAGGAATTGCGTGGCCAGAATGCTGGTAAGCAACAATTTTTGTGTGGCTCGAAACAGCAGCAAATCGGCCGCCAGGAATAGCTTGGAAATCACCATCCGGTGTTCATTGTGCTGCGTCCACAGCCAGGCGAGTGACAACGGATTCACCCCTTGCATGGCAGTGTCGATCTGTTCCCATCCGTCGGTCGAGGGAAGACGGGAGTAACTGGCGATGACCATGTATACGGCGGCGCCCGCGGTCAGCAGACCAGCCACGAGGATGGCGTACGAAAGCACGACAGAGGCGCGGGACCCGTGGAATTTCCGGTTGCTCAGCAGGCTGAGGTCATCTGCAGTCACTGCCGAGTTCACTGGGTGACCATCCACGCTTTCACCGTCACCGCACCCACACACCACAGCAGCGCATCTTCCACATGTTCTCGCAGCGACTGGTTGGTAAAGATATTTCGCAAGGCTGCGCCCTCCGTCAGGCGGGCTGTCAACTCAGTCAAAATGCCCTGATAGCGGTCCGGCATGTGCAGCTTGGTGGCGCGCACCAGATCGTCAAAGACCAGCAAGCAGTCCAGGATCACGCCATCGGGGTCAGCTTGTTGGGAGTTGACCCGATAGAAGGCCTCGGCCACATCGCAAAAAGTTTCGATGGCTTCCGGCGGAGGGCCCAGCCCCGCCATGCTGGGATCAAGCTTCAGTACCTTGGCAGCCAGCTTAGGATGCACGAAAAATACGACGCGACCCTCGGAAGTAACTGGCCGTTCATCATCGCTTCCAACAGCCAACAAAGTGTAGAACTGCGGACCATCATGGCGGGCATCCACCCGAAAGCCAATGAGGATCAGGTCTTCGTGTACTCGGGGAGGAAGAACGGGTAAGTCACGCATGGGGAAATAGTACAGTTGCCGGTCGTCGGTTGTCAGTGGCCAGTGGTGCGCCGCAACCCTGGTAGGGCCTGTTTGGGCTTTTCCTTGCCAACGCGCGATTGGCAAGTACCAACTGAATTTCCCGCAACCGGATGCAATCCTCGTCATCTACTCTCATAGACATGGGAAACACCTTCAAGACAGCATTACTCCTTACAGCGTTGACTCTTTTCCTGCTGTTTATGGGCCAGATCTTCGGCGGCCAGCGAGGTATGGTAATCGCCCTCGCGGGGGCTGTCATCATCAATTTTGCCTCGTATTTCTTCAGTGACAAGATCGCCCTGGCCATGTACCGGGCGCAGCCCGTCACGCGCGAACAACTGCCGCGGGCTTACCAAGTGGTCGAGCGGCTTACACAGAAGATCGGCATCCCTATGCCGAAGATCTACGTTATTCCCAGCGAGTCGCCTAATGCATTTGCCACCGGCCGTAGTCCACAGCACGCCTCGGTTGCCGTTACCGAAGGGATCTTAAACCTGCTCACCGACGAAGAGTTGGAAGGCGTGCTGGCTCACGAGCTTGGGCATGTAAGAAACCGCGACATCCTGATTAGCTCGATTGCCGCAACGCTGGCTGGCGCCATCACCCTGCTGGCGCGTCTGGGCTATTGGGCTTCGCTCTTCGGAGGCATGGGAGGCCGCGACGACCGCGACCGCGGTGGCGGAGGTGGCTTCGTTGCGTTGCTGATGTTGATCTTGGCGCCCATTGCCGCCACCCTGATTCAGCTTGCCGTTTCCAGGTCACGGGAGTACCAGGCCGACGCCACTGGTGCGCAGCTCACCGGTAATCCCTATGCCCTGGCCAGCGCGCTGAAGAAGCTCGATGCCTACTCGAAGCGCATTCCGATGCAGGCTTCGCCATCGAACGCACACCTGTTTATCGTCGCGCCGCTGCTCAGTGGCGTAAGCTTCGCGAACCTGTTCTCCACCCACCCGCCGATCGCCAAGCGTATCGAGCGGCTGACCGGGCGGCCAGCCGAGCTGGACTACTAAGCGATTCTTAAGTCAACGCCCGGTGGAGGATTCACGAATCGAGCTTTCCGGGTTTTCTCAGGTAGAATTGCCTGCCTGGAGAAGCGCGTGGCTCCTTTGTGCCAGATCGTGCGCTATAAGTCCTTGTGTTACCAGATCGTGTAAAGGGAAATCAGTTTGCCCGCGATTGCAAACTTCTGCACACTCGTCGATTCTGGAGGAGTTCTACCATTTTTTTTCAGTGGCTTACAGTTAATGGATTTGGTAATGCGAGTGCAGGTTACCAAGCAGTGGCTTTGACGGAATCCCCAAGGAGACTCTCGCTTGATCAACAAATTTGTTCGCCTAACTCTAGCCATAGCGCTTCTATCGCTCGGCACTGCTGTACTGTCGCACGCTAGCAACCTTGTCCAGAACGGAGGTTTCGAAACAGGAAACTTCATGGGTTGGACCGTGTCTGGTGACACCGCGTTTATAGGCGTATGTGACGTTAGCACCTGCCCGGGTAATTTCGCGCCCGAGGAGGGCACTTTCTCAGCGTTTTTTGGTCCAGTAGGAGACACCGCCACTATAGCCCAGAATATCCCTACAACTGTGGGGCAACTATATACGTTGAGCTTTTTCCTGGCTGATCCTAGCGGCGGAACTCCGAACTTCTTCCAAGCGACGTTTGGTAGCACCTCATTTAGCCTCACCAACTTCCCTCCGGCATTTGGATGGCAGGAATTTATGCTTACCACCACGGCTACCAGCAGCCTGACCAACCTATCGTTCACGTTCCGTCAGGATCCGGCTTTCTGGTTTCTGGACAACGTGCAGGTCAACGCGGCCACAACGACCCCGGAGCCTGGGACGCTGCTTCTGTTTGGTAGTGGGCTTATCGGCATCGCGGGTGTTGTTCGCCGTAAATTCCGTGTCTAGTTTGGGCGGAGTGGCAAACGCGGCGGCGGACTCGATCTGCTTTGCCGGTAAGGTGTAGAAGGACAATTGAAAGTGTGTTAGCACGGCACCTGCCCTAAACTGGCGGGTGCCGTGTTGCATTATGGCCGCCAACAATTTTGTCGACCGCCACGTGACGCCATCTCCCTGGCGTTTTTTTCTTGACGCGGATTCGCGAAGATCGGCGACCTGCCTTCTAGAGCAGGGCTAATGTTGGTATATCTGGTCCTGAAGGGGCACGGCTTCAGGGGTGCCGACAGGACCGCGCAAAAGAATTGGCTTGGTCTTTAGGCCCGGAGGGATTTTCCCTCAGCGGCTAAGATTAACGGGTGGCCAGCTAGCTAAAGCGCACAGCCGAAGTTGTTGATTCTTAGTAAAACTGCGGCAGAAGCTTAGGCAAGATGGCTACGGCCTCTTGACCGGCTCGTTCTTCACTGCGACGCCGCTGCCTTCCTTTACCTCGTTGATCTTGTCGACCGGCAGGTTGTCGAAGCGCTCTGTCAGCCCGCTCGGCCAGCGGACCTCAACCGAGTCAACCTTCGCCGAAGTACCTAGCCCGAAGTGCACCCGCATGTCGCTGTTGGAAACGTAGCTGGAGCCGCTGCGCACTTCATTTACCAGGAGCAGTTTGCCTGCCTTCACCGTGATGCGCGCGCCGATGCCGTCGCGATTGGAACTGGTGCCAATTGTCTTGAACGCAATCCAGTGGTTTGCGTACTTGATCTGGTTCTCCAGCAGGCTCGGCCGGGCGTTCATGTTGCTGATGACCGCCGACATACGTCCATCGTTCCATAGATCACCCACTGCCAGCCCGCGCGACGACGAACGCGTCGTGATGCCGGTTCCCGCGGAATCCGAAATATCGGTAAATGTGCCGTTGCCGTTGTTGTGGTACAGCAGCCGTGGCTCCTGGAAGTCGCTGCCCAGGTGAAACTTGTCCACCTCGGGATAGACGTGGCCGTTCACCAGCAGCAGGTCGGGCCAGCCATCGTTGTCGAAGTCGAAGAACATGGTGCCCCAGCCAAGATATTTGGTGTTCAGCCCGAGGCCCGCTGCGGTCGTCGCGTCGGTGAAGGTTCCGGCTTTGTCGTTGTGGAGCAGCGTCGAGGTGTCGTCGGAGAAGTTCGTTTTGAAGATGTCCAGGCGGCCATCGCCGTCGTAGTCGGCTACAGTCGAACCCATGCCCGCCTGGGCGCGGCCATCTTCATTGAAGGCGGCGCCCGCAGTCACGGCCACGTCGGTGAAGGTCCCGTCGCGGTTGTTATGGTAGAGGATGCTGGCTGTGCTGTCGCACGCGATGAAAATGTCGGGCCAGCCATCATCGTCGTAATCGAGCGTGGAGACACTGAGCGCATAGTGGCCGTTGGTTTGGTCGATGTGAGTTTTCGTAGTCACGTCTGCGAAGGTGCCGTCGCCGCGGTTGTGGTAAAGAATGTTTTTCGCGGGTGGCAGTCCGCGCGGGCCGCACATTACCGGAGCGCCCTTCCAGATACACGACGGGCGGTCTCCCGGGGCCGGCGCAGTCGAGAGATCGAAGTCCACGTAATTGGCGACGATTAGATCAAGCTTGCCGTCGCGATCATAATCAACGAAGGCGCAGCCCGAGCCCCACGCCTTTCCAGATCCGCCTACGCCGGCCTTATCGGTCACGTCGATGAAGACGCCATGATCGTTGCGATAAAGGCGGTTTTTGCCGTAATAAGTGATGTATAGATCTTCCCAGCCGTCATTGTCGTAGTCGCCGACACAGATGCCTTGTCCCCAGCCGCTCGCGGCGAGGCCCGCTTTCGCAGTCACATCGGTGAAGGTGCCGTCGTGATTGTTGTGGTAGAGATGGTTCGTCGGCCCCTTGCCGTTCTTCGCCGCCTCCAGGGTAGTGCCGTTCACGATGAAGATGTCGGGCCAGCCATCGTTGTCGTAGTCGAAGATGGCGACGCCCGTGCCGGTGGTCTCGATAATGTACTTCTTGCTATCGACGCCGCCGAAGATCTCCGACATGGTCAGACCAGCCTTTTCAGCAATATCGACAAAGGTGGCGATTAACTGCTTCGGTGGGGGTGCAGCCTTGGCGACCTGCTGCGCGAACACAACCTTCGCCGGAAGCAGAATGAAGAGAAAGATAGTTGTTCGAGCAATCAGCTGCCAGAAAAGACGATGACCTGGGACCGAAGACATGCTGACTTCGGATACTAGGATGCCGCCACGGGCGAGTCAAGGAAGGGGCGTATCCAGCTTTAGAGAGTGCGGCTCTCATCGGACGGCATCACCTGGATTCTTTGCGGCAATAGGGGTCTTGCGACTCCTGGCTGCGGTCGTCGCTCAGGATGACACCACAACAACTACCCTCATGAAAATCCAGCTGAAGCCCCAGCCTATAGCGCTAACCCAGCCTGGAGCTGCTCTTAACCAGGAAAACCTCTAAACCCATATCGGCCGGCGTTCCGCAAAAAATCATCCGCAAAAAATCAGGTTTCCACACCTCATTTCCTAGGGGTACAATCCGGCTTTGCCGAGCAGGATGTTCTGTCACGGTCGCGTGTTGCGATTGCGGCTCGACTCGAAAGATATTCACCAGCGAGGCGACTATGAAAGCTGCTGCGAAGTGTACACTCCTAACTTCTATCGTTGTGGCCATGTCTCTTCTTCTGGGTTGTTCGCGCCACGACAACTCTGAACGCTACATTCTAGTCACCGTCAACTCCAAATTGCCTTATTGGCAGACCGCCGCTGCCGGCCTTTCCAAGGCTGCTGCGCAGTACGGTGTGAAGTACGATGTCCGCGGCCCCGAAACCTACGATCCCCAGGCCGAGGCGCAGGAATTCCACAACGCGGCCGCTCTCAAGCCTGCAGGCCTTCTGGTATCGGTTGCCGATGCGGCGCTGATGAAGCCGGAGATTGACGCCGCCATGAACGCCGGGATACCGGTTATCACCATCGACTCGGATGCACCTGACAGCCAGAGGCTTTATTTCATTGGCACCAACAACCTGGAAGCTGGGCGCATGGGTGGCCAGAGAGTAGTCGACCAGCTGCATGGTAAGGGCAATGTCGTGTTCTACACCATGCCGCAGACGAACATGGAGCAGCGTCTGAAAGGCTACAAGGATGTGTTCGACGATCACCCAGGGATCAAAATTGTCGAGGTGTTCAATATCAAAGGAGACTCGGGCAACGCTTTTGATCGGACCACCCATTACTTGCGAGACAAAAGTGCCGAGAAGGTTGACGCGTTCATCTGCCTTGAGTCTTCATCGGGGAAAGACGTCGCCGAAGCGGTGAGGCGCGAGAAGGCGACCGACCGGCTGATCGTCGCCATGGATGTGGATGAAGCCACCCTGAACCTGATCAAGGATGGGCTGATCGACTCCACCATTTCGCAGAAACCCTATACCATGGCGTACTACGGGTTGAAGGCGCTGGACGATATCCATCACTCTCCGATCGATCTAAAGACCAATTACGCGTGGAATTCCTTTGCCCCGGTCCCTGCTTTCGTGGATACCGGGGTGTCATTGGTGGACAAGAGTAACGTCGATGTTTTCCTGAGGTCGCGCGCCGCGGCACAGTCTAAGTAGAGCGTGGATTATAGGACGCTGCTTGAGGACAAGGTCGCGGTAAGGCGGCGGTTGGCCTTAGCAGTCCGTGGTGAATGCGCCGTTTTTGAAAGGGCAGGGCTTCAGCCGTGCCGCCAGTGCCGCGGAATGAATGTGGCTTTAGCCGCTGAGGGATACTCTTTTCAGAATTCCGACTCCTGCCACGGGCTGTTAGGGCTGCTGAACGGTCGCTGCTCTTCAAGGCGGCGTCCCGCCCACTCCGGAAGTGGAAGCCAATCCCTGTCCCGGCTGAGGCGGTTTTGCCGAAGCACCGCCGTGACCTCCACAACCGGTGATGGCTAGAACTATGCAGGCAGTGATCGACACTTGAAGCGAAGCACCGAAGGGACGAAACATCGAGTGGCCTTTATGAGCAGCAAGTCTCGTGCTAAGTGGCTGGATAGATGGCTAGCATCTCGAGGGTGTTGCCTGCCTCATGCAGAATGAGACGGCACGAGCTTGTCGCAAAGTGGAGTGGCGCAGTGACTCTGGACTTTAACTTTGCAGTAACAAAAGGCGAGTCTACTGATGACTGTTGGCGCGAGAGGAGGCGGTACAACTTCTTGTCCGCTATTGTTCATCTACACTAATAGCTCGAATCCGGACTCGGCTATGCGTTCTGCGTTCAATATCTCCCGAACCCGTCAATGTCCACAATGCGCCAGCTACGCAGTGGTCGCGGCTCGCAAGAAGGCTGATGACTTCGAGTTATTCGTGCTGCCGCTGCTCTTCATGAGGCCGTATCGCTGCACCCGCTGCGGAAGCCGGCATTACAATCTCTCGTGGGCACGAAGGACCTCAAGCGCGAGGCCGACTAGAGAACAGGTTCACGTTTGGAGCGGCAGTTGATGCTTGCGTATTGCGGTGGCGGTATGGATCGCAGGCCCGGTAATCAGCCCATCAAAGAGTAATGCTCAGAGGACTCCGTCTTTAGTTATAGATTCACGTTGAAGTGCCTATTGCCCTCCGGATTTGCATCCAAGCATTAACGGGGGAGTGCCTCTGTGCGAACTGCAAATTTGACGATCTTGTTGCTGGCAACGTTTCCGTTGGCTGCTACGGGCCATGCGCAACAGACCAAGCCTGCGCCCCCGACGCCCATCGATGTGAAGAAAGCCGACCTGGGCGGCAAAGTATGGAATCCGGACTGGGATCTCATCGTTGAGAAGGCCATTCCGCCAGCAATGCTATCGTCTGGGGTATCTCATGATGTAGCACGCTTCTGTCCCCGCTTTTCATCTATGAACGATACCGACAAGCGCGCCTTTTGGGCATACTTCTTCCAGGCGCTCGCTGGCGCCGAGGCCGGTCTGAATCCGCGTACGCGCGTCCGCCATACCGACCCAGAAGTGGCCAAGATCGACAAGGTGACCGGTGTGGCCATCCGCAGCGAAGGACTGCTGCAGCTCTCGTACGCAGACGGAAAGTTGTATGGCTGCGACTTTGACTGGAAAGCGGACCGCAAGCTGCCGGCCAACAGTCCGGCGAAAACCATTCTTCAGCCCCAGAACAACCTAGAGTGCGGCGTGAAGATTCTTTCCAACCAGATTGTCGACCAGCACAAACCACTGTTCACGCGCCGCTCGTACTGGTCAACTCTGCAACCGGGCCGGAAGAGCTACCGGATCTTTGCTAAGCAAATGACAAATCCCCCGGCAGCCTGCGGCTTGCATGTGCGAACCCCAATCAATAAGGCCGCAACCACTGAGACCATTAAGCAGCAAGCGGACGAGACGGCAGCGTCGCATTAGCGCAGTTCCCAGGCTGGTGCAACCGCTTGCACCTGGTAGTACCGGCCTTCAGAAATTGTGCCGGAATCGGTTGGCGTCGAAGTTCGCTGCGCCGAAAAGTATTTGCGCCAGAGATTCAACGCCTACTGGCGTTCCGCTTTCCGGGTCAGCGACTTCAGCACCATATTGATCAGCGCCAGCACGATTGCTCCCCAAAAGGCCGGCCAGAAGCCGCGGACGATGAAATCGGGGGCCAGCAGGGTGGAGGCAAACATCAGCATTAGCGCATTGATGACCCACCAGAACACCCCCAGGGTCAGCAGCGTCAGGGGCAGGGTAATGAGCTTCAGAAAGAGCCCAATTGTGGCGTTCACCAGCCCAATCACCAGGGCGGCGATCAGGGCTGCCGTAAATCCGCGAACGTAAAAACCCGGCACCACCCGCGACACAATCAGCAGGCTGATTGCGCTCAATAGCCAGTTCAGCAGCAAACGCATTTCATTCCTTTCGCGGCTCGGTTCAGGAGATCGTTTCGTTCGCCAGCATTATGCTGGCCTTCACTGCACCACGCTCGCGGGTCTCTGCCTGCTTGGCGCCGCTGATCCACTGCGCGAACTCTGGCGGTGAGTGTAAACCAACTTGTCCCACCACGCCTTGGCTAAGTTGCTCTGGCGGCAGTTCTACGGGGATGAAATTCGCGGGAGATTATATCGCGCGGGTAAATCGATTGAGTCCCCGGCTCCCTAAGCACGGTGCGATAAGCTTACTGCAGAGGTTGTTGACCATGCCCGACGCGATCGCGCAATTTGTCAAAGCCAAATACCTGAATCTTGAAACCTTCCGTAAGACGGGGGTGGGTGTGTGTACGCCGGTATGGTTCGCGCAAGATCAGGGGACCATGTCGCGCGCCGATTCTTCACCCGCCTCTGCAAGTGTCTTCTACATTTATTCAGAGCCAGACTCCGGCAAGGTCAAGCGGATTCGCAATAATCCGCGGGTGCGCATCGCACCCTGTAACTTTCGCGGGCATCTTCGGGGCGCATGGGTGGGTGCACGTGCCCGCATCTGCGAAGCTCCAGAAGCGGCACACGGGCAGGACCTGCTGCGCCATAAATATGGCTGGATAAAGATTGCCGGAGACTTCTTCAGCCGATTGCGGGGCAGGACGCAGGGGGTGATTGCAATCCATGTGGACTGAGATTGCAAGCTCCCACTTAACGGCACTGCTCAGAGCTTCCCGGCGGCAGCTACCAAAACAGAGGATTAAGTAAGAGGAGCGACCCGCCACGACTACTGCTTGGTCGGCGCGTTGAGCATGGGTTCGGCGTTGCGCGGGCTGAACTCGCTGCGGTGGCGGCTGTAGAGCATGTACACGGTCAGTCCAATAATCAGCCACACGAAAAAACGCAGCCAGGTCAAGATCGGCAGACCGGACATCAGCAGCACGCAAAACACTACGCTGAGGATTGGCGCCGCTAGGCCCCCGGGGGCGCGGAATCCGCGGTGCCGCTCGGGCTGCTTGCGTCGCAGGATGATGACTCCGATCGAAACCAGAACAAACGCGAACAGTGTCCCGATATTCGACAAGTCCGACAACGTGCCAATGTCGAGAATGCCACCGGGAATGCCCACCAGAAATCCGGCTATCCAAGTTGCGGTGGCCGGGGTGCGAAATCGTGGATGCACCCGGCTGAACATCGTGGGCAGCAGGCGGTCGCGCGACATCGAGAACCACACCCGCGCCTGCCCCAACTGAAACACCAGCAGCGACGAGATCATGCCCATCATTGCGCCAAAGAGGACGGCAAGTTCCGTCCAATGCAGCAACGCGGACTTGGTGGTTCCGGCCAGCTTGCTCATGCTGTTGACCACGGGCGCCGCGTCGTCAATCAATGTGTGCCAGGGCACGATGCCCGTCAGCACAATGGCCACTGCAATGTAGAGCACGGTACAAACGATGAGGGTCGCAATAATTCCGATCGGCAGATCGCGCTGTGGATTGCGCGCCTCCTCTGCCGCGGTCGAAACCGAATCGAATCCAATATAGGTGAAGAAGATGATGGAGCCGCCGGTCAGCACGCCGGGCCAACCTTCGGGCGCGAACGGGTGATAGTTGGCGGAGTGAATGAATCGCATGCCCACGAACACGAAGGCCAGGATGGCGGCGATCTTCAGGATCACCATGACATTGTTAGTCTCGGCCGACTCGCGAATGCCCCGCACCAGCACCACCGTCAGCAGCATGACGATCAGGAACGCCGGCAGGTTGAAGCCGAAGTGCCAGCCCGGCGAGTACAGCACATTGCCTTGCAGGTCGCTGAGACCGCCCGGCAAGTAGGCCGGCGTTATCCATCGCAGTGCGGGATGCCAGCCGAACCAGCTAAAGGTGGCGACCATGTGCGCCGCGAACCCGACGCTCACCGCCATGTTGCTGACCGCGTACTCCAGGATAAGGTCCCAGCCGATGATCCACGCGATCAGCTCGCCCATAGTCGCGTACGTATAGGTGTACGCGCTGCCCGCGATCGGGATCATGGACGCCAATTCCGCGTAACAGAGTCCGGTGAAGGCGCAAACGATGGCCACCAGCATTAGCGAAATGGCCAGCGCCGGGCCGGCTCCGGGACGGCCCAGAGTCGCCGTATGATGCACCAGGTAGTCGGCCACGGGTGCATTTAGGATGGAGGAGGTGTCGAACTTCTGGCCGGCGATCGCCGTCCCAATGACGGTGAAGATGCCAGCGCCAATCACGGCGCCGATACCCAGACCGGTCAGCGACCAGGGGCCGAGCGTCTTCCTAAGCCGATGTTCCGGCTCCTCTGAATCGGAGATCAGCTTGTCGATGGACTTGCACGCGAAGAGTTGGTTCGCCAGGTAACGCTCCCGGGAGTGCTGGAATCAGTGCCTTCGAATTCAAACAGAAACAAGGGGGCCAGGGCAAGTCAACATTCGTCGCTACCGCCTCTGTCGATCAATACCAGCAAAGATTTGAAGTAGCCAACAAGTCGCAGCTTGCTGACTAGCGCCAAGATATTAGGCATTCACGACTATTTGATTCCTGCTAAAGAGTTCTTGACACCTTGACAGGCCCAGCGCATCATGCACCGAGTTGTACCCAGAAGTAATAGTGCTCGGCTAGTTGGATTCGACGACTCCGCGGAAGATACCGCCGCCGCCCTTGGCTCTCTGCGGCACCACGTTGTCACTATCCTTGTTGTGGGCCGGGTGTAATTCAAGAGGCAAAGGCAGAGCGAAAAATGAAAAGCACGGGTTCTTACGTCTCTCTGTTCGCAGCTTGGGTCCTTTTAATAGGTTGCCCGCTGCTCGCTGCGCAGGACAACTCTCCGGCCCCCACACTCAACCATGCGATCGCATTTGGCGTGTCAGCGCCAGTCGGAGAACTGGCTGAGATGCCGCCCTCGCCGCAATCTAGTTTTCGCCGGAGCAGTTCGGTTCGCCCCATTCCCGAAATCCCCCATAACACCGGGGTTCTCTGGCGATCCACTGGAGCAAGAGTCCCAGCCTTCTCTCTTCCCCGCCAGTTATTCGATCGATGAGGATTTTCTGGGAATCGGCGAGGGCTTCTCAGGTTTCAGCGTAACCGGCGCTCCGGCGGATGCGAACCTCGCAGTTGGCGACACGGAAATCGTACAGTGGGTAAATGACCGTTTCGTCGTGTTCGACAAATCGGGTACTGCGTTGACACCGCCCATCGACTTCAACACACTGTTTACTCTGAGCCACCCGCACTGCACACTCCATAATCCTGGCAATCCCATCGTGCAGTTTGACCGGGTTGCTCACCGCTGGGTGCTCGCCCAAAATGTGCTTACGTTTCCCTATTTTGTCTGTGTAGCTGTGTCCCAGACTCCCAACGAGCTCTTGGGACTTACAATCTTTACGAATTTCCAGTACCGGGCAACGGTTTCCCTGATGATGCAAAGTGGGGTGTCTGGGCAACCGGTGGGGCCACCGACGGCTATTTCCAAACGCAAAATAATTTTGGCCCAAATGGCAGCGGCTTCGTAGGCGCGCAAGTGTGCGGCTATCATCGCGCAAAAATGCTGGCGGGTGATCCAACGGCTGAACAAATCTGTATCCAGCTTTGTTCGACCGACGATAGTCTGTTACCAGCCGATCTGGATTCCCCGACCTCGCCGCCAATCGGTGAGGATGAGTTTTTCATCGGTAGCTTAGACGCCATCATCAACAACAACTCGCAGTTATCGGTTTACTCAATGCACGTCTTTAGCTGGAGCGCTGGCAACGCAAGCGTTAGTGGCAAGTGCAACACTCAATCGGTTGCCATTCCCTCATTCACTCCAGCCTGCAACGGCGCCTATTCCGGCGCTTGCGTACCGCAGAAGGATGCCCCCGACAAGCTGGACTCGCAGAATCGATTGATGTATCGCTTCGCTTACTGGAGGGATTCCCCCATACCTGCGACAACCGTAGGGCAGCATTGGCTTGTGAATCATGACGTTTGGGATTCGAATAATGCCAATGCCGTCCGGTGGTATGACTTTGATGCCCTAAATACAACTGTTCCGGTTACGAAGCTCCTCTTGAACCCAACGCTGAATGGCACTTATTTCCGGAAACAACCCCGCTGATCCTGATTGGCGCTGGATGGGTTCGATCGCTCGCGATGCCGTCGGTGACATCCTGTTAGGTTACAGCAAATCCGGGCGTTGTAGTGATCCAGGCATCTATGTTGCCGGGCGTACGCCCTCCCTCCCGGCCCATACACTCCAGGACGAAACCGTGGTCGTCAACGGAGCGGGCGCCCAGACGGATACGAGCAATCGATGGGGTTACTACAGTGCTATGCGGGTTGACCCGACTGACAATTGCACTTTTTGGTACACAAACGAATATTACACCGTGACCCGTCCATTCGACTGGAGTACCCAGATTGCTTCGGTGAAGTTCCCCACCTGCGCTGGTACGAGTACTCTATATAAGTTTGGCGACGTCTTCGACTCAGTTGGCTTGGACGGCAGCTGCCGGGGTTGTGTAAAAGAAGTCATGCCCAGTGGAACGACGGTTCGAGACCTTCCCGACGGCAGTGGATATACCACGACAACGGGCACTGCATTCGACGTCGCAGGCAATCTCTATGTAACCAATTGGGACTTTGGCACTGTCAGCAAGCTCAACAACGGCAATGTCGTCAACGCCGCGTTCTTGAATCCTGCCAACGATGGCCAGACCCATCCTGAATCCGTCAGGGCGGTAGGCACCAAGGCCGATTTGTCCGACCTGAGATTGTGGTCAGAGGCCGCGGCGTGCACCTGTGTTCTGGTGTACGACTCTGCCGGTAGTTTATTGACTACAATCCACGTCAGCGGAGGTACCGATTGGATCGAGTTTCTGACGCCTAACATCCTCGTGTACACCAATGAAGGAACTGCCATTAAGGCTTATGACATCAGCACCAGCACACAGCTTCCCGACGTCATTACCACTCTTTCCGGCTATCGCGCTTTCCAGCTACGGGCAGGGCATCCTTCATGTCTCTCTACCTGCATCTTGCCTGACCCATACTTACTCGTTGCAGATAACGACTACGCTGTCCTAGTGGATCCCACACCTTGGCTGGCTAGTCACGGATCCGTGCCGGGAGTTGTTAAGACGAAGTATCCCCTGCCCGGGATTCCGGATAACTACGCGTTGGCGATTGATCCGGACGCGCGCCATTTTTGGGCCGGATCTTTAACGGACGGTAATGTCGTGCAAGTAGATATCTGCACCGGGAAGGTGGGTTATTCTTGGTCATACGGGACTGACGGCGGCGGCGGCCTCACGGTGTGGGGTGGACTAGGGCTCTGTCTGGTAATTCTTGTGCGCGCCAGAGTCAAAGAATGACAGGTATCCCCGCTCGTACTTTTCAGGTGGCCTAACTTGGGGTGCCATTTTAATCCCTACTTCCCCGGCGCCAGTATCTCCTCGAAGTGGCTCTCGATCATGTGGAACAGATGCGTGCGCGCCTCAAAGCCGGCGATGCCGTGGGTCTTGCCGGGATACATCATCAGCTCGAACTGTTTGCCGGAGTTGATGAACGCGTTGATCATTTGAATGGTGTTCTGCATGTGCACGTTGTCGTCGCTGGTGCCGTGCACCTCCAGCAGATTGCCGTGCAAATTGGCCGCAAAGTTCACCGGCGAACTTTTCCTGTAGCCCTCTCGTTGTCGAGCGGCAGGCCCATGTATCGCTCGGTATAGATGGAATCGTAATTGCGCCAATCGGTCACTGGCGCTACGGAAACCCCGGCCTTAAACATGTCGGTGTGCTCGAGCGTGTAGAGCGTGAAGTATCCGCCGTAGCTCCAGCCCCAGAAGCCGAGGCGGTTGCCATCCAGTTGCGGGAACTGTTGCAGCGCCTGCTTCACCGCGGCCATCTGGTCGTTGAACTCGGTCTCGCCGAAGTTGTGCTTGATAGCGATGGCGAAAGCCTTGCCTCGTCCCGCCATGCCGCGGTTGTCAACTTTCAAGATGGCGAATCCCTGGCGCGCCAGAACCTGGTCGAACAGATCGATACGCCCCAAGCATCGCGCATCGTCTGCGCTCCCGGCCCGCCATAGGGATTGACGATGAGCGGCGCTTTGCCGTTCGCCATCATCGGCCCACTTTCGGGCAGCAGGATCACGCCCTGCAAAATGGTTGTGCCATCGGCGGCCTTGAAGTCCACGAACTTCGGCGTCAGCAGGCTGTAGGCCTCGACGCTGCGCGCATTCCAAAACGCGTTACAGACGCCGTCGACGGTGCACAGCGAAACCCTCGGCGGAGTGGTCATCGCCGAGTAGCGATCCACGTAGTACTTGGAATTGCTGGGATCGAAATCCGCCGCGTGCGATCCATTTTCTTTGGAGACGCGGTGGAAGTTCTGTCCGTCCAGGCCCACGGCGTAGAGGTTGGTCTGTCGCCAATCGCCCTCGTTGGCCGAGAAATAAACCACTCCCTGCTTCTCGTCAACGCCATCGATGCTCTTGACCTCCCAATCGCCATGCGTAAGTTGCGCCACCATCTTTGCCGGGCCGCTGAGCGGCTTCTCTTTGTCGAACTGGTACAGGTAAATGTGGTTGTGCCCGTCGCGCCAACTCGTCCACAAGTAGCGATCGCCGGACGACAAAGTCTGGAAGTCCACCTCGGGATGCATGTCGATCCAGGCGTCGGTGGTCTCGGTCATCATCAGCGTCCACTTGCCGCTGTTCGTATCCACAAAATACAAATCCATCTCGTTTTGTAAGCGGTTGAGGGCCATCGCCCACAACAAGCCTTCGCGCACCCATCCGAAACGGGGAACCAGGCCATTGGGATTGTCGGAGAGCGGAAGGTCATTGTTCTTGCCGGTTCCCGCGTTGATCCATTTGATCTTGCCGCCATCGACTGCTGACCACGCCCAAGCGCACTTTGGGATTCGGATCGCCGGGCTGCGGATACTTCTCCTGGTCCACGGTAGGATGAGTGGGCATCCAGTCGGTGATGGGATAGGTGGGCACTTCCTTCTCGTTCATCTGCAGAAATGCGATTTGCTTGCCGTCCGGAGACCAGAAGTAATTGCTGCGGGTGTATAGCTCTTCCTCGTAAACCCAGTCAACTTCGCCGTTCAGCAGGTTGTGCGTCGCCATCTTTGGTGAGAACTCGTTGTTTGCCGCCGTCCACCCCCTGCACATATAGGTTGTGCTTGCGCACATACGAGATGCGGCCGCCATCGGGCGAGAACTTGGGATCGACGGCGGCATCGGAGCTGGTCGTGATCTGCACCGCCGTGCCGTTGTCCAGTGTGTAAAGCCAAAGTTGGCCCATGGAGTCGAACAGCAGCTTCTTGGAATCGGGCGACCAATGATATGCGCCAATGGAGTAACGCTGTGCCGCTTCCTTCTTGCGTTCGTCCTTGATGGAGCTGGCTGGAGGAGCCAGCGCGGCCAGCTTCTCGCTCGCTACCAGCACCGCCGGCTTGCCCGTGGTCACGTCCACGTAATACAGCGCGCCGTGTTCGCCGCTGTCGTCACGTTGAACGAAGGAAACCTTGGAGCCATCGGGACTCCACTTCACGTCCTCCGGACCGCGGCCCAGTATGCCGCCGGGCTTGAAGATGTCTTCAATCGTCAGCTCTTTTTTCGCTGCCGACTCCTGCGAGGAAGGGGACGGAACC
Source organism: uncultured Acidobacteriaceae bacterium (assembly GCA_963763725.1). Classification (GTDB taxonomy): domain Bacteria; phylum Acidobacteriota; class Terriglobia; order Terriglobales; family Acidobacteriaceae; genus Bog-257. The sequence goes on from CAVXQI010000012.1 coordinate 186,527, forward strand.
GATTGCGCGAATAAGAATGAAGTGCACAGCACACAGCAAACAACTGCGGCGAAGCGTGATTTCACGTGAGCTCCGAGACGGAAAATCTGTAGCGGGAAAGTTTATATCAGGACAGTGGGTTCATGCGGCGGGACTGCCAGCGATCCTCGGGCAACCCGCGTGCATCGCAGGGGCCGAAGCAGAAGAGTTGCGGTGGACCGTCAGTGGCCCATCTGGTAGATGCGCAACCACTCGACGACCACAATGAAAATACCGATACCGAAGTAAAGGCTGCGTGCCGTTTCCGTGGAAAGTGCCGCCGGGAAGTGGCATACCACGGCTACGCAACGCCACTACCAGGGAGCGCTCGCGTTCGGTGATGAAGTCGGCAATGCGTTTGTGGAAGGCGATGATCAGCAGTCCCAGACAAAGTCGCGCAATTTCGATGGCCATGTTCGAATGCTAGGCGCGCGCACCGGCTTCTCTCAATAGGCCAAAAACCTTAGCCGGCGAGCATGGCGGCCAGCCAAAGGCCAGGTTTCCGCGTGCTAGAATCCCAGCAGGTTCCCGTGGGGTCCAGATGAATTCCGATCTGCAAAAGCTGATCGACTTGCAAGAGGTCGATGCCCGGATTGGCGTGCTCAAGGCCGAGATTGCCGCCTTGCCCAAGCAGGTGGCGCAGATCGAGGCCAAACTCGCCGGCTCCAAAGCCCAGCTCGACGCCGCCCAGGCCGCCATGAAGGCCGACGAGGTCGCCCGCCGTAAGCACGAGTCCGACATCAAGGACCAGCAGGAGAAGATCAGCAAGTACCGCGACCAGTCGCTGAAAGTCAAAACCAATGACGAGTACCGGGCGCTGAACCACGAGATCCAGTTTGCCGAGGCCGAGATTCGCAAGCTGGAAGACAAGATCCTGGAAATCATGGTGGCCACCGACGCCCGCAAAGAGGCGATGAAGCAGGCTGAGGCCGCTCTGAAGGCCGACACCGCCGACAATGAAAAAGAGAAAGAGCATGCGCGAGCGCAGACCGCCGAGGACGAAAAGCAGCTTGCCGAGCTGAACGCGACGCGTAAGGAGTCTGCGTTCGGGCGTCGCCGAGGAGGCGCTCACCCATTACGACCGCGTACTCAAGCTACGCGGCTCCGTTATGGCGGCGGTTCATGAAGATGAAAGTTGCTCGGCTTGCCGGGTGCGGCTGCGCCCGCAGGTGTTCCAGGAAGTCACGACCAACGAGCAGATCGTCACTTGCTTCTACTGCAATCGGATTCTGTACTACGTTCCCCCACCACGCCCGAGCCGGAAGGCGAGCCCGAGCCCAAGAAACGCAAGTCCAAAGCCGTGAGCGAAGCTCCGCAGGAAGAACCCTCACCCGCCGACGAGGCCGCGGCGCAGTAGGATAACCTGCAGGCCTGGTGACCACCCGATGCCGATAAACGGTGAATCGCTGTGATCACACTGGATTTTAATAAGTGGTTGGGGGATCGTTGCGCAATATGAAATGAGTCATCGCCTTAAGATATGGCTCACATTGGCGAAGAGCGCTTACATGGGAAAAAGACGCGTCCAGTATCAATGACCGGAAAGTACACGAGTCCTAAGCTACTGCGGATTCGGGTTTTGCTCTATCGAGGATCCGTGAATTGAAGAGGCAAATTACCCTTTTGTCGGGACCTGAAGCCATTACTCCGCAGGTGATAGATGATCCTACTCGCAAGCCTGTTTTGAATGATCGGCGGATTGCACCATCTGCATTTTCTTGCACTGGTCTGTGTTGTAAAGTTTACTGAAACAGTGCGTACGTCATTCAGGGCTTCAACATGGTTCGAATTACCCACATGTCTGGGGCATATCGAACTCTCCAGATTTTCGCGACAGCTGGCTGAACTTATCGCGCGGGTACTTGACTTGCCCAGGCGTACGCGACCCTGCGGATTGGATTCGAGGGCACTTTGTTCGTGTAGAGCAGGATCTGCGTCGGGCGTGCCAAGAAAACAATATCTCCGATTTTTCCGTCCACGTGGTTTCGGCAACTCAAGACATCGGGATGCGGGCCATGTTGAGCGAGTTGTGGGAACATCACCTCAGGGCCATGGGAGTGCAAGTTCAATGAGCGTCGGTCCCTCTGACGAAAGTATTGATTTCAAAGTTGACCCGCGTAGTCGGAACGTTCAGTCCGGCGGCTACGAAAGGATTCTGCTCGTTTTGCTTGGAATTGCCGTGGCAATTCTCATCGTTGTGGCGGTATTGCAACACGCAGAAATTAAGAAGTTGCAAAACCAGCTTGAGACCTTGCGCAACCAGGTTGAGACCTTGTGTACCCAAAACAAAGATCTGCAGGCATCTGATCCCTGCAAGATGATTCCTCCGGAATCCCATCACAAACAATAAAAGCCGCGCAAGCCAAGAATGATTAGCAACACTCGGCCTCGATCTGTGTCGGCTTACCGCTTCCGTGATGGAAGATCACGATGTATACTATACATCGTGAAAAGAACCCAGCTATATCTGGACGATGACCTGTGGACCGCCCTTCACGCCCGGGCGCGCAGCCAGGGGACAACCATCTCCGACTTGGTGCGGCGAGCTGCTCGCGAACGGTATCTCAGCAATCTGGACGAACGCAGAGATGCGATGCAGGCCTTCGTGGGAATTAGGAAGGAGCGTTCCGAATTCTCCCACCCTGTTGAGTACGTGCGCAGGTTGCGCCGTGGCAACCGGCTTGAAAGGCTTGCCAAACCGTGACGGTACTGGTGGATTCCGATATCCTCATCGAGGTTTCTCGCGGGAAGAACGAGGATATTCTGTCGAGGTGGATAGAGTTAAGCCAATCCGACATTCCTATCCTCTACTCGCCTGTAAGTACCGCCGAACTCTGGGCAGGTGCGCGTCCGCAAGAACATGACGCCCTGACCGACCTCTTTCGAACACTGCTTTGCGCTCCCATCGACAGGGAAACCGGGCAGCAAGCCGGTGATTATCTCCGGCAATATCACAAAAGTCACGGCCTCGAACTCGGTGACGCACTCATCGCATCTACGGCCTTGCTGAACCATGCCGAACTGTGGACGCGCAATCGAAAACACTATCCCATGAAGGAATTGTCGTTTTATCTAGCTAATACGCCGCACAACTGAGTTACCGAAAGCGACCTGTGAGGGCCATCATCCCGCGTAAGATAGACATTGATCCCTGCGAGGAACACCCTGGCCAACTCCATCCCAATCATTGCCGTGAACCATCGCGGAGCCGCGCGCCTGCGTGGCGGGCATTTGTGGGTCTATCGCTCCGATCTCGTCCCACCAGCCGAGGCTCCGGCCGGCTCGCTGGTCCACGTTCGCGATGAGCGTGGACGCCGCCTGGGTTCGGCCCTTTACAGCAGCGCTTCGCAAATCGCTATCCGCCTGCTGACCGGCGATGAAATCAGCGAAACGCAACTTCCGTCGCTGGTGCAGGAACGCATTGCCGCGGCGGTTCGCTTTCGCCAGCAACTCGCGCGCGATACCGATTCCTACCGCGTCATCTTCAGCGAGGCCGACCTGCTTCCCGGCCTCATCGTCGACAAATACAACGATGTGCTCTCGATGCAGGCGCTGACCCAGGCCTTTGATCGCCAGGATCTGCGGCAGTTAGTACTCGACGCGATCACCGAACATTTTCCCCAGGCCAGTGTCATCGAGCGCGTCGATCCGCACATTCGCGAACTGGAGCAATTGCCGGCGCGCGATTCGCAGATGGTGCGCGGCGAGCGGTCAAGCACTATTTTCACCATGAACGGCGTCCGCTTCCATTTCGACGGACTCGGCGGGCAGAAGACCGGCGCCTTCCTCGACCAGCGCGAGAACTACGCCGCGGCGGCGCGCTATGCGCATGGGGACGCGCTCGACTGTTTCACCTATCAGGGAGGATTTGCGCTGCACCTCGCCAGAATGTGCTCAACTGTCACCGCCGTGGACTCATCGCGTCCTGCGCTGGAAGTGGCGGAGCGGAACGAACAACTCAACCGGGTGGCTCACCGCTCCGGCGAGATCGAATGGATTGAGGCCAACGCTTTCGACTTGCTGAAGGACTACGCTACCGCGGGGCGGCAGTATGACACCATCGTTCTCGATCCACCAGCCTTCGCCAAGACCAAGCGCACCGTGGCGACCGCTCTGCGCGGTTATAAGGAGCTGAACCTTCGTGCGCTGAAGATGCTGAGACCGGGCGGCATTCTGGTTACTTGCTCGTGTTCGTTCCACGTGAGCGAGGGCGAGTTCTTGGCAATGTTGGGCTCCGCCGCGGCGGATGCAGGCCGCCAAGTGCGTATCCTGGAGAAGCGCGGCCAGTCGCTCGACCATCCGATCCTGTTGAATGTGCCGGAAACGGCGTATTTGAAGTGCTTCGTCTGCCAGATTGAGAAGTGAGCAAGCGCGAAGCACGCCTCCCTTTATTCCCGGGCCGAAAGATGGGACTTATTCAATCGCTGCGCAAGAGCGGGAAACCGCAGACTGCTAATGATCCAGCGCCGCAATTACAGACCATGATTCTTTGCCAGTCTCCATCGCTCATGACGCCGGTCCGTTTTCAAGATCCGTCTTGATTACCGGCAGCTTGCAATGGCGGGCGTTCCTACAATTTCCACGGATCCGGTACAGTTGGACGGGGCGTGTGACTTTATAAGTGGTTAATAATGAATTGCTTAATATCATCACAGCACTAAACTTCAAACTTGACAGTTATACGCTCATATTTTATGCTCCTTTTACGCTAAGTCATGCATCAAACTTAGCGAAGGTCATAAAGACCAGAATTTCTTGGAGGATTTGGAACCATGACTGTATTGACCCGTTGGGACCCGTTGCGTGAGTTGAGCGCTTTGCAGAACCGTATGAACAGTTTGTTCGAACAGCAGTATGGCGGGGGGCGCGAAGAATCGCTGACCACTGGTGCCTTCGCTCCTCCGGTTGACATCTACGAGGACGAGCACAGCGTCCAGCTAAAACTGGAAGTGCCTGGCATCGACGAGAAAGACCTTGACATCCGGGTGGAAAACAACGTTTTGACCGTGAGTGGTGAGCGCAAGTTCGAGAAGGAAGAGAAGGAAGAGAACTTCCGTCGCGTGGAGCGCCGCTACGGCAGCTTCAGCCGCTCGTTCACACTGCCGAACACCGTGAACACTGACGACATTCACGCCGAGTACACCAATGGCGTGTTGAACGTCCGGTTGGCCAAGCGTGCCGAGGCCAAGCCGAAGCAGATCAAGGTCAACATCGGCAGCCAGAAGCCGCTTGAGGGTAAGAAGCCCGAGAGCCAGACCCAGAGCGCAAGCAAGGGGCAGGTTGCCTAATCCAAGTTTCGCTCTTCCGGTGAGATTCCTGGCGGGAGACGAACTGGGGAGTTCAAGGGAGGCGAATCTGCCTCCCTTTTGTTTACCAAAGGAACTCACCGGGGGCGAAAGCAGTGGTTAGGTGCTAGGCGACAGTGGCCAGTGAGAGCCGCCTTCGATCTGCGACCCTGCACGATCTGCGACCCGCCACTCTGTACCCTGGATCCAGAGCGCGGCGATAATAGAGCAATCGCATTGACCGTATGTTCCTATCCACTGACCACTAGCCACTGTTCACTACTCACTGGAGTACCCTATGGCAATTCGTTGGGACAAATTAACGGTAAAAGCGCAGGAAGCCATGCAGCGGGCGAACGATCTGGCCAGCGAGCACGGCAATCCTGAGTTGCAGCCGGTACATATTCTGGCTGCGCTGTTGGAAGACCGCGAGGGCATCGTCTCGCCCCTGTTGGAGCGCGTAGGGCTGCACGTAGCGACAGTGCAAACCGAGGCCATGAGCGAGATCGAGAAGCTGCCGAAAGTTTCCGGTACTGGCGCCACTCAGGCGCATGTCTCCGATGCCGCCTCGCAGATGCTGGAGAATGCCTTCAAAGAGGCGGCCAATTTCAAGGACGAGTACGTCTCGACCGAGCATCTGCTGCTTGCCCTCACCAAACTGAAGCGCGATCCAGCCAAAGAGATCCTGGCGAAGGCGGGCGCGACGTACGACAACATCCTGCGCGCGCTGACCGCGGTGCGCGGCAATCAGAAGGTTACCGACCAGAATCCCGAAGCTAAGTACCAGGCGCTGGAGCGCTACGCGAAAGATCTGACCGAGCTGGCCCGCCAAGGCAAACTTGATCCTGTGATCGGGCGCGACGAAGAAGTGCGGCGCGTGGTGCAGGTGCTTTCGCGCCGCACCAAGAACAATCCGGTGCTCATCGGCGAGCCGGGGGTAGGGAAGACCGCGATCGTCGAAGGCCTGGCGCAGCGCATTATCTCCGGCGACGTTCCGGAACAGTTGAAGAACAAGCGCGTAGTGTCGCTTGACCTGGGTGCGATGCTGGCGGGCGCGAAGTATCGCGGTGAATTCGAGGACCGCCTGAAGGCGGTGTTGAAAGAGATCGAGCAGTCGCAAGGGCAGATCATCTTGTTCATCGACGAGCTGCACACGCTGGTGGGAGCGGGCGCAGCCGAAGGCGCGATTGACGCTTCCAACATGCTTAAGCCCGCCCTGGCGCGCGGCGAATTGCGCGCCATTGGGGCGACCACGCTGAACGAATATCGCAAGTACATCGAGAAAGATGCTGCGCTGGAGCGCCGCTTCCAGATCGTTTATGTGGGCGAGCCCAACGTGGAGGACACCATCGCCATCCTGCGTGGCCTGCGGGAGAAGTACGAAGTTCATCACGGTGTCCGTATCAAGGACTCGGCCATTGTGGCGGCGGCAACGTTGTCGCATCGCTACATTTCCGACCGCTTCCTGCCTGACAAAGCCATCGACTTGATTGACGAAGCTGCGGCATCGCTGCGTATCCAGATCGACTCCATGCCCACCGAGATCGATCAGTTGGAGCGCCGCGCGACGCAGCTCGAAATCGAGCGCCAGGCACTCAAGCGCGAAGACGATGCGAACTCGCGCGAACGGCTGGCCGCGGTCGAGAAAGAGCTGGCGCACATAAAAGAAGAAGCCAACGCCTTGAAGGCGCGGTGGAAGCAGGAGAAGGAAGCCATCGCCAAAGTGCGCGAGGCCAAGGAGCGCATCGAGCGTCTGAAGCTGGAGGAGCAGGAGGCCACGCGCAAGGGCGACTACAATCGCGCCGCGCAGATCAAGTATGGCGAGCTGCCGCAACTCGAAGCGGAGGTGAAGAAGCTGGGCGCGGCCATGGACGGCAAGCAGTCGCGGATGTTGAAGGAAGAGGTGGACGAGGAAGACGTTGCCAAGATCGTCAGCAAGTGGACCGGCATTCCGGTGTCGAAGATGCTGGAAGGGGAAGTCAAGAAGCTGGTGACGATGGAAGACCGTCTGCGGCAGCGCGTCGTCGGGCAGGACGAAGCGATTCAGAGCGTGGCCAACGCCATCCGGCGTTCACGGGCGGGGCTGAGCGATCCGCGGCGTCCGATTGGCTCGTTTATCTTTCTCGGGCCGACCGGAGTGGGCAAGACCGAGTTGGCGCGCGCGCTGGCCGAGTTTCTCTTCGACGACGAGCACGCCATGGTGCGCATTGATATGTCGGAGTACATGGAGAAGCATTCGGTGTCGCGGCTCATCGGCGCGCCTCCGGGCTACATCGGTTACGACGAGGGCGGGCAGTTGACCGAAGCCATACGCCGCCGGCCATACGCTGTGCGTGCTGTTCGACGAAATCGAGAAGGCACATCCCGACGTATTCAACGTCTTCCTGCAGATCATGGACGACGGCCGCCTGACCGACGGCAAGGGCCGCATCGTCGATTTTAAGAACACCATCATCATCATGACGTCGAACATCGGCTCCAGCTACCTGCAGGACCTGGGAGAGCGTTCCAAGGAGCAAGTTGCCGAAGCTCATCAGCGGGTGATGGAGGCGCTACGGGCGCACTTCAAGCCCGAGTTCCTCAACCGCGTGGACGACATTGTCATCTTCAATCCGCTCGGCAAAGAGCAGCTCACGAAGATCGTGGATCTACGGCTCGAAGACCTGCGCCGGCTGCTGGCAGATCGCAAGATCAGCCTGGAGCTGACCGCGAAGGCGAAGGAGCTGATCTTCACCGAAGGGTACGACCCGAATTATGGCGCGCGTCCGCTGAAGCGGGCCATTCAGCGCGTGGTGCAGGACCCACTAGCCATGAAGATCCTCGATGGCGAGGTGCTTCACGGCGACCATGTCATCGTGGACGTGGACAAGAAGGAGCGCAAGCTGACGTTCAAGGTGGCCAAGCGCGTGGGACAGCCCCAACCAGCAGTGGTGAAATGAAAAGCAGCTTAAGAAACTATTAAAGCCATCCTTCGAGTTTTGTGGGCCTTGATTTAGAGTTGTAATCCTGCTTTGAAGGGGCACGCCTTCAGGCGTGCCGTTGAATCAACCAGAGAGCCCGGCTTTAGCCGCTGAGGGACAATCCCGCAGGGCCTAAAGGCCAATTCCTTTGTGCAGTTCTGTCGGCACGGCTGAAGCCGTGCCCCTTCGGTGATGCTTCGCGACCAACAACCTGCCAGTGAAATTTTAAGGGCTTATCAAGCGCCTGATTGTTTCCATTTTGTCTTTTGAGAGACCGGCCAAGTCAGCTTCGGTCAACCAACCTTCGCCGAGCAATCGGCCGAATACGAAAATCAGGACGGAGTACCGATAGTCAAACAGCTCGTCGGTCTCTCTGCGCTTCTCGGAAAGATATTCGTGGATGCCCCAGATGACGCGCGGATCGTCCGGCGCCTGCGTGATCATCTGTTTCACCTTGGCGCCGATAGCAGCGCATTGCTTGTGATAGGCACGCTCAAAAGCGGCGCGAGCTGCTTTTTTCTCGGCCGCGGACCACGTCATCTGATCTGGATACGAGTTCATGGATTAGCTCTTGACCTGTGCCTGGGGGGCTGCGCGCTGGGGTGGTTTCCAGCGCAAAAGAATTTTACTCAGTAATGGTACCGCGCCTGGAAAAAATCGATGCGGCCCTCGCTTGCGCGGTACGACTGTGGGTAAAGCGCCTGGCGGCAGTTAATGTAGGCGCGATCAAGCCGGGACCATCAAATCAGAACGGGCTCCTTCTGAACCGCACGTGCGGCGATCTCCTGGGCTCGTCGGAGTGACTTGGCTGAAACTATATCCAGAGCTTGGCGCAGGTCGGCAATCAAGTCTTCGGTGTCTTCAATGCCCACGGAATAGCGTACCAGGCCGTCACTAAAGCCGGCCGCACGTCGTGCCTCCGCTGACATACTGGCGTGGGTCATCGAAGCCGGATGTTCGATGAGGGTCTCAACCCCCCCGAGCGAAACCGCCAGTGTGGCAAGGCGGACACCGTCCATGAGCAGCCGGCCAGCCTCCAAGCCGCCTTCGAGCTCAAAGCTGATCATGGAGCCGAAGCCTTTCATCTGCCGCCTGGCCAGTTGGTGTTGCGGATGTGACTCTAGACCGATGTAGCGCACCTCTTTTACTTCAGCTTGCATCTCCAGCCAGCGGGCGATTTCCATCGCGCTTTGCTGGGCCCGCTCAATACGGATTCCAAGTGTCTTAAGGCCGCGCAGCACCAGAAACGCCTGGTGCGGATCCATGTTGCAGCCTGAGTTCACCATCGCCCGGCGCAGACGCTTGTAGATGTCCATCTCCTTGGCCACGATGATTCCGCCCACGACGTCGGCATGGCCATTGATGAACTTGGTCACGGAGTGAAGCACCACGTCTGCCCCCAGCTCCAGTGGCCGCTGAAGATAAGGGCTGGCAAAGGTGTTGTCCACCACCACCAGGCAGCCATGCGCGTGGGCGATGGCGGAGATCGCTTCGATGTCGCTAACCTGCATGGTCGGATTCGAAGGCGTCTCGACATAGACCAATCTTGTGTTGGGCCGCAAAGCCTTCTCAACCTGGGTCAAGTCGGATGTGTCGACGTACGTTGACTGCACGCCGAAGCGCGAAAAGTCTTTTTCCATCAGCCCGCGGCTGGGACCATATACCGATGCCGTGCTCACCATGTGCGCGCCGCTCTCCAGCAGAGCTAAATACACGGTGCAGATGGCGCCCATGCCAGAGCTCGTGGCGATGCCTCCGCAACCATTCTCCAGTTCGGCGACGCTGTCTTCCAGGGCGCGAATCGTTGGATTTCCGATGCGCGTGTAGATGAATCCATCTTCCTCGCCGGCGAAGAGCGCCGCACCGTGCGCGGCATTTTTGAATGCGAAGGTGGAAGTCTGGTAGATGGGGACGTTGACCGCACCGCTGGCATCCGCCGTGTAACCCGCATGGATGAGTTTGCTGTTGATCCCCAAGTGCTTGGTATGCATTATCTCTCCTTCGCGCTGCTGTCCGTTCACCGCGGTTGGGCGGTCATCGATTGCCGTTCCCGGCATCGCCCATGCCGCTCAGCGTCAGGCACTGACAAGACACGCGTAGTTTTCAGTATTCGCCAACTTTCGGAGATCGGCAGTGATTCTCGGCACAGGATTCCGTGACCAACGGCCATGCGTTTCGATCTCACAGCAAGTCGCGGAGCTTGAGCTGTACGCTTTTCTCCACCCCGGCATGAAGAATCCTTAGCCGGACGATAGTTCCCACCGGCCGGCGGAAGATGTCAAACAAGAATGGACCGTTCAACCGATCGCCGCTGTGCCCATTGATGGCCAGGATGGTATCGCCGGGCGAGATCCCTGCCGCTGCAGCCGGACTATCTTCGAATACGCTGGCCACTTTCAAGCCCTCGGAGGTAATTCGTGGCGCCAGACCCGCCCGGTTAAATACGCTCGGCCGATTGTAGTTTGCGTTCTTCTCGAAATAGATCGTGTTGCGCGAATAGTCGAACGTGAGGTTGAAGCGCTTGAGAATTTCGGTCCCGATGAAGCCGGCGACATCCGGCGAGGCGCCAACGCCGCCAGTGTCACCTAGAAGTTCAGTTATCACCGCAGGCACGTATGCGCCGCCGATGTCGAGCACTCGGGCGCGCACGAAGTAGGCGTTTTCCCGGCCTCCCACGCCCTCGCCCGCGAAACCGTGAACATGGGCCGAATACTTTCGGATCAGATCGTTGCGGGCGACAAATGGCGAGGTGAGGCTGAGGGAGCCGTCAGATCCGGTGTCGATTTGAAATGAGCCCTGCAGGGCGTCCACTCTTCCGGCAACCACCGGCACTCGTTCCTCCAGATAAAAGGGAACGGCCAGCCCTTTGCCGTGATAGTGAAACGTCGCCGGGTCGAGGAAGCGAACGGTGGCCTGCTGGAAATCAATGCTTACCACCAATCCCTGGAAAACTTCATAGCCGATCACTCCTTCGATGACGGGACTGAAGCCGTGCGTGAAAGCATAGGGCAGCGCTATCACGTGGAAAGTCTGGTTGTGCAAAACGACGTTTCCAATCCGCAGGCGCGAGACCGTGGCCTCACCTCCGCTAACTTCCCTCTTGCCGGCTCCAAACCCTGCAAACTTTCCTTCCACATCCAGTCCGAGAGTGGCCGCTGCGCTCGGGGAGATAACATTGGGGGCTCCGGTGTCAAGCAACATCCGGCATTCACGACCGTTGATCTTGATGGAAAGCACAATCCAGTTCGCTATCAACTTGAAAGGGGTAAGGCGAGGCTGGCTAGCATCGAATTCGACGTCGTTCGATGGTGGCTGCGACCGTATGGGATACGGCGGATCGAATCGGGCGCCGGCTTTTTGCGGTTCCGCTACCGATGCGATATAGGGGAGCAGCAACATCAGTGCAACCACGAGCAGCGACCTCCACGACCAAGCAGGCGATGGCATCATTCCCGACAAATCTTGCGAACTCCTTTTTGATGTGCGGCTTCCAGCCGGTGGTGGTTGCGCAGGGACCTTGCCGATATTTACGCAGCCTAGGTGACGATAAACCACCGGCGCCGCCCCGGATCACTTATATTTGTGACGGCTGCAACCGAACCCTTGCGGTATCCCTGCTTATCATGTGTCAGGGTCGGGGATAGGCGTGCGGTCTGTTTGTCCGCTGGAGTTGGCATGAAGGAACAAACTGCCGAACATCTGCTGGATGATATCGGCTGGAAAATCCTAAGCGAACTGCAACAGAATGCCCGAATGCCGTTCGCTGAACTCGGCCGCATCGTAGGACTCTCCACTCCTGCCGTGACCGAACGTGTTCACAAAATGGAAGAGGCTGGAATTATCATCGGCTATCGCGCTCAGATTGACCCGGCCAGAGTTGGCCTGCCCATCCTGGCTTTCGTCAACGTCAAAGTCGGCGGCGAGAACCTCGGCCGTTTCATGGAGGTCGCGGGCAGGCATCCGGAAGTTCTGGAATGTCACCGTGTCACCGGTGCAGAATCTTTTCTGCTCAAAGTTGCAGTTTCGGACGTGATGCATTTGGAAGCACTGCTCGACGCGCTAATGCCATACGTTGCCACCACAACTTTGATGGTGCTTTCCACCGCTCTGGCATGGGGCAATATCGTGAAACCGGGCGCCGAGTCGCGGCCGGAAACGGTCAGAGCTAAAAATTGAGCCACAATCCGGCCTCTTCCCGACGAGGTCCTGAGCAAGTCAATATTCGTAGAGCCGTCCTTCGCAGCTGGCGACTTTTTTCGGAGTCCGCCTAACGAACTAGAACTCCCCAGGCGCTTTCACTTTCACCTTCCTCGTCACCCCCGAAATCAATCAGAAGTTCTTTATGTATTCTTCCTCGCGACTTTCCTACGATTGAGGTCGGCAACATATCTGCAATCTGCGCGTTATGCCCGAGGCGACATGGACTCATCGCAAGGGATTCTTCAGGTATTCACTTGGAACAACCACGAGGTGGAAGTGGACGAAGACGGTTTCATTCAGCAGCCTGAACTTTGGGACGATCGCTTAGCGCTGGCCTTGGCCCGCACTGATGGTGTTAACGAACTGACCGACGCTCATTGGAAAGTCATCAACTACATTCGCGGCTACTTTCAGGAGTTTGAGATCGCGCCCATGATACGCAAGCTCTGCAAAGAGACCGGCTTCTCCTTGCGGGAAATCTACAGCTTGTTTCCCTCCGGGCCAGCCAAGGGGGCTTGCAAAGTGGCTGGACTGCCAAAACCAACGGGCTGCGTGTAGCAGCACGAGCCTCCGGCGCACCCTGCCGCCTGGGGGTGGACAAACTGGTGAAGACCGATGCTGATGCTGATTCTCATCTCACTAGCGCTAGTGATCTTCTTCGCCGGCAATGCTCTCCGTGTCGTCAAGTTCCTACGCATGCCCACCCCTCTGCGCTGGGAACTCTACCCCCTACCCAAAGGACCACGCGAACGCCAGCGCTACGGCGGCTCCTACTTTGAGCAGTCTGACTGGTGGACGAAGCCGGTCGAAACCAGCCATCGGAGCGAGGCGGCGTTCGTTCTGAAAGAAGTTTTTCTGCTCCGCAGCGTGTGGCAGAACTTTCGCGGATTGTGGCTATGGTCGTGGCTCCTGCATTGGGGGCTCTACTTGTATCTGCTGGCCACGGTTTTAGCGGTTCTCGAGGTTTTGTTACCAGCCGTTGCCAGCTTTAGCGCCTTTCACGCCGCGGTGCTGAACAGCTACCGTTTGGCATGTGTTCTAGGCTTTAGTGGCTCTATTGGTCTGCTCGGCCTACGCACGCAGCATCCCCGCCTAAAAGCGTTTACCACGCGCATCGGCATCTTCGATTTGTTGCTATTGGGATCGATCTTCGCGACTGGCATGCTGTTACTCCTTACCAGGTCCGATGGACTCGACAGCCTGGTTCTGGACCTGATGAGGTTTCCAGCGAGCCTCGGCAATCATGCGGTGGCGCGGCGTTTCCACGCCGGCTTGGTCGCCTTCTTTCTGGCCTACTTTCCTTTCACCCACATGACGCACGCCTACATGAAGTACTTCACGTGGCATCGGGTGCGGTGGGACGACTCACCCAGTTCGCACGATCCGCACGCCGCGGAAACCCTCGCGGTCAACCTGCAACGCAGACCATCATGGGCGGCGCCTCACATCGCGGCCGGCACAGCGGCATGGTCGGAGGTGGTTGCGGATGTAAACCGGAATGGAGCCGGCAAACGTGCGTAGTCCTGGCGACATCGCGAGCAAGAGCGGCCAATTGAGCCAGACGCCGGTGCAGAGTCTGATGCCGCTGCCTGCGCCTTACGATGACATCGCCGACCTGCCTCCGCGCAAGATTCTTAACCAGAACGTAGCCGGCAAGATCGATACGTCACTCGACGGCTTCTCCGCGCTGGGGCTGGTGCGGCCGCAGACACCGCAAGAAGAGCACGAATTCGTCGAGCGCTTCCTTTCCGGCCTTCAAAAACTACTGAGCGCCGACAATAACTGGACCTTCCTCGAGCAACTCCAGCTCTCGCTCGACCATTGCGCGCGCTGCCAGACTTGCGTTGAAGCGTGCCCTATCTACACCGCGAGCGGTCATGATGAGGTGTACCGTCCCACCTTCCGCAGTGAAGTTTTCCGCCGCCTGGTGAATGAGTACGGCAAGCGCGGAGGGGAGACACTGGCGTGGATCAAAGGGGAGCATATCGATCTGACGGCGGCCACGCTCGGTCGTCTGCTCGAATCCGCCTACCGTTGCACACTATGCCGCCGTTGCGCGCAGGCTTGTCCCATGGCCGTGGACAACGCGCTGCTCACGCGTGAAATCCGCAAGCTGTTCAGTATGGAAATGGGGATCGCCCCCAAGGAGCTTCACGAGAAAGGCTCAGTGCTTCAACTTCGTGTGGGCTCGTCGACCGGCATGAACGCTCGCGCGGTGCGCGACAACGTTGCCTTTCTCGACGATGAGATCCGCGACCAGACCGGTCTGACCATCGAGACGCCCTGGGACAAGGAAGGCGCGGACGTTCTGCTGATTCACAATGCAGGCGAAATCCTGGCCTGGCCCGAGAATCCGATGGCCTTCGCCATCATCCTGGAAGCGGCGGGCATCAGTTGGACGATGTCAAGCGAACTCGCTGGTTACGATAGCGTCAATTACGGTCTGTGGTATGACGATGCGCAGCTTGCCCGAGTGGCCGTGAAGCAAGCCGAAGCGGCACGGAAACTCAAGGTGAAGAAGATTGTGCTGGGCGAGTGCGGTCACGGACACAAGGCGTCCATGGTCACTGCCGATCGCATCCTTACCGGAGAGTTAAATATCCCGCGCGAAAGCGCGCTGGTGCTGCTGCGCGACATCGTCAGGAGCGGACGGCTGAAGCTCGATCCCTCAAGAAACGACTTCCCGGTCACGCTGCACGATCCCTGCAACATGGTCCGCATGATGGGAATCGTAGAACCGCAACGCGAAATCCTGCGCACGATCTGTCCGCAGTTCCGCGAGATGACACCGCACGGCGTCGACAACTACTGCTGCGGCGGTGGCTCCGGTTTCGCCGTCATGTCCGGATACAACTTTGAAGATTGGCGATTTTCGGTTGCGGGGAGAATGAAACTCAAGCAGATACTCGATGCCTTTGCCGATTGTCCGGGCCCGGAGGTGAAGAAATATGTTTGTGCGCCTTGCTCCAACTGCAAAGGCCAGTTCCGCGATTTGTTTCAGTACTACGGAGTTTGGGAGAAGTCTGGCATCTTGTACGGCGGATTGGCCGAACTAATTGTCAATGCGATGTCCGAGTTGAACCAGCCCTTCATCAAGTGGGAGTTCCACTAGGACGATTTCGCATTCTCTAGCCACTGGGCGAGGGCAGGATTGATTTTGGGGCAGTACTACAGTTGGTGTGGTTCTGCTTTGAAGGGGCACGCCTTAAGGCGTGCCGTTGAATCAACCAAGAGCTCGGCTTTAGCCGCTGAGGGACAATCCCTCAGGGCCTGAAAAAGATGTCTGAGTACTCGTTTTTGAGTTGGGTAGGTGGAACGAATTGCGCAAAAGGAAGCCCCGCAGGGGCGAAAGAGCTTAGCCCAGCGCTTCAGCGCTGGGTAGAGTGGAAAATAAGATCGAGTCCCCTTCAGGGGACGGCACAGTTCTCACCCAGCCCCTGAAGCCCAAAGATTCTTAGCAGCCCGTGGTGAATGTGCCGTTTTTGGAAGCGCGCGGCTTCAGCCGTGCCGCAGAATGAATGTGGCTTTAGCCGCTCAGGGATCCTCTTTTCAGAATTGCGACTTCTGCCACGGGCGGTTAGAGGATTCGGTGAATAACCTTTGGTTTTGAGGTGTAGCCATGGAAAAAGCACTGATCTATTTCGATAATGCAGCCACGGTGTGGCCCAAGCCGGAAAGCGTTTACCGGTTCATGGACGAGTTCTATCGCACCCACGGCGTCAATCCCGGACGCAGCGGCTACGACCTGGCAATGGAAGCAGGTTCGTTGCTCGACCGTCTTCGCAAGCGCATGACGAAGTTCTTCGGCGGCGACGAGGACGCGTCGGACCGGCTGGTCTTCGGCTACAACGTGACCGATGCGCTCAATCTCATCATCCCCGGGCTGGTTTCGCCCGGCGACCACATCATCACCACCAACCTCGAACATAACTCCGTAATCCGGCCGGTCAACCATATGGTTCGCGACCACGGAGCCGAAGCCACGTTCCTCCCCTTCGACGCCGCGGGGTTTGTCGATCCCGACAATATCGCCAGGGCGATGCGGCCTAACACCAGGCTGCTCGTCGTCAACCACGGCTCGAACGTGATCGGCACGGTGCAACCGATTAAAGAGATAGGAACCCTCTGCCGCGAGCGCGGCGTAACCTTTGTGGTAGATACCGCGCAGACCGCCGGCATCGTTCCCATCAACATGCGGGAGATGAACATCGACGTAGTTGCATTCACCGGCCACAAGGCACTCATGGGCAGCATGGGCATCGGCGGCCTCTGCATTCGCAAGCACGTAGAAGTTAAACAAGTGCGCAGCGGCGGAACCGGTGTTCGGTCGGCGCATCCGTACCACCTTGATGAATATCCCTGGCGGCTCGAGTACGGCACTCCGAACATGGTCGGTGTGGCGTCGTTGTGGGCCGGACAAGACTGGTTGGACGAGAACGGCATCGCGAGTGTACATGCGCGCGAGATGCAGTTAGCGCAGAAACTCGTGGATGGATTGCGGCGAATCGAAGGTGTCGAACTGTACTGTTGCGACAGCTTGGAAAATCACCTCTCGACCATTCTCATGAACCTGGAGGGCGTCGATCCCGGTGACATCGGGGTCATGCTCGACGTAGACCACAACATCGCGACCCGCACCGGCTTGCATTGCGCGCCGCTGGTGCATAAGCAACTGGGAACCCTCACGCGAGATGGCGGCGTGCGATTTTCGATCGGCGCCTTCAACACGGCGCAAGAAGTGGATGCGGCCATTGCGGGGATTGCCGACATCGCGCAGTGGGCACACCAGCGGGCCAAGTCACGCAGTACGTTGGCCCATGCTTAAGCGATATACGCACCAACCTGACTGCTGACACGGGTTGCAAAGCCGGCGTTTGCCTCTGAAATCATCAAAGCCCTCGATAGGGAGGGCTTAAGCGTGCGTGCGGCGCACGGCCGCACCGGGATGGCGGCCGCCGACTTCTCTCGCATCCGCAATGCGAACCTGGGCCGTTTTACTGTCGATCGTCTCATCTCGATCATCAACCGACTGGGCTCGCGGGTAGAAGTGAAGGTCAAGGTGCGGCGAATTCAACCGGTTAAACTCGCAATAGCAGCACCCCTTTAATGCCCGCCCCTTGCTTCGCTTTAACAGTATCGGGGGGAGACAAGGTTAGCCTGTCTTGTGCAAGACATGGAAAACGTTATATACCTAGCTAACCGCATATGGCCATGCAGACCTCAATTTTCTCGGTTGACGTTGAAGACTGGTTCCATATTTTGGATGACCCGAGTGTGCCTTCCATAGATCAGTGGGCGAGTCTGCCCTCCCGCGTGGAGAGGAATTTTACCAAGCTGTTGGATCTGTTCAGCGACAAGAACGTGCAGGTGACTTGCTTTTTCCTGGGTTGGGTGGCTGAGCGCTTTCCACACCTGGTAAAGGAAGCCGCCAACCGCGGACATGAGATTGCGTCACACGGTTATGGACATCGCTTGGTGTACGAACTGAGTCGTACGGAGTTCTACGAGGATGTCCGCAGCGCTCGCGGGCTGCTGGAAGACATCTCCGGAGGTGAAGTAGTGGGCTATCGCGCACCAGGGTTTTCGACCACCGACGAAACTCCGTGGTTTTTCGACGCGCTGGCTGAAGCGGGCTACCGTTATGATTCCTCGGTATTTCCGGCGCAGCGGGGACACGGCGGAATGCCCCAGGGGCGGCGCGAACCTCACCGCATCGGCGAGCATGAGGCGCTGTTGGAGGTGCCGATCACCGTCGCCGACTTGCTAGGTAGGCCGATATGCTTCTTCGGCGGCGGCTATCTGCGGCTGTTTCCTTATTGGTTGATTCGCAAGATGGCCTTGCAAGTCCTTGCCGAAGGCCGCCCTGTGGTGTTCTACATTCATCCGCGGGAAATTGACCCGGGGCATCCCCAGTTACCCATGAGCCGGATACGCCGGTTCAAGTCGTACGTTAATCTGGAAACCACCGAAGCGAAACTCCGCCGAATTTTTCAGGATTTTAATGTCACCACTTTTAAGAACGTACTAAGCAATTATCCCCAACTGGTAGATACTCATGTCGCCTGATCGCACTCAAACATTCTTCCACCAGTACGCCAACGACTTCGACGCAATCTACGGCAATCAAAACGGGCTGATTGATAGCGTCATCAATCGCCTCTTCCGCAAGAGCATGCGGCTGCGCTTCGAGAAGTCCGTCGAGGGTTGCAATCCAATCGCAGGCAAGAGCGTACTTGACATCGGATGTGGGCCGGGGCACTACTCCATCACGCTTGCCCAGCGCGGCGCCGCTCGGGTAGAGGGAATCGACTTCGCCGAAGGCATGCTGCAAATCGCGACCGAACACGCGAAGCAGGTCGGCGTCGGCGACCGATGCAAATTCATGGTTGCGGATTTCTACGAGTATCCTCCTCAGGAAGCCTTCGACTACGTCATCGTGATGGGTTTCATGGACTACATGCCCGATCCCGAGAAAGTGGTTGCCAAAGTATTGTCGCTGACGAAGGACAAGGCCTTCTTTTCGTTCCCCGTGGCGGGCGGCCTGCTCGGATGGCAGCGCAGCCTGCGCTATAAGAATCGCTGCGACCTGTTCCTCTACAGCGAGGAGCGACTGAAGCAGATTTTCAAGCAGTTCCCCGAGGCCACAGCGACGATCGAGCCGATCAGCCGCGATTTCTTCGTAACCCTGGCGCGCAACAAAAAAGCAAGCTAAGACAGAGGAGTTTAGGCCTGTTTTGCTTTCGATGTCCGGGTAAGGCGGCGCTGAAGCGTCGCGTGAGCCCGATCCGTTCCCAACTGAACCGGAATCAGCCGGCGGCGCAGATCTGTCGTCGGCTGAAAGCCCCTCGGTGAACCTATGGCAACCGCGCTACCCGGACACAGCAATTCCAGGCGATCCCAATTCAGGCCCCGGTGCTGGTGGGTAGCTTCGGCTCCGCTGCTTCGCTTGGCTGGGGAACGGACTCAGATGTTGCACTCCGGTACGAGACCTCTTTCCACATACTGGTAGGCGTTACGAAATAGACCCGCACAGCGGCGAGCGAGGCGGCCATCAAAACTACGAAGGTCCGAATCGGAGAGGTCACCTTCTTCAGCGGGAAACGGTCCCGTACCAGTGGATCAAGCGCCGCCAATCCATAGAACATCACCTGTCCCCAAGCTGCCAGGCTTCGCCAGAACGGCGGCAGGCCGAACGTCGTTAGCGCAATCGCAATCATGCAATAGGGTATGACAATGCGCCCGTATTTGGCAGACAAGAAATGGAATCGCATTCGGTTGCGGCGGCTGAGCAGCTCGGGCATGAGCGTGAGCATCTGGTACAGACCTGCCTGCAGCCGTACCTTGCGGCGAAACTCGGAGTGCAGCACGGTCGGGTAGTCATACATCGTGGCCGTTGGCTCGTATAGGATTCGGTAACCTTGGAAGAACGCCTTCAGCGGCACATAAACGTCGTCCAGAAGCGTGCCGGGTGGAAGGGGCGTCCATAGTGAACGTCGCATCGCCGCGAAGGCGCCGCTGTAACCGAAGGTCGAGTCAATGATCGTGAGACGCTGGCGTATCCAGTCTTCATAACGCCAATAGGCGCTGGTGGTTGCTTCCTCGTGGCTGTCGCCTTCGACGATGACGGTCCTGGGGCTGACGGAGCCAACTTTTGGATCGCCAAAGCACGCAACGACTTTGCGCAGACAGTCGGGATCGAGCGTCTGGCGAACATCGTTGAGCACCAGTATCTCGCCCGCAACCAGGGGAACCGCGGCATTCAACGCCGCGGCTTTGCCGCCGTGCGGAACCCGCAGAAAGCGCACTCCCTGGCTGGCGAAGCCACGCGCGATTTCCTCGGTGCGGTCGGTCGAGCCGTCGGAAACCACCAGGATGTCCATCCGCTCGCGGGGATAGTTCAGGCTCAAAATCGTTTTCAGTTTGCGCTCAAGAAATTTCTCTCCGTTGTAGACCGCGATAACAAAAGAAACAGTGCGGACCTTATCGTCTTTATGGACAGGATTGTTGGCGCGCGCGGCCATCCAGCTCAGCAACAGCGGGTAGCCGAACAGCACGTAGAACATGGTGGCGCAAGCAAGAGCGAAGACCGTGACGCTGACCATTTGCCCAGGCGCTGGTATGGCGACGGCTGACAAGCTCAAGAAACTCATTGCGTTGTAAACGATAGCGGTCATGTGCCTGATTGAAGGTGGTGGGAATACCCAAACGCGTGCCCGCGCCAACGCACCGGATGCGCCGATGCTCATCGCTTACAGGGTCGAGAGTAGCCGACGGCTCCAACTGAGTCAAACCATTTCGCCCTACTATGCTTATCTTATGCCTACGATAAAGCCATCGCACCCTTGGCCATGAAACGCTATCCCGGACCGTAAGGCTACGCCTAATCAGCGGCGTTGGACCGATTACATCCCAGACGCCTTCCATCTTCCCAAGCCGTAGGTCCATACCTCGGGCTCACGCGCTGACGGCACCAGTCCGGCCCAATCGGCCAATAGCTGCGAATCAGCCAAGCCGGCGACAAACAACTGCGTGCTCTTCATGGAAGTGGAAAATAAGGCGGGCGCTCTCACTTCTTTCTGAGTAGCGCAGAATGGCTGCGACCAATGCTTGGGCGTTCGATTAATTCGAAGCCAGCCGCGTTCGCAGCCTGCAATTCAGCGTCGAACGCAGTTCCCTTGACGTGCCCGCTGGGTTCCGCGAGGAGAATGGTCGCGCCGGGCTTAGAAGCCGAGGCCACCTCTACAAAGAACCGCCCCGCATCGGGAAATTCATGCACCACGGCAAATGCGAGAGTGAAGTCAACAGAAGCTTGCAGGTCTGCAATACCCATCGACTCAGCAGGAGCGGTTCGCGCTTCCAGCCGGTCAAGAAGTCCGTCCTTCGCGGCGCGGCGTTTCAGCCGATCGATCATCTTCGGCTGGACATCCACCGCGATCGCACGTCCGGATGGTCCCACCAGCCGCGCTAGCTCCAGCGTGAAGTAGCCCATACCTGGGCCGGGCTCGAGCACCGTCATACCCGCACGAACGTACGGAGCAAGTATCTCGCGGGGGCTTTGCCAAACCAGCCGCACTGGACAAATCAACCAGTACCCCAGCCACCAAGGGCAAATACGATGGGCCATTTTTCTCTCGGAAGGTTAACCCACAAAAAAGCGGAGCACCCCGCACGTGCTCCTTCAGAAGTTAATCGCCAGTCAGTTGTTGCGCCACCGGCTACCCGACCATTCGGGAATGCCCTGGGCGTTGCGCAGAGTTAGAGTCTTCCCCTGTTTGACGATTTCACGCGCCAGTAACGCGCCCTTGTCCTGGATCGTGACCTTGGATCCGATGACCTCAATTGCGTCGCCTTTAGCGAATGCGAAATGGTTTTCCGTGATGTAACCCGACGGCCCCGCGTGTACGTCCAGGGTTCCCGAGTCAGTCTTCAGTAGCAGGTGAGTACCCATCCAGCCATGTCTCCCCTGCAGCTGCTGCACCTCTTCAACTACTCCCTTGACCGTGACCTCCGTCTTGGGGTTGTAGTTGGACATTCCCATTCCAGGGCCCTGGCCCTGAGCCAGGGCTGCTGGGGCCGCGAATGCCAACACAACGGTTGCTGCCATAACCAGTGATTTCAATTCCTTCATAATGCACTCCTCAATAGTTAGGTAGTTTCGAACTCCAGCGCTGGAGCTACCGGCGCTGCTCCATGAGTAAAGAAGAAACGACATCTACAGGCTGCTGAAAAAGTCGATTTAAGCGTGCGTCTTGAAGGGGCACACCTTTTGGTGCGCCGATAAGCGCGTGGTTTTTGCCATCTCGAGCGGGCTTCAGCCCGCCAGAGATCTGCTTTTTCGCTTTTTTGGGGCCTGCTCTCGCCGTGAAGGTCGAGCTCACGGCCCACCCATCGCGACATGATCTCGCCGCTGACGTTACTTGATTCGTGGACGCGGTTTCTGCGTGGTTTCGCACCGAGACCCGGCGCTACTTTGGCTCCTTCAAGTGGGAACGCCGAGCTTCGGCAGCAGCCACTGCGTCAGCACGACGTAGACAACCAGAAGCAAGATTATTGGAACCCAGCCATGCATGTTTCTATTACACTCCTCCCGCCGGCTTTAATCCAAGCTTCGCCAGCATCCACATTCCCGGACACCAGTTGGTGAATGCCGATTGCAGCAGGTTCAACCCTACGAAGCCGGTGAACAGATACCAGTAGGGACTGACCCAATATCCCAGCGCCAGCGAGAGCAGCACGAACACTCCCGCCATCAGTCGCAAACCACGTTCGATTGTCATGCGTGTACCTCCGAAGCGTCAGGCGCGCACTCTAGGGTTGGTGCCGCCGGCAATTTGCGTTTTTCAACCATGTAATACAGAACAGGAACGGCCATACGCGACAACAGCGTCGAAGCCACTTCCCCGGCCATAAGAGAAATTGCGAGTCCCTGAAAAATCGGGTCGAAGAGAATCACGCTGGCGCCCACCACTACGGCGGCAGCGGTCAGCAGCATCGGGCGAAAACGTACCGCGCCGGCATCGACGACTGCGTGCTCCAGGGTCATGCCTTGCTCGCGGCGCAGCTCGATAAAGTCCACCAGGATGATGGAATTCCTCACGATGATTCCGGCCCCGGCGATGAAGCCGATCATCGAGGTCGCGGTGAAGAACGCGCCCATCAGCGCATGCGCCGGCAGAATGCCGACCAGCGTCAGCGGGATGGGAGCCATAATCACCAGCGGCGTGATGAATGACCGGAACCAGCCCACCACCAGCACGTAAATTAGCACTAGCACCGCGCCGAACGCCAGGCCGAGGTCGCGGAAGACCTCGATGGTGATGTGCCACTCGCCGTCCCACTTCACCGCCAGCCGGTCGGTCTCCGTGGGCATGGCCGCGTTGTACTGCTTGACCTGATATCCCTCCGGCGTCTTCAACTGGTCGATAGCTTTTCCCATCTTCATGATGGCATAGACGGGGCTTTCCTCCTGGCCCGCCACATCGCCCAGCACATACACCACCGGGCGCAAGTTCTTACCATAGCGGCTAATGTCGATGGTCTTCTTCTCGACATCGGTGACCTCCGCGATTGATACCTGGCCGCCACTCGCCGTGGGCATCCGCAGCGCGGTCAGTGACTCAATGGCCGAGCGTCCGGGGCGGTCGAGTTGCACGTGAATGGGGACGTCTTCGCGCGATTTGGAATCGTGCAGCAAACCTGCAGTTGCACCGTCGAGTCCGATGTGCACGGTCTCCGCCACTGCCGCCGCGGAAACGCCATTCAGAGCAGCCTTGTCGAGGTCTACCTTTACATCGTACTTCGCCTGCGGGTCTTCGACATACCAGTCCACGTCCACCACGCCGGGCGTGGTCTGGAAGATGTGCTTGATCTTCTTCGCCAGTTCAATCTGCTGCTGGTAGTCCGGCCCGTACACTTCGGCGACCAGCGTCTCCAGAACCGGCGGACCGGGGGGGACCTCGGCAACCTTCAGGCGCGCGCCATACTTGTTGCCAATCTCCACCAGGCCAGGCCGCAGCCGCTTAGCGATCTCGTGGCTTTGCGTGCTGCGCTGGTGGCGATTTTGCAAGTTGACCTGGATGTCGGCCTGATTGGCGCCGCGCCGCAGGAAATAATGCCGGACCAGTCCATTGAAGTTGTACGGGCCCGACGTGCCTGCGTAAATCTGGTAGTTCTCCACTTCGGGCTGCTTGCCCAGATACTGTCCCAGTTCCTGCGCCACGCGTGTCGTCTGCTCCAGCGTGGTGCCGTTCGGCATGTCAACAATGACCTGGAACTCGCTCTTATTGTCGAACGGCAGCATCTTCACTTTCACCAATTTGAACGTCACCAGGGAGCAGGCGAGCAGCAACAGCACCACCATGCTGCCGAGAAATATCCAACGCCGTTTTGCCTTCTCGACCAGCGGATTCATGATCCGCCGGTATAGGCGTGTCGTCCAACCTTCGGGTTCGTGCTCGTCGGTGGTGCGCTCGGCGTAGTGGTGCAGCAGGCGCAACGCCGACCACGGCGAAACGATGAACGCCACAATCAGCGAAAACAACATCGCCGCGGATGCTCCCACTGGGATTGGCCGCATGTAGGGGCCCATCAGTCCGCGCACAAAAGCCATCGGCAAAATGGCGGCGATAACGGCGAACGTCGCCAGAATCGTAGGATTGCCAACCTCATCCACCGCTTCGACGGCGATGGCGCTCAGATTGCGCCCGCAGTTCGTGGGCATTCGAAAATGCCGCACGATATTCTCCACCACGACAATGGCGTCATCCACCAAAATGCCGATGGAGAAAATCAGCGCGAACAGCGTCACCCGGTTCAGCGTGTATCCGAAGAAGTAGAAGATGAATAGCGTCAGCGCCAGGGTGACCGGAATCGCAACCAGCACTACACCCGATTCGCGCCACCCGAGCGCCAGGGCAATCAGCAGCGTGACTGAAAGCGTCGCGATCAACAGGTGCTTTAGCAGTTCATCGGACTTGTCTTTCGCGGTCTCGCCGTAGTTGCGGGTGACGGTGACGTTCAGGTCAGACGGAAGCAGGTATCCGCGCAGCGACTCAATCTTCTTTTCCGCCGCCTGGGTGATGTCCGTTGCGTTAGTGCCCTTGCGTTTGGCCAGCGTGATCGTTACCGCCGGATAGTCGCCGCGCACCGTGCTATTCGCAGCCGCGCCGTTGGCGTAGAGAACGTAATCCTGCGGTTCAGAAGGGCCGTCAGCGATCGAGGCGGCAACATCGCGCAGATATACCGGCCTTCCCTGGTGCACACCAACAACAATCTGCCGCAGGTCGTTCGCGGTGCCGAGGAATCGTCCCGCTTCTACGGCGAACTCCTGGTTATCGCGCGCGAAGCTGCCGGCATCGCCGCGGGCATTGGCTTGTTGCAACTGGGCAACCACGGCTCCCGGTGTCATGCCATACGCCGCCAGCTTCTGCGTGTCGAGGGTGACCCGCACCTGCCGTGGCAGCCCACCGATAATCTTGGTTTCGGAGACGTTCTCCAGTTGCTTGAGCTGGCTCTCCAGTTCGCCCGCGATCTGACGCAGTTGATAGCTGTCGTAGTTCCTGCCCCACAGCGTCAGCGCCATAATCGGCACGTCGTCGATGGAGCGAACTTTGATCAGGGGTTGCGAAACGCCTTGCGGAATGCGATCGAAGTTGGAGTACAGCTTGTTGTAGGTCTTGACGATCGCGTCTTCTTCCTTGGTCCCCACATAGAAGCGCACTACCAACAAGCTCATGCCCGGCTGCGAGATGGAGTACACGTACTCCACTCCCGGCACCTCGCGCAGTAGCCGCTCCATCGGAATGCTGGCCCGTTGCTCGACTTCGGCGGGCGAGGCGCCCGGCATCTGCACGAAGACGTCGAGCATGGGCACAACGATCTGCGGCTCCTCTTCGCGCGGGGTTTTCCAAATGGCGAACGCGCCCAGCAACAGCGACGCTGCCACGAACAGCGGCGTCAGCTTCGAATTGATAAAATGCGAAGCCATCGCGCCCGCCATCCGCATTGGTGTCTTGATCTCGGCCATCACTTCGCCTCGACCTGCTTGCCGCTCAACTCCCGATCTCCCGGCTCGGCGATCACCTGGTCCCCGGATTGGAGTCCGGAAAGAACCTCGACCTGATGAGCTGAAGGCGCGCCCAGCGTGACGTAGCGCAGGCTAGCCAGTTGGTCCTTTCCCATAACGTAGACTCCCTGCAACTGTCCGCGCTGAACGACCGCAGTCTGAGGAATTACTACCGACTCGCGCTGCCCGCGCGGGAAGCGCGCCCGCCCAAACAGTCCCGAGCGAATCTGCGGATTGGAGGGAAGGTCGATCTTCACGGTAAACGTACGGCTGGCCGGATCGGCCGCGGGCACAATCTGCACAACTTTACCGGTAATCGCCTGGTCGCCGAGCGCGTCGATCACCACCGGTGCTGCTTGGCCCAGCCGGACGGCGCCCATTTTGCTTTCGTCCACCGTGGCTTCCAGGCGAAAGTGGCTCGGGTCTTCGACGATCAGCAGCGGAACCCCGGGCGCGGCCATGGCGCCGGGGTCGACCAGCTTCGCGATCACCAGCCCGTCGAACGGCGCGCGAATGTTGGTGAAGCCCATCGCCGTGCTGGCCTGGGAAACTCCGGCTTCGGCTTGGGTTCGTCCGGCGTGGCTGGCATCGCGTCGCGCCTTAGCCGCAGTCAGCTTGGTCTTGACCTCATCGAACTCTTGCGGGCTGACCGACTTTTTGTCGTACAGCATCTGGTAGCGCTTCATCGTCGATTCCGCCAGCGCGTAGTCGGCGTCCGCAGCGGCGATGTTTTCCTGCGAGGCTTGCAGGCCAGCCTTGGCGCTGTCGTAGGCAGATCGCTGTTGTGCTGCATCGATTGTGATCAGCACTTGGCCCCGCCGCACGCGATCACCCTCATGGACGTTGACCCGGGTGATCGTCCCCATCACCTGGCTGGCTAGTTGCGCCGACTGCTCCGCCTGTACCGTGCCCGTGGCTTCAACATAATCGGGGACGGTGGTGCGTTGCGCGGTGAACAGCGCCATGTCGCGGACAACCTCAGGTGCCACAGGCGTTGTCGGCTTCTCGCTGGAGCAAGCGGTGAGAAGAGAAATTGCAAGGAGCGCAAACCCTGTCGATCTCCCGCTCTTTCGCCAAAAGCGGCCAGGGCGAAAGAGTTTAGCCCAGCGCTTCAGCGCTGGGAAGAGCGGGGAATAAATCCGAGTCCCTTCAGGGACGGCAGGGTTCTCACACATCCCCTCAAGGCCCACCCGCTTCAAGATGCACCCATCTTCCACGTTCACCCACTGCTGGTTCATCATTGCGTCACCACCGGAGAGGTCGAAGTCAGAGTCCCAGTCGCCAATTCCACACCGGCGTAGCTGGTTTGCTCGCGGTACACTGCCTGCCAGTAGTCGGCCTTGGCACGATGGGCGGCTTCTTCAATGCTCAGCAGATCGCTCACCGTACTTAGCCCGCCTTCGTAGCGGTTCTGGTTGATGCGCAGGCTTTCATCCGCATGCGCAATCGCGCCGCGAGCCACCTCAACTTGTTGGCGTGCGGCGTCGTATTCGTAGTACGCCTTGCGCACTTGCAGCCGGATTTCGTCGCGATATGCGTCGCGCATCGCCGCCGCTCTTTCCTGCACCGCCTTTTCGCGGGCAATGTGGGCTCTCTTGCTGTCTCCGTCAAATAGGTCGAACTGCAACTCAGCCCCGGCGATCCAGTTGTTCCCGCCATTCCATCCCGGCGACGGGCTGTCGGTTTCCCAGGAACCAAAGACGTTCAGCCGCGGAGCCAGGGCGCCCTTGGCCATCGACACGCTTTTGGCTTGCGCGCTACGCTCCGATTCCACGCGCTTCAGGTCGGGACGTTTTTCCAGGGCCTTCGATTCCAACTCCGCCGCCGTCGCCGTCGGAAACACCCGCTCCGCCAGCGCCTCCTGCGGTTCGTAGGCGGTATCCGCTGGCATTCCCAGAGCAAGCGCCAATTGCGTGCGCGCCAGCGCCAGCCCGTTCCGCGTTTGAATCAGTTCCTGCTTGCGTCGGGAGGTCACCACCTGAGCGCTCAGCAAGTCCGAGTCCACGGCCATGCCACTCTCCACCCGCGCCTGGCTGCTGGTCTCGATGGCTTGCGCCGTTTTCAACGCGTCGTCGGCCACCTGTTCCTGCCGCTGCGCCAGCAGTACCCCGAAGTACGCCTGTACCGCCTGGTACACAAGTTCCTGGTCGGTGCGGTCCAGTTGCTGCTCCACCGCTTGCCGCATGTATTTGGCGCGACTGACGCCGAACCAGCTTTGCAGCCCGTCAAACAAACTCCACTGCCCCGAGAAGCGGCTGGAGAAATTGCCGATCGGGGTGGGCGTGTTCAGCCGGTTTAGGGCAAAGTCGGCGAGTGTGAAGTTCTGCTGCCGCAGCCGAGTGCCGAAAACAAACACCGGATCGTTTCCGCGGACTGCGCTTTCGGTAAACATGATTTTCGGCATCAGCGGCGAGCGGGCCTCGCGGACGCCGGCGGCCGAAACGCGGGTGTCCGCCATCGCCGCCTTGTGCAACGGATTCTTCTCCAGAGCCATGCTGACGGCTTCAGGCAAAGTCAGCGGAGTGCCGGTCTGCGCCGCCAGCGGCATCGCAAACATGGCAGCAATCGCCGCGAATTGCACGACGCGGGTCCATGCAATTCTCGCCGAGCGCGACGACTGGCTTTTCGGGATGGCCGTCATCGGTGAGCCTAAGACTTCCACCATCCCTACGCCCCGACCAATACAGCTTCCATCGCCGGCACAATCTCAAACGTCGTCTGCAATTCGGCGCTCAACTTCACCATCGCGCCCACGGAGCAGTACTTCTCTTCCGACAGCCGGATCGCGTCTTCCACCGCCTGCCGGGAAACGTCGGTTCCGGTCACAATGTGGTGAATGCGAACCCGCGTGAAGACCTGCGGCGGGTCCGGTGTCTGGTCGGCTTCCACCTTCACTTCGTAACCGGTTACTTCCTGGCGTTTCTTGCGCAGAATGTTGATGACATCGAACGCCGTGCACCCCGCCAGGGCGATGGCAACAAGTTCGATCGGCTTCGCACCGGTATTGCCGGCCGCGTCGTCAAGCAGGAGGTGGTGGCCGGTGCCGCTGGTAGCTATGAATTGGCGATGATTGCTATGGGCTTGAGTCAACGTTACGCTTGCCGTGATCATGGCTTTCTCCGTGATGTAGGGGGCCTTTGGGGCTCCCTATGGCCCATTACATCTGAGCCACACGGATAAACGCTGTGACGCGGCGCACCGTTACAGGAATTTTGCCGGGGAAATGAAGAAATTCCCAAATTGGGTCACACTTTGGTCGTACAGCTTAGGACAGGCTGCGGAAAAGTCGCTTTCGGCGAGTGCTTTTTAGGGGAGCACCCTTCGGTGCGCCGTTAAGCCCTGTATCTTTGTCATCCCGTGTGGTACGTAGCCCTGACCGCGCGCCTCTTTCCCAGAGCGGCCACCGCTTGCTGATACTGCGGCAAAAGCTCCTGGCGGAGTTTTTCGGCGCGTTTTGAATCGCACCTGGGCCGATATGACCGGCACTGCGCCACAGCATTTCTCAGGCTCGCCAAAAACGCCTGGCAAGGTTGGCAATCGTCCAGATGGCGATCCATTTCGTCGCACATGGCCTGGTCGATGACACCGTCCATGTAATCGGAGAGTGCGGCAAATAATCGGCGGCAGCGCGGCTGCCTCGCTTCCCCGGCGTTGGCCTGCAGCGTCAGGCCGGTGCCCCGGCGGGCTTTCGCCAGCTTGGCCAACTGCTGACGGACCATCAAACGCGCGCGGTGCAGCCGCACCCGTACCGTTCCTTCGCGCAAGCCCATGATCTGGGCTACTTCTGCTGTGCGCAGGTCCTCCATGTCGTGTAGCACCAGCACCATTCTGTACTGCGGAGGTACTTTGAGAACAGCCAGCCTTAATTGGTCAGCGGTTTCGCTGCTCAGAAGCGCCGTTTCGGGGTCGGGCGACGCGCTCGTCAGAAGTTCCTGTAGCTCGTGGCTGTCGGGCAGCAACTCGTCCAGCGAGACGTTCCTGGATCGAGAGCCACTGCTCCCGCGGTGGCTGCTGATGCAGCGGTTCCGCGCCACCTTGTACAGCCATACCGTCAGCGCCTGCGGATTGTCGAACTTGGCAAGATACGGGACCGACTTCAACAGCACGTCCTGCATGGTATCTTCCGCGTCCTGGGGATGGCCGCAAACTTTCATGCTGAAGGAATAGACCAGGTTCTGCAGCAGCATGAGTGCCCGGTCAATCGATTCCGGACGTTCCTCGCGAATCAACTCCAGCGCCTGCTCTACCGCTTGGGACATGATTTAGGGTAGCCGATCACAAGCCGCTCAGCCAAGGTCATGGAACAGCGAAGCTCGCTCGCACAATTACTTACCTGCATCCTAACAGCCGTGGTGAATGTGCTGGTTTTGAAAGGGAACGGCTTCAGCCGCTACTGAAAAAGTCGGTTTCGCGCCGGCGGTTTGAAGGGGCGCACCTTCAGGTGCGCCGTTAGGCTCTTTCCTTTTGTCACTCCGAGCGGGCTTCAGCCCGCGAGAAATCTTTCTCGACTTTTTCAGCAGCCTCTTCAGCCGTGCCGCACGTGCCGCAGAAGGAATGTGGCTTTAGCCGCTGAGGGATACTCTTTTCAGAATTCCGACTTCTGGCCACGGGCCGCTAATTTAAACCTAAGGGAAGGTGCTGACATCTGGAATGGCGAAGTAGGCATGCCGTCAATTGCCCTAGTTCCAGTCCACCAGCGCGAAGTGGGTATTTTCCGCGGCATCGCGGAACTGGGTATGTTTGCAGGCCGAGCACTGGGCGCGAATGGCCTTGGGGTCGATGGTGGGAAAGATGGTGTCAGCGGATTCGGTGCCGCCCGGCGTCTTTTCCTTCAGCAGGGAATAGGCGGGCTCGCCGCATCGTGAGCAGTGAAAAATGTATACATTCAAGCGCGCCATATTGACCTCCGGTGGATGGCCGGATTATATGCCAAGGGAAGCTCTGCCTAAGTGTGGCTTTGAAGGGGACGGTCTTCAGGCCGTCCGCAAATGCCTGATATAAAGGCTGGGCTTTAGCCCCTGCGGACTCCAACTGGCTTAATCAGACATTCCCTAGTCATCGATAACCAGTCCGCCCGCAGTTCGTCGTATCATGAGGGACGTATGGGTACGGGGTGCATATCACTCTTGTTGATGGCGGCATTGCTGATGCAAGCGCCGCAAGACTCGCTTATCGCCACCCCGGCTGGTAACGTGTCCATCCCTGCAGAACTCACGAAGACGGTGCGTGCCGGCAAAGCTCGGCGAGGCGATCCCGTCGAATTCCGAACTCTGGAAGCCGTACTGGTCGCCCCCAAGCTGGTAATGCCTCCACAAACCAAGCTGTTCGGCCGAATTGTAGGCGCCGCCCCTCGTCAAGCCGACAAGCCATCCTGGCTGGTGTTGCTAGTGGAGAGAGCCGAATGGAAGCAGCACAGCATTCCTCTTCATGCTTTCATCTCCTCGCAAATAACCTTGGTGCCGGCCCCACGCACGAACCCCAACTCCCCCGACGATACGACTGCTGGCAACAATCCGCGCCGGGCAGCTCGCATGAGCGGCCGCGTAGCCGCTCAATCCGATACCACCCTGTCGTCGTTATCCAAGCCGCCGCAAGATGCGACCGAGCCGTCGCAAGACCAGCTCGCAACCAAGCCGGCCACGCTCAAGGATCTTCGCATCGTTCGCGACAAAGATGGAATGTCGTACTTGTTCTCCGCCAAGGCAGATGTGAACCTTCCCAGTGGCACTCTCTTCATGCTGCAAAATCACGCTCCGCCCGACCAATCTTCGCCGGCAGCGCCACACTAGCTCGGTGGCGCGCCGAACGATTTTCGGCTGGTTAATTTCCCAACAGGAATTCATTCATATCGGGCGCCGTGGCTGCGGCTCCCGGGAAAACGGTGACTCCCGCCAGTTTGAGCATGAAGCGGCACGTGCTTTGATGCTGGTAAACGGTTACCGGAACCAGCGACCCGCCCGGTGGATATCCCGGGTTTACGTTGGGACCTACGGCGATCCAAGCAACATGGCCGCCGCCAAACTCGGTATCGCTGGTCTCTGCCTCGTCGAAGGTAATAATCAACAGCCCGCCTCCGCGGCTGTTGAAGTCGGGACTGCTCAACAGCGGTGCGATATTGGTTTGCAGCCAGGAGTCGGCCTGCGCCAGCGTGCCGTTGTGCGCATCGTGCAACAGATCGGGCACGATGAATCCATAGTTCGGCAGGGTGTGATTGGCAATGTCTGTCGCCAGTTGCGTGAACGGCACCAGGTTTTGCCGTTGGTTGGGGTCATTGCGAACGTCCGACATGTACGACAGAGGGTTGTGGCGCTCGGCATACTCGCCGGTGTCACCGCCGTCGTATCCCTGAGAAGGCAGCGCTTCGGAATATTCCTTCCAGGTCTTACCGGCAGCCAGCAGCTCCCGAACTACATTGTCCACGGTCACGGTCTGGGTGTAGCCGTCGTTATTGGTGATGATCTGCCCAGTCGTAAGCATGAAGTAATTGCCGATGGACGGATGGGTGTTGGCATAGTATCCCTCGGCCACGGAGTAAGTGGACGCCAGACTATTTAGATAAGGCATTGCTGGATTGCCGATAACGTCGCTGTAGCTATGGTTCTCTTCCATGACAATGAATACATGGTTGACTCGCACGTCCGAAAGCTTGACGGGCTTGGCGGCCGGGGTGATTTTTGTTTTGCTGCCTTGGAGTTGAGCCAACGCGGTGGGGGCACCGCCGCCTAGCAGCGTGACGGTTAAGGCGAGAAGCGCAGATAATCTGCCGAACATACTTCCTCCCGTGCGCCCCTGCAAGTTTTACGGTACAACGCCCCATCGAATCGTAGCAAGCCTTAGAGCGGTTTCGCTTCGGTGCATTGGCAACGGGTGGAGCACCCCAATTCAGGCGTTCACAACTGCCGCCAGGTTTTGGGTCGCGCTCTAGGGGAAGTAGAGTGGGAAACTGGATCCTAGTCCCGTAAGGACGACAGATGTTCTCACACCAGCCGGCGGCACCGGCTCGACTACACCAATTCTTAGGCGGCTCTAGCTTACTTTCTAATGCAGAATGAGCTCAAGATCAGGTTCCGGAGTAGATCAGCGTACCAATCGATATTTAGCGTGGCCCGCAAGACGGCGCTTACCGGAAGTAGGCCCTCAATACGTATTGGTGAAGCATTCTCTGAGTGTTGAAAAATGATCCATTCAAGGCTATCGCGTGGCGCATGATCTCGATGAAGTGGCTGCGCTGCTGGTAAAAAACCGGGATGACTTCATTTTCCAGTTTCTGGTAGAGAGAACTCGCATCATGGGCGGATTCACTGCTGCTCGCTTGACCCGGTTGCGGTTCACCGATGGACCATCCTGTAACTCCCTCGATGCGCCCTTCAATCCACCAGCCATCCAGCACGCTCAAACTGGGGACGCCGTTCAAGGCTGCCTTCATACCGCTGGTGCCTGACGCTTCC
Source organism: uncultured Acidobacteriaceae bacterium (assembly GCA_963763725.1). Lineage (GTDB taxonomy): Bacteria > Acidobacteriota > Terriglobia > Terriglobales > Acidobacteriaceae > Bog-257. The sequence continues at coordinate 220,002 of CAVXQI010000012.1, forward strand.
AGCGGAGGCTGCGGGGTGTTGAGCCAGATGTCTACCCCGGACGTCAAAAGCTTTCCAAGGTCTAAATCATAATTAACGAGATATGCGATCGAGAGTTTGTCTTTCAGGGCTTCCGCGAGCGCACAGATTCGCTGAATAAGCAGTTTGCCTTCGTGATCCCCAGGGTGGGCCTTACCGGACAGGACGATCTGAAGGCGCCCGGCGTCCTTGCAGATTTCTTCCAGCCGCTTGATGTCGCTGAAAATAAGGTCAGGTCTCTTATAGGCGGTGAAGCGACGAGCGAGCCCAATGGTCAGGATGTCAGGATCAAGGTTTAGCCCAGTCTGTAATTTCACGTAGCGAAGCAATTCCTTCTTCGCGCGAGTGTGCGCCTCCCAGACTTCATCTTGCGGAATGCTCTCCGCGTAGCGAAGATTAAAGTTATCTTGCCGCCAGTCGGGAATGTAGCGATCATAGAGTTCCTGGAAGGCTTTGGAGGCCCACGTCGCCACATGCACACCGTTGGTGATGGCATCAATCTGATAGCCTGCGAACATCAGTCGTGAAATCTCGCCGTGACGTTTGGCCACCCCGTTGACATAACCACTCCCGTTCAATGCCAAGTGAGTCATATTCAGGAAAGCGTTCTCGTTAGGGACCGACTTGTGGTTCGAATTGGATTGCCGGTGACCAAATACCCCCAGCGCGACCTCCGGGCCAAAAATATCGGAGAAATCTTCGCGAACCCCGAGGACCCGGGCGAGTTGTGAGAGTGGAAATTGATCATGGCCCGCAGGCACTGGCGTATGAGTGGTGAAAATACAGCGTTGCCTGACGGCGGCCAAGTCACCAATTTCAACCAGGGACCGGCTCCCCTTTCTGGCTTCTTCCTGCAGCAGTCCCAGCGTCAGCAAGCTGGCATGACCCTCATTCATGTGAAATCGTTCGATTGCATCGTATCCCAGAGCACGGAGCATCTTCAGTCCGCCCATGCCCAGAATGATCTCCTGGCAGAGGCGGTAATAGGAATCGCCCCCATATAAGGCGCTGGTCAGGTTGCGGTCCCACTGGCTGTTCTCAGGAAGGTCGGAATCCAACAGGTACACGGGTACTCTATAGCCGCCGAATCCGCGGATTTCGTACTTCCAGGCACGGAGGGTGACCACCCGGCCTTCGATAACAACCGAGCCCCGGGCCGGGTTCTCTTCAAAGAAGTGCTCGACGTTCCACTCGACTGGTTCTTCGATTTGCCACCGGTTCTGATCGAGCCGCTGCTTGAAATATCCCTTGCGATCGAGCAGCGAAACCGCCACCATCGGAACCTGAAGATCTGCGGCCGATCGAATGGTGTCGCCGGCCAGTACGCCCAATCCTCCGCTATAGGTGGGAATGCCCGATTCCAGCGCGATCTCCATGGAAAAATAAGCGACCTTTCTAATTCCCTGGAGGGCGCGGGTGACCACCGAGCCCAAGCGATCGAGGCGATTCTTCAATACATAATCGCAGGCGCCTTGCTTGATCAACGCCACGGCCGCATCTTCGCCAATCGTACCCGATACCAGCACGAATGGAATGGCAAGCCCGAGCTCCTGCAGCATCTGCAGCGCTCGCTCTGCGCTGAATTGAGGCATGGAGTAGTCGGCCAGAATTAGTTCTGGTGGGTGCCGCTCCAGTTCTTCCAGGTATTCCGACTCAGTCTCCACACGTCTGTAAGATAATTCGAAGTGGCTTCGAACCAGTTCGCGCGCCATCAGCTCGCCGTCAATTGGACTGTCATCCAGGATCAGCAGCCGGAGTGAGGTCTTAGTGCGTAGCGGAGCATCGATAACAATACTGGCCATATTTGCACCGATCTGCTAATCCGATTCTCAGGTCCATCTCTGCCAAATGCAGTACCACGGGTCACAGCATCCTGTGTTGAAGTCCCATAAATGAATCAAAGTTCCAAAACGGCTTATTGCATCGACGCCTTAGTCGATCGATCATGGCAGCGAAAGTCGCACTCCCGGCAGGCATACGGACTCGCTGTCCACCCACAGGCAACTCAGCTACACTCGGCCGTCTGGTTTTGTTGCAGCGCCTTCCGTAATGCCAACAGCAACTCTTCCGTCTTGACCGGCTTTTGGAGAAACGCCACAACCCCTTGTTTAAGCGCTTCGCGCTTGTTGGTTTCCGGCGGACGCGCCGTTACTACGATTACCGGCGTGGCGACCGAGCCACTCATCGACCGTAACCGTTCCAGCACAACGAATCCGTCCCCTCCCGGCAAACCTAGGTCGAGCAGGATGGCATCCGGCTGCTCCTTCTTGACGGTACTCACCGCGGTCACCCCGTCGGCAGCGGAGACCACCTCATAACCTTGCGCCTTCAGTTTGATGACAAGCGCCATCAGGTGTTCCCGATTGTCTTCAACCACCAACACTTTGCTCTTGTAGCCGCTCATCCTGTTCTCCTGTTTCCCAAGGGAGTCCAATTGCCTCCCCAACCCGTCTTGCCAGCTGGGCTATGGCTTGCGAAATGTTCTCCAGGTTCCGCTCCGAAAGCTGCAGGACCTCGCTTGAAACCTCAAACTGTCCCTCCAGGGGTTGCAGCTCCAACGAAGCGGCCAGCTCTTCCTGAATGCGCCTTGCGATGGATGGCGCGGTATCGTTCGCGGTGAAGGCGATCATATGGAGAGTCGGCCGGTCCTCGGAATTCATGGGTGGCAAGAACAGGTCTGAACTCTCGTGCATGCAGCGCCTCACCGTATCCCGCACTGATCGCAGATATCGCGCCTGGTCGACTGCGGTGCAGTTGGGCATGGCCGGAGTCTTCACGGTGATCACCGCTGCCGTTCCCGCCGCCAGGTTCCTTGGGGTCACGATAGAGGCGAGAATCCGTTCCAGCAGGAAAACGGGCACGGTGAAGTGAAAGGTACATCCCGGCCCTGCTTGGGAACACAACGACAGCTCGCCGCCATGGGCTTTCACGATTTCGCGGCTGATATACAATCCCAGCCCCAGGCCGCCCGGATGACTATCGGGAGCGTCCGACACCCGGAAGAACCGCTCGAAGATGTGCGCCTGGTGTTGCGGCTCGATCCCCGGGCCGTTGTCGCTTACGCTGATGCGAACCAACTCCGGCTCAGATTCATCGCGCTCGCCCATGACTTTGACCACAGCCCCGATCGGGCTGTACTTGATGGCATTGTCGATCAGGTTGGTGAGCACTTCCATGATTCGGGAAGGGTCGGCGAAGACCAACGGCAGGGTAGATGGGGTCAGATTGCACAGCTCGATGTTCTTGGCTGCAGCAGCGGCGGCAAAAGTTTCACAAATCTCAGCAATCAATTTCTCGATATGCACGCATTCTTGCATGACCGGTAGCCGCCGCCAGTCGCTGCGGGTGAGGTCAAGCAGACTGTTGACCATGATGGCGAGCCGGTTCGCAGCCCGCAACACAATCTCCAGGTATTGCTTCTGTTCTTGCGAGATTTGCCCGGCCGTGCCTTCGGTGATCAAGGAAGTAAAGTCAACAATGGTGGTGAGCGGGGTGCGCAACTCGTGAGAGATGTGCGACAGGAACTTCTCCTGCATGCGCGCGCGTTCCTGCCGGCTGCGCTCCAGTTCCTGGGCTGCCCGCTGGCGCTCGGTGATGTCCTGGGTGATCACCGCGAATCCATGCACTCCCGGGAGCGGAGTCAAGATCAGGCTGGCCCAAAAGCAGGTCCCCCCCTTACGCAGTTGCCAGAGTTCCTGCTCCGCCCGGCCCTTCTCCTCCGCCATGTGAACCAGGCGCTCATAGCCGTGCTCGGTAACGTCTTCGGTGCGAAAGAATCCTCGCACCATCATGCCGATCGCCTCCTGCTCCGAATATCCGAAGATGCTCTCGGCTCCCAGGTTCCAACTGACCACCATGCCTCCGGGATCGACCAGGTAGATGGCATAATCGCGGATACTCTGTACCAGCAGCCGGAACCGCTCCTCGCTCTTGTACAGCGCTGCCTGGGTTTCCAGCAGACGGTGCCTTTCGGCCGCTTCCTTCAATGCCCGGCGTACCGCCGGAACCAGCCTCTCCAGGTGGGTCTTCAGAACGTAATCGGTGGCGCCATTCTTCAAGGCCTCCACCGCCAACTCTTCCCCAAGCACCCCGCTGACTAAGATGAACGGCGTCCGCGGCGACAGCTGCCGGGCCAGGTTAAGGGCGGCAAAGCCGTCGAAGGCGGGTAGCGCGTAGTCGGCCAGAATCAGGTGGCAAGGATTTTCATACAGCGCCTCGGTGAATTCCGCCCGCGTGTCTACGGCGGTAATTTCGCATTCGATTCCGCCTTTTTTCAAGAGCGCGGCGATCAGCTCGCGATCGATGCAATTGTCTTCGAGATGTAGAATGCGGATTGGCCATGACATACTTGCCCCCCTGGGTCAGCCCTTCACGCAGATTTCGACCGGCGCTTCCTGCTGCAGACCCGCCTGGGGCGGCTGGTTCACCACTGCCCAGAACCTGCCTACATCTTTCACCGCCTGGAAAAAGCCCTCAAAGCTGACCGGTTTCACCACGTAAGCGTTGACTCCCAATTCGTAGCAGACATCGATGTCGGGGCCTTCCCGGGAGGAGGTAAGCATCACTACCGGCAGGCGCCTCAGCATGGGGTCCGCCTTCATCTGTTGCAGCGTTTCGATGCCGTTGACCTTGGGCATCTTGATGTCGAGCAGCACCACCACGGGTAGCTGCACCGGTTCCGCCGCGGCGGAACCGGCACGTAAGAATTCCAAGGCCTCGGCCCCATCGTGGAGCACCACCACCGGGTTGACGATGTGGCTGTCCTCCAGCGCCGCCAAGGTCAGCTCCACGTCGTTCGCGCTATCTTCCACTAGCAGAATAGGCTTCAATCGGTTCATCGATTTCCTTTCCCGCCTCGCCGGCCTCTGGCGGCAAGGAGAAATAAAAAGTTGCGCCTTTATCTAACTCGCCTTCGGCCCACACCCGTCCGCCATGCCGCTCCACGATGCGCCGAACGTTAGCCAGGCCAATGCCGGTGCCTTCAAATTCACTTTCTCCATGTAGCCGTTGAAAGACCTCAAACAGCTTCCCGTAATACTGCATATCGAAGCCGACGCCGTTGTCGCGCACCCATACTGTCTGGGCGCCATCCGGCGCAATGCGGGCGCCAATGGAAATATCGGCTTGCGCCCGCGTGCGCGTGAACTTCAGGGCATTGCTTAGCAGGTTCTGCATCACCTGCCGCACCATGGCAGGGTCAGCCACCAACCTTGGCAAGGCGGCGATGTTCCAGCGCACCGTCCGGCCATCTGACTCCGGCTCCAGTTCCAGCCGGGTCTTTTCCACCACGTCGGCCAGATCAACCTGGGTTCGGCGCAACTGGCTGCGCCCCAGACGGGAAAACTGCAGCAACTCATCGATCAAGGTGCCCATGCGGCGCGAGGCCATGGTGGTGTTGTCGATGTAATGACGTGAAAGCTCGTCCAGTTCCCGGTAGACCCGCTTTTGCAACAAGGAGAGAAAGCCGTCGAGATGGCGGAGAGGCGCGCGCAGATCATGCGATACGGAATAAGCGAACGCCTCCAGTTCTTTGTTGGAGGCGGCCAATTCCGCCGTACGCTCCTCCACCTTGCGCTCCAATTGCTCGTTCAACTCACGAATGTCCTGCTCCGCCCGGGCGCGCTCGGTAATGTCGCGGCTGATTTTGGCAAAGCCCAGCAGCTTGCCCTCCTCATCGCGCAAGGCCGCGATATAGGCCTCCACTAAGAAGCGCGATCCATCCTTGCGGAGCTTGACGCCCTGCTGCTCGAGGTGCCCGTTCGCCGCCGCCTGGGCCAGAAGATCGCCCATGGTAGGTTCGCCGGCATTGGCCGCCGGGTACAGCATCGCTACCGGCCGGCCGATGACCTCCGCCGCCGCATAACCCGTCAACTGCTGGGCGCCGCTATTCCAGCTCATGATCCGTCCGTCAGGATCGAGCATGTACACCGCGTGGCCCTTCATCCCTTCGATCAACAGCCGCAGGCGCTCTTCGCTCTGCTGCAACTGGATTTCCGCCTCTTTGCGGCGGGTGATGTCTTCGGCGATGGCGTACATTACATCGTTGCCCGCCGGTATGGCATTCCACTTCAACCACCGAGTTTTGCCATCTTTAGTTACGTAGCGGTTCTCGAATTCAATCGCCTCCTCTCCTCCAGCAATTCTGGCCGCGCACTGGCGGGTCGCTTCGCGGTCGGCCGGATCAACCAGATCCATGTACGGCATGGTCAGGATATGCTCCTGGTTGTAGCCCAGGATTTGCGACCAACTGGAGCTGATCCGCTTGAAGCGGCCGTCGAAGCCGATTATGGCCAGCAACGAATGCAACGGCAGGTTGAAAAAGCCGGTCAGCTCATCCTCGAGCTGCTGGCGTTGCCGTTCGATCCGGTCAATCGAGTTGGCGCTCCAGATCGTCGTCAATAGCACGCTGGCGGTCAGGGTGGTCACCATAATGGCGAGGCCTGCTTGCGAATCGATCCAGGTTTGCTGGACCAGATACCAGCGGAAACAGCCCAGCAGCAGGGGAACCAGCATGGCTACCGGAAGCAGGCGCCGCAGTAACCGCCCGCCTGAACTGCTGCGTGCGAGCACAGCCAGAATCCCCCCGTGGGCTGGGAGAATCAGTAAGGCAAAGCAGATGGCCAGCAGTGCAAAAGCGGTGTGGACCGCGACCCCGGTGCCTTCGTTGGTGCGCAGCAGCACATCGAGAACCGCCCACTGCGCCACCAGAGCGGTTGCCAAGGTCAGCCACTGCGATGCTGCCGGCAGCAGCCCGCCGCCGGCGCGCATCCAGATACAGCTTCCGATCAGCAAAAAGGAGGCGGCCGAGATAGCTGCCATTTCGCCCGGGTGGGAGGTTGAGATGGTGTCGGTCCACAACAGTTGGTCGATGTGAAGGTTCCAACCGTACATCCGCTCCAGCAGAGTGAGCCCTCCCACCACGGTCAGGATCATTCCGCAAAGGCGCGTGACTTGCGCGCAAAATTTCCGTTCCTCCCGCAGTCCGCACCATAAGCCCACAGCGGCGATGACCAGGCACATCGCGGTGTTGAATCGCATGGCGATTCCATGCCGGCCACAGGCGACCAGAACTTCAATATGAAGAAACCAGCCGATTAGTACCAGAAGGCCCAGACTGGCAACGGCCACTGCGATCGCATTTATTAGAAAATCGGCACGCCAGGAGGCGGTTGCTGGTGGCTTCATCGGGTTCTCCTGAGCGCAGAGCTGGCATCGCCGATAATGTCCCGCTCTGGCTTCAAGTTAACCATAAAGCAATTCACGTGCCATCCAACTGAAGATTCCGCACGCGAATTGCCCGCGCTGACCGGTCAGAGGTATGACTCAATCCTCCTATCGGCTCGGCTTGATAGATTTATGAGCCGGACTGACTGAAGTCGTGGTTACTAATTTAGAGGTGCGCAAGTTGCCATCGGGGGATTCTCATCCCCGGCACGAGTGCTTATTTCTAAGGGCGACTTAATGATTGACATGGGATCGCGTGGCACGCTCGGCTGAAAGCACGCGCCTTGTAAAACAGCACTCATCGAAAGCGGACCTGCGAGATAACTTGCCGCAGAGGAAAATCGCAAAACGGGAAATTGCGGTCATATTGGAACCTACTCACTTGTTTCCGTGACTCCCATCACAAGCAGTTCGTGCTGACTGCCGCTACAGTGGAGACACCGTTTCGTGCGTAGTTGTTGCTCCGGTAGGTGCAGGTCATCTGTGGCTTAGGCACGAGCGATTCCGGGATGGCCGGGCCGCTCGTCCGCAGTGTGGATTGGGAGTAAGGATGACCAGTACTCGCCTGATTGCCAGGAAGACTGTCGCGAGCCCGCTCTGCGGCCTTCAGCCGCAATCTTATTCTGCGAAAATACGAAGCATCCTTCCCCGCCTACCAGCTACCGATCCTAAATTGATATACCACGCCAACTTTTTCAGTTTTCAACTTCGCGTCCCGTGGCTAGGCTCAGGCTGCGGTCCAGACCATGGAGGATCGTAATGTCGCATCATCAACTGAGGCCCGTAACGAGGAGCGGGATTGCTAAATCTCCTACCGGCATCGCCGGCTTGGACCAAATCACCGAAGGCGGTCTGCCGAAGGGGAGACCTACTCTGCTGTGCGGCACGGCGGGCTGCGGCAAGACCGTGCTGGCAATGGAATTCCTGGTGCGTGGCGCTACCGAGTTCAACGAACCTGGCGTGTTCATGGCTTTCGAGGAGACGGAAAAGGAGTTGGGCCAAAACGTCGCTTCCATGGGCTTCGACGTTCCCGCACTATGCGCTGGCAAGAAGCTGCTGGTGGACCATGTTCGCGTCGAGCGCAGCGAGATCGAGGAAACCGGCGAGTACGACCTGGAAGGGCTGTTCATCCGCCTGGGCAATGCGATCGATTCGATCAATGCCAAGCGCGTCGTTCTGGATACCATCGAGTCCCTGTTCTCTGGATTTGCCAATACCAACATTCTGCGTTCCGAGCTTCGCCGCCTCTTCCGCTGGTTAAAGGAAAAGGGAGTCACCGCGGTGATTACGGCTGAGACTGGCGACGGGAGACTGACCCGTCACGGGATCGAGGAGTACGTCGCCGATTGCGTGATTCTGCTCGACCATCGCGTCGAGGAGCAGACTTCGATCCGCCGCTTACGGGTGATGAAGTACCGCGGCACCATGCACGGCACCAGCGAATATCCCTTCCTGATCGGAGAGAGCCGGCTTGTCCGTGCTTCCTCTCAGTTCTTTGAAGCTGGAGCATAAGGCGCCGACCCAAAGACTTTCCAGCGGAGTTCCTCGGCTGGACACGATGCTGGGCGGAAAAGGCTTTTACCGAGGCACCAGCATCCTGGTCTCGGGCGGTGCGGGCACGGGCAAGAGCAGCCTGGCGGCGCAGTTTGTACAGGCGGCCTGTCAACGAGGGGAACGCGCTCTCTACATGGCTTCCGAACAATCGCCTGACGAAGTCATTCGCAACATGCGCTCCATCGGGATCGACCTTGAGCCTTGGATAAAACGCGGTCTCTTGCGCTTCTATGCGACCAGGCCGGGTACCTTCGGCCTGGAAAAACACCTAGTAACAATTCATGACCTCACCGCGACCTTTAAACCAAAGGTGGTAGTCATTGACCCGATCACGAACTTCGCATCGGTCGGCCCATATTCGGAAGTGAGGTCGATGGTGACGCGGCTGATCGATCTGTTCAAAGTCGCGCCAGATTACCGCCATGTTTACCAGCCTCACGTCTGGGGACATGCGCCCGAAATGAGCGAAGTGGGCGTCTCTTCGCAAATGGACGCCTGGCTGCTGCTGCGCAACCTGGAATGCAATGGCGAGCGCAATCGCGGGCTGTATGTGCTGAAGTCACGCGGCATGGCGCATTCCAAGCAGATTCGGGAATTCGTGCTGACTGACCATGGAGTGCAGTTGGTCGATGTTTATATAGGGACCTCTGGTCTGCTCACTGGCTCCGCGCGAGTAGCGCAAGAAACCAGGGAGCGAGCCGAAGCCGAGGAGCGCAAACAGCAACTGCAACGTAAGAATCTCGGCCTGAAGACAAAACGGCAGCAACTTGAAGCAGAGATTGCCAGAATGCGCTCCGAATTCGAACTCGAGGAGCAGCGGTCGCTGCGCGCCGCGCACGAGATGGAACTGCAGGAAAAACAGATCGCCCTGAGTCGCGCAGAAATGGGCCGTATCCGGCAGGCGGACGCGATCCAGGCCCACAGGAACGGTCGGTCATGAAAGGAAAGGCCGTGGTAAAGAGCCGCACGAAGCGAGTCGCGAAAAAGAAAAGTCCAGCCTGGGAACTGCGCCTTTACATTGCCGATACTACACCCAGGTCGGTGCTGGCACAGGGAAATCTTCAGAGCCTTTGCGAGCAGTATTTGCGCGGACAGTACCCTCTCACCATCATCGACCTGGTTAAGGAACCGGGAATGGCGACGCCAAGACGAGATACTGGCAACCCCACGCTAGTGCGTGTGCTTCCGGAGCCTCAGAAAACTGTGATCGGCAGCCTGTCGGACCTGGAACGCGTGCTGCGCGCCCTCGAGGTGGGTGACGAGCCGGAGAAGCTTGTCTCCCTGTTTTCCCGCGCTGCTCCTAATGTGGGAAGAGCTTAAACGCGTGTGGAAAGAAAGGAGCTTGGGATGAAGCCGAGCAAAGGGAAAAACGAAAAAACGAAGCCGAGGGCGAGCGCCGCATTTTGGAATTTGCGCCTTTACATCGCAGGCGAGACCTCCCGATCTACTGCCGCTCTGCAGAACCTGCAGAAGATCTGTGAAGAGCACCTGCAGGGCAAGTACCACGTGGAGGTGGTCGACCTTCTGAAAAATCCACAGTTGGCGGCTGGCGATCAAATCCTGGCGCTGCCTACCCTGGTGCGCAGGCTGCCGCCGCCCCTGAAGAAAATCATTGGTGACTTGTCTAACGCTGAGCGCGTGCTGGTTGGGCTCAATCTACGTGCGGCTTGAGGTAAATCATGACGGCGACCACTCAAAATGACCAGGCTCTCTGGGAGAAAAAGTACATTCTAAAGCTTTACGTCACGGGCGCCACCCGGCGGTCGCAAAGAGCCATCACCAACCTCAATGCGATCTGTGAAGAGCACTTGCAGGGACACTACGAGCTGGAAGTGATGGATATTTATCAGTCGCCGCTTTTGGCGAAGGATGCGGACATCCTGGCGGCTCCGACTTTAGTCAAACAGCTTCCCTTGCCGGTGCGACGCTTAATTGGCGATCTCTCGGAGCCAGGGCGGGTGTTGATGTTGCTGGACTTGAAAGCGAAGGCGAGGAGCCATGGCTAAGATTCGGCAATCTCGAATTAAGAACGGCGAACTGGAACGGCTGCGGGCTCGTCTGGCCGAGTCGGAAGAGACCATGAAAGCTATCCGCAGCGGTGACGTGGATGCCATCGTCGTCGATGGGCCGGTGGCCGGCCGGATCTTTACCCTGCAAAGCCCCGACGAGCCTTACCGCATTCTGGCCGAACGGATGAACGAGGGCGCGGCCACGCTGACTACGGAAGGGACCATTCTCTTCTGCAACCAGCGGCTGGCCGAAATGGTGAGAGTTCCCGCCGAACGGCTTCTGGGTTCCTCCCTGATCTCCCTGCTGCGCGAGGAGGAACGACCGGGCTTCCCGCAGTTAGTGCGGCAGGCGTTAAGAAACAACGTGCGGACAGAAGGCTGGCTGCTGCGCAATGGCGGGACGATGCTCCCGGTGCAGTTGTCCCTGAGCGCGATCCCTCTGGAGGAATCCGGGCAAGGCATCTGTCTGGTGGCCACCGATCTTAGCGACCAGAAGCGGGTGGAAGAAGCGGCGCGACAGAGCGAAAGCCTTATCGCACTCTTCTCGAGAGCCTTCCGCAGATGGTTTTCGCCAAGGACCGAAACTCGCGCTATATCTCCTGCAATGAAAATTTTGCCAAGCTGCTGGGCATCCGCCGCGAAGAGTTTGCCGGCAAGACCGATTACGAGTTTTTTAGTGCCGCGCGCGCGGATAAATATCGCGCCGATGACCAGAGAGTGATGCAGTCGGGGATTACGTGAAGAAATCGTGGAAGAGTACACGCGCCACGGTGAAACCATGACCGTGCAAACGGTGAAGGCGCCCTTCCGCGATGCCGGTGGCGACACGATCGGCGTGCTGGGTATTTTCTGCGACATCACCGTCCGCAGGCAAGCCGAGCAAAAATTGCGGGAGCAAGCGGCCCTGCTCGATCTGGCCCAGGACGCCATTTTGCTTCGCGGGCTGGACGGCCGGATACTTTTCTGGAGTCGCGGTGCAAAAGACCTCTATGGGTGGCCGGCGGAGCAGGCCCTGGGCAAGGTCACCCACGAACTGTTGCAAACGGAGTTCCCAGACTCCCTGGAAGCGATTCAGACTTCCATCCAGGAAACTCGGGAATGGGAGGGCGAACTCAAGCATACCTCGCGTGATGGGAAAGTAATCGTTGTTGCCAGCCGCTGGTCAGTGTTACGCGATGAACAAGGCAATCCTACGGCGGTCATGGAAATCAACCGCGACATCAGCGCTCGCAAGCGGGCGGAAGAAAAGTTAAGAATCGCGTCGCTCTACACTCGCAGCCTGATCGAGGCCAGCCTCGATCCGCTGGTGACCATCAGCCGCGAGGGTAAGATCACCGACGTGAACGAAGCCACAGAAAATGTTACCGGGGTGCCTCGCGATCAGCTGATCGGAAGCGACTTCTGCGACTATTTTACTGAACCGGAGAAGGCGCGACAGGGGTACGAGCAAGTGTTCGAACAGGGTTCGGTACAGGACTACCCGCTGATCATCCGGCACATCTCCGGAGAAGCTTACGGACGTGTTGTACAACGCCACCGTGTTCAAAAATGAAGCGGGGGAAGTCGAGGGGGTCTTCGCGGCTGCGCGCGATATTACCGAAAAGAAGCGGGCGCTGGGAAGCCGTAGCGGCAGAACGAGAGAAGTTCAACACGCATCCTGGACGTCTTGCCGCCATATGTCATATTGCTGACTCCCGACTATCACGTGGCCTTCGCCAATCGCGAGTTCCGCAGGCGTTTCGGCGAGTCGAATGGGCGGCGCTGTTACGAGTTCCTGTTTGGCCGCACTGAGCCTTGCGAAGTCTGTGAGACTTACAAGGTTCTGAAGACCAAGCAGCCATTAGATTGGGAGTGGACCGGCCCGGATGGCCGCGACTACGAGATCCACGACTTTCCTTTCACGGATTCGGATGGGACAACGCTAATCCTGGAGATGGGTCTCGACGTCACGGACCGCAAACGAGCGGAGCGGGCACTGCTGGAGAGTGAAAAGGAATTTCGAACCTTGGCCGAGTTGGTGCCGCAGTTGGTATGGATGTGCACGCCCGATGGTTTGAATATCTACTTCAATCAACGCTGGGTGGATTACACCGGGCTGACGCTGGAGGAGAGCTACGGCAAGGGCTGGAACACTCCCTTCCATCCCGACGACAAGCAGGCGGCGTGGAACGCCTGGAACCATGCGGTCGCGACCGGTGAGACCTACAGGATCGAGTGCCGCTTGCGCGCCGCCGATGGCAGCTATCGCTGGTTTCTCATGCGGGGCGTCCCTCTGTGCGACGCCACGGGCAGCATCATCAAGTGGTTCGGAACCTGCACCGACATCGATGACCTGAAGCGGGCCCAGGAAGAGCTTCACCTCAGCAAGGAGAAACTTGAACAGCGGGTGCAAGAGCGCACCGCCGAACTCCTCGCCCTGAACAAGGAATTGGAATCGTTCGCCTACGCCGTGGCGCATGATCTGCGCGCCCCCTTGCGCCACATCCACGGTTTCTCCGATCTGCTGCTGCATGACGCTGAGTCCACCTTGAGCGCCGACGGCCGCCACTGCCTGGATTGCGTCCTCACTGGAACGTCGCGCATGGAAAAGCTGCTGGAAGATCTGCTGAACCTCAGTCGGCTGGGGCAGGCAGCCTGTCAGTCGACGAACGGTTGCGCTGAAGACATTGGTACAGGAAGTGATTGACGATCTCGCGGCCGAGACAGCGAACCGGCTGATCGATTGGAAGCTGGGCGACCTGCCCATGGCGGACTGTGATACTGCGCTCATGAGGATCGTGTTCATGAACCTGCTCTCGAATGCGGTCAAGTTCACCCGTCCGCGCGACGTCGCCATCATCGAAATGGGCCATACGACATTAAACGATGAGCCGGTGCTATTTGTGCGCGATAACGGAGCGGGCTTCGATATGAAATACGTCGGTAAACTCTTCGGTGTGTTCCAGCGCTTGCATCTGGAAAAGGACTTCGAAGGGACGGGCATCGGTCTGGCGACCGTGTACCGCATCCTGCAGAAGCATCGGGGAAGAATCTGGGCTGAGTCCGAAGTTGGACAGAGGAGCGACCTTCTATTTCACGGTCGGAGGTGCGGAAGCCATGAAGGAGCAATTGATGGCGGCAAAGGAGGCGGTATGAAGAAGGCAATTGTCGAGATCCTATTGGTGGAAGACAACGAATACGACATCGAACTGACCTTGCGCGCGCTGCACGAAGACCATTTGGCCAATACCATCCACGTTGCCCGCGACGGAGAAGAAGCTCTGGCGTTTCTTGCCGAGTGCGAGGCCAGCGCCAACGGAGGCGAGGGGGGGATGCCGAAGCTCATCCTGTTGGATCTGAAGCTGCCCAAGGTTGATGGTCACGAAGTGTTGCGCCGAATCAAGAGCAATCCTGTCACTCAAAATGATCCCAGTTGTGGTTCTCACCTCTTCCAGGCAGGACGAGGACTTGCTCAGGAGTTATCTCACTGGAGTCAATAGCTATATCCAAAAGCCGGTGAATTTTGAACAGTTCCGGAAGATCGTGAAGGACCTTGGCTTGTATTGGCTGGTGGTGAATCAGCTTCCGTCGCTGGCCACCCTCGCAGCCCGGAAGTAACCTCAGTATTGCTCGCTGGCGCCGGGGTGCTGCCCGTCACTTGCAGCCCCCTGCGTTGCGCTGTGATCCTCCCTGACGCCGTTGACATTGGCGCCTGCAACCAGGAAACGTGATTTTCTGGGACGCGAGCCTGAACATCGTTGTGAGGACTGTGTCGTCCCTGAAGGGACTCGATCTTATTTTCGGCTTTACACAGCGCTGAATGAAGCGCTGGGCTAGGCTCTTTTGCCTGCGGGGCTTCCTTTTGCGTAATTCGTTTCACCGTTCCAACCCAGAGCGAGTTCTCACACATGCTCTGAAGGCCCGCTCTGCCGGTACAACTCCAACATACCAACTCCGAAAAATCTGTACGCCCTCTTCTTCATTGGCAGCGTAAGGGTTGCGGGCCCGGATATTCCAAACTCACGCCACTGAAACAATTTGCCGATGGGAACATATTGGAAGGAGCGCGGGGCAACCAAGAGGCACTGGCAACACCTTTTACGATTTCTTGACAGCGCGGTACCGGCGTCATCGGAATCCCTTTCCTATGGTGACGGCGACCGCTTGTGCCTCTGGCTGCACCACCGGTCTATGGCATGCCTCAGATAGCTACTTCGCGGCAGCGCAGGAAATGGTACTGAAATGTTACCTCGTCGGGGCATCTGTGCTGGGGGAACCGAGGTCATCGACAAGTCGCAGGCTTCCCTGGAAGCGCTAATCCGCTTTGCTCCGCTCGCTATCCTAGAGCTAAACCCAGAAGGCAATATCATAAGCTGGAACCCCAGTGCCGAGCAGATGTTCGGCTGGATGGAAAGCGAAGTATCCGGCCGAATCGATCCCACAATTCCACCGGAAAACCGTGCCGAGCACGAAGCAGACGTGGTCCATCTGCT
Source organism: uncultured Acidobacteriaceae bacterium (assembly GCA_963763725.1). Classification (GTDB taxonomy): domain Bacteria; phylum Acidobacteriota; class Terriglobia; order Terriglobales; family Acidobacteriaceae; genus Bog-257. The sequence goes on from CAVXQI010000012.1 coordinate 235,279, forward strand.
TGAGGGCGCGACGATCCGTGGCAAGAAGGATCGTCGACAAGGCAAGGACGGCCGATGGATTGACGTGCGACTCTGGGCCGCGCCTATTCACAACCAGGAGAACCAGATCACCGGGATCACGGCGTTTCTCGAAGATATTACCGGCCAAAAAGAAAACGAACGAAAACCGCCAGAGTTTAAGGCGCGCGGAAGGGAAGTGGAGGCCGAGCTCCAGCGAAACGAAGAAAGAATGCGGCTCGCCTTAGACGCGGCCAAAGCTGGATTCTGGGACTGGGACCTGGTGACGGGCGAGATGGTCTGGTCAGCAGCTGCTAACCGACAAATGGGGCGGCCAGATGACGCTCCAACCAGCTTTGAAATATTTATGGACTCGGTCCATCCCGATGACCGAACGGCAGTACAGGAGACGGTCGAGGCTGCCCTTAAAGGCGACAAAAATCCCAGCGCTTCATATCGCATGGTCTGGCCGGACGGCAGTTTGCACTGGCGGGCGGTAGCGGGTCGTGTCATTCGCGACCACGAAGGCCACCCTGTGCGGATGCTCGGAATAGGACTCGATCTCGATGATAGCCACACTGCGAACGAACATATGCTGCTGCAGGCTGCGGCGTTGCAGGCGGCGGCGAACTCCATCGTGATTACCGACAACCAAGGCACCATCCTGTGGACCAACCAGGCCTTTTCGCAACTAACCGGGTACAGCGGCGGAAGAAGCCCTGGGAAAAAATCCTCGCCTATTGAAATCGGGGCAACAGGACAGCGCATTTTATGTCAATCTGTGGGCGACGATCACGTCAGGACGGACCTGGCAAGGGGAGATCGTCAACCGGCGCAAAGATGGGAGCCTTTACACCGAGGAGATGACGATCACGCCGGTGCGCATCGGCAATGGTGCGATCACCCATTATGTCGCGATCAAACAGGACGTCACTGCGCGCAAGATTGCCCAAGACAGGTTGCGCCGGGCCGAGGAGAAGTATCGCTCGATTTTTGAAGATGCGGTCATTGGGATTTTCCAGAACACTCCCGAGGGTCGCCCCGTCAGCCTCAATCGTGCAATGGCACGGATCCACGGCTACGATTCTCCCGAACAGCTAATGGCGGAAGTCTCGAATGTTGGACTGCCAGCTGTTTGTCGATCCCAAGGCGCTGGCCGAGTTGACATGCGCGCTGGAACAAGATCGCACCCTGCACAGTACTGAGTTGGAGGTATACCGAAAGGATGGCAGTAAGAGGTGGGTATTGGCGAACGTGCGCGCGGTGAGCAACGCCGACGGTAGAGTCGTGCTTCACGAGGGCACAGCCGAGGACATAACCGAGCGCAAACTGGCTGAGGCCCGCGTGCAATTTCTGGCGTACTACGATGCACTCACGGAATTGCCCAACCGCACGCTCCTGCGCGATCGAATACTAGTAGCACTGGCCAGCGCCCGCCGGCACCACGAGAAAGTCGCCCTGTTATTTCTTGATATCGATCACTTCAAGACCATTAACGATTCGCTAGGACACTCTATTGGCGATTTGTTGCTGAAAGAGGTTGCCCAGCGTCTTAAAAAATGGACGCGTGCACCCGACACCGTAGCTCGTTTGGGAGGCGACGAGTTTCTTGTCTTGATGACCGCCATAACGGAAACGGCCGCCGCCGTTATGGTCGCGGAACGTATCGTCAAATCGATGGCTGCTGAGTTCGTCGTTCAGGGTCATTCCCTCAGCGTTACTTGCAGCCTGGGTATCAGTATCTTTCCGGACAACGGCGAAGATATTGAAGCTCTGTTCAAGAATGCAGACCTGGCCATGTATAGCGCCAAAGAACATGGGCGCAACACCACCAGGGTTTTCACGAAGGAGATGAATGTTCAGGCCATGGAACGGATGACTCTGGAGAGCAGCTTGCGGCTGGCGGTGGAGCGGAACGAATTCTTCCTGGTATACCAACCGCAGGAGGACCTGAGGACGGGCGAAATCATAGGTTGCGAGGCGCTTCTCCGCTGGAGGCATCCGGAGCTGGGGCTGATAGCGCCCAACCGGTTCATCCCAGTCGCCGAGAGTAGCGGTCTAATTCTGCCGATCGGCGAATGGGTGCTCAAAACGGCGTGCGCCCAGGCTCGCTTATGGCAAGACCAGGGGCTTCTCCTTCTGCCGGTTGCAGTAAATGTTTCGGCGGTCCAATTCCGGCAAAAAGGATTCCTCCGAGTTATTGAAACGGTGCTGCTGGAGACCGGTCTCGCTCCCCAATACCTCGAACTGGAACTTACGGAGAGCCTGATACTATCCAACACAAATGTTGTGCTTTCCATGCTGCGCCAACTCAAGGAGATGGGAGTGAGGCTATCCATCGATGACTTCGGTACTGGGTACTCCAGTCTCAGCTACTTGAAACAATTTCCGGTTTACAAACTTAAGATCGATGGGTCATTTGTGCGAGATGTCATTGAAGATCGGGATGATGCCGCAATCGTAAGCTCTATTCTCAGCATGGCGAAGAACCTTGGTCTAAAGGTCGTCGCGGAATGTGTCGAGAATGAAGAGCAAGTGTCTTTCTTGCGGGCGCATAAGTGTGACGAGATTCAAGGCTACTACTTCAGCCAGCCTTTACCCGCGAACGAGTTTGCGGAAAAACTGCGAAGCGAATTTAAGGCACTTGTTCTGAGGCAATAATGATCCCGGTGAATTTCACCTTCCAAAAATACTCGATATTGCGGGTGGTCTTTCCCGTCCTTGCCATCTTTCTGTAATCTGCAGCACAAACAGCGCCACTGCTAGAGCAGAGCTAATGTTGGTGTATCTGGTCCTGAAGCGGCACGGCTTCAGCAATCTCTTCAGCCGTGCCGACAAGAGCGCACAAAAGAATTGGCCTTCGGCCCCTGAGGGACTGGCCCTCAGCGGCTAGACAGGCTGCTGAAAAACTTGGTTAGCGCCCGGTTTGTGTCAGGGCACGACTTCAGTCGTGCCGATAAGTCGTTGTTTTCGTCATCCCTCGCGGGCTTCAGCCCGCGAGGGATCAGCTTTTCGACTTTTTCAGCAACCTGTAAAGCCGGATCCCTGGTTCATTCAACGGCACGCCTGAAGGCGTGCCCCTTCAAAGCAAGACTACACCAACTGTAGTGCTGCCTTAGCCCGAGAACACCTTCGGGACGGGCGTTGGTATTTGATACGACGGTGAGTGCCGTAGGGACGGCAGACGGACCAACTGAAGCCCGACAGCTTTACCCCAGCAATCCCCTCAGCACGTACTGCAAAATCCCGCCGTGCTGGTAGTACTGCACCTCCTGCGGAGTATCGATGCGCACCGTGGCATCGAATTCCGTCGCCGTGCCGTCGTCCTTGGTCGCGCGCACCTTCACGGTCTTGCCCGGCGCGAAGTTCTTCAGCACATCGGTCAAGCCGGACGATGTCGAAGGACTCTTCGCCAGTCAGGCCATTGGTTTCGGCGGTTTCATCGTCGAGATACTGCAGCGGCAGAATGCCCATGCCCACCAGGTTCGAACGATGGATTCGTTCAAAGCTCTCGGCCAGCACCACGCGCACCCCGAGCAGTCTCGGCCCCTTCGCCGCCCAGTCGCGCGAAGATCCTGAACCGTACTCCTTGCCTGCCAGTATCATTAGCGGAATGCCGTCAGCGCGGTACTTCTCGGATGCCTCGAAGATGAACATCTCCTTCCCATCCGGCAGGTGACGGGTGTGCGGGCCTTCGCGCTCGGGTACGAGCTTGTTGCGCAGTCGCACATTGGCGAAGGTACCGCGCATCATGACTTCATGATTGCCACGACGCGATCCGTAGGAGTTGAAGTCGCCCACCGAGACGCCGTGCGCGATGAGGTACTGGCCCGCCGGGCTATTGTGCTTGATGGATCCGGCGGGCGAAATGTGGTCGGTGGTGACACTGTTTCCGAGATAACAGAGCACGCGTGCACCCGAGATGTCCTTCACCGGCGCGGGCTTCTTCGGCATGTTGTCGAAATAGGGAGGATTCTTCACATAGGTCGAGCTGTCCTGCCACGCGAAGGTCTCTCCCTCCGGGACGTGAAGACTGCGCCAACGTTCGTCGCCCTCAAAAACTTTGCTGTAGGCATTCTGGAACATGTCGCCGGTGACGTACTTCGCGAGTACATCGTTCACTTCTTTCGACGTGGGCCAGATGTCCTTCAGATAAACCGCCGTGCGCTTGCCATTGGTGCTGTAGCCGAGGGGTTCGTTGTACATGTCGATGTCGGCGCGGCCGGCGAGCGCGAAAGCCACCACCAGCGGCGGCGACATCAGGTAGTTCGCGCGAACTTCGGAGTTGATCCGGCCCTCAAAGTTGCGATTGCCGCTGAGCACTGACGCCACTACCAGGTCTTTCTCGGTGATGACATTCGACACCTCCTGCGGCAGTGGGCCCGAGTTACCGATGCACGTGGTGCAGCCGTACCCGACAAGATTGAACTTTAGCTTCTCGAGGTAAGGCATCAATCCCGAACGCGTCAGGTAATCCGTCACCACCATCGACCCGGGCGCGAGCGAGGTTTTCACCCAAGACTGGTACCGACAGCCCCTTCTCGACGGCTTTCTTGGCTAGCAATCCAGCCGCAACCAGCACCGACGGATTCGAGGTATTGGTGCAACTGGTGATGGCCGCGATGACCACGCTTCCGTGGTTAAGCGCCTGGTTCAGAACGACGTGTTCCTCGACAACATCGGTCTGCGAATCCATTCCAGCTGGATGTCCGCCTTCGCCCTCCCAGCGGGCTTCCTGCTTCGGAGGAACCTGTTGGCCCGGCTTCAGCAAACTTGGGAGAGCCTGCTCGAATGACTTCGCCGCCGCCGACAACGCTACGCGGTCTTGTGGACGCTTCGGTCCGGCGATGCTCGGCTCGACGGTCGCAAGGTCGAACTCGACCACGCTCGGTGTACTCCGCCTCCGGCGTGTCGGCGGTGTGGAACAATCCCTGCTCCTTGAAGTATGCCTCGACGATGCCGATGTGTTCCTCGGTGCGTCCGCTGAGACGGAGATAGCGCAGCGTCTCGTCGTCCACCGGAAAAATGCCGCAAGTCGCTCCGTATTCGGGCGACATGTTGGCGATGGTGGCGCGATCGGCGAGCGGCAGATTGTGCAGGCCAGGGCCGAAGAACTCCACGAACTTGCCGACAACACCTTTCTTGCGTAGCATCTCGGTCACGGTGAGCACGAGGTCGGTTGCCGTTGAACCTTCGCGCAACTGGTTCTTCAGGCGCACACCGACAACCTGCGGGATTAGCATGGAGACCGACTGTCCCAACATTGCCGCCTCGGCCTCGATTCCCCCAACACCCCAGCCGAGAACGCCCAGACCGTTGATCATGGTGGTGTGTGAGTCGGTGCCGACCAGCGTATCCGGGTAGGCGAGCGGCTTTCCGGATTCGCCCTTCGCTCCAATAAATACAACCCGCGCCAGGTATTCGAGATTGATCTGGTGAACGATGCCGGTGTCGGGCGGCACGATAGCGAAGTTCTTGAACGCAGTCTGTCCCCAGCGCAGAAATGCGTACCGCTCTTTGTTGCGCTGGAACTCGAGTTCGGCGTTGAGCTGAAACGCCTGCGGCGTGCCGAACTCGTCCACCTGCACCGAGTGGTCGATTACCAACTCCGCCGGTTGCAGCGGATTGATCAGTTTGGGATCGCCGCCCAGCGCCTTCATGGCGTCACGCATGGCAGCCAGGTCAACCACCGCGGGCACGCCGGTGAAATCCTGCAGCAGCACGCGGCTGGGCATGAACGCAATCTCCTGCACCGGGACGGTCTTGCCCGTCCACGAGGCGAGCGCGCGCACGTCATGGGCCTTCACCGACTTGCCGTCTTCGCGGCGGAGCAGGTTCTCTAACAGAATGCGGAGCGAGTAAGGCAGGTGCGCGACCGCGCAGCCCTGCTTTTCCAGCGCGTCAAGACGGTAGATTTCAAATTCGCGCTTGCCTACGCGGAGGACGGAACGACTGCTAAAACTATTCATGGAATGAGTCCCTTCTATATAGAGGAGCGATGGCTGGCTGCGGCTTTTTAGAAAGCGAAACTAATTATCTTAAACCGCCGGAGTGGCAAGTGGATAGGGCGGCGGCAAAGTAACCCGGTCGGGCGCTCACGCATCGATAATTATGGGTCGCGACCAAACGCCAGGAACGATCGGATGCAGAAGGAGAGTGCGAGGCCACGGCGAAGCGCTGCGGCATGGCTGGCGGTGGCAACCGCGTGTCTGCTAGTGCCGATACTGGGCAATGCGCAAAAACAAGAAAATCGGCTGGGCCATGCTCCAGTGGACTGCGAACTGCTTTCTCCCTGGCGATGCCTTGCCAACTACACCCGCTGATACTTCGGAATCCATGCCCGTAATGCGATCACCGTCGCGGGTGGTGAACATGTACGTGCGCACACTACATGCAGGCCCGTTGGCTCACCACTGGATTGAGATCCAGAGCTCGACCGGACCGGTGACGGTTGGCTTCGGACCTGCGACGCTCCCGTTCATCGACGCTGGTCAGATATCGATTTGGTATGCGCACGGCAAAGTTGAAAGGAGAGGCGCAATCCGCCTGATTTCTACGGGCTTCAACTATGCAAAACCGCCAGGGGTGGGATATGCAGTCGGCCAGCCCATCAGCTTGACCGTGGCTCAGGCCGACACTCTCATCGCAAAAGAGCGTCACCGGAAATTTATTTTTCCTTACATTCCGATCTTCCACGATTGCCGCACCTTTGTGTGTGCAGTGCAGTCCTCGGTCCGAGGAAAATCGACGCTGCCGTGTTATCTGTTGTTCAAGGGATACTGGTAGAAGACGGTGGTGTCTCAGTTTGCATTATTGTACGGGTAGAGCGGGCCTTCTGAGGCATTACCTAAAAGGTTCTAGTATTGCCCCTAAGGACCGCCTCTCACGAATTCCGGTTGTTTGCCTTCGCCCCACGGATCGTAAGTCTGCACAAAGATCATGCGGTCGCGAATCGTGGGATGGCTCCACGCCCAGAACTCCGCCAGCTTGCCGACATAAGGATAGTCGAGCGAGCACTCCCCCAGAATCTGGAACGCCTGAGCCGCGGATAGCTGGGCGTCCGGCACCAATCCGTGGATAACTTCCAGCCCGTATTGGTCGGCCTGGTGCTCGTAATGGCGCGACACGGCATTGAAAGCCGGCGTGGCCAGGAAAGTGAGCACGGAAATTATCAGGATCAGCAGCGGAAGCGAGGCCCAGTCGCTTAAGCTGGGTATGCCCCATCGCATCCCATAGCGCGCTACCATCCAGTTCGCCAACCGATAGCCCAGATAAAACAGCACCAGGAGTTGTAGCAGGATGATGGTCATCTCCTTGCGAATATGATGGAGGACGTAATGCCCCATCTCGTGGGCGAAGACAAACAACGTCTGCGGCGTGCTCATGTGCTCCATGGTGGTGTCCCAGACCACCACCCGCTGGGTGGCGCCAAAGCCGGTAACATAAGCGTTCAACTCGGTAGTCTTCTCGCTGGCTTTCATCTCGAACATACGCTGCGGGGGGATGTCCATGCCGCCGCGCTGAACGACGCGCTCGATCTGTTCGACCAGATCGGCGTGATGATCGCTGAGCGGTTCGAATTTGTCGAATAGCGGCTCAATCCAAATGGGCTCGATGAAGATAACAAAAACCACGATGGGGATCATAGCCAACCAGAAATAGAACCACCAGCGGCGCGGGCTGCGGCGCAGCACGGCATAGAGTATCCATCCCAGGAGACTGGCGAATAAACAGCCCAGCAGCAGGCCTTTTCCCCAGTCCCAGAACCACGAGCCCCAGTGCTGCACCGAGAGGCCGTATTTCAAACTGACATGGTGGTCGTAACTGTCGAAAGGAAGTTGAGTCAGTTGCAGTACAAGCACGACCAGCGACATGACGATGACGGCCTGCAATAGGCGAAATCGAGATGCCGTGGTTGCCAGGTTGCGTAGCCAGACGCCGAACTTGGTCCGCAGCATAAGGTAGAGCACCAGGAAGCTCCACGCCGTGGCCACGAAATAGAGTGTCGCTTTCAACAGGTAGAGTGCATAAGCTTTCTCCAGTTTGTCTGCTGGCAGACTGTAGTGCAGCAGCGGATGGGAAGAAACGGCCACAGCGATGGTCTGTAAGTGCCGGGCGGCCGCCGGTGCAATGCCAAACACGCAAAGCTGCCAGCCCGGGCAGCAAGCCAACGCCTAGCAAGGCATACAGCAGCCGCCGTATAGCCATGAATCCTCCTTGGCAATCTCAGAAGAGGCGGAGTGTAGCACCGGCGCTTAAGCCGGGCAAACTAGCCTGGCCAGCGAAATATAGCTGCGGCTAATTGCCGTCCTCATCCTCCCTGTTTTCAGATAGTTAAACGCTATGGAAAAATATGCGCAACGGCTGAAAGAAGAGCAAGTTGTGCAGATTTTTTCTTGACATTTCCACAGCCTGGCGTAGCATTGAATCATCACCTCCGATCCATTTCAGGATCGAATAGGCCCGAGGCCAAGGAAATGTCACCGCTCCTTGGCAGCGGGCCCATTTAATTTTTACGAGATTCAAACACTCCCCGCATTTGGCGGTAGGCCCAAGTACAATTAAGTGGCAATAAATCTGAAATCTTTCTCAATCGATGAATTCAAAGCTTCTGTTTGCCTTGGGGCTCTTCTTTTGTTTGACGCCGTGGGCCTCACCACCGCTGGCTTTGCTCGCCGGCCTCGTCTTCGGTGCAATCGCCACCCATCCTTATAAGGACGAATCCAGAACGCTATCCAGAATTTTGCTGCAGTCGGCGGTCGTGGGGCTGGGCTTTGGCATGAATCTGCACGAGGTGGTGCATGCCGGCGGGAGCGGGTTCCTCTACACTGCCGTGAGTATCGCTTTCGCGATGGCGATTGGAACACTGCTAGGCCGGTGGTTCGGAGTAAAGGACCGGCCCGCGTTTCTCATTTCCACCGGAACGGCAATTTGCGGCGGCAGCGCCATCGCCGCCGTGGGCCCAATCACGGGAGCGACCGAAGACGAGATGTCGGTTTCGTTGGGCACCATCTTCGTGTTGAACTCTGTCGCGTTGCTTACGTTTCCCACCATCGGCCTGTGGTTGAAGCTTTCGCAGACCCAGTTTGGATTGTGGGCCGCCCTGGCGATCCACGACACAAGCTCGGTGGTGGGAGCTGCGGCCAAGTATGGTGCGGTGGCGTTGGCGGTGGGGACGACGGTGAAGCTGGCGCGCGCACTCTGGATCGTGCCCTTGTCGCTTGCGACAGCCGCGGTCAAGGGCGGCAAGACGCGTATTCAATGGCCGTGGTTCATCTTGTTTTTCTGCCTGGCGGCGGTGGCGAACACCTATTTTTTCCCTGGCGCCGTGGAGTACAAATTTCTCAGCAACGCCGGCAAGGTGATGCTGATCATCACGCTGTTCCTGATCGGCGCCAGCCTTTCACCGGCGGCATTGCGCAAGGTTGGTCCGCGTCCACTGCTGCAAGGCGTGCTGCTGTGGATCGTGGTCGCCGTGGCGAGTTTGTTGGCGATCCGCGCTGGGTGGATTCGGATTTAGAGCTGTTCCAGCAATTGATGCGCCCGCTCTGTAGGCTCTCATGGCAATGTGGGAGCGATTTAAAAGCCGGTTCTTGAAGGAAACAAATGAGTAAGCCGGAGTTGCAAAAAAACTGGCATCGCTGAGTTTTTCCGAGAAGATTAAAATTTTGGAAAAGCTTCGCCGGCGTAGTCTGGCAATCGCTGCCAGTGGTTTGCGACCGGGCAAGCTCAGATCACCGAGCCTCGATCAGCAATCACGCCGCCCAAAGTAAAACGGCAGGGCTCATGACCCTGCCGTTGATTCTTGAGTATTAGCTGACGGCTGATAGCTGAAAGCTGACGGCTCCCTACAGCAACTCCTCGTTCCAGTTCTCGAGGAACTTCTTCACTTCCAGCATGAACTGGTCGGCCACAGCTCCATCGATGATGCGATGGTCATAGCCAATGCTGAGGTGCATCATCGAACGGATTGCGATGGAGTCATTGCCATCCTTGTCGGTGACCACCACCGGCTTCTTCACGATTCCACCCACGCCCATGATGGCGACCTGCGGCTGGCTGATGATGGGCATCCCGAATTTCGCGCCAAAGACGCCCGGGTTGGTGATGGTAAACGTTCCACCCTGCACCTCGTCGGGCTTCAGCTTCTTGGTGCGGGCACGCTCGCCCAGGTCCGTGATGGCGCGCTGCAATCCGACGAAGCTGCGCTCCTCGGAATTCTTTACGACGGGCACGATGAGTCCCCAGTCCAATGCGACTGCGATGCCAAGGTTGATGGAGGCATGATAGTGAATGTTCTCGCCTTCCACCGAGGAATTGATGATGGGCCACTTGCGAATGCCGTGTACTACGGCGCGCGCAAAGAAAGGCGTGAACGTGAGTTTGTTGCCGGTGGCCTGCTCGAACTGCGCTTTCATCTTCTCGCGCAATTTCACAATGCGCGTCACGTCCACTTCGAAGACGCCATGCACGTGCGCGCTGGTGCGCTTCGACAGCACCATGTGCTCGGCGATCTTTTTGCGCATCACCGACATGGGCACAACCTCGCCGGGAGTAACCCCACCGACAGGTCGCAAAGGCGCGACCGCCGCGGGCGCGGAAGGTGCAGGCGCGGCCGGCGTTGGAAGCGCAGTGGGTTGCGCCGGAGCCGCGGGCGGAGCGCCACCGGCGCCATGTTTGGCGATGAACGACTCGATGTCGTCCTTGGTGATGCGGCCGCCGAGGCCGGTTCCCGGCACCTGTGCCAGGTCCACCTTGTTTTCCTTGGCGATGCGGCGCACCAGCGGGCTGGAGCGCAGGCGCTCCTGCTCGCCAGCTTCGGGATACTCGAGCACGGTTCCTTGTTGCTGTGGTTCCAATCCGGCCTTCTCGTCGGCGGAAGGCTGGGCTGGCTCCTTGGCGGTCGGAGGCGTGGAAGGCTTTTTGGGCTCCTCGCCACTGGGAGGCTGTGCAGCATCTGTCTGCGTCGAGCGACTGCCGTCTCCTCCGGCAGGGGCTGGCTGCGTGCGATGCTGCGGCCGGAGCAGGACGGTTGCTTCCAGCAGCCTCGCCTTCGGCCGCGATCGTCCCCACTACGGTGTTCACCTGGACCGTAGCTCCGGCTTGGACCTTGATGTCCTGCAGGGTGCCGGAGGCGGGCGCAGGAATCTCCGCATCGACCTTGTCGGTCGAGATTTCAAACAGCGGCTCGTCGCGTTGAACTTTTTCACCCGGCTGCTTCAGCCACTTGGTGATGGTTCCTTCAAAAATCGATTCCCCCATCTGGGGCATGATCACATCTGTAGGCATGTCGTCCTTCCGCGGGATATATAGCTGGATCTGCGAGCTTGCAGCAAACCAATTATTATATCGCGTAAAAGCAGACCGAAATCTGACGCGCTTAGCGGTAGTGCGCTACTTTGACAGCACGGAAGCCGCGCGGCGCGGCGATGGGTGCGGCCCGCGCTAGACTACGCAGGCCAGTTTGGCGCTTTCCTGACCTGTGCACGAGGATGCGTATTCGTTCTGCTCTTTTGCTCGAAGTTGGGCGGGGAGGCTGGGCTTCAGCCCCTGGGGGAATTCGCAGTTCGTGTCAACCCCGAAGTCCCTCCGTGGCTAAAGCCACTGTCAATAAGCGCCGCATACGGCGCGGCTGAAGCCGCGCCCCTTCATTCGAATTGTCAGGCTGCTCATGAATAATCCAGACTAGCGCAGCACCAACACAGCCCGCCCTCTGAGCTTGCCTTCATCCATTAGCTGTAGCGCTTTGCCTGCGTCTTCCAGGGGATACTTGGTGACACGCGGCACCACCCGATTGTGTGCCGAGAATTCAAGCGTAGCGCGGATGTCTTTGCGGCTTCCCGAGGGCGAGCCCATCAGGTGGCGGCGTCCGCCGACCAAATCCATGGGAGATGCCGTGATGTTGCCCGCTCCGACCCCGAGCACGACCAAGGTGCCATCCGGAGCCAGGCCCGGGAAAGCATCGGTTGCAGCTTCCGAGCTGGGAGCTGTCGCTAGAATGATGTCGGCGCCGCCGTCCCACTCCTTCAGCGCATCACCCGCCTTCTTCGATTTCGTGCTAATGAAATGCTCAGCGCCGAGTTCGCGCGCCTCGGCTTCTTTGTCGGGCGTGTTGGAAATGACGGCAACGCGCGCGCCCATTGCCTTGGCGTAAAGCACCCCCAGATGTCCCAGTCCGCCAAGTCCAATGACCGCGACTTTCTGGCCAGGATGGAATCTCGCATTGCGCAGTCCATTGAACACCGTCAGTCCTGCGCACATGAGGGGACCTGCCTCGACAAAATCCAGTCCGTCGGGAACGGGCGCAACGTACATCGCCGGGGCGATCATGTACTCCTGATAACCGCCGTCTTTCGTCACGCCAGTGACCTCCCCGAATGGACACAGCACCTCGTCGCCCTGCGCACACCACTTGCAGTGACCGCATGAGGAGAACAGCCAGGCCATCCCGGCGCGATCGCCAACTTTGGGCCACGTAACCCCCGGCCCAACTTTTTCCACCACGCCGGCCACTTCATGCCCGGGAACGATGGGGTACTTCGCGAACGGAAAGAGGCCCTGCTGCACCATGAGGTCGCTGTGGCATACACCGCAGGCGTGAACGCGAATCAGCACCTCGCCCAACTTAGGTTCGGGGATGGGACGATCTTCAATGACGACGTTGGCTTTCGCTTGCTTTACGACGGCTGCTTTCATAAATCTCCTATGTGGACCCGCAAAGGTTGGGAATTGGAGCTGACAAGAGAATCGCGTCGAAGTTTATTCGATGAAGCAAGAAGACGAAACGATACAACGCAGAGCGGGCAATGCGGGACTTTACGCAAGAGCCCGGCGTTTGAGTGGGGCCGCGCGTTTATGCGTGGGAACGAACGCTTCAGCGCTGCGAGAAAGATTTTGATCCTCGATCATGCGCTTGAGCGCCACTGCCGCCGCCTGCATTTCAGTGTTAAGTGGAAATTGCAGGAAAGGGGCCCGACGGGAAGGCCGTCGGTCCCCGAGGCACGCTGGCAACGGCCCGCACTAGGGGTACAAGCGGAGATCAATCGTGGAATCCTCTAATTGAGCTTGAAATTCCAGCACCGCGACGCGATGTCGGTGATTTGCGATTCCTGAAACGTGTTCGAACCTTTGGTGCTGCCTGACAAATCTACTTCGTGACCGACCTCGTCCCGGAGTTGGTGACTATCGCCGACTACCTTGTATTGCTTGCTTTGGTGATCGATGAGGGTGTAATCGCCCTTCGAACCGCTCAGACATCCCCGAAGGTCGTCGCCCTGCGTCGCCGCATTGTGGCTTGGCATGGCTGAATTCTGATTTGCGGGAGCGGCTGCAAAGTGAGACTGAGGCGCGGCTTGGGCCATAATCAGTGGGGCTGTCAGCAGCAATATGGATGTGAGGAAAAGCAGCTTCTTCATTTTTTCAACTCCTTGCCAGAGCCAGACCTCGCGTCAGAAAACCAGGAACCAGGGACCGGGGTGGCTCCGCCATTCACTTAGTTAGAACCCGTTAAAGGCCTCCGGGTTTTGCTGTGCCGCGCTGAATTGGGGGCATAAAGCACCATGTTTTCGACATTCGGGAGGCTTCACGCCGGTGAGGATGCTGTCGTCCGGGCAATTTAATTTAAGGAGGGAGCGATACGATGAGTCCAGCAAATACTACTTCCGACATGGCTCTGCGAGATGCCATTGGACTTGTCTGCATTGGCCGTTTGTTACCATAAGCGTTCTTGTAATCGGTTGGCGGCGGACCAATTCCTATGGCAGGTTCAAATCCTCCCACGAAGGCCGGTAAAGCCAGCGATCATCTGGCGAATGAGCGCACTTTTCTGGCATGGATTCGCACCAGCATCAGCATTATCGTGTTCGGCTTTGTGGTGGCGAAGTTTGGAATCACGTTGCGCGAGTTCTTGCGGATGCAAGGCAATAGCACGCATGAGAGCGGGATGTCTTTGGCGATGGGTGTGGGCTTCATGGCCATGGGCATATTCATGGCGCTGGTGTCATTGATCCGATATCGGACGACCATGAACCGGCTGAATGCAGATGAGTTTCAGCCGGCAAACGCGATCGTCATCGTTCTGGGCCTAATTGCTGCGCTCTTCGGAACCATATTGGCGGCGTATCTGATTTATACCGCGAGAACGCTTTAGGATGTCAGCCCTTGGGGGCAATCGTTCCACTGCGCCTCCTCCAAACGTGTTCTTACCCACGCTGTTTGCGCCTACTGGTGACGAGCGTTCAGGCGTTGCCGCCTTTAATACCTGAGCGTCTGGCATTTGCAAGCAGAATAGCGCTCGGGTCGGTCAAGTCAGCTTCTGTGCTTACCAGAACCTGGACAATACGGGTAACGGCATCGTCACACAACCTGATGGTCTGCTCGTCATTGGTCAGGAAGGCGGCATTCTGGACAACGGAGAGGGCATTGCGCAGGTGGTGATTCAGGTACACGCTAATCTGTTCCTGCTTTTTCTCTCTGAGTTTCAGGCTAACCTCCGCCGTCACTGCCCGCGAAGAGAAATACATGGCGGTGACGGCATTCAAGAGGTTCACGAGAATCATTGAGGCAAGAAGCAACTCGCGGTGGGGATGATTGAGCCAATCGGTCAACGAACCCCGCAGAATCTTGATGCACAGCAGTTCGGCAGTGACGCTGAATGCGAACACGCTCACGGCAACTTCAAAGGGTCGTCGGTTCATGGCACCATCCTCTTCGAGGATAGACGCCTTCCGTCCCAAACGGTCAGCGTTGGCGCCAACATTAATAACCTTGGATAAGAAGCAGTACCACTCTTAGGAGTACTGTACTTACTCGAGGCGTGTGATTTTTGCGACCCCGATGGTGCCCGCGACATCAGCCAGTCATGCGGTGGGTGTTTAGTTTTTGTGACGGCCCTGTCGGAAGGGGCAGCATCATTGCTTCGCTCGCCGGGGTGGTTTTAGCACTGTCTGCGTTGGCGTCGGCTCAGATACCCACACGAGAGGAGCAAAAGACTGACGGCCGGGCGGAGGCGATCGAGTGCACTCCATTTCCGCAGTATTATTGTTACGCTTCCGGCAAACCGGCCAACCCTCCCACCGCCGCCGAGATCGACGCTTCCGAAAAGGAAGCAGCGTACGCCGCCGAGCATCCGCCGTTCTGCACATCGTATCCGTGGTTCACCTGTAACGCGCGTGAGAGCACGCAAGGGAATCCCAACGTGATAAGCCCGGAGGAAGCGGCACGGTATGCCGCCATCAACCAACTCTGTACGCCGTTTCCCTATTGGACCTGCTATTACGGGGTGATCGAGAAGGAAGGCTTGGCCCATCCGCGCCAGCCGAAATCTAGAAAATCGCCTTGACCCAGCGTAGAGGCGCTTAAGAATTGGTGTACTGCAATGGAAGCAAGAGTGCCGCCGGCTGAACCGGTCGAGCGCCCCTTCAAACCGCCTGCGCAAAACCGAATTTTTCAGCAGCCTCTGAAAGTCGGCCCCGGTACCAACTGGGTGCTGAGGCCTGCTTTACCGGCACTCCGCCGGGATTATGCTAATTGTGACGGGCGGCTGGCTGACTGCGGGCTCAGTGTCCGTGAAAACCCCCACCACCGTGAAAACCTCCGCCCCGTCGAAAACCTCCACCGCCGCGGAAACCTCCACCCATCACACCAAAGCGTGATCCGCCCATCCGCGGCGCGGCGAATCCCGGACGACCGACACGAGCGCCATAGTAGGGATGGCCTCCGTAGTAGGGTCGAGCGCTTCCGGCATAGCCATACCCATATCCGTAGGAAGGTCCGTAGTAAAAGGGCGAGTAGCCCACAAGCCACGGCGAGTAGAAGCCCCAGCCGAAGGGGCTGTAGAACATGCCGTCGCCAGGAATCCAAGTGTAAGCCGTGAACCACGGGTCCCAGTACCAGCCGGCGCCGTACCAGCCAGTACCGCCTCCGATGTAACGGCCAGCCGCGTCGCCATTGGCTTCGGCGAGATATTGCGAGCGCAAGCTGCTGAAGCGATACAAATCGCTCTGCTCGTAAGGTGACTTCTTGAACTTGGTGGCTTTCAGTTTGCCTGTAGTGTTGTTGACATCAAGTTCACGGCCTCCCTTTACCTTAATGTTCTGATCGCCGTCTTGCACCAGGGCCTCTCCCTTGAAGACGCGGATGTCGCCGCTATCGGCATCGAAACCGTACAAGCCGTTTTTCAGCAACTGTGTGGTGGCGCCATTTTGCTGCACGCGCAATAAGTTGTCCTTGTAGATTTCCGCGACTTCGACCATCGCCTGACCCTTGTTTAACGAGACCACGGTGTTGGTCAGGCTCGGCGAAACCAGAGTAGCGGAGCTGTTGTCGTTCACGCGGAAAAATACGCCCGGGGTCAGAAGGATCTCGGCTTTGCCGGTTTCGGTGGTGAGCGTCTGGCCGCTCTGCAGACTTACCGATCCGACCGACTTTGCATTCAGGGCGTCGGTCCCCACTGCCGCCTGCCCTTCAACGTAATTGAGTGTTCCTGGTAGCGCTGGAGTCGCGCCCCAAGCGGGCGCAGACAGAATCGCTGCCAGGATGAAACTTGCCATCCAGTTCAACCTTGACAGCTGCATATCTCTTTTTGCTTTCTTGAACCTCTGCGTAGTTAGATGCAAAAAGTAATATTCGGTCGCGTGCGAGTACTAACAGCAAGTACCGCTACTGCGACAGATCCGGAGAGTAACGATGCAATCGCCGCAAGAAATCAATGGGAACGAAGATCCAACCAGGCGAGAGGCCCCGGCTGTACTCAGCAAAAGTCGCGTAGTTTATGCTTTGAGGTGCCGTCGAATTTCGGAGGTCACGGCTGATCAGGGAAGCAACCGGTAATCTGAAGTGCGGCTTCGCAGCTGAGGTGGCGAAAATGAATAGTAGCTCCAAGACAGCTTTCGATACTATGGGCCGCGAAGACCTGGTGCGCGCGCTTGAAATGTTCGCCAAGAACTGGCTGGCTCACGATGGATGCTGGTTCCTGGCGGCCGAAGAGCAGTTGGGGATGGATGCGGCAATCGAATTGGATACGCGCTCCTGGGAACGATTTGCTGCGGCGGAGGCACAGCGCATTGCGACTACATTTCATATCCCGAAGCAAGGCGGTCTCGAGGGGCTGGAGAAGGCGCTGGGATTGCGCATGTACAGCGTGATCAATGCGCAGCGGGTGGAATGGTCGGAGGATAGAAAGCGCTTGCGGTTCTTCATGGACGTTTGCAGGGTTCAGGAAACCCGGCGCCGCAAGGGGCTTCCCGATTTTCCCTGCAAAAGTGTGGGTACAGTCGAGTTCGAGACTTTTGCTCGAACCATCGACTCACGCATTCGCACGAGCTGCTTGCACTGTCCACCGGACGTTGTGGAGGGCAAGTATTGCGGATGGGAATTCAGCATGGAAGAATAGGGGCTCGAAAATATTTGGATGAGTCAGTTGCTGCTGGAGCTGATCGAGCCCGTTCGTCGCAAACCTGCATGGGTAAGCCAATGCCAATGAGCGCCGCGCTGAAGAGCCTTGTGAGGCCAGTGCCGTCCCTGAAGGGACTCGATCTTATTTTTCACTCTACCCAGAGCTGAACCTGGATTATTCATCTGTTCTCGCAGCCGAAGGCGGCAGGCTTTGAAGGGGCACGGCTTCAGAGGCTGGTGAAAAGTCGAGAAAGCAGAGTTCTCGCGGGCTGAAGCCCGCTCGGGATGACAAAATAATGAGCTTAACGGCGCACCTAGAGGTGCGCCCTTTCAAACCGCCTCGCAAAACCGACTTTTTCAGCAGCCGCTCGAACCGTGTTGTAAGCTGCTTTCATCATGGTGGCCACTCAGGGCTTCGGTGTGGACCGGAATGCGAATTCCCTCAGGGGCTGAAGAGGGTGTGTGAAAACATCTGTCGTCCCTGCGGGACTCGGATCCATTTCTCACTCTGTCCAGCACTCCGCCTGCGGCTCGGTGCGGGGCTAGACTCTTCCGCGCCTACCGCGCTGGATTCTTGCGCAACCGTTACACCGGGCCAACTCGGAACCAGCTCTCACACATGTCTGACGCCCATCGCTCGACACCCCCGTACCGGCCCGGCTGAAGCCTGGACATTTCACTTGCTACAAAAAGCGGACATCCTAACTTGCTACGAACACTGAAGATTTATGCGCCCCAATCCGGGCGGCCTCAACCCCATGCTGCATAATCGTGCGAAGGAGATTTTGAAGATGTGCTCATCTCGGCGCGTTGCCGGCATCGTTATTGCCATCCTGCTGCTAACCCTTTCGATAAGCGCGCAAGTTGGTGGACGTTTTGAAATTTCGGTTCCCGCAGATATTCATGCGCAACCGATCACCGGCCGGGTGTACGTAATCATCAGCCGCACCGGTGGCAAGGATTTGCGTGAACAGATCGGCTCGTGGGAAGAGGAAACGCCATTCTTCGGGGCCGATGTGTCCTCCCTTCCCGCGGGGCAGGCTGCTTTTATCAGCAGCGATACCCTTGGCTATCCCTTGCGCAGTCTCAAGGAAATACCTGCTGGAGACTACTACGTGCAGGCGCTGGTGAATGTGTATACCGAATTCCACCGCGCCGATGGCCATGTCATCTGGGCCCACATGGACCAATGGGAGGGCCAGCACTTCACCGAATCGCCCGGCAATTTGTACAGCGACGTACAGAAGGTGCACCTTGACCCGGGCGCCGGATACGCGGTGAAGCTGGACGCCCGCCACGTCATCCCACCAACAGACCCACCGCCCGATACCCAATGGGTGAAGCACGTCAAGCTGCAGAGCAAGTTACTTACGCAATTCTGGGGACAGCCGATGTACATCGGCGCAGTCGTCCTTTTGCCGGAGGGCTACGATCATCATCAGGATGTGTCTTATCCCGTCATCTACGAACAAGGGCATTTTGGCCTGGAGCCGCCTTTGTTCATGCAAATGGAAGCACCGGCGACCGCGTCGAAACGGGGGGAGTTCCGCTATGCAGCCTTCACCGCGTGGAGCGGCCTCGGCTTCCCGCGCATGATCGGAGTGACCTTCCAGCATCCCACGCCGTACTTCGACGACTCCTATGCCGTCAATTCCGCGAACAACGGACCGTACGGCGACGCCATCATGCAAGAGCTAATTCCTTACCTGGAAGAACACTTTCGTATCATTCGCCAACCGTGGGCGCGTGCGCTGATGGGCGGCTCCACGGGCGGTTGGGAGTCGTTGGCTCTTCAGCTTTACCACCCAGATTTCTTTGGCGGCACCTGGACCGGCTTCCCCGATCCGATTGACTTCCGCCATTACCAGCTCGTGAACATCTACAAAGATCCGAATGCCTTTGAGGTACCCGGATATGAATGGGTGGCGCGCGAGCGTCCGCTGATGCGGACCGCCCAAGGGCAGGTAGTGGAGACGATACGCCAGATGAGCCAACTGGAGGAGGTGCTCGGCTCGCATGGACGGTCGTGCCAGCAACTCGAAGCTTGGGAGGCGGTCTATGGCCCGGTGGGAGCGGACGGCTATCCGCGACCGCTATGGGACAAGCGGACCGGCAAGATCGATCATGAGGTGGCTGACTACATGCTCGCCCACGGCTACGATCTGCGGGCGTACGCGGAGAAACACTGGCCGGCTATCGGCCCACAGCTAACTGACAAGGTGTTCCTATGGGTTGGAGATATGGACAATTTCTACCTCAACCTCGCGGTCTACGACATGGAAGAATTCTTCAAGCAGCACCCGGAGGCGCACGCCCACTTTGAATACGGCCGGCCCGAAAAGGGGCATGGCTGGTTTCCTTGGCAGCCGGGCGACTTCATTCGGCAGATTGCGACGCACTTGGCGCAGCATGCTCCCGCCGGCTCCGACACGAAGAGCTGGCAGTACTGATGGGCGCAAAATATAATGTTGCAAGTTCTGACGGATCGGACGTTCAATAGTTATGGCTGGTAATCTGGCGTAGTCGCGTCGCTCTCCGGCCTCTGGCTTTTGCTTTTAGTCATCCTAAGTGTTTGCAATGGAGACATCGCCCATGCGAGACGCTCGCCTACTTCAACTGACCGTCCTATTAACTTTCGTGCTTGCCCTACCTGGGTTGGCGCAAGCCCCGACTGACAATGTGCTAACCAATGCGGACGTCGTCAAAATGGTGAAAGCGGGGCTACCGGAGAGCATCATCGTACGTGAGATCCAGATGTCCAGCACCGATTTCGCCACCAGCCCCACTGCACTGATCGAATTGAAAAAGCAGGGGGCCTCGGAAGGGATTCTAGGCGCGGTGCTTGACAGCCGGATGGGTCCAGTCAGATCCGAACCGGAATCGCGGGCGACACCGCGCATTGTCGCGCAAGCCGCGGCGCCGGGACTCCAACATATGCCATCTTTTGAGGCGAACATGCGCATCAATCCGACCGTAAATGGCAAGCTTGTGATGGGCCACAATCAAATAAAGGTGGAGCGGTCAGGAGTGCCACTGTTCAGCCTGAAGTGGAAAGAAATCAAAAACACGAATAACGGCAAATAGCACCATTCGCCCGCTTATCCGGTGCTCGTTTTTTTCCGCCCTCAAAGTAAGCCGCCCTGCGAACTCCGCTGCCGGCCTCGGTTTCTTCGGAACGCGCTCCTTGTTGATTCCGTATTATTCTCTCTGAAGACTCGTGCTCTGGAGTAGTGGCCGATGACATCTGGGGCTCCCAACATCTCACAGTCAGATCGCAAGAATCCTGGGCGCTGGTATGCCACTGGTTTTGCGGTGGTCGCGTTGATTGTTGCGGCGCGGCTGTTGCTGCACCTGTTGACCGCCAACCGCTACGGCATCTTTCGCGACGAACTCTACTACATCGCCTGCGCCCGGCATCTGGACTGGGGTTATGTGGACATGCCGCCGTTCATTCCCGCCCTGACGTGGTTGACTACCTCGCTGTTCGGGTCCTCGTTGTTTGTCATTCGCCTCATCCCCGCAATCGCGGGCTGCGGAGCCATTGCCCTCACGGGATACCAGGCATACCAGTTTGGCGGAGGCCGCTACGCGATGGCGCTAGCGGCGTTGGCGATGGCGGTTTCGTCGGTCTTCGTGATTAACGGCCACCTGCTCGGGACCAATGATTTCGAGCCGCTCTTCTGGATGGGCTGCGCCTCAATCGTCATCCGCATCGTTCAGACCGGCAACCAGAGGTTGTGGCTGTGGTTCGGCGTGCTGGCGGGATTTGGCCTGCAAAACAAGTATTCGATAACAGTATTCGGATTAGGTATCGTCGTGGGATTGATATTCACCCCCGAACGGAAGGCCTTTGCCTACAAATGGATTTGGATCGCGGGCGCGTTGGCATTTCTGATTTTTCTGCCGAACTTTCTCTGGAATGTCCACCGCGACTGGCCGTTCGTGCAGTTGATGCATAACATTCGCGCCAGTGGCCGTGACGTGGCGCTGAGTCCCGTGCAATTTGTCTTGCAGCAACTCCTGATGGTGGATCCCTTCGCGCTGCCACTGTGGGTGGCGGGATTGGGGTGGCTGTTCTTGGGTCGCGAAGGAAGACGCTACCGCGTCCTTGCCTGGGCTTTCGTGGTCACGTTTGCCGTCTTCATGATTCTGCACGGCAAGGATTACTATGTTGCTCCGGCCTATCCTATGCTGTTCGCCGCTGGCGGCGTGGTCTGCGAACAATGGATTGCGCGTACCCGGCGCGCCTGGCTGAAACCTGCGTTTGTTCTGCTGCTGGTGGTTCCGGCCCTGGTGTTCTTGCCCATCATCGCGCCGGTGATCAGCCCTGAGCGGTTTGTAGCATATATGCGGGCCATTCACTTCACGCCGCCGGTCAGTGAGCACAGCCACGCGCGCTCTCCCCTGCCGCAGTACTATTCCGACGAGTTGGGCTGGGAAGCGATGGTGGCTGAGGTGGCGCGTATCTATCACAGCCTGCCCCCTGATGTGCAGGCCAAGACCGCCATAAAGGCCGGCGATTACGGGCAGGCGGGCGCGATTGATTATTTCGGTCCGAAGTATGGATTGCCGCCCGCGGTGTGCTTTCATCAAAACTACTGGTATTGGGGAATTCACGGTTACACCGGCGAAAGTATTATCGTGGTCGATGAAGACAATCCTGAGCACCTCAAGAGCATCAGCGAGCACGCTGAATATGCCGGACACTTTGAGTATCCATACGCGTTGGAGAAATTCGACATCTGGTATGCCCGGGGCCTCAAAGTGAACCTGCACGATGTGTGGGAGCATGAGAAAGACTGGGACTAGTTCGAGGTAAGGTCGGCGCTTGCGCGCAGCCGGAGCATAAGACTGCAAACGCTTTGCCCGCAAGGGCCGGATAGCGACGCCAGCGAAGCGGAGCTACGCTGTGAACATGCAAAGCGAACTTCAGAACGACAACCATTGGCAACAAGTGATGGCGCGCGATGCCCGGCAGGACGGACGCTTCGTTTTCGCGGTACGTACCACTGGCGTTTACTGCCGCCCATCGTGTCCGAGCCGTCGCCCGCGACGCGACTCGGTTGAGTTCTTTCCCGATCCCCGCGAAGCCGAGCGCGCCGGGTACCGGGCCTGCCTGCGTTGCAAGCCGACGGAAATTTCTGCGCAGGCGAAATACGTGCTCCGGGCGCGGCAGTTGCTCGACAACGCTGAAGGCGTAGTTACCCTCGCTCAACTCAGCAAACGTGTCGGGCTCAGCCCGTTCCATCTGCAACGGCTATTCAAACGCGCAACCGGGCTCAGCCCGCGTGAGTATCAATCTGCGCGGCGCATGCAGCACGTCAAAACCGAATTGCGCAAAGGAGAAGATGTGACCACCGCACTTTATGACGCAGGCTTCAGCTCGCCCAGCCGCCTGTATGAGAAGTCCGACCAACAGCTTGGCATGACGCCCGGGCGCTTATCGGCGCGGCGGTGCAGGTGCGACGATCACGTTCGCAATTGCGCCAAGTCCGCTGGGACGAATGCTGGTCGCAGCCACCGAGCGCGGCCTGTGCGCTGTCCGCTTTGGCGAGAGCGCCACCGGGTTGGAGCACGGCTTGCGAAACGAATTCCACGCAGCTACGTTGCACCGCGACGATGCGGCCATGCTTCGTTACATCGAGCCGCTGCTGGCCAGCCTCGTTGGCGAGAAGACCACGATCGACTTGCCGCTGGACGTGCGCGCTAGTGCCTTCCAGCGAAAGGTTTGGGAGACGCTGCAACGGATTCCGCGCGGCGAGACCCGCAGCTATACCGAGATCGCACGCGAGATCGGCGATCCGAAAGCTGTCCGCGCCGTGGCTCGTGCCTGCGCCTCCAATCCTGTGGCGCTGGCCGTGCCGTGTCATCGCGTCGTGCGCAGCGACGGAGACCTGGCCGGGTATCGCTGGGGAGTAGAGCGCAAGAAGAAGCTACTGGAAGGTGAGCGGGCCAAAAGGCGTTCTGTCGCTGAGGCAATAGAGAGCATCCGAGAGCTGCGCAAAGGCAACAAGTTGGGCGGTCTGAAGATCAAGGACCTGGTTCATGAAGGCCACAAGTACTCCGGCTAGGGGCGATGTCGTCTGTCCGTTTCTTGAAGGTTACGGACAGATAGGCAAAACGAGTTTCGTTGCCTTTGCGGATGATGTATATATGTAGCATGTGCCCATGAGATTCCCAGTTCCACATCCGATACCCTACCAGGGCAGTAAACGACTGCTGGCGCCAGTGATACTCTCATTCGTGCCGGCCGCTCGGTTCACGAGACTGGTAGAGCCATTCGCTGGCTCGGCCGCAGTCACTCTTGCGGCTGCCCAAAAGAACCTGTTCAGCGAATACGTCATCGCTGATGTTCTTAGACCGCTCACGGAGCTCTGGCGCGCTATCCTGAATGATCCTGCTAATCTTTGTTCGGCTTATAGGGAACTATGGGAATCACAGACGGAAGGTGAGCCGATAGAGCGTTTCAATCGAATCCGGGCGGATTTCAATCGGGACCACGATCCGGCAAAATTATTATTCCTACTGGCTAGGTGCGTCAAGAATGCGGTACGCTTCAATCCCTCGGGCCACTTCAATCAGTCAGCCGATAAACGCCGCCGAGGAACCCATCCAGGAACCATGGCAAAAGAAATTTACGCGGCTCACAAACTCCTGCAAGGCCGCTGTGAAGTCATATGTGCAGATTTTCGCGAAGTGTTGGCCGCGGTCCGTGAGACAGACTTGGTTTATATGGATCCACCGTATCAGGGAACGAGCGAAGGAAGAGATAGTCGTTATGTTAAGGGCGTGGAGCGGCGATCCATGGTCGCACTGCTCGAAACCCTTAACGCACGTCACGTCGAATATCTGTTGAGCTATGATGGGCACTGCGGAGGCAAGACGTACGGCCAACCGTTGCCACCACATCTGAACGTCCACCGTTTCCTGCTGGAAGTTGGTCGTTCCAGCCAAGCAACGCTCAATGGCAAAAACGACACGACCGTGGAGTCCATATACGTGTCGACAGGACTTATCAAAGCGACGCACTCTACTCGAATAATGTCAGTAAAGCAGTTCTCTGCGCAACCCGTCTTATTTTCCTGATTCGACCAATTCCTTTATGACCGCTCCGGGTAGTTTGCCCTCTCGTTTGCATCTCCTCCGAAATCGGTCGAAGGCCTTGACCTCATTCTTTTGCCAAAGCAAGTCGACTCTACGTAGGGGCTCCAGTGCGACGTGTGAGTGTTCCTGTGGATTTGCCCAGTAGCAGGTTTGGCAAAGATCAATTCGCTTCAGTTTCAGGAAATTCTCGCAATGCTCGCATGCCCAAGACTTGCGACGATTGCACGATCCGTCTAGCACCATGAAAGCGTCACTATCGTTTTTCAGGGCCTCCCGGCGATTTGATAAGGAACACGATGGTCAACCTGTAAATCATGGGTAGCACCGCAGAGCTGGCACTTGCCTTCGGATAGTGCAATGATGCTCTGCCTTTGCTTTTTCGGAATCGCAGCCCGCCCTGGTTTCGCATCACGCGGGGCAGCCGTGAGATCGAACGAGTAGGCAGCAATCGACCTACCAGTTCTACTCTTGACTCGCGTCGTTATGATGGGAAAGCCCAGGTCGAGAGCGTCCATTCGCGCACGGGGCGGATGATCATACCCGATGTCTTTCAGTTCTTCGGTGGTAACTCTGCCGGTCTCGGCCATGCGGTCGAGAACGAGCCGGGCACGTTTGTTTTTCACAGCCTCAATGCGCTTCACGAACTCGTCTGGAAGTTTTGGTCCCACGATAGGGTCGCTTTTCCGAAATCAGTTCTGCCGCTGAGACACCGAATGCTGATGCGAGGTCATTCAACGTTTCGAGCGTCACGTTGCGCTCGCCACGCTCAATCGCACCGACATAGGTCCGGTGCAGCCCACATCTCTCAGCCAGTTCTTCTTGCGACCAACCGTGCTCTAGTCGCATTGCTCGTAAATTGATGGCTAAGTTGGTGTTTGGATGCTGTTGCGGCATCGGCGTAAGTCTCTGTGAAAGAAGACTATATATCTACAGACTAGATGTAGCACCAGTTGTACGGAACTGAACCGGTTAAGCTGAGACGTTGCCGGTGTGCGGATTCGACTCCCTAAGCAGGCGACGTTTGAACTGGAACGTATCCGCGCATCCAGATTTTGGCCGTCGAAGTTGACGCTCGAAGGAATGACGGCTTCCCATTTCGACACTTGCCTGCACTAACCCGTTTCCCATCCTCCCGCCGCTCATTTATACTTGCCCGTTTCACGGTATGCGCTCAAAGCATCTCGTGAAGTGTTAGGAGCCCTGGTGAAAATCCTGGTCTGCATGAAGCAGGTCCCGCAGAAGGACGCGCCGCTCAAGCTGAATGAGGGCGGCACGTGGATTCGCGAAGATGTTTCCTACGAAGTGAATGAGCCCGATGCCTACGCCCTGGAAGAGGCGCTGCGGCAGAAAGAGAAGCACGGCGGCGAGGTGGTGGTGATCACCAGCGGTCCGGCGCGCGCACAGCAGGTGTTGCGCGAGGCGCTGGCGAAAGGAGCCGACCGCGCAATTCATCTGGAAGGCGACGGCTTCGTTACCCTCGACGCATTCAATACCGCGAAGGCATTCGCGGCCGCGATAAAGGACGAAAGCTTCGATCTCATCTTCACCGGCTTGCAGTCGGATGATTATGGCTTTGCGCAGACCGGCGTCATCCTGGCTGAGTTGCTGGGCTGGCCGCACGCCACCATCATCATGCAGATCGAGAAGAGCGATAGCGGCATCAGAGTGAAGCGCGAACTGGAGGCCGGCTTCTTCCAGTTCGTCGACATGCCGCTGCCAGCGCTGTTGACGATCCAGTCGGGCATCAACAAATTGCGTTACGCAACCCTGATTGGCATCAAGCAGGCGAAGAACAAGCCGCTCAAGAAAGTGAGCTTCGACGAAGTCAAGTTGAGTCTCGGCGAAAACCTGCAAAAGATCGAGAAGCTTTATATCCCGCAGAAGACGAAGAAGACTGAAGTACTGGAAGGTCCCGCGGGAGAGATCGCCAAGAAACTGGTGGACAAGCTGCGCAACGAGTTGCGCGTAATCTAAGGACCATCTGAGCGGCCCTGGCCGCGACGCATCTCACGTGTGCGTTTCCGATCTTTGGTAATCAAGCGTATTTTGGCGCCGGAAGCGCGGCTGGCGACGCTTCAGAACCTTTTGCAACCCTAATCATATTTGGCATCTAAACGGGTGTTCTACGTCATCGACGAAGGGAGCTCGCTGGTTATGCCAGGATTTGATCGCGATCAGGTCGCCATTGACAACACGGTGGAGAACCGCCGCCTCGGTTCGGTTTTACTTACAATGGGCTGGATATTGCTCTGGATGGACGCGGGCTTGGGGATATTCTTCTTCATCAGCCTGCGCAACGGTTCGTGGTTTTGGCCGATATGGCTGGGCATCGAAGGCGCCCTCGGCTTGGTGCTGGTGATCATGGGAACACGCTACCGGCGTGCGGTTGGCGCTACTGGCCTGGGACAGCGTGACCTGCAGCGCACACTCGAGCAACAGCGCAGGGAAGAGGCAGAAGAGAACCAGGTGGCTTGATCGGCGGACATGCAAGACCGCCAGGACCGGAAAGTTTGGGGAGTAGCGAGAGTGGCAAGTCGGCGCGCCCGCTGCGGCGGGCAGGAGGCGATTATGCCATCGTCAGAAGAAAAACGTGAAACCGGCTCAGCCCTCATGGTGATTGGCTGGGTGCTGGTGCTGTTTGCATTCCTGGTTATGTTCTTTCAGCCGGCGGCACTGAAGCTGGGAGAAACGCGGTTCCAGATCATCGCAGGGGTGCTGGTCGCAGCGGGCTTGCTGCTCAACATAATCGGTGCTCGCATTCGCCGCCGCCATCGTTGAACCCGCGGCGGCGAGATTGCCGGAAGGCGGATGGATCGGATCGAAATGGCAGATACCATACTGGTGGTAGTAGAACAACGCGAAGGCAAATTGAATCGTGTTTCCTGGGAGACGATCACCGGGGCGCAAGCCATCGCCGCTGAAACTGGCTGGACGCTGGAAGCGGCGGTGGTGGGCAGCGCTGTGGGTGACATCGCCAAGGAAGTCGCCGCGAAAAAAGTGGCGAAGGTGTACGACATTGAGGCGGCGAAGCTCGAGCCCTACACCCCCGACGGTTTTGTGGCGGCGCTGAAGCCGTTCATCGAGCAGAAGCAGCCCAAACTGGTGCTGATGCCCCACACTTATCAAGTGCGGGACTTCGCTCCCAAACTTGCTGCCGCTTTGAATCGCGCGCTCATCAGCGATGCTATCGGCTACAAGTTTGAGGGCGGCAACCTGCGGTTCACGCGCCAGATGTTCCAGGGCAAGTTCGCCGCTGACGTGGGCTTCGTTGGAGGTGCCCCGTATTTCGCGACTTTCCAGAATGGCGCGTTCCGGGGCGACCAGGTTGTGGCAAGTGATGCGGCAGCGCCGGTCGAAACCGTAAATGTCGAGGTTTCAGACGGCGTCGTGCGGAACAAGCCCGAGGCCCCGTTCAAAGAGGCCAAGCAAGCGGTAGATCTAACGCAAGCGGAGATCATTGTCGCCGTCGGCCGTGGTATCAAGGAGCAGAAGAACATCGAAATTGCCAAGCAGTTGGCCGAGGTGCTGGGTGCCGAAATCGCGGCATCGCGGCCGATTTGCGACTCTGGTTGGCTACCGATGGATCGCCAGGTCGGATCTTCCGGACAGACGGTAGCGCCTAAACTCTATCTTGCACTGGGAATCAGCGGGGCGATTCAGCACGTGGTCGGGATGAAGGGGGCGCGCACCATCATTGCGGTCAACAAAGACGCAGAGGCTCCGATCTTTGAGATTGCCGATGTCGCCGTGGTTGGTAATCTGTTCGAGATAGTTCCGCCACTGATAGAGGAAGTGAAAAAAGCGAAAGGCGCCTAGCAGCACGGAAGTGCTAGGTTTTCGAAGGTATAGATGGGCGCATGAATCCGCGCCTTCATTTTGCGTCTCACTACTTATAGGGCTAAGGCGACTACATTAGCGTGTGGAGCTAAGCGTGAAGGGGCAGGCCTTCAGGCTGCGTCGAACTCAGACGATTGGCACAGGGAATTAAGCCGTAAAGACCAGTCCCAGGGCCTAAGGCCAAGCTTTGTGCGGTAGAGTGGGCAATCGCTCGAATCCGTGACACTTCAGAGGTTGCGACATAGTCTCTGAAGGCGTTTACTTCCTCCCGAGACCCGCGATGACCGCTCAACAGTGTCACAGTTTTGTCACACACGATAACTATTAGAATAGTAAGTGCTCTTTTGGAAAGGCCTAATGATCGTTTTTCGTAAACCACTTGCAGATATCGAACGCCCGGTGATGGAAGCTGATGTCGTCATTGTTGGCGGAGGCCCGGCTGGCATGGCCTGCGCTCTCCGCCTATCGCAACTCATTGACGAATACAACGCTAAGCATCCCGACGGGCAGCTGACGAAAGAAAATATTTACGTTCTTGAGAAAGCCCGCGAGATCGGCGCGCACTGTCTATCAGGTGCGTTACTCGATCCGCGTTCCATGCACGAATTGCTGCCCGGCTTCGAAAAGGAAGCGCCGCTTGATGCCGCCGTGGTGAAAGAGGCGGTCTACTTTCTGACCCGCACGGGTAAGTTCAAGTTTCCCATCACGCCTCCGCCCATGCGGGATCACGGAAACTACGTTATCTCCATCAACAAGTTCGTGAAGTGGTTGGGCAGCAAAGTCGAGGAGGCGGGAATCACCGTCTTCACCGGTTTTGCCGGTTCCGAGCTCCTATTCGAGAGCGGGCGCGCCGCGGGCGTGCGCACCGACGATAAAGGCGTGGATAAGAACGGCGAGCGGCAGTCCAATTTTGAGCCTGGCTACGATTTGAAAGCCAAGGTTGTGATTCTCGCCGAAGGCACGCGTGGCTCGCTGACCAAGCAACTCATCGGACGTTTCCAACTGGATCGCGAACGCAATCCGCAAACCTATGGCGTTGGAGTGAAGGAGCTGTGGGAGCTGCCCGCCGGGCGCGTCGCGCCGGGGGAAGTCATCTACACCATGGGCTACCCGCTCACCTTCAATGAATACGGGGGCGCATGGATTTACGGCGCCAAAGACAATCTCGTCTCCCTTGGTTTCGTTACCGGACTCGACTATCGCGATCCGCGTCTTGATCCTCATCATGTCCTTCAGGAGTTCAAGAAGCATCCTTTCATTGCCAAGTTGTTGGAGGGCGGAAAGATGGTGCGCTACGGCGCGAAGTCGTTGCCTTATGGGGGCTGGTGGTGCATTCCACCGCTGGCAGGCGATGGCTGGATGGTTCTCGGCGACTCAGCCGGCTTCTTGAATTCACAGCGGCTGAAGGGAATTCATCTCGCCATCAAGAGCGGGATGTTGGCGGCCGAGACCGCCTTCGATTGCATGGTGAAAAACGATTTTTCGCTCGACATGCTGGAGAGCTTCCAGGATCGCGTGGAGAAAAGTTGGATCAAGACGGAACTATGGCCGGTGCGCAACTTCCACCAGGGTTTCGAGAGCGGGTTCGTCTCCGGCATGGTCCATGCGGGCATTCAACAGTTCACGGGTGGCCGCGGCCTGCGCGCGCACTATACCAACGAGGCCGGGCATCGCCGCATGGAACAGCTAAGGCGGCTTCCAGCAGACGGCGGACCGGAGGCGCATATCATCGGAGCCGCCAAGGGCGATGGCAAACTAACCTTCGACAAGCTGACCGACGTGTATCACTCGGGCACTAAGCATGAAGAAAATCAGCCTGCGCATCTTGTGATCCACGACACCAACATCTGCAACGAGCGCTGCGTGACGCGAGTACGGCAACCCCTGCAAGAACTTTTGCCCGGCTAATGTTTACGAGATGGTAGAAGCTACGGACACGCCCAGCGGGTTGCAAATCCATCTGAACGCGTCCAACTGCGTGCACTGCAAAACCTGCGACATCATGGATCCCTACGAGATCATCACCTGGGTGCCCCCGGAGGGCGGTGGCGGTCCGAATTACGAAGGCATGTAGGGAGGCCGCTTTTCGCTATTCGTTCTTCGCCATTCGCTTTTTTCGCAAAAATTCCTGACAGTGCACGCCTTCGCGCGCTGACTAGACGGACGTTCCGGTGATGCGGACCTTTAGGGCAGCACTCAGTTGGTGCAGTTCTGCTTTGAAGGGGCACGCCTTCAGGCGCGCCGTTGAATCGACCAGAGAGCCCGGCTTTAGCCGCTGAGGAAAAATCCCTCAGGGCCTAAAGGCCAATTCTTTTGTGCGGTCCTGTCGGCACGGCTGAAAGAGGCTGCTGAAAAAGTCGAAACAGCAGATCCCTCGCGGGCTGAAGCCCGCTCGGAGTGACAAAATAAAGCGCTTAATGGCGCACCTAAAGGTGCGCCCCTTCAAAAAATCCGCCGAAACCGACTCTTTCAGCGCCCCTGAAACCGTGCCCCTTCAGGACCAGATGTAGCGACATTAGCTCTGCTTTAGTCCCCCCATTAAGAGGATTTATTTTCGTCAGTTGAAGTCGGCTTCAGCCGACGACCCGCTCGGATTACTTTGCGTTTACGGATTCTCCCGCCGTCTTTCGCCAACGATCATTTTCCTAACCGCCATGCAGCCTTCCGCTATCTAACTCATCTATAATGCATAGTATTGTTTCCGACCTCCGGGGCCTACCGGCATTGCCCAAGGCCGCGGTGGCGGTGTTCCGCGGTGTCTTGCGGGACCGAGGGTGTGGCGGGAAACGGCCATGCCTCCCGTGCTTGGAAAGGAAACGACCAACAGCGCGTGTCTCTTTGCGCACTGTCCCGTCTTCTTCCCATGCGAAAACAGATTTGAAGGATTCAGAAGCCCTGCGACGCGCTCGAAAACGCGCAGCAGAGTGAGTAAGCGGTCTGGGGTCCTTCGGCTAGCTGCGCTTGCTCAGGATGACAGACGGAAAAATTGCTGGACGGAATCGCTTGCCAAGAGCTAACGGCTAGTGGCTAAGAGCCATTAGCGGCAAGCGAAAAGCGAAGAGCGAAAAGCGTGTTTCTCACCGACAAATTCGGGCGGCGCATCAACGACCTGCGACTCTCCATCACTGATCGCTGCAACTACCGGTGCGTCTATTGCCGCTCGGGCACCGACGGACCGCAATTCCCCGAGATGCCCATTGCCGACTATGTGCGCATGACGCGCGTCTTCGTCGGCCTGGGGATCACGAAAGTCCGTCTTACTGGCGGCGAGCCGCTGTTGCGCAAGGGCCTGGTCGAAATGGTCCGCGAACTCGGCCGCATGCGCACGGTTGAAGGCAGCCTCTTGGACATCGCCATTACGACCAACGGACATCTGCTGGCCGACATGGCGCAACCGCTTGCCGATGCCGGCCTGACTCGCGTGACGGTTTCCATGGACGCGGTTGACGACGAGCGCTTCGCCCGAATTACGCGGGTGCCCAACGGTTACGAACGCGTGCTCGCTGGAATCCGCGCCGCGCAACGTGCCGGGCTCAGCCCGGTCAAGATCAACTGCGTCCTGATGCGCGGCTTCAATGACGATCAAATCACGGCGTTCGGTCGCTTTGCCCGCGAAGAAGGCGTCGCTGTCCGCTTCATCGAGTTCATGCCGCTGGAAGAAGACCGCGTCTGGTCGCCGGAAATTGTCGTGACGCTGGATGAGATCGTGCGCCGCATGGCCGAATTTATGCCGCTGCGCGAAATCGGCCACGCGCGCAGCGAGACCGCCCGCCGCTACGTCTTCGAAGATGGTGTCGGCGAAATAGGCATCATCGCTCCGGTGTCGCATCCCTTTTGCGGTCATTGCAGCCGCATTCGCGTCACCTCGGATGGCAAGATTCGCACCTGCTTGTTCTCAGTCCGCGAGCATGACCTCGCAGCGTTGATGGCGCGAGGCGGCACAGACGAAGAGATCGTCGAGTTTATCCTTCACGCCGTAGAGCACAAGGAAGAGCGCCATCACATTGGCGAATCTGGATTTATTCCGGCGTCGAGGACCATGGTGCATATCGGGGGATAGCGCCCAACCCGCCCGGAGACCCTTGAATCATTGAGAAGGCGTGCGGCGGTAGAACAAGCGTACGTTCCGAGTCGGCCTTCGGGGATACGCCTCCTGGCGCAAAGATACACCGTTTAAAATATAGTTCTCCGTGTTTCTGTGGCGAAGGGGGGAAACCATGGCTACGCAAGAAATCTTCAAGGTATTGGCCGCCAGCCGCATGGCCAATGTGCGCTATGCGATTCGCGATCTGGCCGTCGTCGCCGACGAAGTGGCCCGCGAAGGTCACGAGCTTCTTTACCTCAACATCGGCGATCCCTGTAAGTTTGACTTTCCCACTCCTCCGCACATGATCGAGGCGGTGG
This sequence comes from uncultured Acidobacteriaceae bacterium, assembly GCA_963763725.1. Taxonomy (GTDB): domain Bacteria; phylum Acidobacteriota; class Terriglobia; order Terriglobales; family Acidobacteriaceae; genus Bog-257. Next base: position 268,015 of record CAVXQI010000012.1, read on the forward strand.
TGAAGGCGATGGTGGATGGCCACAACGGCTATGCCGATTCGCTGGGCATTAAGCCGGCAATCGAGGCGATCCACCGCGAAGCCGAAGGCAACGGTTTCCGCGAGGTCCAGAGCATCTTCGTCGGCTACGGCAGCGGCGAGGTGATTGACAATTGCCTGACCGCGCTGTTGAATCCGGGCGACAACGTGCTCACGCCGAGTCCGGAATATCCACTGTACGGCGCCATCATGGCCAAGCTGGACTGCCCTGCCAACGCTTATGACCTGGACGAAGACAACGGCTGGCAGCCCGACGTCGCCGACATGGAGCGCAAAATCAACTCGCGCACCAAGGCGATTCTGCTGATCAATCCCAACAATCCGACGGGCGCGGTGTATTCGAGGCGGACTCTGGAAACAGTTCTGGAACTTGCCCGCCGGCACGGCTTGATGGTTTTCGCCGACGAGATTTACGATAAGCTCATCTTCGATCCCAGCACCAAGCACGTCTCCATCGCGACCCTGGCGCAGGATGTTCCGGTGGTGACCTTCAACGGACTTTCCAAGGCGTATCTGGTTCCCGGTTGGCGAATCGGCTGGGCGATCGCGACCGGTCCCCGCGACGTGCTTCACCCGTACATGGAAGCCGTACATCGCTTGCTGCGCGCGCGCTTGTCGGCTCCGCATCCGTTCCAGCACGCAATTCGGGCAGCCCTGGAAGGCCCGCAGGACCACTTGGTTGAGGTTTGCGACAAGCTGCGGCGGCGCGCCGATCTCACGGTTGAGTGGGCAAAGCGGACGCCGCGAGTGAAATTGGTCGCGCCCAAAGGCGCGTTCTACGCGCATCCTTCGCTGGACATTCCCGAGGATGATCTTGCTTTCGTAACCGACTTGCTAAAGCAGAAGCACGTATTGGTGGTGCACGGCTCCGGCTTCGGCGAAAAACCGGGGACGCGACACATTCGCATCGTGTTCCTGCCGCAGGAACCGGTGCTGACGCGCAGCATATGAGGCGATGACTGAGTTTATGCGGGAACGCTACGCCTAAGGCACTAGAGTTGGTGTATTTCTGCTTTGAAGGGGCACGCCTTCAGGCGTGCCGTTCAATCAACTTGAAGGGGGCACCTTTAGGTGCGCCGTTAAGCTTTTTATTTCGTCACTCCGAACGGCTTCAGCCCGCGAGGGAGCTGCTGTTTCGACTTTTTCAGCAGCCTCTGAAGGCGTGTTCCTTCAGGACCAGATATACCAACATTAGCTCTGCCCTAGAAATTGAACGGCGGATTCAAGGGATTCTTCGGGGTTTTAGCAACGCGATTTGAAGGGGCACAGCTTTAGCTGTGCCGGAAGATGTTGGAAAAGTGGCGGGCTTTGGCACCTGAGGCGTCTTGAACCTCCTCTTGCGCCGACGTTGTGGGAGAGATTCCGGCCGGCTTTCACAATGGCAAGTACATGACGAAAGCGTTTCCTCGGCGGCTAAGCCGAGGCACGTTCGCGAAGTAAACGGCCCAGCTAAAGCCTTCAAGGCGGGTTGTGCTCACGGACCAACATGGTTGACATCCACTGCCATATTCTTCCCGGCGTCGACGATGGTCCCAGTTCCTGGGATTTGACTGCCGAAATGTGTCGCGTAGCGGTGCTCGATGGCATTGCGCACATTGTGGCAACGCCGCACTGCAATGATGAGTTCACCTACGATCGCGACCGCTACACCGGCATGCTTGGGCAGCTCAGCGACGCGGCCGACGGAAAGCTAACGTTCAGCCTGGGCTGCGACTTTCATTTTTCGTACGACAACATTCAAGATGCCGTCACCCATCCGCGGCGATACACCATCGGGGAATCCCAGTATCTGTTGATTGAGTTCAGCGACTTTGGCATCTCGCCTGAGGTGAAGGAGAATCTGATGATCATCTCCAGCAATGGCATGATTCCCATCGTTACTCATCCCGAGCGCAACCGTTTGCTGCTGAACAGACCTGAGATGGTTCTGGAATTCGTAGAGCAAGGCTGCCTGGTGCAGGTCACCGCCAATTCCTTCACCGGATACTGGGGGAGGCGCGCAAAAGACATCGCCGAATGGCTGCTCAAGCGTCAAGCCATTCACGTGATCGCAAGCGATGCCCACGATCCTACGCGTCGCCGGCCGGTGTTGTCGGAGGCTCGGAAAGCGGTCACGGACCTCGCGGGAGCCGGAGTGGCCGACGCCTTGTTCGTGCAAAACCCGGCGGCCATCGTGAATGGAGAGCGCTTGCCTAATCCTGCGGGCGGATGTGCGTTGGACAGCGACGCCTAGAGCGTTTTCGCAGACGGCGAAAAGCCGTGCCCCTTCAAAGCCGCGAGCTCCTCATGAATAATGCAGGGGGGTGCCTACAGCTCGCGGTAGTTCAGCAGGCCGACGCCAATGAGCACGAAGCAAATGGGCCAGATCCAGGAGGGAAATTTGCGGTCGCTCGGAGGCAGGCGCAGTTCCAGCCAGCGCGACCATCCGGCAAACACCGCCAACAGTCCCATGGGTACATGGGTCAACTCCACAAGTAGGTTTTCCTTAACATTGGTAATTGCATGGGTGTGGGTCAGCAATACCACTCCACCGGCAGCGACCATAAGAGGGAAGATGAGCGCCATGCGATCGTTTTCCCATTTGCGCCTGCGGACTCGTAATTCAAAGATCGCAAAAGCAATGCACACCAGTGCGGCCAGCCGGTGTTGAAACGCTTCGGGATTGGCCCAGCACGCCCAGAAGCCGTTGGCGCCTACCGGCCAACACTCGGTATCAGCTTGGGCGAAGATGAAGATGGCGATGCCGACCAACAGCAGCGGCCAGTATTCCGCCCAGTCTGCCTTGCCGGTGCGGGCCAGCAGCGCCAGCAATCCCATGGCGAGCACGACCAGCCCCATCCAGTGATGGTTCGACTCCGACTCCATCGCCCATGCGATCCTCAGTGGCGAGAGCGGCTCGCCGTCGGCGTTGTAGGCAACCGGAAGCGTATTCGGGACGTCGCTGACGGTAGCTTGCTGTCCGGAAGCGGAGATGCTTGCATCCGCCACCTGCGGGTAGGTGAGGCGAGGCAAGGTTGGCTTCATCCGCTGCATGATCTGGTGAAAAGTGACCGTGTCGTTGGGCTGGTCAACCGCGGGCGGCTGTGAGGTGAGCGAGGCCGCCGTCAAAATCACCGTGATCCCTATCCCAACTTCCGCTTCGATGAGTCGGCGCAAGCGGGGCATCACCCGATCTTTGCTGGTATTGCGCAGCAGCCAAAAGTTGATGCCGCCCAGCAGCATCAGCACTGCGAGCATCAACACCTTCGCCGTTACCATCACGCCGTAGGCGGTCCCCAGAACGGCTCGCCATGAAGCGATATAGCGAATGCTCATGCCCAGACCGCTGAACACAATCGCGCCAACGCTTACCAGCGCCACCCGCGAGAAGCGCTCGGTTATGTGCCAACGGGCCTCTTCTTCTTTGTCGCGAAATAGCGCAAGCACCAGAAATGGCAGACCGCCAATCCAGAACGCCGTGGCCGCTTCGTGGATCGTGGTCAAGATGATGAGCAGCGGACGGCCGTCAAGGCGCGAAGCGGCGTGGTTCGTCATGACCGATGCGCCCAGTACGGTCATCGCCAGTAGGAGTACCAGCCAGCGGGCGAATTTCCACCGCTGGCGTGCCACCAAATAGGTCGACACCGCTGCCGCCAACACAATGCTTCCCGAGAGAAAGAAGTTCGCTCCGATCACGGCACGGAAGCCGAGCTCTGCCGTGGTCATCAACACAGCCGAGTTTACGTACAGGTACAGTACCTGCATGACTATTAGCCCGATGGCGCTGAGGCGCAGCAGCGTCCACGAACCGGATTGCACCTTCAGGACGGATTCGGGATTGCCCGGCACGCCGCGCGCGGTCCACAGAATGAACACAATGCCGCCCAGCAACAACGATTGGAAGATGAGCGTTCCGGCTCGCAAGACAACGGACAAGAATCCGAAGAGATCAACTAGTTGCTGCATGTGGCTGGACTATTTCACCGTGAAGGGAACTTCGCCACTGCTCATATGGCCATCAGAGGCAAGCACGCTCCACTTCAGTTTGTAAGCTCCGGGCTTAAGTCCCTTGGCTTCGCGACTGCAGTATGGCTGGAGCGGATTGTTTGGCCGGAGAAAGGGTCTGCGACGAGCCGTCGGAGGAAAGCAGATGCAGACGCGATCGGCTGCCATCGACGCGCACGTTGAACCGCAACGTGATGGAAACGTCGGGACCGGCGACCGTGGAATTCTTTGTGGGGGTCGACTCCATCAGGATCGCATGCGCCCATGCCAGATGGGAGAGCCCAGTGAGCAAAAGAAAAGTTACGAGAATCGACAGCCATGGCTTAGAAAACGCGAGACGCAATCGGCATTTCTCCTTACGGTGCGGAAATCCATTCGTTTCCGAAAAGTGGATGAAAGGTTATTATGCCACGCTGATGGCATCACTGACTCCGCGGCCCTTTGGATAGGCTATGAGCGGTTGCGCCTGCTGCTGTGCAGTCCGATGAGGCGGCCGATCAGCACCGCGGGATACATGATCCCGGTGACCGATTCCAGGATGACCAAAGACCGGGCATGCGCACCCCACGGAACGATGTCGCCGTATCCCACTGTAGTGAGCGTCACAAAACTGAAAAAGATGAACTCCGAGGAGTGCAAGGCTTTGCCGGTTGCACGGTGTCGCGGAATGAATCGGGGCTCAAACGCGAGATCAGCCCGTAGGCCAATACCGTAGGTGATGCCGACCAGCAGATATGCCGCTACGGCCCCCGCCAGAGTATCGCCGGTCACGCTGGGAGCAGAAACGACCGTCCAGATGAATATCGCCGTAACAAATGCCAGAAACGCCACGCCTAAAGCGAGTGAAGTCACTTGCATGGCAAGAGGTAATGTGCGGCATTCGCGATGTGGATCACGATTGCCGGGACGCCCAGCAGAAAGGCAACCACGGTCACGCGTCCTCGCCCGAGAACTGCGTAAAGTGCGGCGCAGAAGACCAGCACCGCGAACAAGCGAAACATCTCGGCGCGAAGTTCTGTTCCGTCGGTAAAAGGATAGCCCAGAATCAGCACGAGTTCGGTGATCAACAGCGACAGGAATCGGTGCGGTAGTTGTGGCGGAGCCTTGACGGTCTTAGCAGAAGAAGAAGCCACAGCGCCGACTGACACAGCCCTATCCTCCTGGGACGAAGAGATACCCGCGACTAGACCGCGATGCACAAGGCTATGCCGAACCGGCTGCGGAATTCAAAAGAAATCGGTATGTGGTTAGGCTACGTAGTTAAATGGTGCAGAGCCCTTTCCCAAACAGCACTCGAGCACATTGCTTGATTTTCCAGAGTCAGTCGGGGAGGTTAACGGCTAAATATTCCTGTCCCTCCATTGCCTGAAGAGTTCCTCGGTCTTTATTTTACTAATTCCTCGTCCCAGTTGTTCACTTTGGGCTTCACCTTGACCTCGGCTATTAGGAAGCGGATCACCTCCTACCCATCCGGTTGACAGGTGTAGTTTGTCGAAGGCCATCTTTCCCGCAGGAGTGTAAACCTATTTGAGGGGAAAAATGCGTAGCATCCGACTGTGGGATGAAGCACAAACACTATTCCGATGGGAAAGAATTTCCCAGGGAGCGCTTTCGATACTCGAAAGTTGAGCTGCAACAGTGCGCTGGAAACATCACCTTCTCCAGAAAAGTCCCAATCACGCCGAAGCCGACTTCATACTCCACCACATCGCGGATGAGGGTGCCTTCGCGGCCATCCATAATCTTTGCTTCGAAAGAATGGGTGTGCACCCAGTGACGGAACGGCCCCTGCTTCTGCGTGTCGCGGATAGATTGGTTAAGCGAGAAGTCGGTGATGAGCGCAGTCCATTTCTCGTGGAGTGGCACGTGAGGAATTGCGCGGAACTTGAAGATGATCTCTGTGCCAACTCCCGCCATGCGCTCGGCTCCGGGAATCGTTTCACCGGCGGCGAGGCGTGGTCGAACCAGATTCAACTTGAGCAAGCGGGCACCCTGGCTGGGTGGCATGATCCGTGGAAGATTGTGGGGATCGGCGAAGAAGGCGAACACACGCGGCAGGGGCGCCGCGATCCATTGTTCGGCTTCAAACCGCTGGCTCATGCCTTCTTACCTGTTTTCTCCGGAAATCGCCGCAAAGGGAACCTTCAGAGTAAACCCAAATTGTTGGGTTGCAACGATTCAGTCGCTACTAGGAATTGTATTGGGTCATTCGGAATCAGGCGGGTCGCAAAAAACCCCAAATTCCTCTTGACATACAACGGTTTAGGAGTAGGATACGTCCAAAGTGGTAGAAAGTGGGACGAAGTGGTACAGATGTTCGTCCTGCTCGTGGGAGCAAATTACGCGAAATGGTTTCATCGCCCAAAACGGCGCATGCCACCGGATCGTAGCTGCCAAATGGAGCGTCATTGATGTTCACCTCCGATGGTGAAACGCCGCAATTCGGGCCGAAAGTTATGTTTCGCGGCACGCACACAACTCGACTGGACGAAAAAGGGCGCCTCAAGGTGCCTGCGGACTTCAAGCGCCAGATCGACGAAAACTATGGTGCCCAATTCTACATCACCAGCCGCACCGGCACTGTTGCCGAAGTTTATCCCATGCAGGAATGGGAGGAGATCGAGCGCAAGCTGGCGGCCGCGCCGGACTCGCATCCGGTCAAGAAGAAATTTTTGAAGTACACCAACTTTTACGGCCAGGTGGTGGAGATGGACGGGCAAGGCCGTTTGCTGCTCCCGGCCGCGCTGCGCGAGTCGGCCAACCTCAAAGGCGAGGTGGCGGTGATGGGGAGCCTGAAGCACCTTTTGGTGCGCAACGCCGAGGAGCTTCGCAAGGAAATCGCGGCGGAGCCGTTCACCGAGGAAGATGACGCGAGCCTCAGCAGCTTGGGGATTTAGAGCGACGCAGGTTTTGGGTTCCATTCGCGATCTCGGAATGGGAGTGAATGGACAACGGGTTTTCAGAGACGAACAGCGCCCCTGGGCGCGGACATGGCGAGAGCAAAGAGTTTGGCCATGTACCGGTTCTTTTAAAACTAGCGATCGAATTCCTGGCCGTACGGCGCGGCGGGACCTATATCGATGCAACCCTCGGCTTAGGCGGGCACAGTTGGGAAATCGCAAAACGCCTGGGCGCAAAGGGTCATTTGATTGGCGTCGATAAAGATCCGTCAGCGTTGGAGCGGGCACGCGAGCGGTTGACCAACCCGCCGCCGGAACTGGCTTCCGAGTGGCCGAAGGTTGAGTTGGTGCATGCCTCGTTTGCGGATGTGGCGCAGCACGTGGCGCCGGCAAGCGCGGATGGATTGCTGGCCGACCTGGGCGTCAGCTCCATGCAATTGGAGAACGCCGCGCGTGGATTCAGTTTTCAGGCAGACGGTCCGTTGGACATGCGGATGAATCCGCATTCCGGGCTGACTGCCGAACAAGTGGTAAATCGCTTCGACGAGCGCGAGCTTGCCAACGCGATTTACGAATTCGGTGAGGAAAGGAGGTCGCGGAGAATCGCCAGAGCCATTGTTCGGGCGCGGCCGATTCACACTACCGCACAACTTGCGGAGGTGATTTCGGCCGCGGCCCGGCCAATGAACCAGGCTGAGAGGCGCATTCATCCGGCGACACGAACTTTCCAGGCACTCCGAATTCTAGTGAACCGTGAACTCGAAGACCTGCGGGAGCTGCTGAGTGCGGGCGCGGCGCCGCAGGTGCTCAAGCCGGGCGGCAGGTTGGTGGTCATCAGCTTCCACTCGCTGGAAGACCGCATCGTGAAAGATGCGCTGCGAGATGGAGCGCGCGCCGGTGTTTGGCGCGTGCTGACCAAGAAGCCGATGACGGCCGACGAGGAAGAAGTCGATCGCAATCCGCGGTCGCGCAGCGCGAAGCTGCGGGCAGCGGAGCGGATTTAGAGGTCGGGTAGTGCGGACCTTTAAGGTCCGCGTATGGCGCCCATAAAGAGTTGGGGACTTCAGCCCTAAAGCGGGGCGGCATCGGTTAAGTGGTTTCGAAAGTTCGCAACTCTTCACGATGTCGATGAGGCTGCGGAAAAAGCTGTGCAGAATGTGAATAAGTGCGGGCCCTGAAATTCTGCTGGTGTCTGGAGAATGCAGCCGGACAAAGGCCGATGACGTCAGGCGGTTCGGCAGGAGAGAGTAATGGCAGCCGGAGTTCTTTACCCGACCATGGCGCAAGTTGGTGAATGGAATGGGCCGCCCGCGGAGCAACCGCGCGGCATGTTCATTGGCACGCCCGAGATTTATTTCGCCAAGCGCATCGACAACTCGCGGGTGGCCAAGGTGGCCGACCCCAAGCGCCGCCGCGAGATGATTTCGTTCGGCATCACCTTGAGCGTGCTGTTCCTGTTCGTGATGGTGTATCTGTGGCAACACTTCAGCGCGATCGAGTATGGCTATCGCATCGAGCAATTGACGGCGCAGCGCAACACCATCACCGAGTCGAACCGCGCGTTGAGCCTGGAAGAGGCGTCGTTGAAGGACCCGGCGCGAATCGACAGGCTGGCCAAACAGATAGGTATGCAGCGGCCGGCGGGCGGGCAATTGCAGCCCATGGATACGGCGATCGCCGATCCATCCACCCCGGTCATGGCGCAGGCCAACGGAATCATGGTGATTTCGGCGCAACCTTAAAATGAGGCCGCTCAAGACACCACACGAAACCGGCTGAACCAGGCACGGTGGAAGCAAAGCGGCGGTCCGCCAGTAACGGACCGCCTTCTCCATGTAAGCGCCAGCAGTCAGACACGATCATTCAGCTTCGGCGACGCCGAAGCACAAGCGGAACGGAGTGAACAGGGAATGCGGGCCAGCGCTCCCAGGACGCCAAGTCGAAGGCTTTACATCTTTGCCGTGCTGCTTTTCGTTTGGATATTTGCCATCGGCTTTCGCCTGGTCCGATTGCAGGTGGTGAAGTTCGGCTTCTTCGAAGACCTCGCCGAGCGGCAACGCACCCGCACCGTTCCCGTCGAACCGCGCCGCGGCAACATCTACGATCGCTATGGCCATCCGCTGGCCATGTCCATTGACGTCGATTCGGTGTTCGCCGTGCCGAGCGAAGTCCACGACAAGGAAACCACGGCGGCGATGCTCGGCAAGGTGCTGAACCTCGATCCCCAGGACATCCTGGTGCGGCTGAAGATGGCGCGTCCCTTCGTCTTCATCGCGCGCCGGATTGACGCCGAAACCAGCACCCGCATTCGCCAACTCAACCTGCGCGGAATTGGCTTTCGCAAAGAACCCAAGCGCTTCTATCCCAAGCGCGACCTGGCCGCCCAGGTCCTGGGATATGTCGGCATGGACGGCGAAGGGCTGGGCGGCCTGGAGCGGGGATTCGACGACGACTTGCGCGGGCATTCCCGGCAAAGAGCTAGTCTCCCTCGACGCCCGCGGCAAGTGGTTCAGCCGGGTGGAGAAGCCGCCCGATCCCGGACAGAACCTGGTGCTTGACCATCGACCAGACCATCCAGTACATCGCCGAGCGCGAACTAGCAGCAAGGGATGGAGGACACCAAGTCGATCGCGGGAACGGTGGTCGTGGAGAATCCTCGAACCGGCGAGATCCTGGCGCTGGCCAATCGGCCGACCTTCAATCCCAACGTGTTTAACAGCGTTCCCGCCGAGTCGCTGAAGAACCGCGCCGTCAGCGATATTTATGAGCCGGGTTCGGTGTTCAAGGTCGTCACCTATTCCGCGGCCCTCGATCAGCATGTGGTGACGCCGGACGATAAGGTCGATTGCCAGCACGGCTCGATTGACGTGTTTCGGCATGAAGATCCACGACCACGAGAGCCTGGGCGTGGTGACCATCGCCGAGGCGCTGGCGCATTCCAGCGACGTGGCCGCCATCAAGACCGGCATGAAGCTGGGCGACGAGCGTCTCTACCACTACATTCACGACTACGGCTTCGGCCAGCAGACCGGCATCGAGCTTCCCGGCGAGACCCGCGGACTGGCCCGCCCGGTGAGCCGCTGGTCGAAGGTCTCCATCGGCGCCATCTCGATGGGGCAGGAGATCGGCGTGACCCCGCTGCAAACCATTTCGCTGGTCTCCACCATCGCGAACGACGGAGTTTATACGCCGCCGCGCATCGTGGCCGGCGAGCTGCCTCCTGACGGAACGCCCAAGCCGGTGGTGTTTCATTCCGCGCAACAACACCGCGTGGTTTCGGCGATGACCGCGGCCCAGATGAAGAAGATGATGGAAGGCGTGGTGCTGTTCGGGACGGCCAGGAGAGCGATCCTCAACGGCTACACCGATGCCGGCAAGACCGGCACGGCGCAGAAGGTTGATCCGGCGACGGGCGCATATTCCAAGACCAAATATGTCGCGTCGTTTATCGGATTTGCCCCGGTGAACAGCCCGGCGATAACCATCGCCGTGATTCTCGATTCGCCGGTGGGACTGCATCAGGGCGGCCAGGTTTGCGCCCCGGTGTTTAAGCGCATCGCCGAGCAGGTGCTGGAATACATGCACGTGCCGCACGATGCGGATGTCAAGAACCCGCAGCGACAGAACCTGCGGGCGTCGGCAAAGGATGAGGATTTGGCCGATGAATCGTCCGACCGGCTTAGCCCGCCGCTGCAGATGGCTGACGCGGATGCGACCAGCAACGCAAAGCCCCAGACAAGTTCGCAGGCGAAGGTGGTGGGCGTGAAGCCGTCGGGCGGATTCAACGCTGCGAGTCTGTTCCGCCAGCTTCGGCGATGCCAGTGCAGCAAGCCCAGCCTCGACTGGAACGGAGATAGCGCAGGCTTCGCCGCCAGCGCAGCCGCCGAGCCCGGCCGAGCAGGCCGCCGCACAAGGGACCGTGGTTCTCGATGTGGACAGCGGAGTGGTCGTGCCGTCTTTCCTGGGCAAGCCGCTGCGGTCGGCGGTGGAAACCGCCCAGCAATCTGGATTGGAGATCAACGCGATCGGCAGCGGGGTCGCACGCCAGCAATGGCCCGCGCCGGGCAGCCACCTGCCTTCCGGACAAAAGATCACGGTGCGCTTCACGCATTAAAGGCGCCGAAGATTGGGCGGAGCTTACAGAAGCTCGAACCCTGGAAGCCGCAGCGCTTTGCGGTCGAAGGTGAGGGTTCGTGAACAGCCGGCTTGCGCATTCTCAGGGCGCCGATGAGGGCATCGGCAAATGAGCCGCGGCCTTCCTTGAGCGCCGTCAAGGCAGTGAAGACTTCTGATTCGATTCTCCACAAACAGGCTTTCAATCTGCAGAATGCGCTCGATAACGGCGGCGATTTCATGATCCGCGAGAGCATAGGAGCGTTCCAGCACCCATGCGGTTTCAACCATCACCACTGTGCTGATGAACCCGGGATTGCCTCCGTCAGGCGCTCGTTCGATGAGAGCCGTCGCCTTTGGCGACTGCACTGGGTCATCCTGCGACAAGGTGCCGAACCAGAATGTTGGTATCAAGTCCAATCATCTACGTCTGCCGCGCCGATAACCTTCGGTGGCACCGGCTGCGATGGCCTCGTCCATCTCCTCAAGCGTTGCGTGCTTGGTAGTCTTTACGATGCCCCGCAATGCCGAGGCCGGAAGCTTCGGCAGCAGAACCACGGTGCCGTCGGGATGCACGAAGAACTTGACCCGGTCGCCCGGCTTGACGTGGAGATGTTCGCGGATGGCTTTCGGAATGGTGGTCTGGCCCTTGCTGGTGATTGCAGACTCCATAGTTGCCTCCATTACATTTTTACAAATGTAATACCAGCTGTGAAGCTGGTCGTCATGCTTGCCGGATTCTGATAGAGTCGATCTAATCATACGTTCGAGGCATAGACGACGCCAGCAGCAGCAATTCATCGTGAGCGTGCGCCGCAGGCTACGGCCCAGATTGGGTACCAGAGTGCGCTCGCCCGAGTTCGCTGCTGAGGCGCATCGCAGTCGTGCTTGCATAGTCCGGAAAGACGATCAGGCTTTCAACTCATTCCACTGGGAGATGAGTGACGGGCGATGCGATCGATGTCGAGTCTTCCTGGCGTTCCTTATGGACGTCAGCGTCGCTGCCAACGCAGCATAGCTATAATGCGGGTAGAATGGATTTCCTCCAGTTGCTGGATGGCGCCGAATATCTCGCGCAGCAAGGCAATCCGCAGATCGCCGGTCTCGACTACGACAGCCGGCGGGTGCAGCCCGGCTGGTGTTTCGTGGCCATGCGCGGCGAGACCACCGACGGCAATCACTACATCGATGCCGCGCTTAGTGCAGGAGCCGTTGCGGTTGTCAGCGACTCGTTGCCGCCCCGGCCCGATGTCGCCTGGGCGCAGGTTCCACACGGACGGCGAGCGCTGGCGCGGCTGAGCGCAAACTTCTATGGCCGTCCTGCGGAACGGCTGGCGATCACCGGAATCACCGGCACCAATGGCAAGACGACGACGGCGTTCATCCTGAATGCCATGCTGCGCGCCGCCGGACGCAAAGCCGCCCTGGTGGGCACGGTGGAATATCGCATCGGCGACGAGGTCCTTCCCGCTCCCCACACCACTCCCGAGGCGCTGGAGTTGAACCAGCTCTTTGCCCGCGCGCGTGGAGGCAGGCTGCACCGAGGCGGTGATGGAGGTGTCTTCGCACGCCCTGGAGCAGCAGCGGGTTTACGGAGTGCCGTTCGACGTTGCGGTGTTCACCAATCTCACGCGCGACCATCTCGATTACCACGGCACCATGGAAGAGTATTTCGCTTCGAAGACGATCCTGTTCACGGGCTTGGGCACCGAGCCGCCGAGGGCGGCGGTGATCAATGTCGAGGACGAATACGGCCAGCGGCATCATCAAGCTGCTTAAGAAGCAACAGGAGTTGATTACCTACGGCATTGATGGCGGCGATTTCCGCGCGAAGGATGTCAGCATCGAGAGAAACGGAACCAAGTTCACCCTGGTGACGCCCGACGGTCAATATCCCATTTGGAGTCCGCTGCTGGGGCGGGTGAACGTGCTGAACCTGATTGCCGCCTCCGCTGCTGCCTATGCGCGCAATGTCGAGCCGCGCGCTATGGTCCTGGCGGCTGATGAACTCGCCCAGGTGCCGGGGCGCTTCGAACGAGTGGATGCTTGGCCAACCCTTCACCGTGATTGTGGATTATGCCCACACCGACGACGCGCTGCGTAACCTGACCGCAGTGGCGCGGGAATTCCTGGCGCAGCGCGGAGGGCCGGGACGAGTCATCACGGTATTCGGATGCGGCGGCGACCGCGACCGCAGCAAGCGTCCGCTGATGGGCGAGGCCGCCGGAGCCGGCAGCGACTTCGTGGTGCTGACCAGCGACAATCCCCGCAGCGAGAATCCCCTCGACATCATGAACGACGCGCTGCCCGGGCTTGCAGCGCTCCGGCACTCGTTACACCTTGGAACCGGATCGCCGCAAAGCCATCGCCTTGGCCATTAACGAGGCGCAGACCGGCGATATCGTTCTCATCGCCGGCAAGGGCCACGAGAAGGTCCAGGTCACGGCCGCAGGCGCCATTCCCTTCGACGACATCGAGGTGGCGCGGAACGCGCTGCGCGACGCCGGCTACGCAACCGCTCAGCCAACGCAGTCGGCAAAGTCATGAAGCTAAGCCTGTCGCGCGCCGCCGAATTCATGCAGGCCACCGGCGAGTTTGTCCCAGCCGCGGTCGCCAGCGGCTATTCCATCGATTCGCGCACTTTGCTGCCGGGCGATCTGTTCTTCGCGGTCCGCGGCGAGCGGCTGGACGGCCACGATTTTGTCGAGGCGGCGCTCGCCAAGGGCGCGGTCGGCGCGGTCATTGGCCAAGGACCAGCGCGCGCGATTCGCGCAGAAGAATCAGATTGCTGGCGGTGGAGGATCCGCTTCTCGCATTGCAACGGCTCGCCGCCGCCGTCCGCCGGTTGTGGGGAAAGCCACTCATCGCGGTGACCGGGTCGGCGGGCAAGACGACGACCAAGGAAGCCATCGCGCACGTGCTGGCGCACAAAGCATCGCGTGCTGAAATCGCAAGGCAATCTGAACAATCATTTCGGCATGCCGCTGCAATTGCTCAAGCTGGAGCCGGAGCACGAGATTGCGGTGGTCGAGATGGGGATGTCGCACGCCGGCGAGATCACTGCACTGGCCAAGCTGGCGCAGCCGGATTGCGGCGTCGTGACCATGGTCGCGCCGGTGCACTTGGAGTTTTTCGAGTCCATCGCGGCCATCGCGCGCGCCAAGTACGAGCTGATCGAGTCGCTTCCCGCCGGCGGTATTGCGGTGTTGAATGCCGACGATGAGTACGTTTCGCAGTTCGGCCGCGACTTCCACGGGAAAGTCGTCACCTTCGGACTGCACAAGCCGGCTGACGTGTCGGCGCGGAAGATTGAATCGCGCGGTCCGCTGGGCTCGGTGTTCGAAATTGTGGCCGACGGCGAGCATGTCCCGGCTGCGCTGCCGCTGTTGGGCGAGCACAACATCTACAACGCGCTGGCGGCAGTTGCCGTCGGATTGCAGTACGGAGTGCCGCTGCGAACGGCCGCCGAGTCGCTGGCCACGCTGTCGCCCGGAGACAAGCGCGGAGAAATCCTGAACTACGCGGGCGCGACTATCATCAACGATTGCTACAATTCCAATCCGAAGGCCCTCGACAGCATGGTCCGGTCGCTGGCCCAGATTCCGGCGCGGCGCCGCATCGTAGTCGCCGGCGAAATGCTGGAACTCGGTCCGGCGGCTGAGGCCATGCATCGCGATTGCGGACGGCACATGGCGAGCTACGGAATCGATATGCTGCTGGGGGTCCGCGGACTGGCGAAGGCGATGGTGGAAGCGGCAGCCGAGGCGGGGATGAACGCGCGAGTTCGTCAACACGCCGCAAGAGGCCGGCGATTGGCTGCGGCGCGAGGTCAAAGCCGGCGATGTAGTTCTGCTCAAGGCGTCGCGCGGCGTGCGCCTGGAGCGCGCGCTTGAAGGTCTGGATCGGCAAAACGCCGGAGGCTGCACATTAGAGTTGCAGCTACCCGCATAACTTTCAGAACGGGGAAGAATTTGCTCTATTGGTTGCTGTACCAGAAGGGTTTCGTCGTCTTTCACATCGGCCCGTTCCGAATCTTCCGCTATTTGACCTTCCGCACCGCGTTCGCCAGCCTCACCGCGTTGTTCATCGGCCTCATCATCGGCCCGGCGGTGGTCCGCCGCCTGCGTGAATTCCAGATCGGCCAGTACATCCGCGAAGACGGCCCCAAGGACCACCAGAAGAAAGCCGGCACTCCCACCATGGGCGGCGTGCTCATCGTGGTGGGCATGATCGTCCCCACGTTGTTGTGGGCCGATCTCAGCAACCGCTTCGTCTGGATTGCCGTGTTGGCGACGCTGGCCTTCGGCGCCATCGGCTTCGCCGACGACTACTTGAAGGTGGTCCACCGCCGCAACCTCGGCCTCACCGCGCGCGCCAAGCTGGTCTACCAGTTTCTGGCGGCGTTCGTGATCGGCGCGATCTTGAGTGCGCCTGGAAACCCACGGCCTGTACTCCACGCGCCTGATCGTGCCCTTCCTGAAGCATTTCCGGCCAGACCTGGTGATCAGCCGGTTGCATCACGGCTACCTTTCGCCGCTGGCATTTCTGCCGTTCCTCGCGTTCGTGGCCATCATCATCGTCGGCTCCAGCAATGCCGTGAATCTCACCGATGGTCTGGATGGATTGGCGATCGGCTGCACCGTGATCGCCGCCGGCGCGCTCACCGTGCTCACCTACGTCAGCGGCCACGCCGTCTTTGCCGACTACCTCGAGCTTTCCAAGATGCCCCAGGTCTCGGAGGTGACCATCTTCTGCGGCTCGATGGTCGGTTCGGCCATCGGTTTTCTCTGGTATAACGCCCATCCCGCGGAAATCTTTATGGGCGACGTGGGCTCGCTGGCGCTGGGCGGCGCGATCGGGACGGTGGCCGTCATCATCAAGCAGGAACTGCTGCTGCCGTTCATCGGCGGCATCTTCGTGATCGAGGCGCTCTCGGTCATTCTGCAGGTGGGCTCGTACAAGCTGCGCAGGAAGCGCATCTTCAAGATGGCGCCCATCCACCACCACTTCGAGCTGATGGGCTGGAGCGAGTCCAAGGTGATCGTGCGCTTCTGGATTGCCTCGCTGGTGTTTGCACTCTTTGCTCTCACCACCTTGAAGTTGCGCTAGAGGCCCGGCAAACGTGGCACAATGGCGCGCGAGCGGAATTCGTGATGGACGTCAAAGGCAAACGCGTGCTGGTGGTGGGGCTGGGCAAATCCGGCGTGGCCAGCGCTCTGTTCCTGGAGAAGCGCGGCGCGCGAGTTGCCGTCTCCGACGCCAAGTCGCCAGAGCAACTTCGTCACGAGATTCCGCTGCTGCTCGATCACGGCATCAGCGTCGAAACCGGACAGCACGGCGAACGCACCTTCCGCGATCAGGACCTGATCGTCATCAGTCCGGGCGTGCCCTTCGATGTTCCGCAATTGGTGCAGGCCCGCGCGTTGGGCATTCCTGTCATCGGCGAGGTGGAACTGGCTGCGCGCTTCCTGAAGGGCCAGATCGTCGCCATCACCGGCTCCAACGGCAAGACCACGACCACCACGCTGGCGGGCGAAATCATTGCCGCCGGAGGGCGCAAGGCGCTGGTCGGCGGAAACATCGGCACGCCGGCGATCACTTTCGTCGAGAGTTCCACCGAAGACACCTGGGTCGTGCTGGAGATCAGCAGCTTCCAACTGGAGACCATCGAGAGCTTTCACCCAAGATTGCGGTGGTGCTGAATGTCACGCCCGATCATCTCGACCGGCACCACTCGTTTGAGAACTACGCCGCCGCCAAGCCCCGCATTTTCGAGAACCAAGGCTCGAACGATTTCGCCGTTCTGAATGCCGACAACGAGCCTTGCGTTGAGATGGCTTCGGTAACCAAAGCCTGCGTGTACTGGTTCAGCCGGCTGAAGGAGGTCGCGAGCGGGGCATTCGTCCGCGGAGGGCACATAGTCTGGCGCGACGAGCATGGCCAACGCGAGATCATGCCTGCCGAGGAGATTTCGCTGAAGGGCGCGCACAACGTGGAGAACGTGCTGGCGGCAGTCTGCGTCGGAATGTTGGCCGGAATCGAGCCAGCACAAATCCGGCGCGCGGTCTCCGAGTTCAAAGCGGTCGAGCATCGCCTGGAGTATCGTGGCCACGGTCCGCGGCGTCGAGTACTACAACGATTCCAAAGCCACCAATGTCGACGCGACCATCAAGGCGCTGGAGTCGTTTCCCGGCCGCATTCACCTCATTCTTGGCGGCAAGGACAAGGGCAGCGACTACAGCGTGCTGAATGCGTTGCTGAAGGAGCGAGTGAAGCGCGTGTACACCATCGGCGCGGCGGCCGCCAAGATCGAATCGCAGGTGCAAGGAACTGAGATCGTGAGCGTCGGAACGCTGGAGGCTGCGGTGAAGCGCGCCAGCGAATCGGCCACTGCGGGCGACGTGGTGCTGCTGGCTCCCGCCTGCGCCAGCTTCGATCAGTTCGACAGCTACGAACATCGCGGACGGGTCTTCAAAGAGCTGGTCCGCCAATTGGCCTCGAGGGAACAGGAGCGCGAGCACGTGGGCAGCACTGCGCGCGGAGGCAACGAATAATGGCCAAGCGCGTCAGCGTCGATAAGTGGCTGTTCACGGTCACGCTGTTGCTCGTCTTCATTGGACTGGTGATGGTCTTCAGCGCCTCGGCGGTGATGGCGAAGGAGCGCTTCGGCTCGCCCTACGGCTTCCTGCTGCGGCAGATGGCGTGGGCCGGCGCTGGCATCGCGGCCATGCTCGTCATCATGAACATCGACTACCGAAAATACCGGCGGCCGTCGGTGGTCTTCACCTTTCTGGGATTTACCTCGCTGCTGCTGATCGCCGTTTTCCTGTTTCGCGATTCCCACAATACTCACCGCTGGATCAAGTTTGGCGGCTTCTCCTTCCAGCCTTCGGAGCTGGCGAAACCCGCGCTCATCTTTTATCTCGCGTACTTCCTGGAGTCGCGCTGGCAGCAGATCACCGACTGGAAGAACGTGCTGCTTCCGGCCGCCGCGCCGGTAATGCTTGTTTGCGCTGCTCATCGTGAAGGAGCCCGACCTGGGCACCGCGATCGCCTGCATGGCCATCTCCGCCGCCGTGTTGTTCGTGGCGGGGATGAACATGCGGTATCTGTGGTATGCGCTGGCCGCGTCGCTGTTGCCGCTGTACTTCCTGGTCGTCCGCGTGCCGTGGCGCTGGGCGCGCGTGCAGGCCTTCCTCGATCCCTTCAAGGATCCGCAAGGCAAGGGCTTCCACATCATCCAGTCGATGATCGCCGTCAGCACCGGAGGCCTGACCGGCTTGGGGCTGATGGAGGGCAAGCAGAAGCTGTTCTACCTGCCGGAGCCGCACACCGACTTCATCTTCGCCGTCACCGCGGAAGAGCTGGGCTTGTGGGGTTCGCTGCTGGTGGTCACGCTGTTCGGCATCTTCCTCTATCGCGGCATCCGCACCGCGCTGCGCACCGAAGACATGTTCGGAAAGTTTCTCGCCACCGGCATAACCGCGATGGTGGTGGTGCAGGCGCTGTTCAACATCAGCGTCGTGCTCGCCATGATGCCGGCGAAGGGCATCCCGCTGCCGTTCATTTCCTACGGCGGATCGTCGCTGTTCATCACTCTGGCCAGCGTCGGAGTGCTCCTCAACATCACCCAGCAGACGGACTAGCCATGCGCGTGATCGTGGCTGGAGGCGGTACCGGCGGGCATGTCATTCCTGCGCTGGCCATCGCGCAGGAGTTGCGTTCGCGCTACGACGCGGAGGTGCTGTTCGTCGGCACGCAGCGCGGCATCGAGACGCGCCTGGTTCCGGCGGCCGGATTCGAGCTGCATCTGATCGAAGTTGGCGCGCTGAATCGCGTGGACTTCGCGACCCGCCTCAAGACCTTGCTGGATCTGCCGCGCGCCATGATCGCCTCAGCCAGGCTGATCCGCGAGTTTCGTCCCGATGTGATGATCGGCGTTGGCGGCTACGCTTCCGGGCCGGCGATGCTGGTGGCGGCGATGATGAGCGTTCCGACCATCGCCTTCGAACCCAACGTAATTCCGGGCGTTGCCAATCGCCTGGTCGCTCCCATGGTGAGCGCCGCGGCCGTGCACTTCGAGGCCACTTGCCACTACTTCCGCAACTGCCATGTCACGGGAGTGCCGGTGCGGCGCGAGTTCTTCAATGTTCCACCGCGCGCCCGAGCAAGACGCTCGCCCGACGTTGCTGGTCTTCGGCGGCAGCCAGGGCGCGCACGCTATCAACCAGGCCGTGCTGGAGGCGCTGCCCAAGCTGATGGAGGCCGTGCCGGCGATCCACATCATTCATCAGACCGGCGAAAAGGATTATGCCGAAGCGCAGGCGGTTTATCTGCGCACCATGATTTCGGCCGAGGTTTCGCCCTTCATCGACGACATGCCCGGGGCCTTCGCGCGCGCCGATTTGCTGCTTTGCCGCTCGGGCGCCAGCACCGTGGCCGAGATAACCGCAGCAGGGAAGCCGGCCATCTTCATTCCGCTGCCGACCGCCGCCGACGACCACCAGACCCACAATGCCGCGACGCTCGCCGATGGCGGGCGCCGCCCGCCTGTTGCCGCAAGTCGGAGCTCACGAGCGACCGCCTGGTAACGGAGATCGCTTCGCTGTTGCGCGACCGCTCCGCGACTGGCGGCGATGGCGGAGGCGGCGCGGCGCTTTGCCCATCCCGACGCGGCCGCTAGAATTGCTGCGCTGGCTGCCCGCGTGGCTGGCGTCCAGGGCCAGCACGCGGTAGCCTAGAGACTCGTCTCTCCCATGTTTGCAAAAATCCAGCGCGTGCATTTTGTCGGCATCGGTGGCATCGGCATGAGCGGCATCGCCGAGGTGCTGCTCAATCTGGGCTACAAGGTTTCCGGCTCGGACCTGAAGCCCTCGCCAGTCACGCAACGGCTCGCTCGCATGGGGGCTGTCGATCTTAGCGAGCATCGCCCGGAAAACGTCGCGGGCGCCGAAGTCGTGATCGTCAGCTCGGCGATCACTCGCGACAATGCCGAGGTCGTGGCCGCGCACGAGCAGCACATTCCGGTCATCCAGCGCGCCGAGATGCTGGCCGAGTTGATGCGCCTGAAGTATGGCATCGCCATCGCCGGCATGCACGGCAAGACCACGACGACCTCGATGGTGGCCGCGGTGCTGGCTGCCGGCGGACTCGATCCCACGGTGGTCGTCGGCGGCCGCGTGGACGCGATGGGCTCCAACGCGCGGCTGGGCAAGTCGCAGTACCTGGTGGCCGAGGCCGACGAAAGCGATCGCTCCTTCCTCAAGCTCTCGCCGATTCTTGCCGTCGTGACCAACATCGATCGCGAGCACATGGATTGCTATCGCGACATGAAAGACGTGGAGAAGACCTTTCGCGAATTCATGGATCGCGTGCCGTTCTACGGGATGGTCGTCGCCTGCAACGATAACGATGAGCTGCGGCGGCTGTTGCCCGCGGTGCAGCGGCGGATCCTCACCTACGGACCGCGCAAGGGCTCCGACTTCCGCATTTCGAATGTGCACTGCGGTCCGCGCGAGAACTGCTCCGGTGCTGAGCAGCTTTCGGGTCAGCTATCGCGGGAGTATCTTGGGCGAATTCCACTTGCGCGTTCCCGGCGAGCACAACGTGAGAACGCGACGGCGGCGATTGCGGTGGGCATCGGGCTGGATGTTCCGGTGGAGAAGATTCGCGAGGCGCTGGAGAATTTCAATGGCGTGGACCGCCGCTTTCAGCTGATCGGCAGCGCAGACGGCGTGACCGTGATTGACGATTACGGGCACCATCCCACGGAGATTCGCGCCACCCTGGCGGCGGCGCGGCAGTGCGGCTTCGGCAAGGTGCACGTGATCTTTCAGCCCCACCGCTACACGCGAACCCAGCTGCTGCTGGAGGAGTTTGCCACCGCATTTCGCGACGCCGATTCGGTCTTGGTGCTCGACATCTATCCGGCGAGCGAGCCGCCGATTCCGGGCATCACCGGCGAGCTGCTGGCCAACCGCATCAGCGAAGTCCGGCGGGCAGGAGGCGCTCTATGTCTCATCGTTCGCCGACGCTGTGAAGCTGGCGGCGGGCGCAGCCAAGCCCGGCGACATGATCCTTACTCTGGGCGCGGGCAGCGTCTGGCAACTCGGGCCGCAGGTGCTGGAGGCGCTCGAGAAGCGCGCCGTGAGCGCGTGCAGCGGACCTATGAGTTTACTCTTGGTGGTTCAAGTTGCACCGCGAATCTGGCGCTTCCGATTCTCTCTCTCCGCAAGCTGAACGAAAACAGTTATAGTGAGGCGAATAGCCGAAGTTCTGGGCGTTTTACCCGGTTTTCATGGCCGGAAAAGCTCAACAACAACGCCGGAAGAGGAACTCGAAGCAGCCGTGACGCGAGTCTACCGCGACCGCGCGGCTACGACGAATCGCCGCTCGACGCGCGCATGCTCGACCTCGATGACGAGGCCGAGTCGCCGTTTCTGCGCGGGCAGAAGCGGGTTCCGGTGCGTCGCGGCGCGCTGCCACGCAAGGCTGCCAGCCGCCTCAAGATCGCACTCCTGCTGATCTTTGCATTGGGCAGCGTCGCCCTGATCTGGATTGCGCTGCACCAATACGCCACGCGGTCGTGGCGTTTTCGCATCGATTCCAGCGACAACATCGCAGGTCTCCGGCAACGGCAATGTCAGCCGCTCGCAGGTGCTGGAAGTGATGGCGAGCGACATCGATCGCAACATCTTCTTCGTGCCGCTGGATGTGCGCAAGAAACAACTGGAGCAGATTCCGTGGGTGCAATCGGCGTCGGTGATGCGCCTGCTTCCCAACCGCTTGAAGATCGTCATCAAGGAGCGCACGCCGGTCGCCTTTGTCGAGATCAACTCGCACATCGAACTGATTGACGCCAACGGCGTCATCATGGAGCCTGCCCTCAGGCCAGCAGGCAAACTATTCCTTCCCGGTCATCGTCGGCATGACGGACACCGAGCCGCTCTCGACCCGCGCGGCGCGCATGAAGATTTACTCTGCGTTGATGAAGGAGCTGGACTCTGGCGGAGCGCATTATTCGCGCGATCTCAGCGACGTCGATCTGTCCGATCCCGATGACGTGAAGGCACCGTCACCGATCCCGCATGGAGCCGTGCTGGTGCATCTCGGATCGTCGAATTTTCTGGAGCGTTTCAAGATCTACGTGGCCCACGTGCAGGAGTGGCGAGCGCAGTTCCAGAAGCTGCAATCGGTGGACCTGCGCTACGAGCACCAGGTGATCGTCAATCCGGATTCCGCTGGCGGTAACGAAAAGGGCGCCCCTGCGTCGGGCAGCGCGGAGGTCAAGGCGAACCCACCAGCGCCGGCGGCAGTCGTCCAAAGAAGTCGGTGGCAAGACACAAAAAGAAGAAGCACACGTAAACCATGGGAAGTCAAACAGAGAACCTGCTTACGGTGATCGACGTCGGTAGCGCCAAGACCTGCGTTATCGTCGCCGAAGTGAATGACTATGCCTTGCGCTATCGCGGGCACGGCATCTCCGATTCGCGCGGCATGCGCAAGGGCGTCATCGCCGATCTCGACAAGGCGGTGGACTCCATCAAGAAAGCGGTGGAGGAGGCCGAGAACGTGGCGCAAGCGCCGGTGGAGCACGCCGTGGTCGGAGTGGCCGGCTCGCACATTCGCGGCGTGAACAGCCATGGCGGCATCTCCCTGGGATCGCGTTCGCGCGAGATCAGCCGCGAAGATGTGCGCCAGGCGGTCGAGAAGGCGCGCAGCATCGCCATGCCCGAAGACCGCGAGCCACTGCACCTTCTGCCGCAGGAATTCATCGTCGACGGCCAGGGCGGCGTCCACGATCCCGCCGGGCTGATGGGCAGAAAGCTCGAAGTCCGCGTGCACGTCGTGACCGCGGGAACGACCGCGACGCAGAACGTCGTCACCGCGGTGAACCGCGCCGGCATTCACGTGGACGACACCGTCTTCGAGGCGCTGGCCTGCGCCGACTCGGTGCTGCAGACCGACGAGCGCGAACTGGGCGTTTGCCTGGTGGACATCGGCGCCGGCTCAACCGACCTCATCGTGTACTTCGAGGGCGTGGTGATCCACACCGGCGTCATTCCGATCGGCGGCGATCATTTCACCAACGATGTCGGCGTGGGCTTCCGCACCCCCATTCCCGACGCCGAGAACATCAAGAAGATGTTTGGCTGCGCCGTCGTCACGCGTATTCCCGAGGGCAACGAAATCGAAGTGCCTTCGGTGGGCGACCGCCCGTCGCGCATGATGCAGCAGCGCATGCTGGGCGAAATTCTGGAGCCGCGCGCGCGTGAGCTGATGGAATTGCTTGCGCGACCACCTGCGCCAGGCCGGCGTGGACGAGTTGCTGGGCGCGGGCGTGGTGTTTACCGGCGGCGGATCGCGGCTGAATGGGCTGCTGGAGGTCGCCGACGACATTCTGCGTCGGCCGGTGCGCCTGGGATATCCGGTGCCCATCGCCAAGCTGCCGTCGAATTTGTTGGAGCCGGAGTTTTCGACAGCCATCGGCATGGTGCTGTACGGACATCGCGCGCGGCAGGCGCGCATGAATCATTGATCGCGGACTGCGGAGCCAAACTCAAGGCATTGTTTGCCAGGCAGAACGCATAATTTTGCAGAATTGACCCGCGCCGTCGCGACGGCGCATACGGGAGTAGAGATGATCGAAGACTTCAGCGACAAGAGCCAGCCGGAAAACGACATTCGCATTCACTTCAACGAAGAGCTGCTGAACAGCGCGAAGATCAAGGTCATCGGCGTCGGCGGCGGCGGCGGCAATGCCGTCAATCGCATGATCGAGTCGCACCTGGAAGGCGTGGAGTTCGTCGTGGCCAACACCGATCTGCAGGCGCTGAAGCTCTCCAACGCGCCGGTGAAGATCCAGCTTGGCGTCAAGCTGACCAACGGTCTGGGCGCGGGCGCCAATCCCGACGTCGGCCGCAAGGCCGCGCTGGAAGACGCCGACAAAATCATCGAAGCGCTGGAAGGCGCGGACATGGTGTTCGTCACCACCGGCCTCGGCGGCGGAACCGGCACCGGCGCGGCGCCGATCATCGCCTCGCTGGCCAGCGAGATGGGCGCGCTCACCGTCGCGGTCGTGACCAAGCCGTTCGCCTTCGAAGGCAAGCGCCGCCAGAACCAGGCGGAGCGCGGCTTGCAGGAGCTGATCGATTCGGTGGACACCACCGTCGTCATCCCCAACGAGAAGCTGCTGGCCGTCGCCAAGGACGCCGGCTTCTTCGAGTCGTTCCGCGTCGCCGACGACATTCTGCGCCAGGCGGTGCAGGGCATCTCCGACATCATCACCATTCCCGGCATCATCAACCGCGACTTCGCCGACGTGAAGACCATCATGGCGGGCATGGGCTACGCGGTGATGGGCACCGCCACCGCCAAGGGCGAAGGCCGGGCCACGCTGGCGGCGCAGGCTGCCATTGCCTCGCCGCTGCTGGAGGCCGGCGCCATCGACGGCGCGCGCGGCATCCTCATCAACATCACCGGCTCCAGTTCGCTGCGGCTGGCCGAGGTGAACGAAGCCTCCACCATCATCCAGAGCGCCGCGCACGAAGACGCCAACATCATCTTCGGCGCCGTGCTCGACGAGAAGATGAAGGACGAAGTGAAGATCACCGTGATCGCTACCGGCTTCAAGGACGTTTCCCGCCGGCGCGAGCATTCCAACCCGGTGGCTGATGCGGTGCACAACGCGCGTGCGACCGCAGCAGCGTACACGCGACCTACGAAGTGCCGTCCATGCGCGAGCCGCAAACGACACCGGAGAAGCCTGTGCCTTCGCGCTTCGACGCGGTCAAGCCGTCGGAGACTGAATCGCAACGTGGAGCGGAACGGCCGCGCCCGATTCCGTACATCCCCGACAATCTCGACGACATTGATTCCGAAATCGTCCGCCACGCCGAGCCCATGGACGAGGCCCAAATCCATGCG
>CAVXQI010000013.1:2500-180485 GCA_963763725.1 uncultured Acidobacteriaceae bacterium
TTCCGGCGCTGTCAACCCAGATTTCCTTGCGGTCATCTAAAGGAGCATCGGCGCTTCAACCCGTCATTTGCGGGGAGCAAACGCGCACCATGCCGCTCCAGTTGGCCTTGTCACCTTTTCAGCGCACGAAGGCACCAGGAGCGTTCGAATTCGTTAAAGATCTTGTACTGGAGGTTCCGCGATTCCCGCTAACCTGCCGGAGAACTCTGTCTCCGACTTCCAGCCCTGTGGCCAGGGCAGCTACTACAAAGCTTTACGTCTTAGATGCCGGCTTCTTCTGCAGGACTCAAATCAAATCCCACATCCGCAGGCGACAGTAATGCCTCTTGCTGACTTAACTGTTATAGCAGAGGAGGAGGAATGATACAACCCCTGAGCTGACATTCTTGGCGAAAATCTTGCTCCGGATGGTCGGAAGCCGCATAAACGCTGGCGATTCGCACGCCAAAAAATTTTCGTTGCGGCGATGATTCGGCGCTAAAAATCTGCGACGAGCCGCGAATTCCACACGATTCCCACGTGTTTTTCGTACTGCTGGGCGACAATTTCAAACTCGAAAACGCAAGTGCCGTCCAGTTTGGAATGACGAAAACGGGCGCACCTGAAGGGGTGACCCTTCAAATGCCTCCCACTGTTTTGCTTGGTTAGGCCACTGACCGCTCATCGACGCGCCCCACCTGAAACAGCAAAGCCCTCCGGACAGCATTGGCCGGCGTCTGCAGACGCACCTTCTTACCTGCAGGAATCCAAGCTAAGCCATTGAAATAATTGAGTCTATCTATGCTATCTAGCTCGCGGCGATCCTCGCCGTCTGAAGAGCCCGCAACCACCACCGGACCGCAGATCAGCACCTCCGATCCCCTCTCCATCTCAAGCAGCAAGATGGCGGCCCGCTCGTCGTCGAAGCTGCGCGTGGTGTTGACCTCTCCCGCGATCGGTATTGGCTCTACGCCACGCCGCAAACGATCACCTCCGGGCAACAACTCAACCACGACATTCCGAAACGCCGTGTCGCTGAGATTCTCAACTACATGCACCATTCCCGCCTCCAACAACTCGCACTCGCCATCGCGATAACTCAGCTTCTTCGGCTCCTCGTCACGCGCCGCGCTAACGATCTCTCCATCACCAACCACGTACAGCAAGTAGTCGTGCGGATGATGATGGCAAAGCGTGCGATCATGCGGTGCGACTTCAACCACGAACGCGCGCACAAATTCGTTCTCGATCACGAGATGATGCCGCGGCTCCTGCGCGATCTCTACGACGTGCTCACACGAGTAACGCTTTTCGTCCACAGCTATTCTTTCGTCGGCGCCGGCTTGAACTCCATCACGATCAGGCGCATATCCTGATCGCCAACATTGGTGAGCCCATGGTCCGGGTGTCCGCCGTGAAACATCATGTCGCCTGCTTTCTGGTTGAAGTCCACGCCGCCGCTCCCGGTTGGCCCGGTGTGCGCTTGCATATCGGTTAGCAGGATGACCAGATGGGGATATGCCTCCTCGTTGGACACCGTCTGCTTCGGCTTGATGGTCGCTTCCGAGATGCGAAATGTGTCGCCATAACCGATCAGCTTCGATTCCGCCGTCAACGGAGGCCAATCTTTGGCGCGGGCATCGCTAGCGCAACTATTCATGTTCAGACACACCGGATGACCGTGGTTCTGCAGCAACTCGATAGTCGCATTATGGAAGGGCGTGGTGGCCATATCGGTGACGCCATGGGTCACTCCGGCCGGCGTGTATCGGACATCGCCATCCTCTAACACGACGTGCTTGACCGCGCCGTCGGGTGCGTACACGTCAATCACGGTATGTCCGAGCGCAACAGCGACATAGTCATTGCCGTGGTGATGCATCAGCGTTGACTGCTGCGGCGCGATCATAACGTAGTAAGCGCGAACGTATTCGTTCTCAATCTTCAGTTGGTGGGTCGCATCGGCAGGAATCTCTACCGTGGGCCCGAACTTTGGCTTCGCATCCTGGGCTGGCGCGAGACTAACCAGCAGGCAGAGCATACACAACAATGCATGAATCTTCATGCCGGAAAGGGTAGCGATTCGACGGCACCTAGCGCAAGAAAGAAGTTGGACGGTAGAGGTTGGACGTAGAAGTTGGCAGCCGGACGGGCGCAGAAGCCTGCTTACATGGCACTGAGGTGGCGACAATGGGGCACTTAAGGCTCTGCGAAGCGGTCAGATGCCGGCAGCACTATTGTCCGATTGTTTTCCACGGCAACTGCGCAGATAATCCGCTGATCAATTCCGTATCCAAAAAAAGTACGGCGTTAATTGATCGAGGACGCATTCGCATACACGGAGGATTGCGCCACACACTTTGAGTCCTCGCGCCCCTCTGTACGGTATTTCTAAGATTTTCGATTAGATTGCAGCTCAACGCAAGAGTGGCGCTGGGCGAGAGGGTCAGTGTGCGCAACGGCCAGAGAGCAATTTTTTGATGCAAGAAGGGCTTTAACTAAATTACGGAGGATGACAACCATGAGCAGTAAGTTGTGGAAGGTTTTTGCGGGGTTGTGCGCGTTGGCGATGGCCGCGGTGGCTGTGCCAGCAGGCGCCCAGATGGCAGAGGTGAAAGAGAAGCCGCCGATGTATTCGTACGTTGGATTTTGGAACATTCCCCGGGCGCAGTGGGGAGAGATGGAAAAATCAAGAGCGGCTGATCAACAAGTCCTGGACAAGGCCATGTCCAGCGGAACAATTGTGGCCTACGGCGACGACATGAATCTGGTTCACCAGCCCGATGCCCCGACTCACGATGATTGGTGGTCGGCTATGTCCATGGCCGGCTTGCTCAACGTGTTGGATCAGTTTTACAAGAACGGCAGTTCCACTTCCAGCGTTCTGGAGAGTGCCACGAAGCATTGGGACGGCATCTCCGTCAGCCGCTATTACAACTGGCATGCCGGGACGTGGAAGGGCGCGTACACTCACGGGTCTCTTTACAAATTAAAGCCGGATGCGCCGGACGACGCGGTGGAGACGCTTAGCAAGAACCTGATCGTGCCGCTGATGGAAAAAATGCTCGCCGACGGGACTATTCATGAGTACGAAGTCGACACCGAGGCAATCCATACCGAAGCACCCGGCAGCTTTTGGGTCTTTTACATTGCGGCCAACGCAGAAGGCCTGGACAAGGTCAACGCCGCGCTGCGGGAGAGAATGAAGTCGAACCCGCTGGGCGGTCCGGCATTTGGTTCCATGGTGGACTACAGCGCGCACCGCGACTATCTAACTCTCACCAACGCTACCTTTAAGTAATTGTCTCCTCGAATCAGGGGTTCGTGAGCGGCGCAAATTCGTTGCGTCCCTCACGAGCCGAGTTTTTAGTTCGCCGTCGCGATGAGCGGTTATCGATAGTGTTTCTTGGGGTGCGCGTGATCCTCGGCTTAACCGGCCTGGAAAATCGCGGTCCGGCGGCGGATCGAAACCGGGGTGTGGGTCTGTATCGCCTTCGCCATCCTGCTGGCAGACATTGTGCTGCAGTGGCAGGAATTATCGCGTTCCCGTCCCGCGAGAGAGAAGGCAGTGGCGGCACCGCAGTGATACACTATCGTTGACCTCGAAACCCTTCCGGTTCGCACGAATCGGACTCACCGCCCAGTCGGGACGTGGCTCAGCCTGGTAGAGCACTCGCTTGGGGTGCGAGGGGTCGGCAGTTCAAATCTGCCCGTCCCGACCAATTCAAAATCAGCGGTTCACGTGGTATTCCGTCCAGCCGCAAATTCTAAGGCAGGGGCCAATTAACCAGCACAAGGGCATGCGGCCCTTTTTTCAACGACTTTCTGCCCATCAGCGCCGAGCTTTATCTGGGTAGTTGATTCAGAAATTCAAATGTTCAAATCACAGCAAATCGGAGCACACAGCGAAGACGATAAGCAACTAACGAGCCGCCTTGTAACCTTTTTCGGTCAGGTAAACGTATTCTCGTTTGCTGAACAGTCCCACGAAAATGACGGCGGAGCCGGCGGATTGTCCATCGCCTCCATCGGGCCGGTCCCAATCAGTTCCTTTTCCTCTAACTCCTTTAGCGCAAGGTCAAAATCAACAGCAGTTGTGGTTTTGTCCGTGTCAAGACTTCTCTTCCTGAGTTCGCTTATCGCCATTCCGACATAGCCCGACTGTAGAGCGTCCGCACCCAGGCCACGGTCCCGAAAATCTTGCAACAAGCACCCTAGGATGTGCTTGGATTCTCGCGTTATCTTCCCGGTGAATCTCGTTCCTGCGGGCATCTTCGGGCAAGTACCTCCGGAATCCTCACCTAGCGCATCATGGCTAACGGAGGAAGCGAAGACCGCTGACATTCGCGGCCGAATTGGTTATGCTGCTTTCCATGACACCGCACGCCGGAGTCACACAAATCACTGCGCTAATTGGAGCCTTTACCGGAATTGTGGCGCTCGTGCTGAGCATAACAAACTATCTTAGGGACAATCCGAAGGTAACCGTAAAGCTATTGTGGGACATGAGCGTCACTGACAATCCACGCTACGACAGAAACAAACTGTGGGGTATGGTAACGGTTGCGAACGTTTGCAGGCGTCCTATTTACGTGCGAATCGCAAACCTGAAGCTGCCGAAGGGCCACAGACACTCTCACCTCGTGCTCAGTGAAGGCATCGCAGGAAACCGCTTGTCTGAGGGCGATGCCCCGGCGATATTCATTGTGAGTCAGGACGGGATGGAAGAATACGCGAAGGATTGGCGCAAGATTCGAGCCGCCATTTATGGCTCAGCGGGTCGGGAGTATCTCTCACCCAAAAAGACAAGCAGAGATTCTGCCCCTTCTTGGGCGAAAGGGGCCAGTTAGTTAAGTTCCAACCGAAGGAGAGTCCCGACCTACCGTGAGCAAGCTTTCGTGCAAGATTGATGTTCGTTTTGAGGCTAGCCTCGACCACGAAACGGCGCTGCGATTGAGTCATCGTGCGCGACAAGGTCAACGTGTTGCGCTAGAATTGCCTTGCCTTCACTTCGCGGAATACTGCAATGGGCAAGCAAGTCAATACTTCCGGATGGGCCGCGCGCATTCTGCTCCTCGCTGTCGCGCTGGTCCTGGTTTATATCGGCCTCTCCTTCGCTGACCACTCCTTCATGGTTTATCCCACGCCTGAGAACCAGAGCGCGTTCTACAAGAACTACGATCCGGACCCCGTGCTCAAGCCTTTCGTCAGCATTCACCATGTCGCTGAAGGGTTCGGATCAAGCGGAGGGAGCGCCGGAAGAAAGGCCGCCAAACTTCATCGAGAGATCACCAAAGTTTTTGCTCTGCAAGGAACGGACCGTCGTACGCTGATGACCTTGCTGAACGAAGACATCTCCTCGCAACTCGATCGCTCAGGAGTGCAGGTTACAGGGATGACGGGCACCGAAGCTGACGGCTTTCAGTTCCGCTACCTGGACAAAAACGGAAAAGGTACCGTCGCGCTGAAACCGGTGGAGCTTGTGGATCCGTACGAGGTCCGCGCCCGTTCGAAATCTCATCCGGAAAAGAAGAATCTGCCGCCGCTCTGCGATGGGGAACTGCCAGTTCGCGTGACCATCGTTATTGACGAAAGCTGGTTCAGGCCCGGAGCCTAAGGGATCGCGAGACCGCCGGTGCCCCACTCATTCGCGGTTTTCGAATGAGTGGGCTCGGAGATTACCCGGGACTCCGTGTTTCATCAGCGACTACACATCTACTTGCCCGCACCCGGCTTCCTTCACAATCCGAGTATCGCGTGCGTGACTGCCTGCCACCACGCGGGATTGGCGCGCCACAGATACACGGTAATGCTCTGGCCGACGACCAGCACCGGCAGCGCATAGAGATACACCTTGTGAATGCGGCCATCTACCACCAGATCGCGGACGACTCCGAGCACGATCAGAAGGTCCAGACCGACATAGAAGATGCTGTGGTTGAACCAGAAATCGAATCGGCCAATGGCCGCGTCCATGAGTTCGCAAGTCGCAACGAACACGAGGCGCCGATGGTATTCCGGCTTCTTCCTCCACAAAATCGCCAGCGCGATGCACGTGCCGAAGACGAGCATGTCCCAGAACGGAATCGATAGAAAAGAAGCTACGTCGCGCTGGTGGAGCACCACCATATCGAAGCGGGTCATGACCACAGCGACCGTAAGGCCAAGCGCCACCATGACCGTGGCTAGCCCAGCTCCAAACCAGCCGAGCGTGCGATGAACGCTCACCTTGCGCACTCGTACCAGGGCCGACTGCGCGATGAAGAACAGCACCCAGGTCGAGAATGCGGCGCCGTGCATCCAAAGAAGCAACGGCCTGGCCGGTTTGGCATGGAACAGACTGGTGTCGACCGTGCGGCTGAAGCCCCACACCACCAGTCCGGCCATCACCAGCGACATGCCCAGATAGAAGTAGCGGCCCAAAAACCTTTTGAACTGCGTCGTCGCGCTGGTCTCTTTTTCAAGACCAACAGCGTACCCCACGTTGCCAACGGCCATAAACATTCACCTCGAATTACCCACGCGTGCGGTCCCGTCAGCGCAAGGATTTCCTGTCAGCGGCACTCACACGGAAACAATCTTTGGAAACCCTGGGGAAGACAGTTGCAATACCTTAGCCGCACTTGCCTCGGCAATGCAACCGAAAAACTTACGCTCTGGCCCTAAGCGGCGGACAAGGTGGTGGTGCCCACGATCTGGGACAATTCTTGTGGAAAGGATGGGCCAGCACCCGCCCGATATGAGATGATCATCGCCTCAAAAGTTGACCCACATTAGCGGAGAAGGCACATGGGAAAAAGGCAAGTCGAGTATCTTATCCTTCTCCTCGCTAGTGCTGATTGGGGTTGTGCTCTATCGGATCTTAAATTCACCTGCGTTCTCCTTCGCCAAGCTAAACCCATTACTCCCGCTGATGTTGTCCCTGGTCGCAACCGTTCTGTTGTCGGCGGGAAGCATTGCACTGAAACCGGTTCGAGAGTTTATCGAGAGCTGGGTCAAACGCGACCTTAATCGGGGGATATGCCGGATTTATCTCTTCGGCGCCACAGGCAGCGGGAAAACCACACTTATAAAAAACATCTTTACCGCCAAGCTTCTCACCAAAGAGGCTGCCACCCAGTTCTTCGACTACTATCAGAGGAAGATAACCTACGATCGATCTATTGAGTTCGGAGTGCTCATTGCGGACTACACAGGTGAAAAGCCAGTAATGGTTCTGACTGACCTGCCCGAGGAATTTGCGGGTCCACTCGGTGATCGAGCCATCAACGTGCTCCTCTTCACCGTTGACGTGGTGCCGCGAATCCTCGACGAGAACGGGCATGTCCTAGGTGACGAAGAAACCCTCTCTTACTTGCAGCAGGATGCTGATGCGAAAATTCGGAAGCGGGTATCAAAGCACCTCGACTATTTGACGGCGCCTATGTTGCAGGTTGTTTTTGGGTCGGTCTATAACCCCCAGCTGCATTCAGTTCGGCTGGTCATCACAAAGCTCGACCTGATTCAAGAGGCTTGCAACCGCGGGTACTTGACTTGCCCTGGCGCACGCGACCCTGCGCAGTGGCTTCGAGGGCACTTTGTGCGTGTAGAGCAGGATCTGCGTCGCGCGTGCCAGGAAAACAATATCTCCGATTTTTCCGTCCACGTGGTTTCGGCAACTCAAGACATCGGGATGCGGACCATGTTGAGCGGGCTGTGGGAACATCACCTCACGGCTACGGGAGTGCAAGTTCCATGAACATCGGTCCCGCTGACGAAAATGTCGATTTCAAAGTTGACCCACGTGGTCGGAACGTTCAGTCCAGCGGGTACGAAAGGATTCTCGTCGTTTTGCTTGGAATTGCAGTTGCAATTCTGATCGTTATAGGGGCATTGCAACACACAGAAATTAAGAAGTTGCAAAATCAGGTTAAGACCTTGTGTAACCAAAACAAAGATTTAAAGGCATCCGAACCCTGCAAGATGATTCCGCCGGAATCCCATCCAAAATAATAGATGCCACGCAAGGCCAGGCACCTGGCTGATCTCCTTATGAATCGTTGCCGGGTCCGCCAGCCGACCCGCACTCTTTCCACAATTTTTCCCAATTCCAGAGCGCGTACGCCACCTCGATTCGGCAGCGGGTATCCGGCTGGTGCGCGAGCATACACACCTGTCCACGATGATGGGCTTCGTGAGAGAGCATGTAGCACAGCATCTCCGGGCCAACCGGCCAAGGCTAAGCCCAGCCGTCTCTGTGAAACTTCTTGACGCGACCTCCGCTAACGCCGAGCGCTTCACCGAGCATCTCCTCGCAACGAGCGGCGCTCTCGGCCAATCCCACACGGGCCTGCTGTGGCGTGCAGTGCGCACGGTTGAGCTGTGGCGGAACCTTCAGGTGCGGAGCGGTAAGCCTGATCCACTTGGTGCGGACGTTGTGCACGTGCGTGAAGATCGCCACGATGGGGCGGGCGTTGCCGGGCGGTTTGGCTCTCCAGGCCGCAGCATCAAGATGTTCGATAAGGACCTGGTTCATGCGATCATTGGCGGCAAAGATCTGGACGGCCGCTCAGCCAAGATGAGTGTGCTTGGGTTGACGCTTGGTCACGGCTCCTACTCGTCGACGTAATCATACTTCCGGGCCGTCGGACATCCGAACGTAATCCATTTCATTCGTCACGCGCAACCGCCGGGAGATTACTGTCTTGGTTTTTCCATGCGGCCGATTGGTGACGAACTGCGGGCCGCCTTTTCCGCTGGGTACGCCTTCCCCACCGTCTCCGCGCGAAACAATCTCTCGTCGATGCGATGCAGCCGCTTGATCATCGCCGGCGTCAGCAGCTTGTAGTGATGAATCTCTAACAGGTAGTAAATGACGAACCAGATCGGCTCCTCCGTGGTCATCCATGCCTGGTGGTCGAAGCGCGCCAGGTTGACCGGACGCGAAAAGGTGCGGAGCGTGCGCTCACGCCGCATGTTGAAATAGGTATCGAAGTAACTCATAGCCAGCTCGCGCAGAGATCGATACACCGGCTCACGATAACGGCAGCCCGCATAGTTCGATTTGGCCACTGCTCCCCAATGTCCCTTTACCCGGTAAATGGCAAGCACATGATCAGTGTCATGTTGGGCTTCAAAGTCGATAATCAGCGGCGGATAGCCGTTAGCACGCAAAGCAGCGG
This sequence comes from uncultured Acidobacteriaceae bacterium, assembly GCA_963763725.1. Classification (GTDB taxonomy): domain Bacteria; phylum Acidobacteriota; class Terriglobia; order Terriglobales; family Acidobacteriaceae; genus Bog-257. The sequence continues at coordinate 11,641 of CAVXQI010000013.1, forward strand.
CGGCAAAGATCGCCCCTTCGAAGCAATGGGAAGTGTTTTCGCGCAACACTCGGCGAGGCGACCACGCAGTGTCGGCCAAGTGGTACGGCATGTCATCCAGAAACCGCTGTATGCCGTAGGGATCTTTCAAACTGCGCAGCTTGCGCAGTTCCGCCGGGCTGAAGCCGTGTTGGTTGTTCATGATTGAGCGATAAGCCATTAACCACAGAGGCACAGAGAAATTTAAGGACAAAAACAAGAGCAGTGTAGCGCATCGCAGACCTACTAAACTGCCCCGCCTTAGCGAAAATAAGGTAGAGCGGGGCACCCCAATTTATCTGTCGGCGGACTGTGCGCGCTATTTAACCAGGAATCGTTCTCTGTCCCCGGTGCATCTTTACCTGCTTTGAGCAGTTCCAGAGTTGCTGTATCTAGTGTGGGTGGAGCACGCCGTCAGGTGTGCGTAAACAAAGCCGTAGCAGAGGGAGAAGACAACTCTCAAATGCACCGCTAAACCCGGATTATTCATGAGTAGCCTGACAATTCGAATCGGTATTGACAGTGGCTTTAGCCAGGTAACGGCACGGCTGAAAGCTGTGCCTCTTCAAAGCGTGAATTGCTGTTGAATAATCCAGGTAAAGCGGTGTTCCACCCGTAAGCAGCAACTCAGGATTCTGCTTTAGTTCGCATTAGCGCTGGCTGCGGATCGAGCGACCGCGACAGCCGACTTCTCGCCCAGGGAGCCGAGGATGGCAAGTACGACTGTCGCTGGCACGCCGGGCATGACCGTTTCACGGCCGACTTCCAGCCCGTGGATGATTGCGGTCTCGGTCATGCTGGCGACCTTCATGGAGGTGCTGGATACCTCCATCGCGTCGGTCGCGCTCCCGTATATCGCCGGCAGCCTCTCGGCCACCAACGACGAAGCTACCTGGGTGCTTACCAGTTATCTGGTGGCGAACGCGGTGATTCTGCCAGCGAGTTCATGGTTCGCGTTGCGCTTCGGTCGCAAACGCTTCCTGATTACATGCATCGTGATCTTCACGGTCTCTTCCTTTGCCTGCGGTTCGGCAACAAGCCTGGGAATGATTTTGCTGGCGCGCGCCGTTCAGGGCGCGGGAGGTGGCGCACTGCAGCCGCTGTCGCAGGCCATTCTGCTGGAGAGCTTTCCGCCCGACAAACGCGGCATGGCGATGGCAGTCTTCGCACTGGGCGTGGTGGTTGCGCCGGTGCTGGGTCCGACTCTCGGCGGCTATCTGACGGACGCCTACTCCTGGCGCTGGGCGTTTTACATCAACATCCCGATCGGGATTCTGGCCATCTTCATGATCCTTCGCTATATCGAGGATCCGCCTTACATCAAGAACGCCAAGCCCGGCCGGATCGACGGAATCGGACTGGGACTGCTTGCGGTGTGGCTGGGCGCGTTGCAGATTATCCTCGACAAAGGCCAGGAAGATGATTGGTTCGGCGCCAATTGGATCCGCTGGGCGACGGGGATTCTTGTGGTGACCTTTGTTGCATTCATCATTCGTGAGATGACTCACGACAAGCCGCTGGTGAACCTGCGGGTCTTCCGACACCGAAACTTTCTGCTCGGCTGTCTCTTGATCGCGATTTTCGGAGGCCTGCTCTATGGCCTGGTGACGCTGCTGCCGCTGTTTTATCAGGAGCTGCTGGGATATACCGCTTTCGCGGCAGGTTGGGCGGTAAGCCCGCGCGGAATCGGCGCCATTCTTGCCATGCCGATCATTGGCGTCTTGACCAATAAGCTCGACACCCGTTGGCTGATCGCCTGCGGCTTCGTCATGTTCGGCATTAGCAGCTTGCGATTCGGCCAGGCCGACCTCGCTATCTCGCAATGGTCATTTTTCTGGGCCATCCTGCTCAGCGGCTTTGGCTCGGGTTCCATTTTTGTTCCGCTGTCGACCACTACGGTTGCCGGCCTGCCCAACGAGGAGATAGGAAATGCCAGCGGACTCTATAACCTGTCGCGTAACGTGGGCGGAAGCATTGGCATTTCCGTCGTGAATACCATCGTCGCCCGCCATCAGCAGCTACATCAGAATGAGTTGGTGCGCTCGATAACTTCGACGCGTGTGCCGGTGCAAAATCAACTGCAATCGCTGCAACATTATCTGCAAACCCAAGGCTATAGCGCAGCCGAGTCTACACGAAAGGCGTACGCGATGATCGGAGGAATAGTTTCTGCCCAGGCACGGCTTTGGTCATATGTCGATGATTTCCGCTATATGGCGCTGGTCTCTTTTGCCTGCATTCCGATTGTGTTCGCGTTAAAGAAGACTTCGATCCGAAAGGGCGCGCAGAGCGTAGGACACTGAGCTACAGGCGCCGTCCGGCCTCATTTGCAATGGTTGCCGGTCCGGCGCAAATACATCACCCCTCATAGACGACCTTGCCATCCACAATCGTCGTAACCACCTTCCCGGTGAAGCTCCATCCATCGTACGGAGTGTTCTTGGATTTTGATTTTGATTGCGAGGCATCGAAGGTCCACTTCTTCTTGGGGTCGAAGATAGTGACATCGGCATGTGCGCCGGCTGCAAGGCTGCCACGTCCGGCAAGACCGAAAATCCTGGCGGGATTCGACGACAATAAGTCGACGATACGCCACAGTGGCAGCTTAAAATGCCGATGTAACACGGTGATGGCGATGGCGACCGCTGTCTCCAGGCCGGTGATGCCGAAGGCAGCGCGTTCGAATTCCACTTGCTTCTCGTGGAAGGCGTGGGGAGCGTGATCGGTGGCGATTGCGTCGATCGTGCCATCGGCAATGCCTTCGATCAGAGCGGCGCGGTCCGCCACCGATCGCAGAGGCGGATTCATCTTGTAGTGCGTGTTGAAGTCGCCAACGTTCTCATCCACCAGCGTGAAGTGGTGCGGCGTAACTTCAGCGGTCACCCGCAGCCCAGCCTTCTTCGCGCGGCGCACGGCTTCCAGGGCTTCGCGGGTCGAGAGATGCGCCACGTGCAGGTGTCCGTTGGTCTCGCCCGCCAGCGCGATGTCGCGTTCCACGATGTTCGCCTCGGCGGCGTTCGGCATGCCGTGCAGACCCAGTCGAAACGAGGTTGCGCCCAGATTCATCGAGCAGCCGGCCGTCATGCGCGTGTCCTCGGCGTGCTGCACCACGGGGATATTGAGCTTGGCGGCAGCATGCAGCGCATCACGCATCAGGCGATCGTCGAGAATGGGCTTGCCGTCGTCGGTCACGGCGACCGCGCCCGCCTTCTTTAATGCGGCAAAATCGGTGAGCGTTTCTCCCAGGCTGCCAACGGTTGCCGCGGCGATGGGAAAGACATTCACCAAGGCGCCGCGTTCAGCAGCCTGCATCCAGCGGGTGATCTCGGCCGAGTCATTCACCGGCACGGTGTTAGGCATGGCGCAGACGGAGGTGAATCCACCGGCCGCCGCCGCCGCAGTTCCGGTGGCAATGGTCTCCTTGTGCGCCTGTCCGGGTTCCCGCAGATGCACATGCAGATCGATGAAGCCGGGAGCGACGATGACCCCTTCGCGTTAAAGCTTCGCTTCGCTTGACCGCGAAGCTTGCCGGGCGCCGCCACGGCAGCCACCCGCCCATCGCGCAGGAGAACGTCCATCTCCCGATCGACGTCGCTGGCAGGATCGACGACGTGTCCGCGCGGCGATGAGCAATGAGTCCATATTTTTCATTTAGCGCGCCGCCCCCAGCAGCATGGCCAGAATCGCCATGCGGGTTTTCACTCCATTGCGGACCTGCTCGTGAATACACGACTGCGGGCCGTCCGCCACTTCGCTGGTCAACTCCATGCCGCGAATCACCGGGCCCGGATGCATGAGTAGAGCGTCCGGCTTTGCCAGCTTCAGGCGTTGCGGCGTGATTTGGTAGTTGGCAATGTAGTCCTCAACGCTAAGATGCTTTCCCGCGAGCCGCTCCTTTTGCACGCGCAGCGCCATGACCACGTCGGCGCCGCGCAGCGCGCCATCGAGGTCGTGAGAGACAGTGATTCCCGCTGCCAGCGTAGCGGAGATCTCGGGCACGAAATCGGGTGGGCCGCAGAAGACAATGTCCGCGCCAAAGCGCGACAGCAACTCGGCATTAGATCGCGCCACCCGGCTGTGATACACATCGCCCACAATCACCACGCGCAATCCTTTCAGCCGCTTCTTGTGGTTGGTAATGGTCAAAGCGTCGAGCAGCGCTTGCGAAGGATGCTGATGCATGCCATCTCCCGCATTCACGATCGGCACTTGCACATAACGCGCCAGCAGATAGGCTGCGCCACTGTTGGCGTGCCGCATAACGATGGCATCCGCGCCAAGATTTGCCACCGTCCAACCGGTGTCAATCAGCGATTCGCCCTTTTCGATGCTGGACGAAACCGGAGTCACCAGCGTGGTCGCGGCGCCAAGAGTTTTGGCGGCAAACTCGAATGACGTCCGGGTGCGGGTGGAGGATTCGTAGAAGAGCAAGGCCACGCGTTTGCCGCGCAGCAACTGTGACGAACGGCTAGGATCCATGCGCCGGGCCAGCGCCAGAATAGATTCAATTTGTGCGGTGGTAAGTTGACTGATACCCAGCAGCGAACGCAATTGCGGCTTCATTGGCCTTCGTCCACCCGCTCCATCAACATCACTTTGTCGGAGCCGTCGGTCTCTTGCAATTTCAATTCTATGATTTCCTTGTTGGTGGTCTGGAAAGTGCGGCCCACGAAGGCCGCCTCGATGGGCAATTCGCGATGGCCGCGATCAATCAGCACGCAAAGCTGAATGCGGCGGGGACGGCCATGATCGAATAATGCGTCCAAGCGCCGCTCGCGTGGTTCGACCGGTGTACAGCACATCGTCGACCAGGATGATGTTTTTGTCCTGGATGTCGAACTCCATGGTGCTCATCTTCACTTCCGGGCCATGCCCAACAGTCGAGAGATCGTCACGATAAAGCGTAATGTCGAGGGTCCCGACCGGAACCTCGGTCTTTTCAATGCGCCCCAAAATCTTCGCCAACCGCTGCGCCAGCGGTACCCCGCGCCGCATGATGCCAACTAATCCAAGATTGGCGACGCCATTGTTTTTTTCGACAATCTCGTGCGCCAAGCCGAACCAAGGTACGCTCGATTTCGGATGCCGACAGGATTTGCGATTTCTCGCGGAGGTTGGAGGGCTGGATGGAGGCCTTGGTCATGCCGTTCGAATCATACGAAAGCCCAAGCCGACGAGCAACCTGTACCCTCTGCACTGTGTTCCTGCGCCCGCGTCTTGACGATTATCGGAATTCCCGTCGGCCGCCAGACATCGAGGCTCCCAGCGCACCGCCGGCAGCGGTGACAACGACGAACACTACACCCAGCACGATCAGCATCAGCACCACGAAGGTTGCGGCGCCTTGCGGACTGGACATCCAGTCCATGAAGTGCTGCACCATAGCCTGCGCTTTGGGATCAGGATTATTGGCCATTTGTTTTTCCATCTGCTGCTGCATGGCCCGACGGAAATCCGCGCTGGAGCGGAACACAACGAACGACAACACCGTCACTACCGCGTTGACCATGAACCCGAAAAGGCCGGCCAGCGCGCCAATCTTCATTCCCATCCCCGGAGTAATCACCACTCCCGGCACGCGCTTGCGATACATCGAAACTGAGAAGACGCCCGCACTCAGCATCCACAAACAACAGCCGATCGAGACGAACGGAATAGCCGTCAGAATCGCGGCTCCCACTCCGGCGAGGAGCGCACCTTTCCATGCCAAGTCCCATTGAATGGCATTTCCCTGGGGCGCGTAAGGCGCGCCGCCCTGCGTCCAGCCCGGTCCGGGAGCTACCGAATAGGCGGGCGGAGTGACTTCCCTTGGTGCGGCAGGTGGCGACGGGGGCGCTGCCGCGGGCATATTTTCTTCCGGAGGAATCACTCGAATCTGAGGGGCACCGCAGTGCGGGCAAAAGGCAGTACCCTCTTCAATCGAGGCCTGGCAGCGATAGCAGGGATGTTCCACTAGCGGAAAGTTACAGGAGATGGGCGGTACGCGCAACCGGAGTTCTCATAGATCGAGGCAATGGGAATTTCGGGGCGCCCGAGCCCAAGTTGGTTTCAAAAGATCGGAAGTACTTCTTGATGCTGCTACCCGATGTGCGATCAAGTGCCCAGTGGAACGGTAAGCTGGGCGAGAACCCAGCTGCCGCCGAATGCACGGGGTACGCACGGCCGGCCGATGATTTTATCAAGGACATTAGACTCCACGGCCAAGAGATCCAGGACTTGCCGAGCCACAATATATCGGTGTTGGCGGTACATGAAATAAAACAAATGATTAGGGGCCACCCGGCTCGGAGCGGTGCCCCCGGAATGTACTCTGCGGTGGGAGCCCCCGCATTCATGCGGCATGGGCGCTTCAGCGCTCCGCAAGAAGTTTAGTTTTGATCATGCGCTTTTGCGCCGGTGATCGAAAAACCCAGGGCTAGAAGCCCACTCGATGGAAGTACAAATTTTTCTCGCAACGCTGTAGCGTTGTTCCCCCGCACGAATGCGGGGGCCCCACCAAATGGCTTTACAGCGTTCCCTCTTTGCCGCGCGTCCGTACCAGCACCGTGCCAAAGCGCGTTCCAGAGCCATGAGGTTCGATCGAGACCAGATGTTCGTCGTCGCCGGTGCCGGTCTTGATCTGCCATCCATCGCCGTGCGTGCCCTTACAGGTCAGCTTCTCGTCTTCCTGTGCTATGCTTTCCCATGTGAACATCGGAGCCACCACTGTGGCCGTTGCACACCAGCACGTCGCCGAAGGTCTTCAGCTTGTCCTGATAAAAGGACTTGACCTTCTCCGGCGGGTCGTCGGTCTCGTACTCCGCGGCAATCACTTTCAGGCCAAATCCCACGGCGCCCATATCTATGTTGGCGGAATGGCTGTCACCGTTATCTGCCGGACGCAAGTGTGCACCCGGGTAAACCGGAATGCCGTTGTCCGCGGCTTTGTCACTGGTGTTCACCTTTAGGTTGGCGAAGGGAGTCTGAATATCGACCTTCTCGTTCTTCTTGTCTTTATCGTCAACATGAATCGAGCAGGCGGCCAGTAGCACCGCTATACTCGCCGTTATCAGAGCGAAAGAAAACTTCGTAGCGATCTTCCTCATTGTGGTCCTCCGCTGGAATCTTGCGCCGCACCCGTTAGTCCTGCGCCACGGCCGGCGATGTTCGGAATAGTCACGGGCAAGTGGCCGGCCATGGGGATCTCGCCAAACATGGCCTTCACCGCGCTCAGTTCAGAGCCGTGACCACTGGAGAAGGTGCACATATAGGTTTGCACCTCGGGCAGTTGAGTGGCAATGTAAGGACTGCCCAGTGCCACAAGGATCGTCTTCTCAGCCGCAGTTCGTAAGACTTGCTGCAGCAATGTTGCGGACGAATCCTGCACGGCGATCGCGTTGACGGCTGCGCCGTCTTGCGCCCGAACCACTTTGCCCGGCACAGGAAACTCGAATACTGCGGCGATCACTGCTTGCGATTCTTGCACAGCAGCCAACACCGGCTGCGTCATGCCCGCGGCGCTGCGTGGATCGATGTAATATACCCGCTCGTCAGGAATTCTCGCCCGGACCTCATGGTCGAGCATTCTCCCGGAATCGGAGCGGCTGTCGTCGGTAAAAATCAACAAGACAGTGCTATTGCGCATCTCCGCTACTGGCTGATACGAATTCAGCGGTGGCTTGGTTCCCTTTGCAGTGGCTTTTAAGGGGAGCACGCGATGATTGTTGCGAACCAGCGTAACCGCTTTGTCGGCAATCTCTTGCGCGGTGGCAAGGTTTGCGGGCTTGGCCACGATCTGGTTCACGGCATTGATGTCGACCAGTTTGGCCCGGTTCAGCCCAACCGAGGCCTTGGCGCGCAGGATCTTCAATACGGATTGATCGATACGCGATTCGGGAACCTCGCCACTGCGGACGGCTCGCAGTAACCCGCTGTAAGCGCCGTCGAGATCAAAGGGTAGCAGCAGAATGTCATTACCCGCCTTCACCGACTCGACCGCGGCGCGGCCCGCGGCTTCCGGTCCCTCTTGGGGAAATGATTGCCGGAGGCCACGCATGTCGAGTGCGTCGGTGATAACCAAGCCGTGGAAGCCCATCTTTTCCTGCAAGAGTTGAGTCACGATCACAGGCGAGATTGTCGCCACGTGATTGGGGTTGGAGTCGATCGCCGGGACGAGTACATGGGCCACCATCACCGCGTCAACGCCCGCCTGGATGGCGGCGCGGAATGGGGGCAGATCGATCGTGCCGAGGCGCGCAGCATCTCCTTTGACAACGGGTACGAACATATGAGAGTCGCTTTCGGTATCGCCATGACCGGGAAAATGCTTGGCGGTCGTCATCATGCCGTACTCGTGCGCGCCGGCGATATAGGCGGCTGCCATCTCGCCGACCAGCTTAGGGTCTTCCCCGAACGAGCGGGTGTTGATGATGGGATTCGCGGGATTGGAATTCACATCGACATCGGGAAACCAGTTCCACTGCACGCCAATGGCACGCGCCTCCTGGGCGGTGATGCGGCCCGCCTGGCGCGCAAACTCTACGTTGTCGGTAGCGCCAAACGCCATGGCTTGAGGAAAATCGGTAGCCCCGTAGAGGCGCATGCCTAGTCCGTGCTCGAAATCGGCGCCGAAAATCAGCGGAAACTCGGAATCCTTCTGCAACTGGTTGGTGACCATGGCCGCTTCGAGCGGTTCATTCTTGTAGAGAAGGCCGTCTTCCAAACTCACGGTCAGTGCGAATCCGCCGAGGTGATACTTGCGCATGGTGTCGCGCAAGGAGATGTAATCGGGGCTGTCCACGTTCGGTGAATTGCACCAACGCCCGCACCATGAACATCTGGCCAATCTTCTGCTCCAGCGACATTTTCTTCAGTGACTCGTGCGCCCACTTCTCGCCCTTCTTGTCGAGATGGACCGGGCCTGGAGTTTGAAACTGTTCTTTGGCGTAGCTCATGGTTGACACACAGACCGCAATCGAAAGCGCGGCCAGCAGAATCGAGCGATTCATCACGAACCGACCATAGCAGAAAGGCTTCTGCCGCGACGAACGAGGCGACCTGGATTATTCATCTGTTTCGGTAGCTTTGAAGGGGCGCCCCTTCATAGCGTGAGAATCCTTATGCATAACCCAGCTACAGCGCCACGCCATCCGAAATTAGGTCGACAGCCTCTCTCGCCACCGCGGGATCATCCCCGAACCCCGCGAGCCAGGTGACGTCAGGCTCGCGACGAAACCAGCTCATCTGGCGCTTCGCATAATTGCGATGCCCTTGCTGCGTGGCGGCGAGGGCTTGCTCCCGCGTAAGCTCTCCGCGCAAAAATTGCGCGGCCTGCTTGTAGCCGAGAGAGTCTAGTGCCGTGATACCCTTTCGCTCGCCGTATCGCGCGAGCAGAGATTTTGTTTCCTCGATCAAGCCACCCTCAAACATTTCACCGGCCCGCCGATTGAGGCGCTCATACAGGGCCTGCCGCTCCGGGTTAAGCCCGATCCTCAGAATGCGGAATCCCCGCATCGGATCGCGTCCCCGCTCCTCCCACAACTGGCTCATGGGTGCGCGGACCGATAGGCACACTTCAAGAGCGCGAATAATCTTGGGAGCGTCGCGGGGATGAATTTTCGCCGCCGCTGCTGGATCCAGGCGCAGCAGAAGCTTGTGCAAGTAGGGCGAGCCGCGTTCCTTCGCTCGTTCCCGCAGGCGCACCCGCAATTCTTCCGAACGGCGCGGTCCGGAGAACAATCCTTCCAGCAGAGCTCGCAGATAAAGACCGGTGCCGCCGACTACGATGGGAAGGCGCTGGCGATCGTCGATTTCCTTAATCACTGTCCTTGCCCGCCGCGCATAATCGCCTGCCGTGAACGGCTGGTCGGGCTCGGCAATATCGAGAAGATGGTGCGGCACTAGCGCCTGTTGCTGCCGCGTTGGCTTGGCGGTTCCAATTTCGAAGTGACGATAGACGGCTACCGAATCGCAACTAACCACTTCGCCGCCGAAGTTTTGCGCAAGAGTGATTGCAAGCGCCGATTTGCCCGAGCCGGTAGGCCCCAGGATGACAACCAGGAGTGGTTCAGGTTGCGTCGGAGCCGGAGTGCCCATTCAACGCGCACCCCAGGGGATGGTCCGGCCAAAACGGAAGAAGGCCAAGGCGAGAATGAAGATCACCAGGATGAGCAGGCCGAGAACTTTCGCGCGTTCCCGCGAGCGATATCGCGCTTTCCAATCCGCATCTTGTCCGCGAGGATTGGCGTGAGACTGAGGCTGGTGGCCGGGGGTCACAGCCTTATTCTACGCGTGGAAGCTATTCGATATCGCCCTTTTGCGGGTTGTAGTAGAAACGAAAACGCAAAGCCAGATAGGGCGCGTGATATTCCGTCGGCAACGGGGCGAATGGATTTGAAGCGGTGATGCCCCCCCAGGCGGCGCGATCAAGCGACACGTCGCCCGAAACTCCCGTGATCTTCATGCCTGCAACCCTGCCGTCGGGCAGAATGGCAAACTCAATCGCGACCTTGCCGCGTTTCAGCAAGGGAGCGCGCGCCGCTTCCGGGATCAACGTGTACCAATTTCTGCGCACGGCATCGACTACCCGAGAGAGATAAGGCCCGAAGTCAACCCCTTGGGTGTCGCTCAGGACCTCGAGGTTCCCCAGTGTCCGCGCTCTCCCCCCGGGCCCTGCACCGTAATCGCCGCCTCCCCCGCCGTAAGAGCCTCCACCGCGATGCTCAGCAACCGCCCGAGCGGCTTGCGCCGTTAGATCGCCCGGCGACTTCATCATCTGTGCAAAATCAATCTGCTTGCCACCTTGATCCGGCATTGGCAGCTTCGGATTCGCTTGCGGCGTGGCCGGCTGCATCTGTGCCATCTGCTGTTGCGAAGGGTTCGGCTGCGAGCTCCCTTGCGGCGGTGTCATCTCTGCCGACTGTGCGGGTGGCGCCGGCGGTGCTGCCGATGTCCTCGGCGGTCCCGCGCGCCGTAGCTCTTCCAGCGTCTTCTTGTCTAGCGAGGGGTGCGGGCTCATCGCGACACGATTCTTGTCGGACAGCACATTCGTCTTCGGCGGGGCCTTGGGCGCCTTCTGCAAGTCGGGCGGCAGATCCAGGTAGGTCATGTTCTGGTTCTTCATCAGGTCGGCAGTAGTGGCCAGATCGATGCCCTTGTAGCCGAAAATCTTCGGCGACATGACCAGGAAGATCACCACCAGCATGTGCACGACGACGGAAATCCAGAAGGCTTCGCGCAGCCGTGAGCGCTCCAGATCATCCTGCAACTGAAGGAGTAGATGTGGTGTAAGGTCTAAACCGGCAGGACCGTTGTCAGCCCAGAGTGCAAGCTGCTGTTCTTCCTTGGTGGGAAGCTCTGTAGGTCTCTCCGGTGGTATTAAGATTGAAGCCATCCGTTTGCATCAAGTACGCCCTGAGCTCAACCACTTAGACGCCCTTCGACCCTCCAGAAGTGCAATACTTCCCCCGGTGGTGGCGCAACCGTAGTAAACCCGGTAGTCCGCAGCAAATCTTCCCTTTCTATTTTCGCATACAGATGCCCTTATTACGATTCGCCATTAGGCGACCCTGCGTTCCACAAAAGGTACACTGTCTGCCATGAGGTGGGTGATTGTCGGCACGGCGGGCCATATTGATCACGGCAAGAGCGCGCTGGTACGCACCCTTACTGGCATCGATCCCGATCGCCTGGAGGAGGAGAAGCGCCGCGGCATCACCATCGACCTCGGCTTCGCCAACCTCGACTTGCAGAGTCCTGATGGAGAGCCGATCCGCATTGGCTTGGTCGATGTTCCCGGTCACGAGCGCTTTGTGCGCAACATGCTGGCCGGCGTCGGCGGCATCGATCTGGTACTGCTGGTGGTGGCAGCCGACGAGTCCGTCAAGCCGCAGACCCGTGAGCACTTCGAGATTTGCCGCCTCCTCTCGGTGCAGCGCGGGATCACCGTTCTGACTAAGTCTGACCTGGTCGATGCGGAAACCCTCGAAGTCGTGACCATGGAAGTGGCGGAGTTTCTCGCGGGCTCGTTCCTCGATCCGGCAACTTCGCCGATTATTCCCGTCAGTTCCAAGACGGGCGCGGGACTCGACCAACTGAAACGCGAATTAGCACGGCTGGCCACCGAGGTTCCGGCCAAAGACTCCGCCGCCGCCTTCCGGTTGCCGATTGATCGCGTATTCACCATGAAGGGCTTTGGAACGGTGGTCACGGGGACACTGATCTCGGGCACCGTCCACAAGGAGCGGGAGGTCGAGGTCCATCCCACGGGCAAGCACCTGCGGGTGCGTGGAGTGCAGGTGCATGGCCACGCTGCCGAGGAAGCCATCGCCGGACAACGCACTGCGTTGAACCTCGCAGGTGTCGAGACCAACGAACTGGCTCGCGGCATGATGCTAACGCCGCCGGGAATGTTCCATCCAGTCACGCGGCTTGGTGTGCAGCTCGATCTTCTGTCTTCCGCCAAACCGCTGCGGCAGTACGCTCGCGTCCATCTGCACGCCTTCGCCGCCGAGACCATTGCGCGCGTGACCCTGCTTGAAACGAAGCAGCTTCTGCCTGGCGAGTCGGGATTCGCGCGCCTGAAGCTCGACCGCCCGCTGGTGTTGTTCCCCGGTGACCGGTTCATCCTGCGGCAGTATTCGCCGGTGATCACCATCGGAGGCGGACGCATGCTCGACGCGGGCGATCCGCCGATACGTATTGAACACGATCAAAGATTGTTATTTCTTCAGGCCATCGCCAACGCCAGTCCGACGGAAGCGCTGCTGGCACGCGTAAACCGGCGGTCGATATTTGGGCTCACCGTGGCAGAAGCTGTGGCGGAAACGGGATGGCTTCCCGCTCGCGTGCAGCAACTCACCGCGGAACTGAAGCAGGCATCGTTGATAAGTTCCTTCGGGGGCGTCCTGATTACGAATCACTGGTTGGAGAGAGTTCGCCAGGACATCCTTTCGATGGCCGCTCACTTCCACGATGCCAATCCTCTGCTGCCGGGAATTAATAAGGAAGAACTTCGGGCGAGCAGGTGGGGACATGCCGAGCTGTTTGACGGAGTGATTGCTGTATTGCTGCGCGAGAAGAAGCTCGAGGCCGACGGCGACCTGCTGCGTCTCCCCGGACGAGGGGTGGTTCTGCGGGACGAAGAGGCGGAGTCAAAGTCGCAGATCGAACAGGCTTTCGCCAAGGCGGGCTTGCAGGTTCCGGCGCTCAAGGAAGTGCTGGCGTCGCTGCCGGTGGACAAAGTTCGCGCCCAAAAGATTCTCACGCTGCTGCTGCGCGATCGAGTACTGGTCAAGCTTTCGGATGACCTGGTGTTTCATCGCGATGCACTGGAGTCCTTGCGCCGCCAGATAGTTGCACAGAAAGCGAAGACACCCAAGCTAAACGTAGGCAACTTCAAGGACCTGTTCGGCGTGACGCGTAAATACGCTATCCCCCTGTTGGAATATCTCGATCGCGAGCGGGTAACGAGGCGGGTGGGGGATGAGCGGGTGATCCTCTAAGCAAGAGGTCGCATCGCGGCTCGGGTGCGACCGGGATGTCGAAAATCGAGCGCCGTAGGCCTCATAGTTTAGCCCAGCACGGAGCCACAGGCGGAGCGCTCGATAGGGCGAAAAATGGACCCGAGTCCGGTAGGGACGACAGAAGTTTTCACGCCAAGCGCCGCTGTTCCAATTTCCATACTGAGGTTTCCGCGCGATCAAATCTTCTCTTCCGCAAACTCCACGTCCGCGCCTAGCGGATCAGTGAAGCGGTTGGTCAAATTCGCCAGGCCAATCAGCAGATCGAGGTCTACGATCTCCGCCTCCGAAAAATGCGGCTTCAAGCTTTGAATGTCGCCGTCAGCAGCCGAGTGAGGATCGCGGGTCAGCTTCTCGGCGAAATCCAGCGCCGCTTCTTCCTTCTCGCTGAAGTTGCCGTGCTGCCCTTCTTTCAGGTGCTGCCAATCTTCGCGTGTCAGCCCGACTCGCTTCGACGAAGCGAGATGATGCTGCATTCAATAGTTGCACCGGTTAATCATGGAGACGCGGATGTACACCATCTCGTACAAGCGCCGATCCAGCGAGCGTCCAACGCTGGCGTAGAAGGCCAGAAAGGTCTTCAGCACCTCTGGGCAGTGGGCGATAAGTTTCTGCACACTGCCGGGTTTTCCCTTCAGAGCTTTTTCGTAGACCTCGCGAACCTCGGGTGACGCTTGCCCCATCTCGACGTACGACAGTCTGGCCATAACGATCTCCTGGTGGTCATTCGTATAATAGCCGCAGATTGGTTTCGCCGTCGCGGTGCAGGCAAATGAGGCGCAGACCAAGTTTGTTTTGGGCCCCCGGTGGAAGGGTGAGTGTTCAGTTTTACTTGCGATTACCCCAATCTTTAGTCGCAGGTGGTGCGAGGCAGGAGTTTAGTTTAGTCGCGCTCGCGCGACGAACGGTGATAGCCCCGCGCTTTCAGCGCGGGGTAGACGGAATCTAAGAGCCCGAGTGCCCCGGGCACGGCAGGATCTCACAACGCGTTGTGCAACCCATCACCGCCGGAGGCCTAACAGAGGTGTAGGTTGACCGCATGGCACACACGCTCGCCTGCAATCTCGTACATAGTGTGTTCAGCACCAAGGACCGAGTCGACCTCATTCCCGAGCCCGAGCGATTGCGTCAATACCTGACCGGGGTCGCCCGTGGCAAGAACATACCGTTGCTCGCGGTCGGAGGCACCCGCAATCACCTTCATGTGTTAATGGCTCTGCCACCATCCATGCCATTGGCCAAAGCCGTTCAAGAGTTGAAGGGAAATTCTTCGGGTTGGTTGAATGCAGTGGCCAGCGGGTTCGCCTGGCAGCGGGGCTATGGAGCCTTCAGCGTCAGCGAGTCGCGGCGGCAGGCCGTGATTGACTACATCGCGGGACAAGAAGAACATCATCGCAAGTGGAGCTTTGAGCAGGAGTTTCTTACGTTGTTGCGGAAATCCAGGATCGAATTCGATCCGCGATTAGCATTTGGATGAGGGTTCTGCCGTGCCCGGGGCACTCGGCATTCTTGAATCCAGTTCACCCCGCGCTGAAGCGCGGGGCTATCACCTTTCGTCGCGCAGGCGCGACTGGATTCTTGGCAAGCGCGACGGGGCCATTAACACCGCGACTGCGCCGTTGACACTGCGACTTTGTCCTCACTCGCTATACTTTGTAGTGGGCTAATTCTGAGCCAACACGGAATTGGCCAACTACGCAATAATCAAAACTGATCTAGTTTCGAATCGACACACCGCTCAATAGGTTCGAACCCCACACACTACCCAATACGGCAGTCGGTCGTCGGCCCTCGTCTCATGATTCTGAAATAATATCGATACGCCAATGCCCAAACCCATCCGCATCATCGGTGCCGGACTGGCCGGCTCGGAAGCCGCCTGGCAATGCGTCCGCCGTGGCGTCGCGGTGGAACTGTTCGAAATGCGCCCGGTGTGCTCGACCCCGGCGCACCAGACTTCAAACTTCGCCGAACTGGTGTGCTCCAACTCGCTCAAGTCCGACACCGAGAATACGGCGCCTTGGTTGCTGAAAGAAGAAATGCGCCGCGCCGGTTCGCTGCTGATGGACATCGCGCGCCAGACCGCGGTCCCCGCCGGTCACGCGCTAGCGGTTGACCGCGACAAGTTTGCCGAGGCAGTAACCGCTGCCATCGAACGCGAGCCACTCATCCGCATTGTGCGCGAAGAAGTCACTGCGATCGACGAACAGGGTGCAATCACGATTGTGGCCACCGGCCCGCTCACCTCGGACGCGCTGACGCGCGAAATTCTCCGCCTGAGCGGAAGCGAGCAGCTGTATTTCTACGATTCCATCAGCCCGATCGTCGAGGCCGATTCCATCGACATGTCGCGCGTGTACATGGCAGCGCGCTACGACAAGGGCACCGCCGACTACATCAACTGCCCGATGACCAGGGAAGAGTACGACCGCTTCCTCGACGCGCTGCTGGAAGCGCACTCGGTTGACGCCAAGGATTGGGAGAAGCTGAACTACTTTGAGAGCTGCCTGCCGATCGAGGAGATCGCGCGGCGCGGCCGCGACACGCTGCGCTTCGGACCGATGAAGCCAGTTGGCTTGCGCGATCCGCGCACCGGTCACACCCCATACGCGGTGGTGCAGCTACGCCAGGAAAATCTGCGCGCCGACTCCTACAATCTGGTGGGCTTCCAAAACCACCTTAAGTTTGGCGAGCAGGCGCGGATTCTGCGCCTCATCCCGGGCCTGGAGAACGCGAAGTTTCTGCGCTATGGGCAGATTCACCGCAATACCTACATCAACAGCCCAACACTTCTGCGCGAAACTTTGCAGATGAAGCAGCATCCCAACGTGCTGTTCGCCGGACAGATTTCTGGGGTCGAAGGCTATGTCGAGTCCATCGCGACTGGATTGCTGGCCGGAATGCAAGCTTCCGCACTTGCCCTGAACACCGAGGTTATCGCTCCTCCGCGTGCCACCGCCTTCGGCGCGCTGGTGAATTACATCTGCCACGCCGAAGCAAAACATTTTCAGCCTGCCAACATTACCTTCGACCTGCTGATGCCGCTCGACGAAGCCACCCGCCGGCGCATCCGCGACAAGAAGCAGCGCCATGCGATGGTATGCGAGAGAGCACTAGCAAAACTTCGGACATGGCTCGATGCACAGCGCGCCCCCGCGATAAAAAGGGACCTTTCAGGCGCCCAACTCCCCGGTGACGGTGCTGTCGAGCAGTATCGGTAGGGCTGCGTTCGACAGCGGTAAAAACTGAAGATGCTAATTTGTGAAGATCAGTAACGGTCACCTTGGTGGTATCCGGACCGGCAATAAACCTGCGACTTTTAGCGATAGAAGTTCTTGACGTCATGCTTCAAGCAAAGTATGTTCGGTGACAATCGATTTTCGCTACTTGGCGGCAGCGAGCGAGATCACACCAACAGTCTGAAGTCATAATTCGAGCATCCCGCGATCGTTTATCTTAGGACGCAAGCCCATAGCGGAGGAACCACGTGAAAAAAGGATGCCTTATAGTGCTGGCCGGCATGATTTCCATGCTGGCTGTCGCCCAGGACCCTAACCAAAAAATCACCCCCACTGCTCCGCCCATGCTAGGTGTTCAATGGGCCAAGGGAACGGCGCAGGACCAGATGTTCCGGCGCGGCAGCCCCGACATGACGTATCACGGCGGAAAGATCATGACGACTGCCGTCACCGGTGCCATCTTCTGGGGAAGGAGCTGGGGCAGCTACCAGGGTGACAAGTTTGGCGGCACCGATAGCTGGTATCAGGGATTCAGCAACTCCCACTACGCCAAGACCAGCGATGAATATACCGGCTCAAACGGACAGGTGGGTCCAGCCACCAGCTACATTGGACACTACATCGATACCAGCACGGCCGGTAATGGCAACAACACGAGCGCTATTCTGGCTGAAGTATGCAAGGAAATTACCAACCCCGATCCTAATGGCAATGGCTACTACGCGGTGTATGTGGATACCGGACGCGGTAGCAACGGCTACTGCGCCTATCACAGCGTGGGTACCTGCGGGGGTAAGACGGTGCAGTTCGCTTTTTTCTTCAACCTGGATGGGGACGCGGGGTGCGACCCCGGCGACACATCTGGATTGCATTCCCAGGGCATGGCGGCATTGGCCAACGTAGATGGTCACGAGCTCTCCGAAGCGCGCACCGATCCGTCGAGCCCTGGTGCCTGGTATGACTCCAGCGGCCAGGAGAACGGCGACAAGTGTGCGTGGACTTGGGGCGCTCCTCTGGTGACCTTCTCCAACGGCACTCAGTGGAAGATCCAGGGCGAGTGGTCGAACGCTGCCTACAACTCGGGCACCGGGTATCCCAACCGCAGTGGACAGAGAGGGTGCCTCTCGGGCTTGTAAGCCCAGCTACAAGAAGTGAACGAATCGGGCCTCCTTTCATTCGGAGGCCTGATTTTTTGCATTGATTTTCTCTATCCGTGTTACGACACTGCATGGCTCAAGTGCAATACGATGAGCAGTCGGCTGCGTTCTTGCTGGCCTAAGCGGTCCTCGTCGTTTCCTTACGGCGACGCAAACACCGGGATTAAACGTTTTCCCTGAACCACGGGGGGAGCCCTCGCGTATTACCTCTTTAGGATCCGTCGTCCATAGCGGGTCCTGGCAGCCCTTCGCATATGGTTCTCCGCGACCTCATCCGCGATGTATTCCAAACCCTCTGGGCGCACAAACTGCGTACCGCACTCACCATGTTTGGCATTGCGTGGGGAGTCATCTCGATTGTCCTGATGGTCGCCGCGGGCGAGGGGCTGCGCGTAGGCCAAGCCAAGGTCTCGCAGAACTTCGGACGCGATCTGATGATCATCTTCGCGGGACGCACCAGCATGCAGGCCGGCGGCACCCGCGCCGGACGGCGGATCGAGTTTGAAGACACCGATGTTGATAGGGTGGCGCAGGAAAGTCCAGACTGCCAGTGGATTCTGCCCGAAGTCGGCCAGAACGATGTCCGCATCCACAGCAACTTCAACGCCAGCGCTCAGATGGTCACCGGTTCCTATCCCGCCTTCGCCGAGATTCGCAGTGTGGCCATCGGGGGTGGACGTTTCTATGACTGGAACGATGTTGCGGAGGAACGACGAGTCGCGTTTCTCGGCACAGAGGTCAAGAAGCAGTTATTTGCGGGGCGCAACGCCATCGGCGAAACCATTTATCTGGACGACATTCCGTACCAAGTCATCGGCGTGATGAAGGCCAAAGACCAGGACTCCAGCTATGACGGCTTCGATGTGAACAAGATTTTTGTGCCTTATCCGGCCATGCACAATGACTTCCCCAACAAGCCTCCGGCTAAACCTCATGGACTCGACCGTCTTCTGGTAACGCCCAAATCGGTGGCGCAACACGAACCTTGCAAAGGTGAAGTGCTGGCGTCGCTGGGCCGAATTCATGGCTTCGATCCTCGCGACAAGGAAGCCGCCAACGTATGGGACACCATCGAAGAGGCCCAGGCCTTCCAGACTATGACGGACGGCATGAAGTACTTTCTCGGGGCGGTGGGCCTCACCACTCTGTTTCTGGGCGGGCTGGGAGTGATGAACGTGATGCTGGTGGCGGTGCGCGAGCGCACGCGCGAGATCGGAGTGCGCAAGGCTGTGGGTGCGCAATCGCACAACATCATGATGCAGTTTTTTGTAGAGACCATCCTCGTGGTCTTCGTGAGCGGAGGCCTGGGCATGGCGATCTCCTTCGGCTTTTGCAAGCTATTTAACCTGCTGCCCATGCCACAGTACTTCGCTGGGCTATTGCCAACATGGCAGTCGGGACTGCTATCCATCGGACTGCTGGGGCTGATTGCGGTCCTGGCCGCGATGTATCCAGCGCGCCAGGCGGCCTCCATCGATCCCATCGAGGCTTTGCGTTACGAGGCAGGTGGCTAACGATTGCAAAGCGCCTCGCGGGCACGGATCGAGCGGCATTCCGGCTTGATTGTTAGTCCTTTGCGTCAATTCACAAGGTGCCTTGAAGTCCTCATTGAGTACGACCACATGAAGGCTGGGCTGCTGTCATGAGGTACCAACCAGGCTACCGCCGCCGAAATGCGTCGAGAAAACGGACCTTACGTATCACCGCCTGAAAGGCGGTGGGTTTAGATCTGGCACATCGACCTAAACCAACCAAACCTACCCTTTCCCAGGTTCCGCTTTCAGAACATCCTTCGCAAATCTCCGTTCGCATTCGGAACGCTTTGTGAGCTCCCCGCGGAACTCCGCGTCCCACCAGCTGCACGGTTTTGCACATATCGCAGTGCCGCTTTGGTAGGCGCAGCTTAAGCCACAGAGTTCACGCGATTTGCGAGGCGCCGCCGGTTGGCGGCTGACGTGCCCTTATAGAAAGCGATTGTCCGGTCCTGTCCGAACCCACCCCAGTGCATTCGGCCATGACGAGGGAAAAGAAAAGGAGCCTTGTTATGAAGAAGAATGTTCTGGGAATCCTCGCGGTTCTATGTTGCACTCTCGCGTTTGCTGCATACTCGCAAGCCGACGCCATCAACTTCGACTACTCCGGTGCCGGAGTCGCAGCCAGCGGCACGCTGTTCGGCACCAGCAACGGAAACGGCACCTGGACCGTAAGTGGCATTGCCGGTACGTACAACGGAATCGCCATCGCCGGTATCGTGCCCCTGGGCACCGATCCCAGCTATATCTACAACAACCTGCTCTATTACCCAGCCGATCCGCTGTTCGTGGATAACGGCGGCATCCTGTTCAGCGTGCCCGGAGTCGGCGACGTGAACTTGTATTTCGATCCCAGCTTTGGGTACGGCAACATCACCGGCGATCTCAGCCGCGGATTCGTGACCACGCCCGTGGCCGTAGATTTTTCCGCGTCCGCGCCTGAGCCCGGCACTCTGGCACTGTTAGGGACTGGCATTCTAGGCGTGCTGGGAATTTATCGTCGGCGCACGGCGCAGTTGGCGTCCAACCGGGGCCGGTAACAGCGTACTGCAGTACGGGAAAGGCACAGGGCCGTAAACAGGCAGGTACGGCTTCTGTGCCTCCTCCGTTTTGCGCGGAGATTGGCTGGCGGCAGAAAGCGCAAGACAGGAGACATGGCACCATTGGCTGCTATCCGCGTAGTCCCGTGTAAATCCGCGGCTGCCTTTTGCCCTACGCCCGCTCAAATGCATGCTTGGCGTGCAGCTCTTCCAGGGCGCGATCTTTGGCTGCATGAAACGTTTGCGCCAGCGCCAGCAGACCGTCCGTCGCGCGGGCATGATCACCCGCCAGTTCGACCATGCCACGCCCTGCCAGATCCTTCGCCGCGACGAGCAGTCTGTCGATCATGTTCGGATCGGCGGCGCCCAGGTACTGAGCGTCGCACGGATCGGCGACCATCACCGGCCCGCGCTGGCTGCCGCTCAGCCAGAAAACTTTGCGGGCAACGAACTCCTCTATCTGCTGCGGCGTGGCGTGCCAGAAGCGAAATTGCTTATCGCGAATACTGTAGCAGCGGCTCGACACCGGCACCGGTTGCCGCTTGCTCGACTTCAGCAACTCCAATTGCTTATCGTCGAGCGCCTTGCGCGCGGTGTTGATGGCGAGCCAGAACGCGAGGTCGCTGTCGAGCGACGGCAAAGCCTCGCGGATGGTCTGCGATAGATTCAACGCGATATCAGCATACAAGGGCCCGCCGTCGGCCAGACGCAGCGTCCCGTGCAGCACGTACCAATCACTGCCTCCGCCGGAGGAATGAAACGGCCATTGCAATTCAATGTGCAAGGGCATGCTCTGCAGGGTGACTCCATCGAAGGTTTTGTGTGTGTCCATGAGAAAACCAGCCACGTAGGGATGACTCACCCCAGTAGCCCTAAGCTAAGTGAGGTAATTGTAATTATGCTGCAGCGGCGGGCTGGGGCGAAAGCGCTGGCTCGGCAATGCTCCGCAATTCCCGCGAATCAAATAACCGCAGGTTTTCGCCATACTTTAGGCTCGCGCAGTTACTCATTTAACGATAAGGAAAGAATCCCTAGCTCAATAACGAGGTCAATCCATGACAGCCAGAATGAACTATTCAAGCGCTCCCAAAGACGTAACCAAAGCCATGATGGACTTGCAGGCGCACGTTACCAACAGCGGTCTGGAACCCAAGCTGCTGAACCTGGTTTACCTGCTGGTTTCGCGCATCAACGGATGCGCCTATTGCATTGACATGCACAGCAAGGACCTGCGGGCCCTAGGCGAAACCGAGCTGCGCATTGACTTGGTCAGTGTGTGGGCTGAGTCGCCCGGCTACAACGATCGCGAGCGCGCGGCGTTCGCCTGGGCGGAGTCCGTAACCAACGTGAGTGAAACTCACGTGCCCGACGACGTGTACGCCCTGGCGCGCAAGCATTTCTCCGAGGAAGAGCTCGCCAAGCTGACGCTGGCGGTGGTCACCATCAACGCGTGGAACCGCTTTGCCATCTCGTTCCGCATCGAGCCGGGACACTATACGCCGGGACAACACGATCACCCTAAGACTCAGGCGGCCTGAACGGGACCGCGAATAAATAGCCGAACTTGTCACCACGGTGGCACGGAGAACACGGGGTCATTTCGATTTTCGATGACTCCGCGGAATCTGTGGTGAAGCTTTGGAAAGTCACCAATCGAATCCAAGAAGATCGCATTCTCCGTGACTTCCGTGCCTTGGTGGCGACAAATGTCGCTACAATCGTCTGCGATGTCCTTCCGCTTCCAGGTCGAAGCCCGCGATGGAACGGCCCGGGCCGGACGCTTCTTCACTCCCCACGGTGAAGTCCAGACTCCCGTCTTCATGCCGGTGGGGACGCTGGCAACGGTCAAGGGCGTACCGCAAGACACGCTGGAAGAACTCGGCGTGCAGATCCTGCTGAACAATACCTACCATCTTTATCTGCGACCCGGAGTCGAGATGGTCCGCCGGCTTGGCGGGGTGCAGAAGTTCATGGCGTGGGACCATCCCATCCTCACCGACTCGGGCGGCTTTCAGGTATTCAGCCTCAGCGATCTGCGGAAGGTGACAGAAGAAGGCGTGGCGTTCCGGTCGCATCTCGACGGGTCGTCGCATTTCTTCAGTCCGGAGAGCGCCATCGCCGCCGAGATCGGATTGGGCGCCGACATTATTATGGCGTTCGACGAGTGCACGGAACATCCGGCGGAGTACGCCCGCACCGAGGCGTCGATGGCGATGACGCTGCGCTGGGCGGCGCGCAGCAAGAAGTTTTTCGAGGAGCACAAACACGAGGTACCGTGGTTTTCGTGCGGACTGAAGTCCGCGGGAGATTTAAATGGGACGCCGAACGGCACGGCTAAAGCCGTGCCCTTTCCAAGCCAAGGTCCGGCCCTAGCCAACGATAGGGAAAAAAGCAGGTCCCGGGGCTCGCTTCGCTCGCTCGGGATGACAGAACCGGGCGCCAGCACCGCGCCCCTTCAAGGCGAAGAGCAAACCCAGGCGCTGTTCGGCATCGTGCAGGGCGGGATGTTTCCCTATCTGCGTCGCCAGTCGGCGCAGCGGACGGTGGAGCTTGATTTCCCCGGCTACGCGATCGGCGGCCTGAGCGTGGGGGAACCACGCCCGATGACCTACGAGATGGTGGACGCGGCCATGCCATTCCTGCCGCAAGACAAGCCGCGCTACTTGATGGGAGTGGGCACGCCGGAGGAGATTGTGCATTACGTGGCCATGGGCGTGGACATGATGGACTGCGTGCTGCCGACGCGGGCGGCGCGTCATGGCTTGCTCTTTACCTCGGAAGGCCGTCTCACCATCAAGAACGCGCGCTACGCCACGGACGATGGTCCGCTCGACTCCAACTGCGCGTGCCAGGTTTGCGCCCGCTATTCACGCGCTTATTTGCGCCACCTGTATGCCTCGAATGAATTGCTGGCGCAGGTGCTGAACACCATCCACAATCTGGCATATTACCTTGACACCATGCGTAAGGTGCGGCAAGCTATAATACTTGGGAAGTTTGCTAATTTTCTTTCTGGCGTCCGGCCACCGCATTTGAGTGTTCCTTAGCAGCCTTCGCTGTTCAGGTCCCCGGCAAAAGCGCGATAATGGAAAAATCAGGGCTGGGTCCCTGACCTCGCGTTGGTACGCTAGCAGGCGACATCCTGGTGTTCCGTTGAAATTGTGCCGTCCCTGAAGGGGCTCATTAGCATTTCCAACGTTTACCCAGGGTTTAGCCCTGGGTGGGTTTATGCCCTGGGCTAATTTTGTTTCTTCCTGGGCTTGGATTGAAGGCGCGCCCCTTCAAGGCGAACTGCGGTTAGCTGCTGGGCCAAGTGCACTTAACTTTTTCCGCAGCGTGTGAAGGTGCATCCCTTCGAAGCGTTACGATTCGAGTTTGGCAGCAACGGGTATAAACCCTGAGGTTTTTGCGAAAGTCGAAAGGCAAATGGCAATAGCTGGCAGGTATGTTCGTGCAGGGCATCGGCGGCTCGGCCCCGATCCTGATGATGGTTGCGATCTTCGCAATCTTTTATGTTCTTTTGATCATGCCGCAGCAGCGCAAGCAGAAGAAGTGGCAAGCCATGCTGCAGGAAATTAAGCCGGGCGACAAGGTGGTCACCAGCGGTGGCCTTCGACGGCGCTATCATGTCTGTAAAGGATGATGCGGTCGTCCTGCGGGTTCCACCGGACAATATCAAGATTGAAGTTGCCCGTTCCTCCATCGTCACCTTGACGACCGCGGAGGACGCGTCCAAGTCCTAAGGGTTGCAGTCTCTCATGAATAAGAATCTCCTACTCAAAACAGTTCTGATTATTGCGGTGCTGATCTTCTTTCTCTTCGGCATCGTCGGCATCCCCGGCAGTTTCACCGGCGAGGGTCTGCGGGCTGCGATCCAGAAGCGTATCCACCTGGGCCTTGACCTGAAGGGCGGGACGCACCTGATCCTGCAGGTGCAGGTGAACGACGCCAGTCAACGCCGACAGCGACCGTGCGGTGGAGCGGCTGAAAGACGCCCTCAAGAGCGCCAATGTCGCCTTCGGAGAAATCTCCAAGCCCGATCCGCAGAACCATCCGGAGGTGATCCAGATCAAGGGCGTGCCGCCGGAGTCCTCGTCGGAGCTGCGTCGCATCGTCACCGAGACGACTGGGCGACTACGATCTCACCTCGGGCGCCGAGAATGCCTACACCCTTACTATGAAGCCTTCGATAGCCAACGACACCCGCAAGAAAGCGGTGCAACAGGCCATCGAAACCATCCGCAACCGAATTGACCAGCTTGGAGTTTCGGAGCCGGTGATCCAGGAGCACGGACTGGGTGACTATCAGATCCTGGTGCAACTGCCCGGCGTGGACGATCCGGCCCGAGTGAAAGAGATCATGCAGTCCACCGCCATGCTGGAGATCCGGCAGGCGGTCAAGGGCCCCTATCCCAGCGAGCAGGCGGCCATGCAGGACAATGGCGGCGTGCTTCCGCCCGACACGGTGCTGATGAAGGGCACGGCGCAACACGCGCAGAATCCTGAGGAGTCGAGCGAGGTGTACTGGCTCATCAGCCGCGTCGTCGGCGGTAAGCGGCGCCGATCTGCGTTCCGCCGATGCCGGCCGCGATGAAAATGGCCGAGCCGATGTCAATTTCACTCTGACCGGTGACGGCGGACGGCGCTTTGCCGCCTTCACCGCCGCCCACGTCGGCGACAAGCTGGCGGTGGTGCTGGATAACAAAGTGAAGTCGGTGGCCACCATTCAGGAGCAGATTCACGATCAGGGCCGTATTACCGGCTCCTTCAGTCCCGAAGAAACCCAGGACCTGGCACTAACGCTGCGCTCCGGCGCGCTGCCGGCGGGAATCAAGTACCTGCAAGAGGTCACGGTTGGGCCGTCGCTGGGCGCCGATTCCATCCGCCAGGGCGTGCGGGCAGCGGTCATCGGCATGGTCGCAGTCTTGATCTTCATGCTGTTCTACTACCACGCGGCCGGCATCAACGCCGACTTGGGATTGATTCTGAACCTGGTGATCCTGCTGGGATTCCTCGGCTATAGCGGAGCAACGCTTACGTTGCCGGGAATTGCGGGTGTGATTCTGACCGTCGGTATGGGCGTGGACTCGAACGTTCTGATCTTCGAGCGTATTCGCGAGGAGTTGCGACACGGCAAGACGCCTTCTTCGGCGGTGGAGCAAGGGTTTGCTCACGCCTGGACGACCATCATCGATACCCACGTGACAACGATCGTCTCCGCCGTCATCCTGTTCCTGTTCGGAACCGGGCCGGTGAAGGGATTTGCTGTGACCCTCAGCTTCGGTCTGGCGGCCAACCTGTTCACCGCGGTGTTTGTATCGCGCGTGATTTTCGAGTTCATCCTCAGTCGCCATCAACGTGGCGAGCCACTGAGCATTTAAAAGCGTGTTCACCACAGAGGCACAGAGACACAGAGAAGAAGGAATTTGAACAAGGATCTGTCGAGCTCATTACCGACTCGAAAGAAGATTGTTGGCTGGTCAACATGGCGGGCATAAAGAGAATAGGTTTTACAAGACTCAGTGCCTCTGTGTCTCTGCGGTGAAAAAATTAGCAAGGGGCTAGCGGTGGAGTTATTTCGTAATACCAATATCGACTTTCTGGGCAAGAAGTGGTACTTCCTTGCCTTCTCACTGGTCTTCAGCGTCGCCGGAATCTGTTCCATGTTGTTCTGGCACCACATCCCGCTGGGCGTGGAGTTCCGCGGCGGCACGCTGGTTTATGTCAAGTTCGCGGAGACGCCCAACCTCGACCAGATTCGTAACGACATGAACCGTGCCGGGCTGCACGATCCCCGCATCCAGCGCTTCGGCCCGACCTCGGACAACGAGGTGCTAGTTGATCTGGGCATCCAGGAAACCAGCGAATCTGCGCTCGACGCCGGCAAGAACACCATCATCCGCGCGCTGCAGGCCCGGAATCCCGTCGCCGAGGGCAAGCAGGACCTGAACAACACCGGCACTCCCAGCCTGCAGCAGTCGCTGCTGCAGAAAGACCCACTGCACCTGGGCGTGGACGCCGGCCCCAAATACGAGGCCATGGCCAAACAGATTGAGGATTTCCGTAACAAAGAGCGCGGCGGAATTCTCACTTCTGTTGAGGAGCTGCGAGGCATTGTTCCTCCCGAGGTAATCAGTGCGCTGCAGCAGGACTTCTACACCTCCAACTTCGTGGTGCGCAACGTGGAGATTGTCGGCCCGCAAGTGGGCTCGCAGCTTCGTCGTCAGGCCCTCATGGCGACCTTGTATTCGCTAGCGGGAATGCTGGTTTACCTGTGGTTCCGCTTCGAAATGATTTATGGCGTGGGCGCGGTTGTCGCCTGCCTGCACGACACCATTATCACTGTGGGATTCTTCTCGCTCCTGAACAAGGAAATGAGCCTGACGGTGATCGCCGCCATCCTCACACTGATCGGCTACTCGATGAACGACACCATCGTCGTCTTTGATCGTATCCGGGAGAACATCAAACTGCTGCGCCGCGAGCCCCTGGCTGACATCGTTAACAAGAGCATCAACCAGACCCTGAGCCGGACGATCCTGACATCAGGCCTGACTTTCTTGACCGTGCTTTCGCTGTACATTTTTGGCGGCGAAGTGCTGCGGGGGTTCTCGTTAGCGCTGGTGATTGGCATCCTGATCGGAACCTACTCATCGATCGCGGTGGCGGCGCCCATGCTGGTAGCGTACCAGGAATGGCGTGCCAAACGGGCCGGCCAGACGGCCGCTCAACGCTTGTCCTCTACCCGGGACAAGTCGCGAGAAAAGGTCAAGGTGAAGGCGTAGGCGGACGGCATCGCCACCCCGATAGAGCGAAGAGTACTTGGAACTTGAGCAACCCCCGCTGTTAGATGCGTCATCCGACTCGTCCGAGCGCCCCGGATTCCTCGGGACACCAGAATTGGTAGAAAGTGCCGAACTCGCTTTGCAGGTGTATACTTCGGTTCGCCGTTTCCGGGCAGCCGTTCCGAAGGTCCAGCGAGGGACCTCCGTTTGCGAAGTTTTGAGTGCGGCGGTGATTTATGGGAGCAAAACATTGATACCCGGTGTCTAAGTAATAGAAGCATTCGACGGAGAACAGGCTATGTTTGAAGACAGCCTCGTGGAATCGGGAGGCAGGCTTAAGGGCAAGCGGGGAGCCACCACCATGATCTCCTTTGTCCTACAAATTCTGCTGATTGGCGTTCTGGTGTTGTTGCCTTTGATCTTCACCGAGGCGTTGCCCCGGCAGCAACTGATGACGTTTCTGGTTGCTCCGCCACCTCCTCCTCCCCCGCCGCCACCACCAGCCGCCGCTCCGGTCATCGTGAAGAAGATTCAGAGCGAGTTGGATAACGGCCAGTTACGGACCCCGACGGCCATCCCCAAAAAGATTCAGATGATTAAAGAGGATGAGGCTCCGCCAAACACGGGAGTCGCGGGTGTAGTGGGCGGCGTGCCCGGTGGTGTGCCCGGGGGGAGCATGGGGGGCGTCCTCGGTGGAGTGCTTAGCTCCACGCCGGTAGCCATCCCCAAGGCCGCTACCCCGCAGCGCGTGCGCGTGTCGCAAGGCGTCTCCCAGGGATTATTGATTCATAAAGTGCAGCCCAGCTATCCGGCGCTCGCCCGCCAGGCCCGTATTCAAGGCACGGTAGTACTGCAGGCCCTCATCGGAAAAGATGGCGCAATCCAGAACCTGCACGTGGTTAGCGGCCACCCGATGCTTACGGGAGCCGCATTGGATGCCGTTAAGCAATGGAGGTACAAGCCTTACTACCTTAATGGCGAGCCGGTGGAAGTGGAAACCACCATCAACGTTAATTTCACGTTGGGCGGATGAGGGTTTCGCGCATCTAACCCAGTGCCCAGTCGGGTAGGGTCGTTGCGTTTGGGCCGAAGGGTTTAGTTTTTTGCTTATGAGTGTCACGGGGATTGTGGTCCGCGTAGCAGGAGTGCACGTCAAGCAAAGGATCGAGACCGGAGAGACGCGATAGAAGCCGGAACTGCCTGCTCTCTGGGGTCCCAGGGTCAATGATTTTCGGCGGAGCGGTTTTAAGAGTTCACAGTCGTTTGGGGAGAATAATCGGCTCCAGATATTCGAATCATTTGCAGCACCAGTAGCACATATGTTGGTCTGCTGTAACCAAAGTTCTGAGGAGGAAAAGTCCACCCATGTTTCTAGCTAACCTTGCCACCTACACCCTCAGTCACGTACCGATGGTAGCCGCCTGGATATTCCAGGAAGCCGCCGTGGGCTGGGATCCCATCTCTCTCTGGAAGCAGATGGGAATTTTGGCCAAGATCGTGGTTCTCATTCTGTTCGTCATGTCGGGCTGGTCGATTGGCGTCATGATCGATCGCGCCATGGCATTCAGTGCGGCCCGCAAACAGTCGCGGGCTTTTGCTCCCGCGGTTGCGGGCGCATTGCGTGAAGGCAAGATTGAGGAAGCCATCAAGGTCGCCGAGCGCAACAAGAAGAGCCATTTGGCGAAGGTCGTCGTCGCCGGACTGCAGGAGTTTCGCGCCCATGGCGATTCCAACGACATCCCCGGTGAGCAGATCGAGGCGTCCAAGCGCGCTCTGGAGCGTGCCGAAGCCATCGTTCACGCCGAGTTGAAGCGCGGTCTGGGTGGCCTTGCCACCATCGGTTCCACCGCCCCCTTCATCGGTTTGCTGGGCACCGTGGTCGGCATTCTCAACGCCTTCAAAGAAATTTCGACGCAGAAAGCCACGGGTTTGGGCGCTGTGGCCGGCGGCATTTCGGAAGCCCTGGTGACCACGGCTATCGGACTCTTCGTCGCGATTCCGGCCGTCATGATGTTCAACTACTTCACCAACAAGGTGGAAGCCTTCGACGTGGAAATGGACAACAGCTCCAGCGAGTTGATCGACTATTTCCTCAAGCGTCGGACGGTTCGCCGGTAACTGGAAGCTCAGCGCAGTCTCTTGCGCTGACGCCGGTCTGAAGGAGGTTGAAGGTTATGGCACTAGCAGTACGCGCCGAAGGCAAGAAGGTCAATTCCAACATCAACGTCACCCCCATGGTGGACGTGATGCTGGTGTTGCTGATCATTTTCATGGTCATCACGCCCATGTTGCAGAAGGGCGTGAGCGTGGACATGGCCAGGGTAAACAGTCCAACCCCCATGCCGGACGCGGACAAGGAAGATTCCTTGCTTGTGGCCGTCATGCGCGATGGGCAGATTTTCTTTGGTACCGACAAGGTGACGGCCGACCAACTCACCAGCAAAGTGAAGGACCGCCTGGCCAATAAAGTGGACAAGCGGGTGTTCATCAAGGCTGACGCTCGCGCCAAATACGGCGCCGTGGTGGACGTGGTGGACAACGTGCGCTCCGCTGGCGTCGATGATGTCGGTCTGTTGACGGAGCAGAGACAAACTGGCCCCGCCGGGAAGAAACCGCCCTCAACGGGCGCCAGCACGGGCGCGGGCGCCCAGTAAACGGGAGTTCCTCATGGGAATGGCATTAGGAGGGTCGAGTGGTCCCTCAGCAGACATTAACGTAACCCCACTCATCGATGTGTTGCTGGTGTTGCTCATCATCTTCATGGTGATCACGCCGCTGACTCCAAAAGGTCTGGACGCGCTGGTTCCCCAGCCTCCCAAGGACCAGCAGAAGCAACCGCCCAGCAACGATCGCACCATTGTGGTGCAGGTGCTGAAAGGCGGCGGCGATAAGCCGGCGCTGAAGATCAACCAGGACGACGTCACGTGGGAGAATCTGGAAGGCCGT
This sequence comes from uncultured Acidobacteriaceae bacterium, assembly GCA_963763725.1. Classification (GTDB taxonomy): domain Bacteria; phylum Acidobacteriota; class Terriglobia; order Terriglobales; family Acidobacteriaceae; genus Bog-257. Next base: position 41,857 of record CAVXQI010000013.1, read on the forward strand.
CTCAACGACATCTTCAAGACCCGTGCGGAAAAAGTCATGTTCGTCAAAGCTGATCCCGACCTGACCTTCAATGATGTGGCACAAGTCATCGACATCGCCCACGCAGCCGGTGTCGATAAAGTCGGGCTAATTACCGCCAAGATCGAAGCCGGCGGTTAGCCACCTGCGAGCCGGTCCTTCCGGGCGTCCTTTGGCGCCTTAGCGGGATAAAACCGGCGGGCCTGTTGCGCGTTCCGCCATTGCGGGCGCCTGCGGGTCAAGCATCAGGAACGTGATTCGGGCTGCACTCTTCCTTGGTGAAGGGGCAGGGCGCCACCGGGTGACTGCCTTGCCCCCTCCTCGCAACCCGAACTACTGCAACGGAGAGTGATACCAAACATGAACAAGAGCGGACGAGTACTGACGGTGCTTTTGATTCTGCTTGCGTTGTTCTCAACCATCGGCTGCAGCAAGCTGAGAGCACGCGATCAGCTCAACAAAGGCGTTCAGTCCTACAAAAATGCAAAATATGAAGAGGCCATTGAACACTTCAAGAACTCGGTGGAGCTGGATCCCAGCCTTGTTACAGCTCGTCTTTATTTAGCCACCGCCTACGCCCAGCAATACATCCCCGGCGCCGATTCGCCAGACAACAATCGCTTTGCCGAACAGGCCATCGAGGTCTTTAAGCAGGTCCTGGCGCAGAATCCACCCAAAGAGCAACAGATTCATAGCCTGAAGGGTATCGCTTCTCTTTACTTCGGCATGAAGAAGTTCGATCAGGCCAGAGAGTATTACCAGAAAGTTGCCGACATGGATCCTAACGATCCGGAAAGCTACTATTCGCTCGCGGTCATCGACTGGATGCAGGCTTACCAGCCCGACCAGACCATCCGCGCTGGCCTTGGGATGAAGCCGACAGACGACCTGAAGGACAAGAAGGCCTGCGCCGAGCTCAAGGAAAAGAACACCCAGAAGGTGGAAGACGGTATTCAGAACCTGCAAAAGGCGCTGCAGCTTCGCCCCGATTACGACGACGCCATGGCCTATTTGAATCTGCTGTATCGCCAGCGCGCCGAGTACGAATGCGACAATCTCGACGCCCGTAAGGCCGATCTGAAGGCCGCCGACGACTGGGTTGACAAGACCATGGCCACCAAGAAGGCCAAGGCCGAGAAAGCCGGCCCCACTGGGATCGTCACCACGGAAACCAATCAGTAGGTCGCAATCCGCTGGAAACTTTACGTCCCTCCACCAGGAGGGGCGTTTTTGCGTGGTAGTGTTGATTCCTGTCTGCATCCCAACGTTCCAATCCCAGGGCGAGTTCTCATACACTCAGACCCGCGCCCAATCCGCTTATGCTTAAGTACTGAACTTTAAGATAATGTGTAGCGACTACGCGTCCAGGTTGCGGTAGGGGAACGAGGCCAGCAAGAGGCAGCCCCGCGGGGGCGAAAGAGCTTAACTAAAGCCGGGCTCCCTGGTTGATTCAACCCTACGCCTGAAGGCGTGCCCTTTCAACGCAGGACTATACCAACTGTAGTGCTGCCCTGGACCAGCGGTTCAGCGTTGGGTATCGAGGAACGGCAGAATTTGCGACATAGTCTCTTTAGGCCCCGAAGTACATGTCTATTGTCGCCAGGGATTCTTGAGGAACCAGGGAAAGCAAGGTCAACGGGCACACGGAGAACTTCAGAGTTCCATGCCAGTGTAAAGAACTCGACAAAAACTCGTATTACGACTTTTTGTCTTCCGTCGGGTTCGGGGGCGGGGTGGTTGTCGCGTTACTCTCGTTCATCGACGACTTGAAGTTGCGAATGCCTTCGCCCAAACCTTTGCCCAGTTCTCCCAGCTTTTTCGGACCGAAGATGAGCAGGGCAATGGCTACGATGACCAGCAGTTCCGGCAAGCCAAGCTTTCCACCAAACATAAATCCTCCGGTCAGCCCGTTTGCGGCTGGTAAAAGTGTAACGGGCTTCTGCCCAGATTCTAGGCTTTCACGTAGTGCGCGTCAAAGAATCTTGCGAAGCGGACGTTCGGGTCGTGCGGCCCCTTCAGGCACCGCGTCTGAGCGCTCGGATAAATCGCGGGCTTTAGAAACTCGGCCTTCGTATCGGTTTGCCACAGTGAAGGAACACATAGAGGCCAGCCCCGAATGGGGCGAAAGAGCTTAGCCCAGCGCTTCAGCGCTGGGTATCGGCGGAAATAGAACCGAGTCCCGTAGGGACGGCAGAGTCCGCGATTCGTGCGCGTCCGATCGCGGGTATGAATCAGGGTGAGCCCGGAGCCTCAGGCTATTCGATCACTTCAATCAACCCTGCCAGCAACGCTGCCCGGCGCGGCAGTTCGGCGGCAACAATTGATTCGTGGATGGCGTGCGCGCCCTCGCCGACTGCGCCCAATCCGTCGAGCGTCGGAATCCCGATTCCGCCGGTAAAGTTGCCATCCGAGCCGCCGCCCACCGCGATCTCCGCCAATGAGAAACCCAACTCGCGCCCAATTTCGCGTGCCGACTCGAAGAGCGCGACCACCGGTTTCGTCCGCTCCATTGGTGGGCGATTGATGCTGCCCTCGATCTCGATCCTGCACTTCGGATCGATCGGCCGCAGCCTGCGTATCTTGCGTTCCATCACCGCGCCATCGGTTTTCCTGGCGATGCGAAGGTCCACTTCCGCCACAGCTTCCGCCGCAATAACATTCGTGCGCGTGCCCCCGCGAATCACTCCCACGTTGAGCGTGACACCGCGTTTCAGATCGGTTAGGCCCGCGATGGCCTGAACTTGATGCGCCAGCTCAAGAATCGCGCTGTGCCCTTGTTCAAAATCGAGTCCCGAGTGCGCTGCCTGTCCCGTGATCCTCATGACGAACGCCCCCACGCCTTTGCGCGCTGTTTTCAACGCACCTCCAGGGCCGGCAGGTTCGCAGACCAGCACCGCCGCACATTGGCGCGCAATCTTCTCGGTCAGCGCACGCGAGCTGGCGCTGCCGCCTTCTTCGTCGGAGACCAGCAGCACCGTCACCGGGCGCGGCAATCCATCACGGATTTCGCGCAATGCCCAAAGGGCAAACATCATCTGCGCAATGCCACTCTTCATATCGAAAACCCCGGGCCCGTAGAGCCGGCCGATTTCCTCGCGCCACGGCATCATGGTCTGAAGCGTGCCGATGCCGTACACCGTGTCGAAGTGGCCCAGCAGCAATACAGGCTTGCGGCCTCTGCCCCCGGAGAAATTCACTTGCAGGTGGTTGCCGGCTGAACGCTGCCGATGAATGCTGACGCGGCCGCCCAGGCACTCAAACTCTTCTGCCAGGTGTGAGCACAACGCGTCACAGGCTTGCTTGTTCTCGGTAGGCGATTCACGCAGAACCATCTCGCGCACGCTCGCGATCATTTCGCTTTGGCGTGCTGTCAACCACCGCAGAACGTCGCCGAGATTTCCGTTCGCCAGACGGCCCTTTGATTTCGCCATGTTCTATCGCTCCTACTGTCCCAGTCCGAAGGCCCCGCTCTACCATCCGGCCGGTTTATTGAAAACTCACAGAGACTCTGTCGTGACCTCGTCTGGGTTTGCCATGTGAAGTGAAGCACACAAAACCAGCTCCGAATGGGCGAAAGAGTTTAGCCCAGCGCTTCCCCTGGATTATTCACGAGGAACTCACGCTTTGAAAGGGCACGGCTTCAGAGGTTGCTGAGAAAGTCGGTTTCGGCGGATTTTTTGAAGGGGCGCACCTTTAGGTGCGCCGTTAAGCTCTTTATTTTGTCACTCCGAGCGGGCTTCAGCTCGCGAGGGGAATTCGCAGTTCGCATCCACACCGAAATCCCCTCACTGGCTAAAGTCAGTAAGGTGAGAGCAGCTTCCGGCACGGCTCAACGCCGCGTCCCTTCAAACTTTGCTGCCTTCTGCTGCGAGAACAGATGAATAATGCAGGTTCGGCGCTGGGTAGAGCAAAAAATACAGTCGAGTCCCGTAGGGACGGCAGAGGTACAATGCAATCTCTTCAGCCCCGCCTTGCGGTTGCTTAAGAATCTCAGTGCCCTAGGCACGACCCATTCGCATTATTCTCTGCCGCCCTTACGGCTCACAAGAAATCCCTGACTCAAAGGCCTGAAGGCCCGCTCTATCCGAGTGTCGCGATTATACAAACTCCAACCGCCCCAATGCGCCGGCTCTTCCGGAATGTATAATCTGGACTTCAACAGGACCAGTGATGAGTGAACCGGTGAACCCTGCGCCCAACAGCGGCCTCACGCTCGACATCCAGGATATACTGCGCATCCTGCCGCACCGCTTTCCCCTGTTGCTGGTCGACCGCATAACCCATATCACACGCACTAAGCGTATTGTGGCAATCAAGAACGTTACCATTAACGAACCGTTCTTTGCCGGACACTTTCCCGATCACCCCATCATGCCGGGGGTGCTAGTGGTAGAAGCCATGGCGCAGGCTGGCGGGGTTCTGCTGTTGACCGAATTTCCTGACCGGGATGAAAAGCTGTTGCTCTTCACTGGCATCGAGCGCGCCCGTTTTCGGCGCCCGATAATACCCGGAGATCAGCTTCGCATCGAGGTGGACGTACTGGCGTGGCGCGGCACCGCCGGCCGCATGCAAGGCAAAGCTTATGTTGGCGACAAGCTGGCTTGCGAAGCGATCGTTACTTGCCGTCTGCTGAATCGTTCGTCGAAAAAGACAGAAGCCGCGCCGGAACTCGCTCCCGCGGTCGAACCGTCCTAATATCCAATGAACATTCACCCGACGGCCATCGTCGATCCCGCCGCGAAAATCCCTGCATCCTGCAGCATCGGGCCGTATTGCACCGTGGCTGCCGGCGTGGAACTGGGCGAGAACTGTGAACTGGTCTCTCATGTGGTGTTGGGCGGTCCCAGCCGCTTTGGCAGCAACAACCAAATTTATCCTTTCGCGGCGCTTGGCATGGCTCCGCAGGATACTACCTATGCGGGAGAACCGACTCGGCTGGAAGTTGGCGACCATAACGTGATCCGCGAGTATGTCACTCTCACGCGCGGCACCGCGAAAGGCGGCGGCGTGACCCGCATTGGCAGCCATGTGTGGATCATGGCCTACGCCCACGTGGGGCACGATTGCTCGATTGGCGATCACGCCATGCTGGTCAACGCGGCTACCCTGGCAGGTCACGTGACCGTCGAAGAGTGGGCGGTAGTGGGCGCACTTTGCCCGGTGCACCAGTATGTGCGGGTCGGGGCTCACGCCTACGTGGGCGGTGGGACCACGCTCACCCAGGATGTGCTGCCCTACTCCATGACCAGCGCCGAACGCGATAACCACGCCTACATGCTGAACAAAGTGGGCCTGCAGCGCCGCGGATTTTCACCCGAGCGCATTGCCAAGCTGCATCATGCGTTCAAGGTGTTGCTTGCGTCGAAGCTGAATACTTCTCAGGCGCTGGAGAAGCTGCGCTCGGAAGGCGCGCAGGGCGAAGATGTGGAAGCGTTGCTGCGCTTTATCGAATCCTCGCAGCGGGGAGTTATTAAGTAGCAGGAGTCCCGCAGGGGCGAAAGAGCTTAGCCCAGCGCGGAAGCGCTGGGTGATGCGGAAAAATAACACCGAGTCCCTTCAGGGACGGCACATTTTTGCACCGAGCTTTGAAGACCGAGCCTACGCCCGTGGCTGAAGGGGTCGGACTCGAACGGGACGCATACACCCAGGGCTTCCGCCCTGGGCTAATTGATTTCGTCCTTGGGGCTATTGGCTCTTACATGCCTGATTCCTGCTCAACTCTGACATGACTGATTCTGCTCAAAAAATCGGACTCATCGCAGGCAACGGCAAGTTTCCGTTGCTGGTGCTCGACGCTGCTCGTTCGCAGGGCATGCAGGTTATCGTCGCGGCTATCAAGGAAGAGACTTCGCCCGAAATCGAACAGCGCGGTGCGACGGCGGTTTACTGGCTCTCGTTAGGCGAGCTATCGCGCCTCATCGACACCTTCAAACAAGAAGGCGTTACGCGGGCGATCATGGCCGGGCAAGTCAAGCATAAACAGATCTTCAGCAGCATCAAGCCTGACTGGAAGCTTGCCAAGCTTCTGCTTTCGCTGACCACGCGCAACACCGATTCGCTGATCGGCGCCATCGGCAAAGTTCTCGCAGACGAAGGCATCACCCTGATGAATTCCACTGCGCTGCTGGAACCCATGCTCGCCGGCGAAGGAGTCTTGACTCGGCGGGGGCCGAGCGACTCGGAGCGAACCAACATCACCTACGGACGCGCGGTCGCCGACCATCTCTCGCGCTTCGACATTGGCCAGACCGTAGTCATCGCTGAAGCCGCATGCATTGCCGTCGAAGCGATGGAAGGTACCGACGCAACCATCCTTCGTGCCGGCGAGATCATGCAATCGCCCTCACTGGGCAAAGAATCATCGACATTGAGCCGCGCCCTGACCGTGGTGAAGGTCGCCAAGCCGAACCAGGACATGCGCTTCGATGTACCGGTGGTAGGTCTGCATACGATCGAGACCATGAAGCACGCAGGCGCAACCTGTCTCGCGCTCGACGCCGGGCGATGCCTGTTGCTGGATCGGGAAGCCCTTCTGTCGGCGGCCAACGACGCGGACATTTGCGTTATCGCGGAGATGAAGGTCAGTCATATTCCGCACCACAGTATGTAGACACTTTCCCGGCGAGTTAGCAGCCGCATGAGTGAACAAAGCACGCAGAGGCTCAACGATTCTCACTCCGATCGGCGGGTCTTTCTGTGCCAAGCCACGTCACAGGATGAGTCGGAGATTCTCCAAGCGGTACGACGCAGCGAGAGTTTGCATCGGCCATGGGTATTCCCCCCGCTGTCCCATCAGGAATACGAGTCCTATCTGGAGAAGATTTCCAGTGGCCGCACCATTGGTTTCCTGGTCCGGCGCGAGTCTGACAAGTGTCTGGCAGGCGTGGTCAATGTGAGTGAGCCCGTCATGGGTTGCTTCCGCAGCGCGTATCTCGGTTTCTATGCCTTCGTGGGATCGGAGGCGCGGGGCTACATGACCGAAGGTCTGTCGCTGGTGTTGGACTGGGCCTTCGAAGAACTTAAGTTTCATCGTCTGGAGGCAAATATTCAGCCGGGAAATCTTGCCTCCGGCGCGCTCGTCTCTCGCCTGGGCTTTCGCAAGGAAGGTTTTTCTCCGCGTTACCTGCTGATCGATGGCGTGTGGCGCGACCATGACCGGTGGGCGATTCTTAGCGACGAGTGGCCGGAGAATCGGCAGCGCCTTTTTGCCTTACGCCGCGCCGATAGGCGAAAATCCAAATATGAATAGCCCCAGCCGCGCCCTGCGCGTCGGAGTCGTCGGCGCCGGAGCCTTCGGCCGCAATCACGCGCGCGTCTATCGCGACGTTCACTCTGAGCCTTCGCAGAACATCGAACTTGCCGGGATTTTCGATACCGATTTCCCTCGCGCACAAGCAGTAGCCAGCGAATTCGGTGCCATCGCATTTCGTTCGCTCGACGAATTCATCGCGTCTGGCGTTCAGGCCTGCTCGGTCGCAGTACCCACGGCTGCTCACCTCGAGGTCGCGCGGTACTTGATGGAGAACAGAGTTGACGTCATGATCGAAAAGCCGCTGGCGACGACCGTGGCGGAGGCGGATGAGTTGATCTCCATCGCGAAGCGCCATAAGCGGATTGCGCAGGCCGGCCATCTTGAGCGCTTCAATCCCGCGGTGCGCGCCACTTTTCCGTTGCTCACCCAGCCCATGTTTTTTGAAGTACACCGCCTCAGCGTTTTCAGTCCGCGCTCGCTTGATGTGGACGTGATCCTCGACCTGATGATCCACGATCTCGATATCGTGCTCACCTTCGTGCAATCGCCGGTCAAAGAAGTCCGCGCCGTCGGCCTGCCGATCCTCTCGCAGAAAGTTGACATCGCCAACGTGCGCATGGAATTCGAATCGGGCTGCGTTGCCAACTTCACCGCCAGCCGGGTCAGCACCGAGCGAGTTCGCAAGCTGCGCTTCTTCCAGCCGCGGCAATACGTTTCCCTCGATTATTCGAGACAGGACGTGCTGGTGCTTACCGTGGATAACTTGTCGCTCGACCCGGCCGGAATGGATCCATTTAATCCCGCAAGCGTTACCGCCAGTGCGCTTCCCGGCATCACACCTTTCAGGCCGGCCGTCGAGCAGCGGGAACCGCTGCGGGCGGAGTTAGGTAGTTTCCTGCGCGCCGTCCGCAATCGCTCCACGCCAGAGGTGACGCTGGAAGATGGCCGCCGGGCCCTCGCCGTGGCGATGCAGATCGTCGATGCCCTTGCGGAACATAGCCGCCGCGCGCATTTAGCGGAGTTGACTCGCACGCCGAGCTAGCCTACGCTTCTTCAATCCCCGATGTCGGACGAACCGGTCACCATTGCGAAGTTCTTAACCCTGGGCGAAGCCAAACTGGCGCAGGGGAAGCTGATCTCCGCCGGAATCTCAGCCTTCGTGTGCGACGAAAACATGCACGCCATGAACTGGCACATGGGCATGGCCCTGGGTGGCATCCGTTTGCAAGTCCCCGACAGCCAAGTGGTACGCGCCCTGGAAGTGCTGGACGATTTCGAGCCGGAGGAATCCGTCGAAGCAGAGACGGAGGACGACGACGAGATGGAAGAGGTCGCGTGCTGCCCGGAATGTGAGTCGCTGGAGATTCGCGAGGTGGCCGGCGCGAACCCGAATCAGATCGCTTTGTGGTCGGCGGCCATTCCGTTCCCCGAACCTCCAACGCACGAGACGCATCGCTGGAAATGCTTGTCCTGTGGCTACCAGTGGCGCGATGCCGAGGAGTAGCAGAGAGCGGACCTTCGGTCTGAGTCTAAACTCTTTATTCGTGCCATTCTTTGCGGGCCTTATGAGCATGTGTGAGAACTGGTTCCGAGTAGGCACGGTGGAACGGTTGCGCAAATCCAGCGCCATAGGCGCGGAAGAGTTTAGCCCAGCACGGAGCCGCAGGCGGGGTGCTGGGTAGAGTGGAAAAGGGTTCCGAGTCCCGTAGGGACGACGGATGTTCTCACGCACCCTCTTAAGGGCGTACACCAGTACAACCCGGAGTGACACTGATCTACGGCACCGAGAACAACTTCCACTCCCCCTGTACGTAATTGAAGATGAAATCAATCAGGATTGCGCCGCCGCACTCCTTGTTTCTCACCTCGGCCACCAGGATCGCCTGACGCACGCCATTGCGCACCGTCTCGCTGGCGGCGGTACGGACTTTTTCCGAATGTGTGAGCAGCTCGCGGTCCGAACAGGCGCGCGAACTGGAGTCCAGCTTGATGGGAGCGTCGATACAGGAGGAGTCGAACAGCTTGCAGTACAGATCGCGGCGATGTGACAACTGCTCTTCGACGGCGCTACGGCTCACCGGCTCGGCTTGCGGTCCTACGTGCAGTCCCTCTTCAGGCACGTAAGCCAAAAATTTCTTCGCGTTCCCTTCGCGAATAGTGGCAAAGAAATCGCGCTCCAAGGCCACGGTTTGCGGCCGGATCGATCTATGCTGCGTTCCCGAGGTGCCGGATGCGGAAGCAGCTTGGCCGCAGGCTGCAGTCGCCTGCAACACGGCCCAAAAAGTCGCTCCGCAAATGATGGCGCGCCGCAGGCCAGCGGTCCGCTTCATCCTCGCCGGCCCGCCTTCGCGCTCTTTTTCTCGACAGATGACTTGCGGCTGGCGGTTTTTCGCTTCCGGGCTGCCGGTCGTCGTGCTGCCGCCGTACCGGCCTCCAACTCAACCCGCCTCTTCATCGGCAGGCGTTCCCATACCAGGCGATAGGATTCTGAAATCATCTCGCGCAATTCTGCGTCAGGCAGCGCATTCAGCCCTTCCAGACTCACCCACCACGCGCGAGCCATGTAGGGCGCGGGAATGATTGCCGGTCGCTCACATAGTTCCACGAAGTTCTCAGGCGTGCACTTGAACGAAATCCGTTGCGGTACCATTTCCACCGCCGCCACGACGAACAGTTTGCCGTCCACCTTAAAGCACAGGTTCGCACCCCATTGCATAATTTCCGTCGTGTGGGGGAACTGAAGGCAGTATTTTCGAATTGCTTCAATGTCCAATTTCGCTGCTCCATAATCAAATGCGCGAGCTCGGGGCACTGAGCACGCTGCCGATTCGGAAATATATTCCTCACGGCAAGAAAGCCTGTGCAATGACATAATAGCGGCCGAAGGCCGATGGAACTCCTTGTCTGGACAATAATAAACTGCCTGGAAGCCGTGCTAGGGCGCAGTATAGAGACCCTATGGCACTGTTTCGATAGCCTGCAAAAGCAAGACATTAGCATTTTGACCGCGCATAAGTCGTTCTGCCGCGTCTAACAGCTTGGATTCAACCCACTGGAACTTTAGCCAGGTGTATGGCGAACCGATAGAAGCGGAGGAAACCCATAACCAGGGAATTTTTTCCAGCTTTTCGCCTTCCTGGCCGGAAGCGGCTAAAATAGCAATAAAGAAGATTCCAATGTCGGTGGCGGCATCTAATAGGGCTTGAGTGGCTGGTTATTTAATGATCCTGAATCGTGTTGTGATATCTCTCGCGACAGTTCTGCTCGCCGGCGCGTTGAGCGGCACTGCCCAAAATACCAACAACATCGTGTTGACCCCATCGGTCCCCGATCACGGCTCCCAGGACTCACGCCAGGAGGAACCCAGTTCTGCCGCGCCCGCGTCATCTGATCAGTCCCCGGCTGCGAGCCAGGACGAAGCCACCGCCTCGACGCCTGCCGAATCGACTCCGCCTAAGCAGCCGGACAAGGCTGAAGCGTATTACCACTTTACGGTGGCGCACATGTACGAGGAAATGGCCTCCATGTACGGGCGCACCGACTATGCCACCAAGGCGATTGAAGAGTATCGGCAGGCCATCGATAACGATCCGACTTCCGATTATCTGAACGCCGGACTCGCCGAACTGTATGCCAAAACCGGCCGCATTCGCGATGCGGTCCTCGAAGCTCAGGACATTCTCAAGCGCGACGGCAACAACCTGGAGGCGCGCCGCCTGCTGGGCCGCATCTATCTGCGTTCGCTCGGCGACATGCAGGCCGGCACCCAGTCGCAGGAGATTCTGAAGCTGGCCATCGAACAGTACCAGCAGATCGTCAAGCTCGATCCCCGGAGTGTGGAGGACCACTTACTGTTGGGGCGTTTGTATCGCCTCAATAACGAGCTTCTGAAGTCGGAAGACGAGTTCAAGACGGCGGTCAGAATACAGCCCGATTCGGAAGAGGCGGTCACCACGCTGGCTTATCTTTATAACGAAGAAGGCGATTCGAGTCGCGCTCTCCAGGTATTGAGTGCAATACCGGAAAGTGGCCGCACCGCCAAGTTGTATTCCGCCCTGGGGTTCACCTACGAGCAGCAGAAGGACTACAGGAAAGCGATCGACGCCTATCGTCGCTCCACCGAACTTGACCGCGACAATCTGGATTCCGTGCGCGGGCTGGCCCAGAACCTGATGAACGATGGCCAGACTGATGCCGCGCTGGAACAGTATAAAGTCATAGCCGATGCCGACCCCTCGGATGCGCAGACCTATATGCACATCGCCGAGATCGATCGCCGTAACGGAAAATTCGATCAGGCCCTGGAAGCTTTGAAGAAAGCCGGGGCGGTGGTTCCGGATTCCCTGGAGGTGCAGTACAACATCGCTCTCATTGACGAGGCCCAGGGAAAGTACGAAGACGCCATCCAGATTCTCGATCAACTGCTGCAAAAGACCGAACACGCTGATGGCGAGTATAGCGTGCCCGACAAGAACAACCGGGCGGTTTTCCTGGAGCGCCTGGGCACGATCTATCGCGAAGCCAACAAGTCCCAGCAGTCCGTGGATACCTTCCGCAAGATGCTCGACCTAGGAGACGAGAACGCCATTCGCGGCTATCAGGAGATCATCGAAACCTACCGCGACAACAAGCAGTGGCAAATGGCAACCGACGTGGCGGCGGAGGCGGCAAAAAAATATCCCCATGACCGCGGCTTACAGATGGTGTCGGCTTCGCAGCAGGCGGACATGGGCAAGGCTGACGTGGCGATCGAGCAGGTGAAGTCCTTACTGAAAGGCAATGCCGACGATCGCGAAGTTTACATTGCGCTGGCGCAGATGTACAGCCGCATAAAGGATTGGCCGAACGCCGAACAGAACATCGCCAAAGCCATCGAACTCTCGAGCAAGCCGGAAGACAAGGATTATGCGATCTTCGTGCAAGGCTCCATCTATGAGCGCCAGAAGAAATATGAACAAGCGGAAGAGGCGTTTCGCAAGGTATTGGCCGACGACCCCAAGAATGCGATGGCGCTGAATTATTTGGGATACATGCTGGCCGACCGTGACACGCGCGTGGAAGAGGCCCTCGGGTACATTCGCCGCGCAGTGGCGCTTGATCCGCAGAACGGCGCTTATCTGGACTCGCTGGGCTGGGCCTATTACAAGCTTGGCAGGTACGATCTGGCGGAAGAAAACCTGCGTCGCGCCTCCGAACGCATCAACACCGATCCCACCGTGCATCAGCACCTCGGCGAGCTTTACCAGAAGACGGGACGCCTGAAGCTGGCAGCCAGCAATTATGAGCGCTCTCTGGAAGAATGGAACAAGACGGTTCCCGCTGAAGTGGACCAGGATGAAGTGGCGAAGCTGCAGAAAGCGTTGGAGACCACCCGGGTGAGGCTGGCCAAGCAGACCGCCGCGACCAAGCAATAACTCTCTGCGTGGGGCCAGCCTTACGCTGACGTTCAACATTGTCCCGTATTTAAGATTTGAGCGACTGTGGTTGCCGGCAACAACTGCAGTCGCTCAACTTCATTATCCACAAGGGAATCCGACGGGAATCTCCGTTATTCACGACAATCTCGCGGCTGTGAAACGGCATGGCGGGCTTCCTCGATATATGAATAATGCAACTCAAGCGCCGCTCCACTTACACTCATTCTGAAACTTTGTAGTTGTACCTGGCGGCGTATTCACCGCGCTGCTAAACTCCTCTCATGCTCGCCAGCTACGCCGTTCGTGTGCAGGATTCGCGCGGACGCCGCTATCCCGAGCCGCCCCACCCCTATCGCAATCCTTTTCAGCGGGACCGCGATCGCGTGATCCACGCCCGCGCTTTTCGACGTCTGGAAAACAAGACACAGGTCTTCACCCGCCGCTACTCCGACCATTTCCGTACGCGCTTGACGCATACCATGGAGGTGGCGCAGATCTCGCGCACCATCGCAGCGGCACTCAACCTGAATGTCGATCTGGTCGAGGCGCTGGCTTTGGTCCACGACATCGGCCATCCTCCGTTTGGCCACGCCGGCGAGCGGACCCTGGATCTCTTGATGCGGCGCCACGGCGAGTTCTTCGATCACAACTTGCAGGCTCTGCGGACGGTGGAAGACCTGGAGCTGCGGTACGCCAACTTCCCCGGCTTGAATCTGACCTTCGAAGTTCGCGAAGGCATCATCAGGCACTCTCACGACTACAGCGAAGCCGAGCATCCCGAACTGGCAGAGTATCTGCTTCACGAACGCCCGCCGCTGGAAGCGCAACTAATCGACCTGACCGACGAGATTGCCTACACCACCGCCGACCTCGACGATGGTTATGAGGCAAGGCTGCTGCGGCTTCCACAGATTCGCCAAGGCGTCCCGGCCTTTGAGCGCTACTACGTCGAGGCGGAGGCGAAGTATCCGAAGGCTCCCGATAAACTGAAGTTCAACGAGGCCTTGAAGCGCGTTCTCAATCGCTTTGTCACGGACCTGATCGAGAACACGCGGCAGCGCGTGCAGCAGGCTGGGATTGGCAGCCTTGACGATGTGCGGCATTTTCCCGAGCGGCTGGCGTCGTTTAGTCCGGAAGTAGAGGCAGAGCGTCGCCAGGCCAAGACTTTCCTTTATGCAGCCCTCTACAACTGCAAGCCCCTGGAGCCGGAGAAGCGCCAAGCCGAGAAGGTGATCACCGAGGTGTTCGATCACCTGATCGCTCATCCCGAGGCCCTGCCTCACACCTATCGCGAGAGGTGCGAAAGCGAAAAGCCAGTCCGGGTAGTGTGCGATTACATCGCCGGTATGACCGACCACTACATCGAGGACCTGCGGAAGAAGCTGCTGGCAGGGAAGAAGGCGGAGTAATCGGGCGGTCGCTAGGGGAAGATATTCAGCCCACTGGCGCGCCCAACTGCATCACAGTACAGAGATGAAATGGCATCTTCGCTGGGCCGCGCTGGCTGGTTTGGCCCGCCTCATCTTCTTAACCCAGGGTCGCGGGCTATCGCTGCTTCCCTAGGCAGGCAGCCAGCCACACCCAATAATTCGCTCTATCCACACGCTCCGGATCAGACAAATGCTCGGCCTCGATGGCCGCTGAAGGTTGTCCTTCCCCGATTTACACAGGACCCACACAGCTTTTCCTGCCCTTTCGTTCGATCAAAGCGTTGGTTCCCGTTGCGTATCGCCCCTCCCGGCGGTAGATTCAAACTCGTGACCACCCCGACTGAGACATGCCCCATCTGCGGCGGCACCGGATGGCAGACCGTCGAGCGCGGCAAAGAGCGCGAAGCGGTGCGCTGTGAATGCCGGGTGCGCGATCGCGGCGAGCGTCTGCTGGCAGCCGCGCACATTCCAGCGCGTTACGCCGCTTGCGACCTGACAAGTTTCAACACCGAAGGTGAGCGGGAATCGTTGCTGGATGCGAAGCGGACGACCGAGCAATTTATCGAAAATTACCCGATTGACAAGAGGGGACTCCTGTTTGTCGGGCCTCCTGGGATTGGCAAGACTCATCTCGCGGTTTCAATCCTTAAGCAACTGATGAGCGACAAAGGCATCCAATGCCGTTTTGTAGATTATCGGGAGCTCCTCAAGCAGATTCAGTACACCTACAACCCGGCAGTACAGATGACTGAACTAGAGCTGCTACGACCTGTGTTTGAGACGGAGGTGGTGCTGCTCGATGAACTCGGGGCAATCAGAACTTCGCAATGGGTTTGGGACACGGTTGCTCATATTCTAAATAATCGCTACAGCGAGAATAGAACAACGATCATCACCACAAATTTCGAGGATAGAGCTGAGAGATCGCTGGAAGAGAAAGAACGGGGAGAGCAGTTCACCGATCCCGAACGCGCGGTACGCGGTGAGACGCTGGGAGATCGAATTGGCGGGCCAATGTGGTCGCGATTGCATGAAATGTGCCAGAAGATCGACATGGTTGGACGCGACTATCGGAGGCGCTTCTACTCAACACGCCTCGTGAGAAAACGTATGAGCGTAAAGTCACGCAAAGACGAAGCCTCGCCGTCGGTCGATGAGAACTAGCGGTTCCTCTGTGACTGTGTTGTTAACATTTGGGTCTGGGCAGCGGACGACATCTTTCTTGGCCAATAAAAGCGGCTGTCATGCTGAGCGCAGTCTGCCCCGCCATTGGGCAAGCGGAGTCGAAGCACCGCTATTCCACCTCAAACGTATGCAGAGAATAGGGGCCCTTCGACTCGCGGCAAAACCGCTGCTCCCTCAGGGTGACACCTATCAGGTTTGGTTTCGGATTTTGCCTTCTCTGGGTCTCTGGGTCTCTGTAGTGGACTAGAATTTCTTCGTGCTCTCCCAGCGCATCGAATTCGCTCCCGACCGCGACGCCGAGCTGTTCGCCGCAGCTCCGCCCAGTGCGGCGGTGTTTCTGCTGCGTGGAGAGGACGAGGCCAGCGAACCGTATGTCAGCAAAACTTCGAACTTGCGTCGCCGCCTGCAACGCTTGCTCGGCTCCGTCGAGGGACAAACCCGCAAACTGAACCTCCGTGATCGCGTGCGCTGGGTCGAGTGGACAGCCACCGGCTCCGACTTCGAAGCTTCGTTCCTGCTTTACCAAACCCTCCGTCGCGAATTTCCTAAGACCTACGACAAACGCCTGCGCCTGCGTTTTGCACCGCTAATCAAGCTGATCCTCGATAATCCTTACCCGCGGGCGACGATCACCACGCGCATTTCCACCGTGAAGGGCAACGCACAATATTTCGGGCCCTTCGCTACCCGCGTTGCCGCCGAAAAGTTCGCCAACGACGCCCTCGACCTGTTCAAGATGCGCCGCTGCAGCTTCGACCTGAATCCCGATCCCGCATTTCCCGGCTGCATCTACTCCGAGATGAAAATGTGCCTGGCGCCCTGCTTCAAAGGATGCACCGAAGAAGAGTACGCGGCCGAGGTGGGACGCGTGCAACAATTTTTTGAAACTGCCGGGCAGTCTCTGGTGCGCGAGATCGCGCGGCAGCGCGACGAAGCCTCCACCAATCTCGACTTCGAGGCTGCCGCCGCCCTGCACACTCGCCTCGAGAAGGTGAAGGCCGCAACCGCGCAGTTGCCGGAAATTGTGCGCGGTCTCGATGAGCTGAACGGCGTGGTGGTGCAGCCGTCGTCAGACCGGGAATCGGTGACGCTGTTCAAAATTGTCGCGGGTCGCATCTGCTCTCCGCTCAGCCTGAACGTCGGTCAGCCGACAGGCGCCGCCCAGCTGGTCTCTAAACCGCAGTCCATGGAGTCGCGCATCACCGGGGCGCTCGCCGCTGTCGAACTTCCCAAGCTGCGCTCCGCGCTGGAGTGGATGGAACATCTCGCGCTGTTGAAGCGCTGGTACTACCGCACCATCAAAGTCGGGGAATTGTTTCTTACCGAAAACGGCGAGCTGCCGATGCGGCGCGTAGTACGTGGCGTCTCCCGCGTCTTCCGTGGCGAGAAGCCCGCCGGCGATCTTAGCGAAACCGCGGGAGATTACTGGAAATTCAGGGCACGTGAAGCCGGGCTTCGTGAACCCTGAACCAAACAACCGCGGATCACCCGGAGTTCGCGGATAATTTTGGCCGGCTTTTATCTCTCGGCGGGGAAATATATCCGCACGATTTTGCGTGGTTAGTCTTTTTGCAGCACCGATTCGCGGAAGACTCCAGGCTGACGATATCAGTCAATTTCCAGAATCATTCGCGGGAACTGCGGCTTGCCGCCCAAGTTCAATAGCAGTCCAACTTCAAATTTCGTCGCTTTCAGGTAACTCAGCAACTGTGCTTCGTGATTGCTGTCAATTGTCCGGGCGCATTTTCCAAAAAGCCGTGCCCCAGTTCGTTGTACACGTCGTAAAACGTAGCGATGATGGCATCATTAACTGCGAAGTGTTGCCGCCGGGATATTCCAGAACAAGGTTCAATTACCACGAAGGCGGAAAATCCGCGTCATCCGCGTCAATCCGCGGTTCATGTTTTCTGTTGGTGTTTCTTGTTCACCACCCGCACGCCATTGCGCCAATGCTCATCCACCTGCACCAGCGTCCAGTCGATTCGCGGAGAGAGGTAACGCAGCAGAACGTCGCTGGCGGGATGCACCCGCAACGCTGGGGCGACCAGAAACAGCAGCGGCGGAGCGCTGGAGAGTTCGCGTCCGGCGAAGTATCCGTTGCGCGCGAATTCACCGTGCTGTTGATGCCAGCGCACTCGCGCCCAGTAGTCCAGGCCTTGCAGCGGCAGGTGGATGTCTTCGTTGGCTTTCAGCTCCAGGATGGCCAGCCGGCCGTCGAGGGTGCAGGTGAGCACGTCGAGCATGGCGCGATCAGAGGCCGCGAACGCGGGTACTTGTGAGTACACGAAGCGCCCATCGAGCCGCTCGTCGATCACGCGAACCTCGCGCGTGATCAAGGTTTCCAGCCAACGCTCGGAAGCCAGCCGGTAGAACAGGTTGGTGGGCGAGCCGCCGGGATGGCGCTGCTCGACGATGCCTTGCAGCAGCTCGCCGAACAGTGCTTCGGTGCTTTCGTCGAGCACATACTCGGCCGAGCCAATGCCGAAGAAAATCGACCCGGCATGGCGGAACGATCCTGAAACGGGAGTCAGGCGGGCGCGTGCAAATTCCAAGCCGAAGAGCCGGAACACAATCTCGGAGGCAGATTCCACGGTAACCTCTGCCGCAGGCGCCAGCGCATGGATTCGCGCAATGGAACCGGCGAAGCGCTGTCGCGCGGCCTCCGTATCCACGGCATGGGTCAGGCGCGTGACCACGTTGCCGGTATCGGCAAGCTCGAGGGGCGCGCACAGCTCAGAGCGTTGGTTGAGTTCGTAGAGATGCCACTTGGCTGCCTCGGCATGGAGATTGGCCGCGCGCTGGCGCACCATCTCCGCTCGTCCCGGCGGCAGGAACAGCTTCAGCCCTTCCACGTGGGCCCGCCCAGCAAGCTGCAGGCGCTGATAGTCCATCCAGAGAATGCCGAAGGTCAGGGCCGCATCCACGCACGACTGCGTCTCCTCGTCATTGACGCCAAGCACGGCGAACGCCGACTGACCAGCCCGCAGCAGGGCGCGGGTGTACACCGGGCTGAGGGAGTGTTCCAGATCGGGGCTGCCGCTCAGATGCTCGATTTTCATAGCAGGATACTCGCGCCGCAAGACCCGCTCCAGCAGGTGTTGATACTGGAGCCGAGCTGAGTGCTTGGCGGCGCCTTTGCGCCGGTCGCCATTGGCACAGATCTCCAGCATCCTCGGCTGCGCCTGCCCAAAGCGCAGCACGCCAAGGCATAGCGTGTGGCCCTTCACTTCCGCGTCGAGCACGCGGCGCACGGTGTTGCGCTCCTCTGACCACAGATGCAGAACGCACTTGCCTTCGCCGGATACGGAATACTTGGCCGTAGCGAAGTCAAACAGCAATTCGTCGTCCTCGATGGCCACGGGTTGAGGCGCGTCAGCGAGGAATTGCTGCAAGAGTTTAGCCAGACGCTTGGGCGAGATGGTGCTGTTTTGCATTTGAAGTTAAGCCGGCAAGTCCTCATTCTCGTCAACCCGGGCCGAGTTACTGGTCCCCAACGAGCGCCGGTTTTGCGCTGTTGGAGTGAAGTTCACCCCGCAAGATACTTTCTTTCCAGCTCCTCCGCAAGCCGCAAAGCCGCACCCAGACTTATTCTTCACAGAAAGGGTAATTCAACTATGATCCTACCGCACTCCGCCACAGCACGGCCCTGTGTGATAATCAAAGGTTCAGAGTTCGGCTGCCATCCGCGTCTTCTCTGGCAGCCAGACATCCAATTGAGTGTGACTATGGACAAAAAGTTCTTTTTCGAACGCTACGGACTGTCGCAAACTGATGTCGAACGCTACCTGTCGGCGGCCCTGTCCGCTGGCGGCGATTTCGCCGACCTATACTTTGAATATCAAACCTCAACTTCGGTTTCCTTGGACGAGAGCATGGTGAAGTCGGCCACGCAGGGTATTTCCGTGGGCTGTGGAGTGCGGGTGCTGTCCGGGGAACGCACCGGATACGCCTACACCGACGACCTCTCGCCAGAGCGCCTGCTGCATGCCGCGCGAACCGCGGCCCTTATCGCCAGCGGTCCGGCGAAGCAGCCGGTAGTGGGGCTGACCAACAAGCCTGCGCACAACCTTTATCCGGTGCCGCTGCCCTCGGTCGAAGCTGAGGTGTTGGCCAAGGTTGACCTGGTGCAGCGGGGGGACAAAGCGGCGCGCGCCTACGATCCGCGAATTCATGAGGTACGGGTGAGCTACGCCGACGAGTTGCGGCACATTCTGGTGATTGGTTCTGACGGCAGCTTTGCCGAGGATGCCCAGCCCCTATCGCGCATGAGCGTCTTCTGCATTGCCAAGGACGAGGTTGCCGGGTCGGCGCGCGGCACGGCGGGCGGCGGCGGACGCGTAGCCCTGGATTATTTCCAGGGGGATGCATCGCCTGAGCACTTCGCCAAGGAAGCGGCGCGACAGGCGATCATTCAGCTCGATGCGCGCGAAGCGCCGGCAGGTGAGATGGCAGTGGTGCTCGGTCCAGGATGGCCCGGGATCCTGCTGCATGAAGCTATCGGCCACGGGCTGGAAGCCGACTTCAATCGCAAGAAGACTTCGGCGTTCTCGGGAATGCTGGGGCGGCGGGTCGCGAGCGACAAATGCACCGTGGTGGACAACGGCACCATGCCGGGCCGCCGTGGCTCGCTCAATGTGGACGACGAAGGCAATCAGACCGAGAACACGGTGCTAATCGAGAACGGCATCCTCAAGGGCTACCTCTCCGACAAGTTGTCGTCGCGGCTGATGGGTATTCCCAACACCGGCAACGGACGTCGCGAGAGCTATCAGCACATCCCCATGCCGCGCATGACCAACACCTACATGCTCGCCGGGCAGGACTCGCCGGAAGACATCATTAAGTCGGTGAAGTACGGCGTTTACGCGGCGAACTTCGGCGGCGGCCAGGTGGATATCACCAATGGCAAGTTTGTCTTCTCCGCCTCGGAGGCCTACCTGATCGAAAACGGCATCATTACTTCGCCGCTCAAGAACGCGACGCTCATCGGCAACGGGCCGGATGTGCTGACCAAAGTCTCGATGGTCGGCAGCGATCTGCAACTCGACGAGGGCGTCGGGACCTGCGGCAAGGACGGGCAGTCGGTGCCGGTAGGCGTGGGCATCCCCACGCTGAAGGTGGATAGGCTGACGGTCGGTGGAACGGGCGGGTAAGAACAAAGAATTGACCGCGGAACAACTTAGTTACCTGCCAGTGGAATTTGCTAACGGAAATCCAGCGCCGTAGGCGCGAAAGAGTTTAGCCCAGCACGGAGCCGCAGGCGGAGTGCTGGGTAGAGTGGAAATGGATCCGAGTCCCGTAGGGACGACAGAGGTTCTTTCCACCCGCTCTAAGGTCTTCTCTCAGGTTGGCCTGTTGGGCATCTATACGACATTGTAAGACTCTGACAACATAGGACTAATAAAAATGACTGTTTCAACCCAGGAAAGCCCCGGTGCCGCGCAAGCCGCGTCTACGGACCTGAAGGAAATTGCCGCCGATGTGGTTCGCCGCGCCATGCAGGGCGGAGCAACCGCCGCCGAGGCCGTCGCCATGGACGGCAGCGAATTTTCCACCGTCGTCCGCCTGGGCGAAGTGGAGACGCTGAAGGAATCCGGCTCCAAGGCCATCGGCGTGCGCGTTTTCTTCGGACAGCGCGCCGCCAGCACCTACTCCAGCGATTTGACGCCGGAAGGCGTGAAGCAGATGGTGGATTCGGCCTTGGCGCTCGCGAAAATCACCAGCGAGGACCCGTTCGCAGGAATTCCCGAGCCAGCGCAACTCGGCCAGCTCGAAGGCGACCTCGAGCTTTATTACGACGATGTCTATTCGCTTTCCACCGCCGATCGCATCGACTACGCGCGCCGCGCCGAGAAAGCTGCGATGGATGTCGATCCGAGGATTGTCAACTCCGAAGGCGGCACCTTCGACGCGGCCATCGGATACAAGGTACTGGCCAATTCGCACGGATTCATCGGCGACTCCCGCCGCTCCTATTGCTCGGTTTCGGCGGTGCCCATCGCGCAGGTGGAAGGTTCGTCGATGCAGCGCGACTACTGGTACTCGGTTGCAATGACGCTGAAGAAATTGGAGTCGCCAGAAAAAGTTGGCCAGATCGCCGCCCAGCGCACCTTGCGGCGCATTGGCGCGCGTAAAGTCAAGACCGCGAAAGTCCCCATCGTGTTTGAACATACTGTCGCGGGCGCGCTGGTCGGCCATATCTTCGAGGCGGTCAACGGTGACTCGATCTATCGTGGCGCGTCGTTCCTCACCGGCAAGCTGAACGAAAAGATTGCAGGCGACAACATCAACGTGGTCGACGATGGCACCATGCGCGGAGGCTTCGGCACCAGCCCCTTCGACTCCGAGGGCGTGCCCAGCCGCAAGACCGTCGTGGTCGAGAACGGCGTGCTCAAGTCGTACCTGCTGAATACCTACACCGCGAAGAAGCTTGGGATGCAGACCACTGGCAATGCCTCGCGCGGACTGGCGGGGACGCCGGGGATCGGGCCGGGCAACTTCTTTCTGCAGCCCGGAACGAAGAGCCTGCAAGAGATCATCGCCGACATCAAGGAAGGTCTGTTCGTCACCGAGTTTCTCGGTTTCGGCGTGAACCTGGTGACTGGCGACTTTTCGCGCGGCGCCAGCGGCCTGTGGATCGAGAACGGCGAACTCACCTACCCCGTCGAAGAGATCACCGTCGCCGGCAACTTGAAGGACATGTTCTTCAACATCGCCGAGATCGGCAACGACCTGGAGTTCCGCGGCGCCATCGCGTCACCGACAATTCGCATTGATGGGATGACCGTGGCGGGAGAGTAAGCAGCAGCCACTTCTCGGATGAGGCTTGAGGTTCGGTATGTTGGCCGATCTCTATCGCACTACGAGTTGGTTTTGCGCCCGCCGGCCGAGTTTGGGTGCGGCCGTTCAAATCAACTCGATACGCCATTCAGTGTTGTGCCGCACAGATTCCCCTCGCTGTCCGTGATAAGGCCGGCATAGGGATTTCCCCCGTCGGATCCTCCCGTGAAATTATGGATCACTTTGTAGGTTTGCGCCTGCGCGGGCTGCGCGGTGAGAACCAGGAACAAGAACACGAATACGAGGAACAGCAGCAGAACCATGATGGCGAGCGCCGCACTGTCCGGTCGCAAATTCCCGCCAAAGAGAGCATTTGGAAATCGTCCCTTGTTGTGCATTGGATTACCTCCTCTCTATGTGTCGTAAGAAAGACGCTGGACCAGTGGAGGGGCGCACTAGGATGTCTTGGAGGAAAGAAGCTCGGGGTCTTGTTCGCGCGGACTCGACAGGAGTGGGTGAGAAAAAGGCCGGGGAATCTTCTCCCGAGACACCCACCAGAATTTCACGCCTGCGGCGAAGGTTTGTCAGTGACGTGTGCGGCAGGGGCGAGTGATAACGGCAGAGGCGGCCAGCGCAACAGCAGATCCCTCGCGGGCTAAAGCCCACCCGTGATGACGATCCAGAAAGTAACACGGGCCGCAGTCGGCGGCGCCTTTCAAAGTGCTCCGTTTGACGTGACTATTTCGCGGCCCGCCTAGTCCCCGCTCGCCGTCGGCGCCAACGCTGGCGCGCTGGATGGTTTGCTCTGCATACGGCTGGGATGGAACAGGTTCAACACTCCGCAAATCACCCAATATCCCATAGCCACTCCGAAGGCAAATGCCGCAACGATGGTGGACAGCAGGAGGGTCGAGAGCAGAAACGTCGTCATATCGTTCTCTTCTTTCGATGCGCCGAAACCCGCAAGATGATTGCCGGAATATCTCTCGGGCTCGTCATTGTCGACGCCGCGTGAACCCAGGACACCGAGAATCACTGGGAAACATCTCACAAATCATTCAGGGTCGCGTCAGGGCACTGCTCCTTTCGGTGGTGCCGAACTGCGGCATCAAACGTCAGGCTTTAAGCCCTGCGACAAGCAGTCCCTCAGGTCTCGAGCCCAATTCGCGGTTGACTCATTTGCGGCACGTCTGAACGGTTTGCTGAAAAACTCGCAAAAGCAGATCCCTCGCCGACTAAAGTCGGATCCTAATGAGAAAAATAAAAAGCTTCCAACGGCGCAGCTAAAGCTGCGCCCCTTCAAAAAATCCGAAATCGACTTTTTCGACAAACTGCGAAGCCTTGCCCTGATACAAAACGATTCATGACTTAGTCTGATGAAACCACTTTACCTCGCGTTGACCAGTCTCGCTGTTAGCAACTAAGATACGTGAGTAGAGTTGCGTTTCCCCTCTCGCGGACTTTCCACAGCAGTGCATCACGCTGAAGGTGCGGTTCCCGGGCTGGAGTGTGCCTCCAGAGAGGTTGTCCGGGCGGAGGGCGGTGGAGCGGGGTTCGGCCTTAGGTCATTCGTGCCTTTCGGTAAGCACGGCAGGGTTTGAAGGGAGGCACGGCTTCACAGGTTGCTGAAAAAGCAGGTTTGGGGAGGAGTTTTGGAAGGAGCACGAGAACCTGATGAATAATCCGGGTTCACCGCCGCGTGCCGCGAATCATGTACGTTGGCGTATCTGTAGACGCCGGCCTGAAGCCCGGCTCTACCAGCAGTTACATCTCAGCAGTAAGTCAGGACCGAACCGGAGTCCATGGGTATCAGCAGCATCACAGTCCGCGGGGCGCGCCAGCACAACCTCAAGAACATCAGCGTCCAGATTCCGCGCAATACGCTGACCGTCATCACGGGTCTAAGCGGCTCGGGCAAGTCGTCGCTCGCCTTCGACACCATTTATGCCGAGGGCCAACGGCGTTACGTCGAAACTTTGTCAGCTTACGCGCGCCAGTTCCTCGACCAGATGGAGCGGCCCGACGTGGATAGCATCGACGGCTTGAGCCCCTCGATCGCGATCGAGCAAAAGACAACCAGCCGCAGCCCGCGTTCCACCGTGGGCACCATCACCGAGATCTACGATTACCTGCGCTTGCTGTATTCCTCCATCGGCGTGCCGCACTGTCCGCAGTGTGGACGCGCCATCTCGCGCCAGTCAGCCGACCAGATCGTGCAGCGCGTAATGGACCTGAAGCCCGAGGACCGGGTGATGATCATGGCGCCCATCGTTCGCGGGCGCAAAGGCGAGTTTAAGAAGGAACTCGACAAACTGGCGCAGCAAGGCTTCACCCGCGCCCGCATCGACGCTGAGCTACGCAACATTGCCGACGACGAGATCACGCTGGACAAGCGCAAGAACCATACTATTGAACTGGTGGTTGACCGGCTGCTGGTGAAGCCGGGAATCGAGCATCGCCTGGCGCAGTCGGTCGAACTGGCGATGAAGCTCGCCAACGGATTGGTGCAGGTTGCCGTGGTCGGCGGCGAGGAGCACCTATTCTCGTCCAAGCTGGCGTGTCCGGAGTGCGGCATCAACGTCCCCATACTGGAGCCGCGCTCGTTTTCGTTCAACAGCATGTACGGCGCATGTCCCGAGTGCAACGGTCTGGGCAGCAAGTACGATTTCGATCCGGCGAAGGTCATCTCAGACTGGTCGAAGCCGCTGCTGGACGGCGCTTTGGGACCAGGCTCGGCGTCGCAGAATCTCATCCACATATTGCAGTTGGCGGCGGAAGCTTACGGGTTCAGCCTAACCACGCCGTTCGAGCAACTGCCGCGCAAGACCCAGAACCTGATCCTCTACGGGCCCGACCGACGCGAGAAAAAACGGGGCGGCTTCCTCGGCGTGTTCGCCTATCTGCGGCAGGCCATGGAGGACAGTTCCTCCGAGGCCTATCGCGACTGGCTGCTGGACCACATGTCGGCGACCACTTGTCCGGCTTGTCACGGACAGCGGCTGCGTCCCGAGAGCCTGGCCGTGAAGGTGAATGGCATGTCCATCGCCGAGTTCACCGCGCTGCCGGTATCGCGCGCCGTGGAAGCGGCGGCTCAGATCAAACTCTCCGACCGCGAGGAGCGCATTGCAGGACGAATTCGCAAAGAGATTGCCGAGCGACTGGGTTTTCTCAACGCGGTCGGATTGGGCTACATCTCGCTCAATCGTTCGGCAGCGACGTTGAGCGGCGGCGAGGGCCAGCGCATCCGGCTGGCCACGCAGATTGGATCGAAGCTGCGGGGAGTGTTGTACGTTCTCGATGAGCCGTCCATCGGATTGCACCATCGCGACAACGACCGTCTGCTGCATGCGCTGGAATCGTTGCGCGATCTGGGCAACACGGTGCTGGTGGTCGAGCACGACGAAGATACCATCCGCCGCGCCGATTACGTCATCGATCTCGGGCCGGGCGCCGGACGTCATGGTGGAGAAGTCGTGGCCAGCGGCACCCCAATGCAGATCGAGGAGACTCCGAGTTCGCTGACCGGACAGTACATCTCCGGGCAGAAGCAGATCACGTATCGTTACGCGCGACGGCAGCCGAACGGCAAGGCCATTACTATCCTCGGTGCCCGCGAGAACAACCTCAAGAACCTCGACGTCAGCTTTCCTCTCGGCGTGATGACGGTAGTGACGGGAGTGTCGGGATCGGGCAAGTCAACTTTGGTCAACGACATTCTCTACCGTGCGCTGGCGAAATCGCTCTATGGCTCACGCGAAGAGACCGGCGCCCACAAGTCCATCGCCGGAACGGAGTTTATCGACAAGGTCATCCGCATCGATCAGTCGCCCATCGGGCGCACGCCGCGTTCGAATCCGGCGACCTACACCGGCGTCTTCACCCAGATCCGCGATCTTTATGCCATGCTGCCCGAGTCGCGCGAGCGCGGCTACAAGGCGGGGCGCTTCTCGTTCAACGTTGCCGGCGGCCGCTGCGAAGCCTGTCAGGGTGACGGGCAGCGCCGCATTGCCATGAACTTTCTGCCGGATGTGTATGTGCTGTGCGAAGTGTGCGGCGGCAAACGCTACAATCATGAGACTCTGGCAGTGAAGTACAAGGGCTACTCGATTGCCGATCTGCTGGAGACTCCGGTGGCCGACGCGCTGCCCATCCTGGAGAATATCCCGCAGATTAGACAGAAGCTGCAGACGCTGGTCGATGTCGGCCTGGGATACATTCATCTAGGCCAATCGGCGGTGACACTGTCAGGCGGAGAGGCGCAGCGCATCAAACTGGCGCGCGAGCTAAGCAAGCGGCAGACGGGCAGGACACTGTATCTTCTGGATGAGCCGACGACAGGGCTGCACTTCGACGACGTCAGCAAACTGCTGGAGGTCCTGCATCGGCTGACCGACCTGGGCAATAGTATCGTCATCATCGAGCACAATATGGATGTCATTCGCAATGCCGACTGGATCATTGATCTGGGACCGGAGGGTGGCGAGGAGGGCGGACGCTTGGTGGCGCAGGGCACACCGGAGCAGGTGGCGCGAGCGAAGAAGTCTTATACCGGGCAGACGCTAGCCAAACTGTTGCCGCGAGCGTCCAATGCGAAGGCAACGGAAGCGACAGGCGTAAAGACCGATGAATAGGCTGGAGGGAAGCAGCTTACGAGCACTCTATCCCGGTTTGCGGGGTTGAAACTGTAATGACAAGGTCCAAAAATCTGCCGCCAAGCCCTTTATTTGCGTGTTTGTCATTAGGAGAACGGCTACGAGAACGCCTGCTGCATTATTGAGAAACCATGTCTCTGCCATCTAACCCGCTGCCGGAGCCAAGTGAGGACCTGCCCGATGTTTTGCCGATCGTGTCGGACGATCCCAGCATCCCGCCGGACCCAGTTGCGCTAACGCCCTTGCCGCCAACTGTGATACTTCCTGCCCGACCGTCTTTCCCCGCCTGGTCGGCCTGGGACGTTCTGGCGGTACTGATATTTACCGCCGTTGCGGTGTTCGGCTTCAGTGTGGCGGCACTGTTTATCGCACGCGCCGTCCCCGCCTATCGGCAGATGGCGGTTTCCGAACTGGCCACCAACGCGCGCGTGGTGATAGGAGCGCAGGCTGCAGCCTACCCGCTTGTGCTTTTGTTCATATTTGTCCTGGTGCGCTCCCGTACCCGCGAGCGCTTTGGAAAAGCCATTCACTGGAATTGGCCGGGAGTTTCCGCGCCGGGATTTTTCGTCATGGGGATGGTGGTGGCGGTGGTGGTCGATGGATTGTCGCGCTTTCTGCCGATTCCCAAGTCGGTGCCCATGGACAAGTACTTTACCGATGCCGCAAGCGCGTACTTGATGGCCGTGTTTGGAATTACCCTGGCGCCGTTGCTGGAAGAACTGTTTTTCCGCGGCCTGTTGTACCCGGTGCTACGACGAGCGTTCAACCTTACCATCGCCATAACGCTGACCGCGGTTGCCTTCGCCGCCATTCACGGAACTCAGTTAGGGTATGCGTGGGCGCCGATCCTGAGCATCTTCGTGGTCGGCGTCGTCTTCACCGGGGCCCGCGACCGCACCAACTCCGTGGCCAGTTCGTTCCTCATGCATTGCGGTTACAACTTCGCGCTGTTTGGCATGCTGTGGCTGGCCAGCGACCACTTCCGACACCTGGAGAAGGTGGCCGGTTGAGATGCTATGGTTAACAGGATGGCAAATGCACGCCAACAACTTCTGGCCATGCTGGCGGAAAAATCATTTCGCCTGGGCGAATTCAAGCTCTCCAGCGGCGGGACCAGCGACTACTACATCGATTGCCGTCTGACCACGCTGGATGCGACGGGTGCCCTGCTGACCGGGCACGCGGTCTTCGACGAGATTCGCACGCACGGCTGGCCTGTCGACGCGATTGGCGGGCTGACCATGGGCGCCGACCCGATCGTGGTGGCGACTTCCGTCATCAGTGCGCAGCGGGGAAAGCCGGTGCATGGCTTTCTGGTGCGCAAAGCCGAGAAGACGCATGGCACGGGCCAGCGCATTGAAGGCTTTCGGCAAAAGCCCGCGCGGGTGGTCATCGTGGACGACGTGTGTACCACGGGTGGCTCAACCATCCAAGCCATTGAGGCCGCACGTGAGTTTGGATTCGACATCGCCAGTGTGCTGTGCCTGGTGGAGCGCGAGGAAGCGGGCGGTCGCGCCAACGTCGAGAAGGCTGCGGCTCCAGCAAAGTTCGTTGCGCTGTTCACCGCCAACGATGTTCGTGCGCAACACTTGAAACGCGAGACGCCCGCGATATTTGCGGTCAGCGCTAAGTGCGATCTTTGTGACCGGCCGGCGGTGACCAATTCGCCGGGAAATCGCTGCGAAGTACACCGGCCGTAGAGAGTTCAGACTGGTAGATAAGTTGAAGACCTCTTTGGAGGGGCGCGGCTTCAGGTATTTGAGATCAGGCTTTAGAGGGTGTGTGAGAACCTCTGTCGTCCCTACGGGACTCGGATCCATTTGCCACTCTACCCAGCACTCCGCCTGCGGCTCCGTGCTGGGCTAGACTCTTCCGCGCCTACGGCGCTGGATTCTTGCGCAACCGTTCCACCCTGCCAACTCGGAACCAGTTCTCACACATGCCCTTAGCCCCTGAGGGACCTGGGCTTGTAGGCGAGTTCTCTCGGTCGCGAAAGAGGCTGCTGAAAGTCCGCACCGCAGATCCTGCTTGGGATGGCAAAATAAAGAGCTTAACGGCTCATCTAAAGGTGCGCCCCTTCAAAAAATCCGCCAAAACCGACTTTTGTCGCGGCGAACCAGCGCTTCGGCAGTTAGACGATTACAACATACACCGGACTCGGCATCTGCTGCTTACACTATTTTGAGGCCATCGCTTTCATCTGGTCGAGCGCGAGATTCACCTCCAGCACATTGACCCGCGGCTCGCCCAGGAATCCCAGCTGCGCGTGCTGAGTGTGCTGGTGAATGATCTGGCGCACCTGGTCTTCGCTCAAGCCACGCTCGCGGGCGATGCGTGGAACTTGAAATTCTGCTCCCGCCGGAGAGACATCGGGATCAAGCCCTGACGCGGACGTAGTGACCAGGTCGACGGGAACCGGCTGGCCCGGGTTTTCCGCTTGCAGACGCGCAACATCGGCCTTCACACGATCGATCAAATGCTGGTTCGTCGGGCCCAGATTCGAGCCGCCGGAGTTTGCGGCGTCGTAGCCATTGCCTGCACCTGCCGCCGATGGCCGCGAGTGCAGATAGCCGGGCCCGGTGAAAGCCTGGCCGATAATTCGCGAACCGACGACTTCGCCATTGCGGGAGACGAGCTGCCCGTTGGCTTTGTCGTGAAACAACAGTTGCGCCAACCCCGTGACCACCAGGGGATAGATAATCCCCAGCAGCACCGTGGTGACGATGGTCATCAGAATTGCAATCTTAAGATTCTGCTTCATAAGTCCTCTTCTTACGCCAGCCCGACGCCGGTGATGAGCATGTCAATCAGCTTGATCCCGATGAAGGGCACGATGATTCCGCCTACTCCGTAAATCCACAGGTTTCGGCGCAGCAGAGCGGCCGCGCCCATGGCGCGATATTTAACGCCCCGCAACGCCAGCGGAATCAGGGCAATGATGATGATTGCGTTGAAGATCACCGCCGAAAGAATGGCCGACTGCGGCGTTCGCAGATGCATGATGTTCAACGCATTCAGTACCGGGAAACGTTCCGGCGAACATTGCGGGGATGATGGCGAAATACTTCGCTACATCGTTGGCGATGGAAAACGTCGTCAGCGAGCCGCGGGTCATCAGCAACTGCTTGCCGATGGCAACCACTTCGATGAGCTTGGTCGGATTCGAATCCAGGTCAACCATGTTGCCGGCTTCCTTGGCTGCCTGGGTTCCGGTGTTCATAGCAACGCCAACATCGGCTTGCGCCAGCGCCGGCGCGTCGTTGGTGCCGTCGCCGGTCATGGCGACCAGCTTGCCTTGCGATTGCTCGCGGCGAATCAGGTCCATCTTGTCCTTGGGAGTGGCCTCGGCGAGGAAGTCATCCACGCCGGCCTCGCGCGCAATCGCAGCGGCCGTCAGCGGATTGTCGCCGGTGATCATCACCGTCTTGATGCCCATGGCGCGCAACTGATCGAAGCGCTCCTGCATGCCGCCTTTCACGATGTCCTTGAGGTGAATCACCCCGAGCGCCCGTCGTTGTTCGGCTACCACCAGCGGCGTGCCTCCGGAGCGCGCAATCAGTTCGACGCTGGACTGCACCTCCGCGGGCATCTGGCGACCATTTGCTGCAAGATAGCGACTCGATGGCGTCGGTGGCGCCCTTGCGGATCTGGTTGCCATTCATGTTCACGCCCGACATGCGCGTCTGGGCGGTGAAGGGCACGAATTCCATCTCATGCGACGACAACTCGCGGCCGCGTAGTCCGTATTTCTCCTTCGCCAGCACCACAATCGAGCGGCCCTCGGGCGTCTCATCAGCCAGCGACGAGAGCTGCGCGGCGTCGGCCATTTCGCGCTCGCTTACGCCCGGCGCGGGAATAAACGCGGCCGCCTGCCGGTTGCCCAGCGTGATGGTCCCAGTCTTGTCGAGCAGCAAGGTGTCCACGTCTCCAGCCGCCTCGACGGCCCGCCCTGACATGGCGAGCACATTGTGCTGAATCAGCCGATCCATGCCGGCAATACCGATGGCGGAAAGCAGACCGCCAATGGTCGTTGGAATCAGGCAGACCAGCAGCGAAACCAGCACGAACACCGTCTGCGGCGAGCCGGAGTAGATGGCGAACGGCTGCAGGGTCACGACGGCCAGCAGGAAGATGATGGTCAAGACCGGCCAGCAGAATGTTCAGTGCGATCTCGTTGGGAGTCTTCTGCCGCTCCGCGCCTTCCACCAGGGCGATCATGCGATCGAGGAAGGTTTCGCCGGGATTCGACGTGACCTTGACTTTGATCTGGTCGGAGAGCACGCGCGTTCCCCCGGTTACGGCCGAGCGGTCGCCGCCCGCCTCGCGAATGACGGGGGCAGACTCGCCGGTGATCGCCGACTCGTCCACCGAGGCGACGCCTTCGATGATTTCTCCGTCCGACGGGACGAATTCTCCTGCGGACACGACAACCACATCGCCGGCGCGCAGCTTCGAGCTGGGCACCTGCTCGGTGCGGCCACCGTCAACAATGCGGTTGGCGATGGTCTCCGAGCGCGCCTTCCGCAAGCGTGTCGGCTTGCGCCTTGCCGCGGCCCTCCGCCATGGCTTCGGCGAAGTTGGCGAACAGCACCGTGAACCACAGCCAGAGCGTGATCTGCAGATTGAAGCCAAAATTCGTCTTGGGTCGCGGAGCAGCAAAACCGTGGTGATCACACTGCCGACTTCCACGACGAACATGACAGGATTACCCATCATGTGGCGCGGGTCGAGCTTGAGAAAGGAATCCAGGACCGCGCGGCGAACGATCTTCAGGTCCCAAACATTCTTCTTAGAACTTTTGCTTGCCATTTCGTAACCTCAGAAAACCTTTCCTGCTTGCAACAGCAAGTGCTCAAGGATGGGTCCCAGGCTGAGCGCCGGGAAAAACGTCAACGCGCCGACGATCAGGATCACGCCCATCAGCAGCACGGTGAACAGCGGCGTAGTCACCGGAAACGTCCCCAGCGACGGCGGAACATATTTTTTCTGCGCCAGATTGCCGGCGATCGCCAGCATGGGAATGATCATCAGGAAACGCCCAATCAGCATGGTGAAGCCGCCCGCGATGTTGTACCAGAGGCGTGTTGGTGGTCAGCCCGGCGAAGGCCGAGCCGTTGTTGCCGGCCTGCGGACGTGAAGGAGTAGAGGATCTCGCTCAACCCGTGCGGCCCGGGATTGAGGATGCTGGAGGTGCCGAACCCATGGACCGATGAAATCGCCGTGAACACCAGGATCACCAGCGGAAAGACCAGCGCCACCAGCATGGCCATCTTCACGTCGTAGGCTTCTATCTTCTTGCCCAGATATTCCGGCGTGCGGCCTACCATCAGTCCGGCGATAAACACCGCCAGCACGATGTAGATCAACATGCCGTACATTCCGGCGCCCACGCCGCCGAAGATGACTTCGCTCAGCATGATGTTGACCAGCGGCACCATCCCGCCGAGCGGGGTGAAGGAGTCGTGCCAGCCGTTGATGGCGCCGCAGCTTGCGTCGGTGGTTACGGTGGCAAACAGCGCGGAGTTGGTAATGCCGAAGCGGACCTCTTTGCCTTCCATGTTGCCGCCCGGCTGCGTCGCCGTGACCTGCTGATTCACGCCGGCAAGAAGCGGATTACCGCGAGCTTCAGCCCAGTAGGCCACCGTAACGCCCACCGAAAACAGGATCGCCATCGCCGCCCATACCGCCCAGCCATGGCGCTGCGATCCGGTCATGCGTCCCAAGGTGTAGGTCAGTCCGGCGCCAATGGTAAAAATGCAAGAACAGCTCGATCAGATTGGAAACGGGCGTCGGATTCTCGAAGGGATGCGCGCTGTTGGCATTGAAGAATCCGCCGCCATTGGTACCGAATTCCTTGATGATCTCCTGTGACGCCACCGGCCCCTGCGCAATGGTTTGCGTTGTAACCGTGTCCATGACCGGCTTGCCGGCGGCGTCCACCGCCGGCTTGCCATCAGCGCCCACGTGCTGCACCTGCTGCGGCTCAACCAGCTTCACCGTGTCGTAGGGCTTCAGGTTCTGCACCACGCCTTGCGAGACCAGCACCAGCGCTCCAACAACGCAGAACGGCAACAGCACCCACAGGCAGGAGCGGACCATGTCCACCCAGAAATTTCCGATGGTCTGCATCTGCCGGCGGGCGATGCCGCGAATGAAGGCAATGGCCAGCGCGATGCCCACCGCGGCCGAGGCAAAGTTGTGGTACGCCAGGCCCGCCATCTGGGTCAGATAGCTCATGACGACTTCGCCCGAATAGTTCTGCCAGTTGGTATTGGTCGTGAACGAGGCTGCGGTGTTGAACGCGAGGGCTTGCGGAACCGCAGCAAACTTTTGCGGATTGAACGGCAAGAAGCCCTGCACGCGCTCCATCAGGTACAGCAGCAGCATCGAGACCAACGCTGAACAGCAACATGGCGCAGGCGTATTCCGTCCAGCGCATCTCGTGATTTTCGTCCACGCCGGTCAGCCGGTAGATCAGTCGCTCAATCGGCCGCAGCACTGGGTCCAGGAACGTCCGCTCGCGATTGAAGACCCGCGTCATAAACACGCCCATGGGCTTGGTGACGGCGAAGATCAGCGCGAGAAATACGACGATTTGAAGCCATCCGTTGGCGGTCATGTCAGAACTTCTCCGGACGCAACAGTGCGTAGAAGAGGTAGATCATCATCAAGGTACAAACTGTCAGCATAATGGTCGATTCGGTATGCATAGTTCCTCTTTACTTCATGCGCTCACAGAAGCGCACATAGCCAATCGAAGCGACGAAAAACGCAATCGTCACCACAGTGAAAATGATGTCCTGCATAAGCTTTCCCCCAAAATAAAGTCCTCAGCACACATTCCCGCGAATCCTTAGCTCTTAGAACAGGAAACCTGCCTCAAGCACCCCCCGGGGTTGATTTCCGTTCGTCCCCACCGAACCGAACGCATCGCCCGGGGTGAAACTGATTGCCTGAACCCAGGAAAAATCTGCCCGGGTAAAGAAGCGTTGGTATTGGTATGTTGGAGTTAACGTGATGGACCAGCCGCCGCTGCCCGGACCGTATAGCAGATTGACGGATTGTTTAGCCACGCTCTCCGTACTCGCTATGTACTCGCCGCGTCCTGCCAGCGAAAAACCGTGTTTGAAGGTGTGGATCGCCAACACTGCGCCACCCCACGTCGATGCTCCGTGTAGCACCCCGACGCTCGGATTGGTGGGCACATGGCTGTATTGAAAGTAAGGCTGAACGATCCAGCCCCCCTTCGTATAGGTGTATATGGCGGCATACATGAGGCTGTTGTTCTGCACTGGTGTCGCCAAAGTCTGGAAGGCGGTCTGACCCAAATTCCCCATACCAATGAATGACCAGCTATGGGGTCCATTCACGTAAGTCAGGGAGCCGCTCAACCATGAGTAGCGGTTGGAGTAATACCCGTCATTCCAACTCAGTGAGGCGGTGAATTTTCCGAAAGTCTGGTTCACCTGGATGCCGCGATTGATAGCGTTTTCCTGGTTCCACAACAATCCCCGCTCGATGTTCATGTTCTGGAAGTCGAAGGTGTACTCGGCCCCCATCAACGTAGGTAGCGACCCGATCATTATGGAGGTGGTCTTCGTCGGTACCAGCTTCAGGTAAGCCACCGGCACCGGACCGTAAAGATCGGAGATCGCGCGTTGCGTCGACAGAAACGGTGTTCCCAGCGACAGAATGTCGTAGGCGCCCACCTGGACGTAGAATTGCCACCAGTTGGTGGTTTTCTGGAGAAAGATTTGCCCATTACTCAGGGCTGCTTGTGTGGGGTTATCGCCCGGCACATGGTTTCCCTGCCAGACACCCATCCCGCTGACGATGCCGTTTAGGTTTAGCTTGCCAAAGGGTCCACCTTCGAAGGTAATCGGAGGAGCCGCCTGAAGCGGGCCCGTCATGGCAGGACTAGGCAGCGGGCTCGCTGCCGGCGTCGCAGACGATTGGGTAACTGTCGGCTGCTGGTCCGCTGGCTGCGTCACGGGCGCGTTCGCAGTCTGCTGTGCATCCTGACTTGGCGAGGGAATTCCCTGGTCTTGGGCTGCCAGCGAGGCCGAATACATTGCGAACACCACCAGCAGAATCGCGGTAGTCTTGTTTTGCAGCAGAAACTCCGCCATCTGTTTTTCCAGCTCGACAAAGCATCTCCGACCAGCTGCTGAATCCACTGCTTGCGACTGCGGAGTTTTGTGAATTCTGGTCGACCGGCTTAGTTGTCTTCGCGGTTTCGAGCACTTGACCAAGAAGACCATGAAGAACACCACACTGGCGCCGCAAACAACAAGAAACAAGCCGAACACTCAACCTTCCTTTCCCTCGACCGAATCAACGCAGTCGGGAGATGCACAACCGATTGGAGCATTTCTTCCGTAAATGTCGTCTAAAAAGTTTGTAAGTTTTTCGTAAAGATGACTCGGCCGGGAAACTCGGAACCGCACTTATAATTCGCCGTGGTAAACTGTAAGTCTGCACGCTGCGGAGAGGTGGCCGAGTGGCTGAAGGCGGCGGTTTGCTAAACCGTTATACGGTCAAAAGCTGTATCGGGGGTTCGAATCCCCCCCTCTCCGCCAGATTCCTTGTTTTGTTTTACTCGACTGGGCAGAATACCTTGGTAGTTGCAACGAGAAAATGTCGTATTAGCTGCAACGAGACTCTGTCACCCTCTGGCATTTAAGTAACGGCCACCCACAGCGGTGTGGCCGGAGAGGTTGTAGATGCGAGGCATCTGGGTTTTCGGTATTGGCGTTGGCGTGCGGTAACGTTGTGGCGCGGGCGAGGCGCAGTTCGCTGACTAGACGGTCCTGAAAAGTGCGCCAGGCGCGTTCGATGCGGCCCTTGGCTTGCGGCGAGTAGGCGGGAATCTGCTGGATGCCAAGCTGTTCGAGCGCCCGTCCCAGTTGGCCTCAAGGCGTGCTCCACCAGGCGCGACTTGGGCTGCGCTTTTTGTGCTTTTCCTTGATGGCGGATGGTCGACTGAATGGCGACTGCTCAATTTAACTGGCTACCGACTACTGACTACTGACGTCCAACCGCTCTTCCTTGTAATATCGAAGTCGAATGCCTCACGATCTTCCCAAGGCCTACGATCCGAGCGCCATTGAACCGCGCTGGGCGGAGTACTGGGTCCACGAAAAATTGTTCCACGTGGAAACACCCAGCGACCCCGAACAGCCGACCTTCACGATAACGCTACCGCCGCCCAACGTCACCGGTAACCTGCACATGGGCCACATGTTAGAGCACACGGAGATCGATATCGTGGTCCGCTGGAAGCGGATGCAGGGGCTGCAGACGCTATGGCTGCCGGGCACCGATCATGCCGGCATCGCCACCCAGTTGATGGTGGAGCGCCAGCTCGCGGTTGAAGGCAAGAATCGCCGCGACATAGGCCGCGAGGCGTTCATCGCGCGGGTCTGGGACTGGAAACAGCACTATGGCGGAGTCATCCTGCAACAGATGAAGCGCCTTGGCGCTTCGGTGGACTGGTCGCGCGAGTACTTCACCATGGACGAGCGCATGTCGCGCGCGGTGCGCGAGGCCTTCGTCCGCCTGCATGAAGAAGGGCTGATCTACCGAGGCAAGTACATCGTGAACTGGTGTCCGCGATGCGTCACCGCCGTCTCCGACCTGGAAGTGGTACACGAGGACACGCAGGGCAAGATTTACGAGATTCGTTATCCGGTGATTGGCTCCAGAGACGAGTACATCGTGGTCGCGACTACGCGTCCGGAAACCATGTTGGGCGATACTGCGGTGGCGGTGAACTCTGCCGACGAGCGCTACCGTCATCTGCACGGGAAGAAAGTTCTGCTGCCGCTGATGAATCGCGAGATCCCGATCATCACCGACGACATCCTCGCTAATCCGGAGTTCGGAACCGGCGCGGTGAAGGTCACGCCTGCGCACGATCCCAACGATTTCGAGGCCGGCCTTCGTAACCACCTGCCGCAAATTGACGTGATGAACGAAGTCGCGCAGATGAACGAGAATGCCGGCCCTTACAAGGGACTGGACCGCTTCGAGGCGCGGCAGAAGGTGCTGGAAGATCTGGAGCGAGGCGGTTTCCTAGTCAGCGTGAAGGATTATGTTGTCCCGCTGGGCAAGTGTGATCGCTGCAAGACCATCGTCGAGCCACGGCTTTCCACGCAATGGTTCGTGAAGATTCAACCGCTGGCCGAGCGCGCGATCGCGGTGGTGGAGAACGGAGATATCAAGTTCGTTCCCGAGAACTACGCTAAGACCTATTTCGAGTGGATGCGCAACATTCACGACTGGTGCATTTCGCGCCAGCTGTGGTGGGGACATCGCATCCCGGCATTCCGTTGCCAAAATTGCGGGGAGATCATGGTCAGCGCGTGAAGATCCAAAGCAATGTGAAAACCCGAAGTGCGGCAGAGCTTCCACATCGAGCAGGACAACGGACGTGCTCGACACCTGGTTCTCATCGGGTCTGTTGCCGTGCTCGGCGCTGGGTTGGCCTGACCGCACGCCGGATCTCGACGCTTTGTACCCGACGACGTCGCTGATCACCGGCTTTGACATCCTGTTCTTCTGGGTGGCGCGCATGATCATGCTGAATTGCCACTTCATGCGCGGTCACAAGCGGGGTGAGGTGCCCTTCCGCAACGTCTACATTCACGGGTTGGTGCGGGATGCCGAGCGCCAGAAGATGTCGAAGACCAAGGGCAACGTGATGGATCCCATCGAGATCATCGAGCAGTACGGCACCGACGCCGTTCGCTTCACCCTGGCCTCGATGGCAGCCCCGGGAACCGACATCGCCTTTTCGGAGAGCCGCACCGAAAGCTATCGCGCCTTCGCCAACAAGATTTGGAATGCCGCGCGCTTCCTGTTCATGAACGTGGACCGGGCGCAGGAGGCGGGCCTGTGGTCGCTGGCCGACTTCCGAGGGTCTGCAACCGACTTCAAGGCCAAGGGTGTCTCCGGCTTTAAGGCGGAAACCCTCGACGACCGCTGGATTCTCTCGCGCTTCAACCGCGTTGCGCAACAGATGAATGAAGCGCTGGAGGCGTACCGTTTTCACGAGGCAGCGCACGTCGTCTATCACTTCTTCTGGGGCGAATACTGCGACTGGTATCTGGAGTTGATTAAGCCGCGCCTGCTCGCCGGCAATCGCGATCAAGCACGCACCGCCTACGCGAATCTGATCAGCATCTTCGAGGGCGCGCTGCGCCTGCTGTCACCGTTCATGCCGTTCATCACGGAAGAGATCTGGCATGCGGTCTACGATGGCAAGCCACCGGTCAAATCGATTGCGCTGGCCGCGTATCCGAGCGTCGACCCGTCGCAGGTGGATGCCGCCTCCGAAACCGAGATGGCGATTGTGCAGGACCTGATCGTCAGCGTGCGCAACATCCGCGCTGAATTGAAGGTCGAACCCAAGCAGCAAGTGGCGATCGAGATCTTCGCCGGGCGTGACATTCGCTCCTTGATCGAGTGCAACCGCGCTGCCTTGGAGCGGCTGGCTAATGTGGAAGGCCTGACCTTCGTCGAGTCGTCGCTGTCTAAGGCTGCGAGCGCGCGCAGTACCGCCCGCTTCGATGTCTGCGTGCTTTACCAGCGCAAGGTCGACGCCGCCGCCGAACGCGACCGCCTCAGCAAGGACCTGACCAGACTTACACAGGAGTTGACCCGCGCGACGGCGCAGTTGAACAATGACGCCTTTCTTGCCAAGGCTCCGGCGCAGGTGGTTGAGGGCTTGAAGAAGCGCAAGTCCGAAGTCGAGGTGCTGGTACAGAAGGCCAATGAAGCGCTAGCAGAATTGAGTGCCTAGGGTAGCCTCTAGGGGAAGAAAGAGATTGACCCAGTGCTGGATCTGCATTATGCGGGAGCGTAGGTTTTGAAGGGGCGCGGCTGAAGAGGCTAACAGTTCTGACGCGCTGAACGATGTAACTTCTTGTGGAGATCGTTTGTGGATTGGACAAGCCGCAGGATCACCGCCATCCTGGAAAACGCATTGCAGGAAGACCGCGCCACGCGCGATGCCACAACCTACGCCTGCATCGATCCCAACCAGCGGGCCTCCGCCACCATTGTTGCCAAGCAGGACTGCGTGCTCTCCGGCTTGGGCTGCATCGCGCGCATTCTCGACGTCTTCGCCACTCTGGACGGCACCGTCACCTCGCATCCCGAGGTCATCAGCCACACCGAAATCTTTGACGGCGTGCGCTTGCGCAAAGGGCAGTCGATCGCGGTCATCGTCCACAACGCGCGCGTGGTGTTGTCGTGCGAGCGCGTGATCCTGAACGTCATGCAGCGCATGAGCGGCATTGCCACGGTGACGCGCCGCTACGTGGACGCAGTGGCGGGCACCGGCACCGTAATTCTGGACACCCGCAAGACTGCGCCGGGGCTGCGCGTCCTGGATAAGTACGCGGTGAGTTGCGGCGGAGGCATCAACCATCGCCTTGACCTCAGCGACGGTGTGCTCATCAAGAACAATCACATTGCGCTCGCGGGTGGCGCGGTGGCAGCGCTGCAACGGGCGCTGCACAATCGGCGTGGCTCGCAGAAAGTCGAAATCGAGGTGCGCTCGCTGCACGAACTTGAGGCGGTCCTGGAGCATGGCGCCGAAGCTGTCTTGCTCGATAACATGTCCCCGGAGCACGTTCGACAGGCGGTGGAGCGGGTTCGGCAGATGGATCGGGATGTGCCGCTGGAAGCCTCGGGTGGAATCACTCTGGAAAACGTGCGCGCCTACGCCGAAACCGGAGTGAACTTCATTTCGGTAGGGGCCCTGACCCATTCCGCCTCGGCGGTGGACCTGAGCATGCGCATCGCCCCGGCGTAGACGGCCTTCAGCTATCGGCTAACTAGAGCAGGCTAAGCCTGCATTACTCATAAGCATTTCAAAGTTTGAAGGGACAGGACTTCAGCCCTGCCTAA
The DNA here is from genome assembly GCA_963763725.1 of uncultured Acidobacteriaceae bacterium. GTDB lineage: Bacteria > Acidobacteriota > Terriglobia > Terriglobales > Acidobacteriaceae > Bog-257. The sequence goes on from CAVXQI010000013.1 coordinate 81,506, forward strand.
GCTGCGGTCTTACTTGTGGCTTCAGCTAGGGCGCTGATCCTTCGAGCCAGAGAACTCCACTGGAGATACAAAATTGGTTTTACAACCGCGTCTTCAAGGCCAGCACAATTCTTTTGTTTTTGTCATGACAGAGGCTTTATTATCGCCCGCGAGGGATCTACGGTTAACTAAACCTTGCTGCGGCCCTCTGTGGCCGTTATGGCCCTCATGTGCGCCCTACCCAATCTCTTCCCATTCGCGCATAATCGTTCTATCGTCCGAACCACCCCAACTCGCATTGACGTCTCGTCCGACGGCTCTACCGACGCGCGTCTGGGGCGCATTGTGCGCCTGCTGAGCGACAACGCGACCGTGGTCATCAGCGGCACGCGCATCGCCGAAGAGTTGGGCACCACCCGCTCCGAGGTGTGGCGCGCGGTGCAGCATTTGCGCGAATTGGGTCTGCAAATCACTGGTCATCTGGCGACAGGCTATCGAATGGAAACTGTTCCCGATCTCTTACTTCCTGACATCTTGCGCCCCTTATTGCAGGGGAGCATCTTCGGTTCACACATTCATCATTACTTCAGCATTGGCTCAACCAATGTGGCGGCGATGAAAGCAGGCAGCGATGGCGAGCCGGAAGGCGCCATCTTTCTGGCTGAGGAGCAGACTGGCGGACGGGGACGCGCCGGCCATAGCTGGGAGTCGGAGCAGTCGGTGGGCATCTACTGCTCGGTGGTGCTGCGGCCGGTCTTGTCGCCTGCGGATGCCTTGATGCTTTCTCTGATCGCCGGCATCGCGGTGGCGCAAGCCGTGGAACAAACCACCGGCTTGCATCCCGATCTGCGCTGGCCCAACGATGCGCTGCTGGGTGAGCGAAAGTTTTGCGGCATCCTGACCGAGATGAACTCCGAGCCGACACGGGTGCACTACGTGGTGGTGGGCATCGGGGTCAATGTAAATCACGCATCGTTTGCAGGCGAGCTCGAACCCATTGCGACTTCGTTGCGCATGGAGAGCGGCCGTACCTGGTCGCGGGTCGAGCTGACCGCGGCTCTGCTAAAATCCCTCGACAGCGAGTACCGCATGTTCACAGAAGGCGGCCCGGCTGCGCGCTCTTCCATCCTGCGAAAATTCGAAGAACGTTCCTCGTACGCCCGCTCGCGCCACGTGCACGTTGACGGTCCGAGTGGTTATGAGGGAGTCACGGAAGGGCTTGACGATCGAGGTTTTCTGCTGGTGCGGACTCAGTCTGGTGTGCGCACCGTGCTTTCTGGGGACGTTCGCGCGCGCAGCGGAAAATAAACCATGCTGCTTGTCATCGACGTAGGTAATACCAATACGGTGCTGGGCGTTTTCGAGGCGGGGTCTGGCAAAGCGGGCGCCGGCCGCCTGCTGGCGCACTGGCGAGTTTCCACCATCAAGACGCAGATGGTGGACGAGTACGGCGTCCTCTTCCGCAACTTGTTTGCGATGCACGGGCTCGAGGTCAGCTCGGTGCAGGGCATTGTGATTTCCTCGGTGGTGCCGCCGCTCGACTCCACCTTGCGGGAGATGTGCGAGCGCTACTTCCACTCGCGTCCGCTGTTCATCGAGCCCGGCGTGAAGACGGGCATGCCGGTGCACTACGACAATCCCGCGGAAGTGGGCGCCGACCGCATCGTTAATGGAGTGGCCGCGTTCGAGAAGTACGGCGGTCCGTGTATCGTGGTGGATTTCGGGACCGCAACCACATTCGACGTAGTCTCCCGTAAGGGCGAGTATCTCGGCGGGGTCATTACGCCGGGAATTGGCATCTCGGCGGACGCGCTTTTTCAGCACGCCGCACGCTTGCCTCGTGTGGACGTCCGCAAGCCCCCGCGTGTGCTGGCGACCAACACCGTGAACAGCCTTCAATCAGGCCTTTACTACGGCTACCTTGGGCTGATCGATGGGATTCTGGAGCGGCTGATTGCGGAGTTGGGAGAGAAGGTCAACATTGTTGCCACCGGTGGCCTGGCGCGCCTTATGGGCGGGGGCTCCAAGTATATTCGCGAGATCGATGACCTGCTCACGCTGGAGGGCCTGCGCATTATTTATGAACGCAACCAGGTGCAGGTGCGCCGCCGCAATGAGCAATCGGCGGCAAACCGCGACACGGGGGAAGGCAGCAGTCCGCGCGAGACGATCGGCTCTCTGCCCAAGCCCGATTGACGCTACGCCTGGAATCCCCTTCGCCCGGCATTCGACAAGCTTTTTTATAAAACCGATTCGATCCTCGAACTCCCCGCGACAATCCCCTGGCCGTCGGCTACACTTAACTCTTACTGCAATGGTTGCTCTGTCAATTTCGGACGGCAATCTTGAATTGCAGGTCCGAGGAGCCGACAGGCTCTGGGCGCTGAAGAGTGCTCTAACGATTCCGTTACGACACATTACCGGAATTCGACTGGACCCGTCCGTGGCCCGCGGCTGGTGGCACGGCATAAAATTGCCGGGAACCAACATTCCGGGAGTGCTGACCGCCGGTACGTTTTATCAGCATGGCAAGCGGGTCTTCTGGGACGTGCACAATCCCGAGAACACGATCGTCATTGAGTTGCGAGACGAACGCTATGATGCACTCATCGTGGAGGCGGCCGATCCGCAGTTGACAGTCGAATTGGTGCGGGCTGCGCTGCCGGACGGCCGCATAGCGAAATCATGAATACCTAAAGATCAAATCTATGGCATGGTTTAAGCGGGAACACGGCGAGCTCGACACCTCGGGCGAGAAGCGGGTAAAGACCGAAGGCCTCTGGGTGAAGTGCGATCAGTGCCGGCAGATCATCTGGAAAAAGGACCTCGACCAGAATTTCCATGTTTGCCCGAAATGCGACCGGCACTTTCGCATCGATGCGCGCACCCGGCTCGTCTACCTGCTCGACGGCGGCAAATACGAGACGGAAGACGGCAACATCGTCTCCACCGATCCGCTGAAGTTCACCGACCTGAAGCCCTACGCTGAGCGATTGAAACGATCACAACGCGATACCGGCCTCAACGATGCGGTCATCAACGCGCGCGGCACGCTCAACGGTAAGCCGGTCATCGTAAGCGCGATGGAATATTCGTTCATCGGTGGCTCCATGGGGGCGGTCGTGGGCGAGATGATTACTCGTGCCATCGAAAAAGCTACTGCGGAGAAGATACCGCTGATCGTGGTTTCGGCCTCCGGTGGTGCCCGCATGATGGAAGGGGTGGTGAGCCTGATGCAGTTGGCCAAAATCTCGGCTGCACTGGCCCGCATGGACGACGCTAAAGTGCCCTACATTTCTGTGATGACCGATCCCACCACCGGTGGCGTGACTGCTTCCTTTGCCATGCTGGGCGATCTCAATATCGCCGAACCCGGCGCCCTGATTGGTTTTGCTGGGCCTCGGGTGATCGAACAGACCATCCGCCAGAAGCTGCCCGAAGGTTTTCAGCGCAGCGAGTTCCTCCTGGAACACGGAATGCTCGATGCGGTGGTGCATCGCCGCGAGATGAAACAATACATCGCGCGAGCGCTGGAATTCATGCAGGCGCCCGCACCATTGGACTAAGTCCGTCAATGGCGGCACTCCATTCCCGGTGTTGCTAGGTTTTGAAATGAAGCGACGATATCCTCCGCTAAAACTCCTCTTATCCGGAGAGCTTCCTTAGCCAGGCAAAGTTGTCTGTCATGGAAAAGACCGCGAGGGAGGTGCTGATTGCTTCTTGCCGCCAAGGGATTGGCCGAACTGGATTGGCGGCAGTCTGTCTTCTGGTGAACAAAGGCTGGGAGTCCGACGCAACCATCGAGTTGCTAAGCGCGGCTCGGGGCGCCGTTATTCCTGAAACTCAGGGACAGCGACGTTGGATTGAGAAGTATGCTGCCCAAGTCGGCGCTACCCACCTGCACGCCGAGCCCAAGCGCTGACCGTTATTCTGCCTGTGCCTTCTGCAAGAGCAGAACATTGTGTCCTTCCGGATCGTGCAGCACTGCCCATGTCGCTTCGACTTGCGCGAAGCGCTCGCGCCCGATCGCCGCTATGCTGCGGTCCAAGTCGCCGACCTCGAAGAACAGCACGGCCTTGTCCTTGGAAGGATAGGACTCTGAGCCTTTGCGCTCCAGGCAAATGAAGCCCGAAGCGCTATCGAACTTCACGAAGTGTCCGCTCTGCTCTTCCGACAGTTGCAGTCCCAGTAGCTGCGTATAAAACTGTTTCGCCGCCTCCAGGTGTTCGAAGTACAACTCAACGCCCACAAAGTTTGGTCCAGTCTGCATCGTCATCGCGGCCCTCTTGAATCGAATCTTAATCTTAGCGGGGGGGGACACCCACTGTCCACTGTTGCCACTAAGAGTGCCGTCCGCATCGTAGAATCAAGATTATGAAAGCCGTGGTCGTCACTCGTTCTGGTGGACCTGAGGTTCTCGAAGTTCGCGACATGCCGGACCCGCAGTCCAAAGCGGGCGAGGCGATCGTGCGGGTAGAAGCTATCGGCATCAATTTCGCCGATACCATGTCAACCCGTGGGGCTTACGGCGGCACGCCACCGCCGCCGTTTATTTCCGGACGCGAGTTCGCCGGAGTGGTCGAAACCACGGGCGAGCGCGTGATGGGCTACACGCAGTATGGCGCGGCGGCTGAGAAGATCGCCATGAAACCGAAGCTACTTTGGCCCCAACCTAAGGGTTGGAGTTCAGAACAATCGGCTGCTTTCCCGGTCAACTTCCTGACCGCTTATCTGGCCTATTGGAAGGCCGGACTTACGCCCGACGCCTTCGAGCCAATTCTTCGCCACGATCAGCAGCGGGGCCGCGTCCTTATCCATGCCGCCGCCGGTGGCGTGGGCACGGCTGCCATCCAGATCGGACAGTTGCTGAATATCGAAACCTATGGAACGTCGTCGTCCGAAGAGAAGCTGGAGCGGGTGAAGAAACTAGGATTGGACCATGGTATCAACTACCGCGAGGTGGATTACGAGCAGAGGATCCAGGAGCTAACCCGGGGAGAAGGCGTGGACGCTGTCTTCGAGATGCTGGGCGGCGAGCACACCGCCAAGAGTTTGCGCTGCTGCCGGTCGTTTGGGCGAGTGATTATCTATGGCACCGCAACCGGACAGCGCCCCCAGTTCGACACCGGCGCCATGATGGCCAAAAGTCTCAGCGCTCATGGCTTGTGGCTCAGCATCCTGGCCAAGGACCACGAACTGATCGCGCGCACTTTGCAAGCCATGCAGCCTTGGATCGAACAAGGCAAACTGCATCCCGAGATCGGACACGTCTTGCCGATGGAGCAAGCCGGCGAGGCCCACCGCCTAATGTTGCAGCGCGCCAATTACGGCAAGATCGTTCTCAAGATCGGGTGAGCTGATTTAGCTGGCAATGTCGAGGGTGGTGATGGTTGGCGGCTCCTCGTGCTGCTCGATCGGCCCGGCCTTACTCACCTTTGCCAGCTCCGCATTCAATTCGCCGCCGACTAACATGGCGAAGCCCGTCCAATACAGAAAAATCATGAGCCCGATTATGGCTCCTACTGCGCCATACGTCTTGTTGAGGTGCGCGAACCTGCGAAAGTAAATCCCCAGTCCATAGGACAGTAACAACCAGCAGCCAATGGCGAGGAACGCTCCGGGTAGCGTCGACCAGAACCTCTGCTTGACATTGGGGGCCAGGAAGTACAAAAGCTCCACGGCGAGTACCGTGAACCCCACAGCTACAGTCCAGTGAATGAACGGCCACGCCACCGCGAAGAACCAGGACAAATGTAACCGGGCAGAAAACCATTCCCCAAAATGCGGACCGACAATCATCACCGCCAAAGCCGTAAGCAGCAAGAATCCGATTAAGAAGGCCAAACCGATGCCAAGAGGGCGGGTCTTCCAGAATGGCCGCGTTTCCTCGACCTCGTAGGCAATATTTAAGGCCTCGATCGTCGCCACGAATCCTCCCGACGCTGTCCACAGCGTGCCCGCTAAACCGAAGGAGAGAATACTTCCGCGGTTAGGAGCGATGACGTCGGAGAGTACCCTTCGGATCAGAATCATGCCATCCGCGGGGACGAAGCGACCCAGCAGTTGTAGAACATGCTCGAATAGATTCGGAACGGGGATGTAAGCCACGATGCCGGACAACAGGATCAATGCCGGGAACAAAGACAGAATGAAGTAATAAGAGAGGGCCGCGGCCATCGACAGGGTGTGGTTGTGATCCACATCTGTAATGGTCCTTCTGATGGCCGTCTTGAATTGCTGCCACTGCATCTCGTTCCACTTACCTTCGCGTGGAGGGCTTGCCTTTCCTTCGTAGCTCGCGAATCGGATTATTTGTCTACCTCGGCAACGTAAGTTCGCTTTGAAGGGGCACGCTTCAGAGGCTGCTGAAAAAGTCGAAAAAACAGAATCCCTCGCGGGCTGCTAAAACAAATAACTTATCGGCACGACTGAAGTCATGCCCTGACACAAACCGTGCGCTAGCGAGTTTTTCAGCAGCCGGTTCAACCTTGCCATTGCGCTGGCATGAGATTTGGGCTGTAGAGGGTGTGTGAGAACATCTGTCGTCCCTACGGACTCGGATCCGTATCCCACGCTACCCAGCACTCCGCCTGCGGCTCCGTGCTGGGCTAAACTCTTGCGCGCCCACGGCGCTGGATTCTTGCGCAACCGTTCCACCGCGCCAACTCGAACCAGTTCCCCTACATGCTCTTTACTTGAGCGCCGATCTAGAAATCTTTGTGATAACGGGCGTCAAGCCCGAAGCCGCCATTCTGGTCGCGGACTCCGCTGAGCGACCACTTACGATTCATCTGATACTGCATTTGCACCGCGGTGTTCTGGGTGGTGGTGACATCGGTAGAGAAGGTGACATACAACTTGCTGGTTGCCCGCTGTTGCACCGTGATGCGCGCGCCCGGCTGCTGGTTTCCGTTACCGCCAAGTTGCGGATCAACGGAAAGCTGCGAGATGCCGGCACCTTGGTGATCCGGCTGGTGACCTGGCCGGTGACCTGCGATGCGACCAGGGATTCGGCGCCCAGCGTTGCCGATTGCGATGGCGCGGCGTTAGAAGCCTCTTCCGTTTTGCCAAACGCGAGCAGATGAATGATGTCTGCCGGAGGAAGCGAAGGATCGGAAGTGTAGTCGGTGCGCAGGCGGTCCAGCGGACCACGGAAGCGCATCGCAATGTTGTATTGCTGAATCGTGGTCTTGACCTGCAGGTTCACCACCGGCGTCGGTCTCGATGGAGTTGACGAATGCGATGGTGCCGCCCTGCACCACGTAGCGGTTTCCCAGAAAGATCAGATCTCCGCCGGTCAGATTGGTGCGTCCTACAATGACCGGGTCCGTAGCCGTACCAATCACGCGCAGGTTGGCGTCGCCCTGAATGCTAACCCCCGGGCTGACGGCGTTCAACTCGGAAGTGGAGCGTACTGCAATATTGAGATTCAAGTTGTCGGCAAAGCCTTGCGTCGGCGGAGGAGTTGCCACACCACTGAATTGCGCGATGAACTGCGACAGATCGAAGTCGGGGGTAAAGGAGACGCGGTTCACGTTCACTTGCCCCTGTAACCATGACTTTTGCGGCGTGCCCGTCATGGCGAGATTCAAATCGAGGTCGCTGCGCACGCTCTGCGGATAGAGCAATCGCAGACCGTTGCCTTTCAGAGCGACGTTGAACTGGATTGCCGGACGATAAGTCACGCCGCCGGACGCGGTTACCGTTCCGCCTCCGACGTCGCCGGTGAAGTGGGTGACGTCCAGCCGGTCCGACCTAGCGTCAGCACGCCGTTGCCGTTGGACAGCCCAAGCGGCAAGTCCGGTGTGGCGAAGCTGGCGTTCACGATGCGAATCTGGCCCTCGAAGTTTTCGGCGCTCTTATGTCCGGCGGCATTGATGTCAAGCTGAAGCTGTCCGCCGCTGCTTATCGTCGGGATCGAACATTTGCGCAAGGGACAGATCAATCGTGCCCTGCACGCTCAGGGTCGAGGCAGCATTGCTGTTGACCGGCAAGCGTCCCTGGAAGCGCACGTCGGTACCGGTGCCCTTGATCTCGCCCGGCAGCAGCGAAAGCACGCCGTCCACATAGTCGGCGCGAATCGGAGTCACGGCGCCAAGCTGCACATTCACCGCCGACCCCGTGGTTCCGGTCGTGCGGTAATTCACGCCCAGCGTCGGAATGTTGAGATGCGCTTCGAGCAGGGCTTTGTTCTTCAGCGGGCCGCGCAGCGTGGCGTGAATTTCAGTCTGGCCACTCAGGTTCGCCGCTTGCGCCGGAGCATAGGCCGCCAGCAACGGTTGCAGCGGAATCACCGGGGTGTCGAGGGTCGCGTCGGCGTAATAGTCGCCGGTCAAAGCTACTTTGCCCTGCGCGCGCAGCGGCGTGTTCAGTACCTGCGAGCCTAGGGTAAATGTGGCCTGCATGGTTGGCCACGTTCGCCTGCAGGTTAATGTTGCGTATCTGCTGCTTCTGGATGTCGAGCTGCGGAATCGTGAGCGAAGCCTGGCCTTGCGGATCTTTCAGCGTGCCGCGTCCGCTTGCGGTCAGGTTCAAAGTGCCGGCGACCTGCATGTTGCGCTCGCGCAGCGTGCGTATCTGATCGAGATGAATGTTGGTCGCCTGCAACAGCGCCTCGTAGCCTTCCTGCTTGGGGTAATAGGTGAGCTGGCCTTGCGCCGATCCGGCAGCGACTCGCACCAGCAGATTCGCGTGTACCGTATCGCCGGTTCCCTGAAAGCGCACGTCCGCCGCCTGGATGGGTTCGCCCGAGATGCTGGCGTTGTGAAGACTGATATCCCCCTGCCCAATCGGGATTCAATTGTGTTCCGTGCAGCGCGATCCTGGCGTCCAGCGTGCCGGAAACCGGCGTGTTGGAATTGGCGGCGCGCGCCAGCTCCGCAAGAGAAACCTGCGATGCGTTAATGTTTGCCACGATCGGACTCGATGGGGTGTATGCCCACTGATGCAGTCCCGATTGGACGCTGAAATTTACGCGGCCCTGCTTCGCCGGCTCAAGATAGCCATTCTGTAAGCTGATCAGCGAAGGACTTGCCTGCACGTTGGTCCGCAACTGGCGGAAAGCGGCTTCCGCGGACTTGCACGTTGCTGGCGTTCAGTTGTCCGGCGATTTGCGGAGCGCTGGTTGAGCCGCGCACCGTTCCATTGAACGAAGCTGTGCCATGCAGATTCAGCGCGGGCTGCGCACTTTGACCGGGCGCAGGTTTGCTGAACAGGTCAGCCACGGTCTCCAGTTCGTGAAGGTCGTTCGCCTGCACGCGAACTTGCAGCGCTGACCGATGGCTCACCGTGCCATTGAGGTCGACCGAGGTTTGCGGAGTGTGGATGTAGCTCTGGTTCAGTGCGATCTCTTGCGTTAGCGCCCGCGTAGCGCGCGTGAATCACGGCATTCACCGGCAGCGAAGCGCTTGCGGAGCCGGATCTGTGCAGGCGCGACATTCGCTTTGGCGGTAGCGTCGGAGCGGACCGCCAGATTGTTCATGCTGCCGGTCCAACTGGCATCGGCGGTGGCGTTCACCTGACCCGAGATGGCAACCTGCTTCATCGAAACGGAATTGGCAACCCTCTTCAGGTCGGCCAGCGAAATGTTATGCAGCGCAGCGACAATATGCCCTTCCTGTTTCCCTGCGAGATCATGAACGGTTGCCGTTGCCGAGAGCTGACCTCCCAGCAGCCGCGCCTGAATCTCCCTGAGCTCGGCATTGCCGTTGGTGAGGCTATAGCGGGCGCCAAGATCGCGGATGTCGGCTGCTCAAGGATGGCGTACGGAGCTGCAGCACTGAACTCTTAATGGTTCCTTCCGCCGAAGTGGTGTCGAGCGGTTGCCGGCCGGGAACCGAAGTGTAATCGCCAGTGCCGTTCACCAGAATCAAACCGCTGGGCAGCGACGGATTTTTCAGGACCTGGCGGAACTGCGCTGTGTCGAGCAACACTGTGTACCGGGCATGAACCATCGGGCTGCTGTAGTTATTCAGCGAAGCATAGAGCAGCACCTGCGATTGGCCGCTCTTCAGCACGACGTTGCTCAAGCGTCATCTGCTCGCGCCGGACGTCGAACTGCGCGCTCAAGTCGTGCTGTATCGGCTCATAGCCTCCGTACTGCAGGTGGCCGTCTTGATAAGACAGGCTCCCGAAGTACCGGCCGCCGCCGGCTGCGTCGTAATTCGACTGGAATTGCAGATCGCGCAGGTTAGCGTAAAGCGTGCTTTTGCGATCGTTGTAGTACACCTCTCCACGATCGAGAAGAATACGCCGTATCGCGAGGTCGAAGATGTTGGTGTTCGAGCTGCCGCTGCTCTGCGGCTTGGGAAGATTGTTCTCGCCCTTCTGATCCACGATGAGGTGGACGACCGGATGATCGACCGTAACGTTGTCGAGGTTCCATTGGCGATGCAGAACGGAGATGACCCGCACGCCCAGGCCGACGTGATCCACCTGCAGCAAAGGCGCGTTCGCGCCCGGCCCAGTTCCGTAAACCGTCAGGCCGTAGAGATCAAGTCCAAGATTCGACAAGTGCAGAGCAAAGTTCTGCACCTGCACCCTGGTGTTCAGCGAATCGCTGGCCTTCTTCTCCGCCGTTCGCAGGACGTAGTTGTGGAACGAGGCGCTGTGCAGCAGAACATAGGTCCCGATTCCAGCAATCAAGATGAGCAAGAGCCAGGACCGCAAAAATCCAGGCGGTTACCCGCCGCCATCTTCCACCCTTGCGCGGGAGGAATCACATACGGTTTGCCCGGCTCCTGCGGGGGAAGTCCTAAATCTCTAAGAGCCATGGTTAGAATGCCTGTCCCAGAGTCACAAATACTTGTGTAGCTTTGATGCCGGGCACAGGATTCAAGTTGTGGCCGATGTCGATGCGAATGGGGCCAACCGGAGTGGCGTAGCGGAATCCGATGCCTACCGAGTTGCTGTAGAGCGAGGTGAAATCGTGAAAGCCGATGATGGGAAATACATTTCCGCCATCGTAGAAAGTGACGATGCCCAGCCCTTTCTTGATGACGTCGAGGGGATAGCGCAGCTCGGTATTCAGGATCAGCAGCTCGTTGCCGCCGGCGGGAACCGTGATCTTCGAGCAGGTGGACGGGTCGGAGGGATTGCTGCAGGCCGCGACGACGCGCTGCGGGCCGGCGCCGTTGAGCGGAAAGCCGCGCAAGGTGCTGCCGCCGCCGGAGAAGAAGCGCTGGCTCAGCGGCACTTCGCTTCCGGCATAAGCCTGCTCCAAGCCCACACGGATACTGTTTGCCCAGATGATTCCTTTGCCGATGTTCTTGTAGTACGCGGTCTGTCCGACAAAACTGGCGAAGCTGAAGTTGGAGCCGAGCCATGCAGGATTCACGCTCAACTGCGTAGCTCTGATAGATGCCGCGATGCGCGTCCAGCACATTGTCACGGGTGTCGTGAATCCAGTTCGCCGACACGGTGGACAAGTGCACGTTGAGCTGGTCTGGTGGAACCAGATCGGGGATCAGCAGATTGCTGATCCGGGTGAGCTGAAAGTTATAGCGCAGGAAGAGGTGGGTCGTCCGTTTGGCATTGAGCGGCCTTCTCCAGCTGATAACCCAGGTTCCCAATCCGCGCGGTGAAGATCGGATTCTGGCTGTCGTGTTCGCCGGAGAGGATGGCGCTGCTCTTCCAACTGCTTCCGCGGAACGAAGGGTCGGTGTAGGACAAAGCTGCCCTGCTGGTCCAGCCGTCCGGCAAACGCGCTGATGGTGAACGACTCGGCGCGTCCTCTGCAGGTTGCGCCGGGTGTACTCGAAAGTTCCGTCCGGTCCCCAGAATGTCTTCTCGCTGGTCTTGAAGTTGGGAGGAAGCCCCACCGGCGGGATGCCGGGCACCACTACCGTACCGCTGGGAACGCTGCCGCCGCGATTCACCACCTGAAAGCCGAAGCCGTACACAATGGAGTTGCGCTTTCCCTCGTGTACCTTGACCACGACATTTTCATGGTTCTGGTCGGTGATGGGCCGCATGGGAGCAACCTCCGCCCAATCGAAGACGCCCAGGTTGTACAAGTGACTCTCGGAGCTGAACAGAGCGTTTTCGCTCAGCGGCTCTTCCGACTTTGATCCTGCAGCTGTTTGTTGATGATGGCTCTGCTGCGTGTGCTGCCGTCCGTCGGTGATGATGGTCGCGGTTGTGACCTGCGGACCCTCGCTGATCTGGTACACCACATTCATGTGGTGAGGATCGCCGGGCGCCGGCTTGGCGGTGGAATGGAAGCCTGCGTTCAAGTATCCCAGCGTCAGGTAACGCGCCATGATCTGGTTGCGATCTTTAGTGACCAGGTCCTGCGAATAAGGCTTGCCGGGGCCGAGGTTCAGGCCATGCGGCGCAAGCTGTGCCTCCGGCAAGGTGCTATTGCCCTCGATCTTCAGATCTTGCACCACGTCGAGCGGGCCTTCGGTGACTTGGAAGGTGATGTCCACGTTTCCATTCTTGCGAGCAACACTGGGAACGACCTCCGCCTGGCTGTATCCCGCTGCGCGATAGGTGTCCCTCAGATTCTTCACGCTGCTGCGCACCAAGGCCTCGCTGTACTTGCCGTGCGAGAGCAGATGTCCCTTCTCGACGCTGACGTGCGATTGCAACTCCTTGCCGCTGAAGTGGTGGTTCCCTTTGAATGCGACCTCGTCGACCTTGTGGCGGCCGTCTTTGTGGATGTCGTACACGATGGACATGCCGCCCTCGTCTTTCGTGGTCTTTACGTCAACCGTGGTGTCGAAATAGCCCTTGGCCTGGAAATAGGAAACGAGATTGCGCTGCCCTTCCTTGATGAGCTCATCATTAACGGCGTTCACCTGGTACATGGGGACCAGATTGCGCACCGTGCGTTTCCATACGTGCGCGCCCACCGTGGCTCACCTTGACCACGGGTCCGGTGGTCACCTGGAAGACGATGTCGGCCCGATTGGTGTTGGAATCGTATTCAGCCGAGACCAGCTTCACCTCGCCGGTGATGTAGTTCTGGCTGGCCAGGGCCGATTGCAGATACCGGGTCGCGCCTTGCAAGCGGTTGTACGGAATACCTCATTCCAGGTTTCAGCGAGTCACCTCGCAAGCGCGCCATCACCGAACGCAGTTTTCTTTGCAGGTAACTGGTTTCTTCCGGATTCGCGCCGGCCAGACTGATCTTGCCGATCTTTGCGTGCACTCCCAGGTTGGTATGGAACACGATGTTGGCCAAGCCCGAAGTCGCTCTCCGGCTCGATTTGCGGACGCACCTCAGCCAGAAAGTAACCGTGCTGCCGGAAGAATTTCACCAGCGCATTTTCCGCCTGCTGAACATCGCTGGCGGAGTAGGGCATCTGCGAGTTGTAGTTCGCCACTTGCAGCAGGCGCGAGTACGGGAACTCTTTTATCGCGCCGGGAAATTCGTACATGCCAACGTAAACCGCCGGCTCAAGAATAAATACCACTCGCACCCCGTCCGCTTCGGGTTCCAGATCAAGCTTCACATCCTGGAAACCGCCTGTGCTTAAGGTTTGCGGTGCTCGAGTCCACATCTTTTTGCGACAGCGGTTGGCCTGGTTTCACCGCGATCAGGTCCTGCACGCTTTTGAAGGTGACATCGGGACGGCCGGCGATGTCAACCGATGCTACGTTTTGCCCGATGTAGGAGGAGAGTTGCTGGTTGGGCGTTTGCGCCGCCGCGGGAATCCACACCAGCAACGCAAGAAGCGTTCTCAATAGCCACGCACTGAGAGTGTTTACCGAGCGAGGTAGCATAGGGTCTGAGGCTGGCGTGGAAGCCAAACTGAAATCTCCACCGCGTCAGATGCGGAACCGGCGCTAATGTTTGGCTCGGTCGAAAGGTCTTGGGGTGCCTTACGGTATGGGCTGAGGTTTTTGCGACATCAACTCTTCGAAGCGCTTGTCGGTTCGCAGCGTGGCGAACTCGGAGTCCGTGTACACCTTCTTGATGTCCTTATAGCCTTCTTCCATGGCTTTGCGCAGATATTCCAAAGAGCGATCAAGATTACCCGCCTGCGCGTACATTCTGGCGATCATGAAAGAGAACGCGGCGCGATCTTCGGGTGAACCGGATTGCGCCATCACTCCAATCGCGAAACGCGATCAAAAATGTCAGGGTCGAGTACGTAAGCCGCGTGATATTGCTGTGCGGCCAACGCGTACTCGTGCTTTCCAAAGTACGAAGTTCCCATGTTGTAGTGGAATACGGCGTCGTTGGGCTGCAGCGCCAAAGCTTTCTTGTAGTACTTGATGGCCTTGTTGTAGTTCTTGTTCCTCTGCTCCATGTAGCCGCGATTGTTGTAGCCTTCTGGGGCCTTCTTATCTGCCTTGATGGCGCGATCGAAGCACTTGGTCGCCTCGGGATATTTTTGCAGGAACAAGTACGCCATGCCCTCCTTGTTCCACAGAAGAGCCGTGGGGTGTTTGGCGATTGCCGCCGAGTAGAAGTCGAGGGAGTCGAGATAACGCTTTTGCGCCCGCAGCGCGTCGCCCTGTTCTTCCAAATCCTGCGGCGGAAGCACTGCCGTCGGGAACGGGCGACGGTGGCGTTCACCTGCTGATCATCGCCGGCCAAGAGGCACAGCGGAAACACCAACAGCAAGATCACCAACAGCGATAGCGGCAGCAGCGTCCGTGGCGAGGGGAAACCAGCCATGGCCGGACCTCCAGAGTCCCGTCTTGTCCAATATTAGACCTATTTTGGGGGCGGATTGTTCCCTTTCTCTGAGCCATCAGCCCCATTATTTTGCTGCTGGTCATTTTGCTGCTGGTCGCCGTTGTCACCTCTGCCGAAGAGCCGGCTAAAGAAGCCCCGCTTCTTTTTCGGTTGAGGCTGCTGGCCTGGGCGGGCTGACCGTTGGCCGCTTGGACTGGGGTTCCAGTCGGCTCCGGGCTGAACCACTCCATTGGTGGTCGGCGGGGGCAGGGCAACCGCGGGCGAACCCAGACCGAAGATCTTGGAGAAAAATCCTTTATGATCGCCGGCAGCCTGGTCGCAGGTCTCCTTGGGTTCGGTGCCCGCGATGAACGCGACCGTGTAGGTCTGCGGACAGGACGCGGTCGCCAGCCGATTGGTCACTTTGTCCAGCGTCACCTCGACCACGCCGGAAGGCGCGGGGAAGTTTTTCATGTCCGCGTACTGCGGCAGCTTGGCAGCGCGCTTCATGAACTCGGCCCAGATGGGCGCCGCCGTGGCACCGCCGGCAAGCTTTAGATCGGTATAGTCGTCGTTTCCTACCCAGACGATGCAGAGCAGGTTGGTGGTGTATCCCGCAAACCATGCGTCATGCGAGGTGCCGGTTTTGCCCGCGGCGGGCGCTTGAAACCCTCGGGCGCGCACCGGGTAGCCGGTGCCGCTGTTGATGACAGCCTCCATCATGGTGGTCAAAACATAGGCGACGCGAGGGTCGAGCACTGCCTTGCTATCGGTCTTGTAGTTGTCGAGAATGTTCCCGCGAGCATCGCGCACCGACTTCACCATGATGGGAGCGAGATGCGTGCCCTGGTTGCCAAAGACGGTGTAGGCGCCGGCCATTTCCAGCGGAGTGGCGTCGTATGCGCCCAGGGCGATCGCCGGAGTCGCTCTCACGCTGGTAATTCCGGCAGCCTTGGCCAGCGCGGCCACCTTATCGAAGCCAACCTCCTGTCCGACTCCTAACGGTGGCGTTGTTTAACGACAGCGCCAGAGCGTAGCGAGCGGTCACTTCTCCATTGAAGCTGTCGTGATAGTTGCGGGGCTCGTAAACCTGGTTACCGTTGGCGATGCTGACTTGAGAATCGTCAACCAGCGTGGCCGGGGTGAAGACGCCGGGAGGATTGGGATTGTTGCTGCCGCCGTCCCCATTCGCATCGGCTCCGCCGGTGGCGACCAGCGTCTGTCCCGTCACCGCGGTGTTGATGGCTGCCGCGTACACGAAGGGCTTAAAGATGGAGCCCGTGGGACGCTTGGCGATGGCGTGGTCCAACTGGCTCATGCCATAGTTGCGGCCTCCGACCAGCGCGAGCACTTCACCGGTATGCGGATCGATGGCCACCAACGCCACTTGCGGCATGGGTCCGGATTCGACCTTGATTTCCGTCTTCGCTTCCTTGCCAGAGCCAACTTTGATCTTGTGGGTCCGCCGCTTCTCCACCTGCTCATCCACCAGCTTCATGCCGGTGTCTACCGCCTCGGCCGCGGCGCGCTGAAGGTCGGGATCGAGCGTGGTGTAAACGCGATAGGCGTGATCGTTCAACTCGCTTTCGCTGAACTGGTTGGAGAGCTGGTCCTTCACCAGGTCAACGAAGTAGGGGGCATCGCTGGCTTCCACGTTAGGGGGCGCCACTTTCAGCGGAGCGGCCTTGGCGCGGTCAGCCTGCTCGCGGGTGATGGCGCCGGTTTCGACCATGGAGTCGAGCACCAGGTTGCGGCGCTCCAACGCGCGCTTCGGGTTCCTGTAGGGCGATAGATAGTTCGGGCGCTGGATCATTCCGGCGAGCAGAGCGGCCTCGGGCAGGGTGAGGTTCTTGATGTCCTTGTTGAAATAGGCGTGCGAAGCCTCGCGCAAAGCCGTTGATGGTGAAGGAGCCGCGCTGTCCCATGTACACCTCGATTGGCGTACATCTCAAAGATGCGCTGCTTGGAAAACTTGTGTTCCAACTCGATGGCGATCAACATCTCTAGTCAGCTTGCGCTTGACCGTCTTCTGCGGCGAGAGGAAGAAGCCGCGCGAAAGCTGCATGGTCAGAGTGGAACCGCCCTGTCCGTGACGGCCTTCGCGTACGTCGATGGCGGCCGCCTCCATCAGGCGGTAATAATTGACGCCGCTATGTTGGAAGAAGCGGCGGTCTTCAATGGCGAGCACCGCGTCCACCAGCACTTTAGGAATTTCATCGAATTTGACGATCTCGCGCTTGGAGCGGTCCTCGCCTCTCAAACAAGGCGGTCACCAGCTGCGGTTCCAGCTCGTAAGCCTCGAGGTTGCGGCTGTCTCTCCCGGTCTCGTCAATGGCGGTGACTTTGCCGTTCTCGAAAATGGATCACGGCGCCTTCCGCGGCATGGAAGGAGTCAGGGCCGGGAATTACCTGGATGCCATCGGGGGTGTAAGGCATAGTGACCGATCGGGGAATCGCCTTTTCTGCGCTGTTCCGCGTATCCGGCGCGGCGCAACTCGGCGGCAACCTCGAGCTGCGTCAAGCTTCTCACCTACGGTGACGGTTTGTGCGCGGGCGTAGATCTTGGCCGCATTGCTGAAGACCGGCCCAGACATGCGGCGGTCCACGATGTTCCCGTACTTCACGTAGAAGTAACTGAACACCGCCATGAAGAGGATGCCGGCGATGAAGAATCCCGCGACGAAGAGCTTCACCAGGGGGTCGGCGATGGAGAAGGGTTGGGTACGGGCAGGTCTTCCCCGCGCGCCACGAGGATTCCGCCCGGACGCGGAGCGGGCCGAAGCCCTGCCATCAGGTAATTTGATTTTGATTGCCACGTTTATGAATGCGCAGAGAAGCCGCTCTCTTTAAGACGGCGATGCGGCGCTTTCCGTTATCTGAGATGCCAGTTTTGCCGGTAAATCCTCGAAACTTTTGGCATCCAAGTGGCGCGGCCCAAGACCCAGGCGCAGCAAATCAGCGCCTGGCCAGACGAGGTAAGGGACGACTCCAGAGCAGACCTTATTGTAAAGCAGGAAGGGCCTGGCGCGTCAGCGGGGTGGACAGTTGGTTACTGAGTAACTGGCGCGCCTTTGTACCGGCAGTCTCTCATGGGAGGAAATTGCTCCCACGCATCTGCCCTACGGTTGTCTTTGCACGGAAGCGATGGAACCCCACCTCGTTCTCAAGACACGCACATTTATTACGGTTTCAATTAATTAAAATCCTGTCAAGAAGTTCTTGACATCTTGACAGACTGGCCGCAATATCTTTTCACTCAGCCGAAGACATTCTTCCGTATCGGCGCGTTAAGTACGACACCTCGTAGCCCCTTTCGAGGCGTGGGCGATCAAGCATTCAGTTTGTTTAGGAATTTGGGCCGGAACTCTTGTCATCTGCAAACATGTTCGCGGAGCAGCCGGAATGAAGATGTCTTTTCCCAAGCCGTTGGCCAAGTGGGCGCCGCTCTCTCCGTCTCTGGCTCTTAGCGGGCGCCACGTTGCCACTTTTTCTTTGCGAGCCCGGGCACCACATTCCTAGTGAAGCCTCAGTTGTGGTTTGAGCGCTTGGAACGAGGGGCGCAAAAGTTTGGCGTTCCGCCTCACTCAAAGGAGAAGGGTGTCATGAAAATGCGAAACAAGATTGCAACTATCGTTCTGTTCTTGGCGGCGCTCGTCGTTGGGCTGGACGCGCAGCCAGGCTGGAGTCAATGGACGCCGCCTAATCCACCGTACGCTCAGTGCACAATTAACACCAGTGCGGACGGATTGGCCGTCCTTCCGGACGGTAGGGTGCTGGTTGCAACCCCAACTGGCCTTGCCTACTTTTCATCATTCCCGTCGAATCCTTCCCAGTGTCCAACTAGTACGCCCGTCCCTATACCGGGGTTGGCCAAGCAATACCGAAGTCTGACAATCGGCTTGGACGGCAAGGTGTATGGATTTAGGTACAATCCAGATTCCTCCATTGACTTCGTCTCCATCAATCCGTCGGCTGGAACCGACAAAACGCTGATCCTGAATATGTACGGCTTGGGCATGACGCTCGATCCGATCGCCGGCGATCTCTACATAACGGCGTATAACTCGTCCCGCAACACGATTTATCGGATAACTGGGCTATATGGTCCCAATCCCGCTCCCACACAGTCTCCTTTCGCTACTGTGGTAGGGGCAGTTTTTGATGGATTGGCATGGTCCTGCGATGGGCGATACCTATTTGCTGCGTCCCCTGATACAGATCAGGTTTTCAGGTTTGATCGATTGGCAGGCTACATTTTTGCCAACCTGCCGGCGCGGACCGGCCCCGACGGGATTACGGTTGGCGCCGCAGGCACCACCCAGGCTGGGTATGTTTTCACTAACGATAGGGACGGAACCGTTACCAAGATCAGAAACCTTCCGGGAAGCTTGGGGCAGCAAATTATCATCGCGTCTGGCGGACAAGGCGGCGACTTTGCTTTTGTAGATGCTCAAGGGGCCATGGTTGCAATACAGGGAGATCATCTTCAAAGGCTATCCTCGCAGTATGGGCAATGGGTATTGCCGGGCTCAAGCCTGTGCTCCGATTTGCGCTGCAGCGCGCTAGCCGCAACTACTCCCCAGATAGACAATGACAATCAAGCTTGTCTAACGGGTTTGGATGCCAATCTGGTTCTCACTCTCTCCCAGTCGGCTTGCGGAAGCTGCGAAAGCTGCAGCATCCTGAACCAGGCCCGAATCACCTTGGGAGCTCTGCTAGACACCTTGCCTGACTTGGACGCGCCTGCTCCTCCTCCACCAGCTTGTCCTGGCGACTTGAAACTCGCTCTGCAAAGCTTGTATCAGTCTTGCCCCTGTAGTCCTGCTCCGTTCGCGTGTCCTGTGTCTGTGGTTGCGCCTTGTCCCACTTGTATTCCTTTCATATCAAGATTGCGCCTGGATCCTGGTTATGGGAAAACAAGGTTTCCCTTCGGCATCGACTTTGAATCTTATGACCCGATCCTGCAAGCGTTCATGAGAGAGGCGATGTCTCCCTAGTAGACGCGACTTGGCGGCCTCCCGCTTCGCTCGAGGCTATCTCTTGCGAAGCGGGAAGCATTTCATTTTGGCTTCGGCCTGCTGCGGTGCTTTATCGTTTGATAATTGTGTTGTGCTGACGAGATCGAACCGCGCCCTACCGCAGCGCCTCCGCCAACTTTCCGCTGGCGATCAACTCGGCCACTTTCGCGAAGTCCGTGGTTAAGATTCGATCTTCCGTGATGGTGGGAGATACAGATCGAATGGCTGCGTGGGCCGCCTGGCCGCGCTTGCCTGGCTTCAGGGGCGCGCGGAAGTCAAGCGCCTGCGCAGCCGCCAGGGCTTCGATGGTGAGCACATTGCGCGTGTTGGCGATGACTCGCAGCAGCTTGTTGGCCGCGGTCATACCCATGGAGACATAGTCTTCCTGGTTACCCGAGGTGGTGATGGAATCCACCGACGCGGGATGTGCCAGTACTTTGTTTTCGCTGACCAGGGCGGCGGCCGTGACCTGCGCCATCATGAATCCCGAGTTCAAGCCGGCGCCGGGAGCCAGGAATGCAGGCAGTCCTTCGTTGAGCGCGGGATTCACCAACCGTTCGATACGTCGCTCTGAGATTCCCGCCAGTCCACTGAGCGCGATGGCCAAGAAATCGAGAGCGAATGCCAGAGGCTCGCCATGAAAGTTTCCGCCCGACAGGATATCGCCCGGAACGCGTGGCGCCCACTCCGCGTTTGGGCGCGCCCACCTTCCTTTCCTCAGGAAAGACCAGCGGATTGTCCACTGCCGAATTCATTTCAATCTCAAAGACCTCGCGGCAATGGGCGAGCGTATCGCGAACCGCGCCGTGGACCTGCGGGATGCAGCGCAGCGAATAGGCATCCTGCACCTTCTGGCACTCGCGATGCGACTCGCGAATCAGGCTGCCCTCCAGCATGCGGCGCAGGTTCTCGGCGACTAGTGTCTGTCCCGGCATGGGGACGCGCCTGATGGATGCGCTGGTCAAACGCGGCGTCGGTGCCCTTGAGTGCATCCACGGTGAGAGCGCCGAGCACATCCGCGGTGTCCGCGAGTATGTCTGCCTGCAGCGTGGCCAACAATCCCACGGCCAGCATGCCCTGGGTCCCGTTGATGAGCGAGATGGCTTCTTTGGCTTGCAACACCAGGGGCTTGATGTCAGCCTGCTTCAGTGCTTCCGCGGCTGCCATGCGCTTGCCGTGGAAGGTGGCTTCGCCCTCCGCGATCAGCACCAGCGCCAGATGCGCCAGCGGAGCCAGATCTCCGCTGGCGCCCACGCTCCCCTGGGACGGAATGACGGGATGCACACCACGATTCAGCATCTCGCAAAGCGTATCGATCACCGCAGGCCGCACCCCCGAGAACCCCTTGGCGAGCGAGTTGGCGCGCAGCAGCAGCATGGCGCGCGTAACGTCCTCCGCCAGCGGTTCGCCGACACCGGCGGCGTGCGAGCGCAAGAGCTTGATTTGCAGGCTGCGGATATCGTCGAGCGAGATGCGAACATCGGCGAGTTTGCCGACGCCGGTGTTCACGGCATAGGCGACGCGATCGTTCTCCAGCAGATCTTCCACTACCGCACGCGCCCGCTCGACCGCGATGCGTGCCTCCGGTTGAAGCAGAACCGGGCGTCGCTCGTGTACCACCTGGCGAACATCGTCGAGTGTCAGATCGTTGCCGTTAATGTGGAGGGCTTGCATTCTGAAGTAGCGGTTACTTTCGGAATTGTTAGAACAGTTTCATCTGTAAGCTTTCGTACCCGCCGCGGCTTAAACAGGTTGCTGAAAAAGTCGAAAAAGCAGGCCCCTCGCGGGCTGAAGAGGGTGGGGGAACATCTGTCGTCTCTACGGGACGCGGATCCATTCCCACTCTACCCAGCACTCAGCCTACGGCTCCGTGCTGGGCTAGACTCTTCCGCGCCTACGGCGCTGGATTCTTGCGCAACCGTTCCACCCTGCCAACTCGGAACCAGTTCTCACACATGCTCTGAAGCCCGCTCCTAATGACAAACACGCGAATAAAGGACTTGGTGGCACATTTTTGGACCTTGTCATTACAGTTTTAACCCCGCAAGCGGGGTCGAGTGCTCGGGATGACAAAAACAAACAACTTACTGGCACGACTGAAGTCTTGCCCTGATTCACCCCAGGGCGATTCATGAGATGAGTTCAAGTTTTTCCCGCCGCCTTCAAGAATGGCAACATGTACCGGTGCGGTAGAGGAATTCGTTTGAAGTCAGGATCCACCACGATGTGCACGGTCTCGCCCTCTGCCAGTATGGTGCCGTCGTCGTCCCGTACCACCTCATAGCCAAAATGCAACAGAGAATCGCGCACATTGACCAGGCGCGTTCGGACGGTGACCATGTCGTCGTAGCGGGCTGGAGCTTTGTAACGGCAGCGCACATCCACCACCGCGATGTGCGTGCCATCCTGCTTCTCCATGTCGCGATAGGTGAATCCCAGCCGGCGCAGCATCTCCACCCGTCCCACTTCAAACCAGATGATGAAGTTGGAGTGATAGACCACGCCCATCTGGTCGGTCTCCGCATAGCGCACGCGAAATTTGGTCTCGTACACCTGCGCTTCCGAGGTTGTGCGTCGCAATTGCCTGCCCTCGGTTTTCAACGCCACAACGCCACACTCACTCAATGAAAGATAGGGCCAATTTCAGTCGCGACATGCATCGCGGAAGAACCGCACCGGGCTCGCGGCCCTCACCGTATTATTTTTTCGTCGCCGGTGAAGGCGCGCTCGGAGCAGATCCGTTGCTGACTGTCTGTCCCTTTACGACTTCACCTACAGGCACCGGCTTGCCGTCCGCGATATAGTCAACGAATTGCGCCGGCAACGACTCTACCTTGGGGAACCCCGTCGAATTCTGCAATTGGTAATGCACTCTGGGGGCGCTCGAAGCGCCGGAGTTGCCGCACTCTCCCACGGGGTCGCCCTGTTTGACGGTGTCTCCATGCTTCAACTTAATGCTGTTCTGCTTGAGATTGGTCAGCACCGAGTATTCGTTATTGCCGTGCGAGATCAGGATCATGTTTCCATTCGGAGTATCCTGACTGGGCTTGCCGGGGGGATTGTCTCCGATGTCATTTACCACCCTAACCACCGTGCCGTCTGCGGGGGCCAACACCGGTTGACCAAAGCAGTAGAACTGTTCGTTGGCCGTAGCGTCTCCCTCAAACGGACTGCCGTTCTTCAGCAGAACAAAATCCATAGCGAACTGTCTGTCGTCGGTCATCTGATAGCCGTTGTTAAAGACACCGTGCCCGCCTTGGTACACCAGCCACTGGCCAGAGAATGGAAGTTTGAGCTTGGTGGTGTCCTTGTAGCCGGCATTGTGGCCTTCGGGAGGTGATTGTAGCGGCCTGACCGTGAATTCTTCCGTGTCGCCGTTTTCATCGATGACAATCATGGTCATCACCGGAACCTTGATGTTCGAGAAATCTGAGAGCCGGGAGTAAATCGTAGCTCGCTTCAGCATGTATGGGACGATGTTCTCGGCCTCGACCTTGGTCTCAGCGCCTAGCCTCGTTTTCAACTGAGACAGGTTGGCTACAAATCTCCGCGCCTCTTCTGTACGCTTCTTGTTTTCAGGTGTGGAGGTGGCCCAAACCGCGTTCGCCTGGCCAGCTTTGAACATGTCAAAGAGCTTTCGGCCACGCTCCTCGGCCGCCTGGCTCATCATCGGATAAGGGGCGTAACTGCTGGCCGCCTTTGCGGCACCAGACGCCTGTGGGTTAGCCGTCGATGTCGAAGATTGCGCGTAGGCCATAGTGGAAAACAGCATTACCGCTACGATGGAATGCCGACGAAATGTCATCATGACTCTCCCTGTGTTCGCTGCGCGTAGCCCTTCGCAACCGAAGAATTGATGGGTGCGCAGTAATCGTGTTCCTTAGCGTGGCGGCGTATCTTCATGCCTGCCGCCGGGTAGCTGTTGAAACTCTGACGATGAATAATGCTTGAAGCGACGCTTTGTGGCAATAGAGTCGTGGGACCGTTCTGCTCCCGAATGGTTGTAACTTAGGGTACCGCCAATTCTATCGCAAGTGGGCTTGTATCTCTGGACAATCCTACTAACTCGCCGCTCGACTCATCGTTTGAAGCGGATGGGCTCGCCAGCATCGCCACCCTTTATTTCCCCGTCCAGCGAGGATTTCGCTTCTCCAGAAACGAGCTTACACCTTCCCGGAAATCGGCCGTCCTGCGGATGCGCGCGTTTTCCTCCACCGCAGCGCCGATCTCGCGGTCGAGACTCTCCGCAGCGTAGTGCTTGAGCAGGCGCTTGGTCGCGAGGAGCGACGCGGGGCTGTTGCTTAGCAGGCTGGCCGCGAGCTCGCGTGAGCGGCTGAGAAGCTCCTTGGGCTCGACAATTTCGTTGACTAGCCCCATGCGAAGGGCTTCGTCGGCGCCGATGATGCGCCCGGTGAGCAGCAGGTCGCGCGCATGCTTCTCTCCGACCTGGCGCAGCAGAAAGGCCGACACAATCGCTGGGACGAAGCCAATGCGCACCTCGGTATAGCCGAACTTGGCTTCGGAGGAGGCCAGGGTGAAATCGCAGAGCGTCGCCAAGCCGCAACCGCCAGCGATTGCAGGCCCGTTCACGGCGGCAATCGTGACCTTGGGAAACTCATACAGGCTGCGAAACAGCCGCGCCATGGTGGCGGAATCCGCCAGGTTCTGCTCGTCCGTGCGGCCGGTGATCGCGCGCAGGTTGTCGAGGTCCATGCCCGAGCAGAACGCCTTGCCGGCACCGGTAAGGATTACGATTTGCGCCGCCGACTGCTCGACCTCGCCCAGTGCGCGCAGCAACTCGTCGATTAGCTCATAGCTGATGGCATTGCGCTTCTCCGGCCGGTTCAGGGTGAGGAGGGCGAGCGAGCCATCGAAGTCGAGTGTAAGAGTCGAATAGTGCATTTGCGTTTCGAATGCTAACAGCTAAGAGCTTAAGGAGGACCTGATTAACCCAGTTGGAGTGCCTCAGGGGCTAAAGAGCGTGTGTGAGAACATCTGTCGTCCCTACGGGACTCGTATCCATTTTCCACTCTACCCAGCACTTCGCCTGCGGTTCCGTGCTGGGCTAAACTCTTCCGCGCCTACGGCGCTGGATTCCTGCGCAACCGTTCCACCGTGCCAACTCGGAACCAGTTCTCACACATGCTCTAAAGCCCAGCCGTCATATCAACATTTACGGACGGCCTGAAGACCGTCCCTTTCAAAGCAGCAGACTTAATCGGAGCTTCCCTAAAAGCGGGGAGCGAATCGCGGCTCTTCTCACATCTTCGGCCCGCTGAACTTGTTTGCGATCTCCACCGCCAGGCGGAACGGTTCCGTGATCGGCTTCTTCAGTGGCAAGTCGGCGCCTCGGCTCTTCAACGCTTCCAGCAATTTCTCTGTTGGTATATTGCCCACCAGCACGTCTTGCGCGAAGGGGCAGCCGCCCATGCCGCCGATGGCGGAGTCGAATCGGCGGCAACCGGCATCATAAGCCGCCAGAACCTTTGCCGCCGCCTCATCCGGACGGCTGTGCAGGTGCACGCCGATCTCGACGCCATCGAACTTCTCCAGCACCGGCCCGAGCAAGTCGGCAATCTGTTGCGGAGTCGACAAACCCACCGTATCGGCAAGAGAAATCGCCTGTAGGTCCATATCCGCAAGCAGGCCGATTCCCTCGATCAACTCGTCCACATTCCACAGATCGCCGTAAGGATTGCCGAACGCCATCGAAATGTAGGCTATCGTATCGAGCCCGGCCTCGTCGGCTTTCTCCTTCACCTTCTCCAGAATGTCGAGGTTTTCCTCCAGCGTCTGGTTCTGATTGTTCTTCAGAAACGTTGGCGACAGGGAATAGGGAAAGCCCAGGGTTCGCACCGCATCGGTGGCGATGGCCCGCTCGGCTCCGCGCTCGTTCACCACAATGCCGATGATCTCAACATCATCCGGGGGATCGAGTTCGCTGATCACCGTTTCCGAGTCGGCCATCTGCGGAATGGCTTTGGGCGAGACAAATGACACGGCATCGATGTGCTTGAATCCCGCCGCTACCAGCGCGCGCAGGTATTCGACCTTGACGGACGTTGGGATCTGCCCAGGCAGCCCTTGCCAGGCGTCGCGCGGACATTCGATGAGTTTGAGAGAGTCAGCCATGGAGTCAGCTTCAGCAAGCCTTAGCAGTTAGCAATTAGCTCTTAGCTCGTTAGCTTTCGGCTCTCAGCCTTCAGCCCGAGCCCGTCGCTGCACGACAGAACGCTAAGTTTAGCTAACGGCTAAAAGCTAAGAGCGAATCGCGAACAGCGGGCTTTCCTACGTCTGCAGCACTCCCACGCTGAACTTCGGCACTTCGGGATTCAGCGCCGCCGCTTCCAGCGCGGTAATGATCGCCTCGCGCGTCTCCGCCGGATCGATGATCTTGTCGATCCACAGCCGCGCCGCGCCGTAGCGCGGATCGGTTTGCTCGTCGTAGGTCGCCTTCACTTCGTCGAACAGCTTCTTCTTGTCTTCTTCGCTCAGAATTTTGCCGCCGCGCTCCAGTTGCTTGATCTTGATCTCCACCAGCGTTCCCGCCGCCGAGGCCCCCGCCATCACCGCGTATTTCGCCGTCGGCCACGCGAACAGGAAACGCGGATCGTAGGCTTTGCCGCACATCGCGTAATGTCCCGCGCCGAACGAGCCGCCGATGATCACCGCAATCTTCGGCACCACCGAGTTCGACACCGCATTGACCATCTTCGCTCCGGCGCGAATAATGCCGCTCCACTCCGCATCGCGTCCCACCATGAAGCCATTCACATCGTGCAAGAAGACCAGCGGCACCAGGTTCTGGTTGCAATCCATGATGAACCGCGCCGCTTTCTCCGCCGACTCGGTGTAGATGACGCCGCCAAACTCGGTGCGCTTATTGCCGGCGTGGTCCACCTGTTGGACATGCGTCTTTTGATTAGCGACGATGCCGACTGCGAAGCCCCCAATGCGCGCATAGCCGCAAAGTACGGTCTCGCCGTATTCCGCCTTGTACTCGCCAAACTGGCTGCCGTCCACGATGCGCGCAATGATCTCCTTCATGTCGTACTGGCGCGCGGGATCGCCGTCGAAGATGCCGTAAATTTCTTCCGCGGCGATAGAGCGGCTCTTCCGGCATGCTTGCGGTCGAAGACGCCGAGTTGGCGGTTGCCCATCTTGTCCACCAGCAGACGAATGCGCGCCAGGCACGACTCGTCGTCGGGCTCGCGAAAGTCCACCGTGCCGCTGATTTGCGAGTGCATCTTCGCGCCGCCCAGTTCCTCCGCCGAATACTTCGCGCCGATCGCGGCTTGCACCAGCGCCGGCCCGGCGAGAAACAGCCCGCTGCCTTCGGTCATCAGGATGTGATCGCACATCAGCGGCAGATACGCGCCGCCAGCCACGCACATGCCCATGATGGCCGCGATCTGCGGAATGCCCATCGCCGACATCACCGCGTTGTTGCGGAAGACGCGGCCAAAATCGTCGGTGTCGGGAAAGACGTCTTCCTGCAGCGGCAAGAAGACGCCGGCGGAATCCACCAGGTAGATCGTGGGAATGTGGTTATCGATGGCGATGTTCTGCGCGCGAATCACCTTCTTCGCCGTCATGGGGAAGAACGCGCCCGCCTTCACCGTGGCGTCGTTCACGATCAGCATGACCAGTCGTCCCTGCACCCGCGCCAGGCCAGTCACCGTACCGGCGGAGGGCGCGCCGCCCCACTCTTCGTACATTCCCCACGCCGCGTAGCCGCCAAGCTCGAAGAACTCAGTGCCGGGATCGATCAGCAGCGCAATGCGCTCGCGCGCGGTCAGGCGTCCTTTCTTGTGTTGCGACGCGATCGCCTTGTCGCCGCCGCCCTGGGCGATAAGAAGCTCTTCATTGCGAACGTTGGCCACCATCTCGGCCATGGCTTTCAGGTTGCGTTCGAAGCGCGGCGAGTCGGGCTTCACCTTGGTTTCGAACGCGGAGGGCGATCCGGAATGATGGCTATGGTCAGTCATGATGGGTGACGAGCAAACTACTTACGATAAAGCAGACAGGTGATGGGCGCAATGCGGGCCGATGCAGACTACAGTCCCACCGCAAACGCCACGATGGTTCTGCCTCGCCGGCCGGTGCTTCGTTCCAGCTCATCGAGCAACGCCGGCTCCATGTCCTCGGGATCGACTGTCATCTCGCAGGCAGCGATCTCTGCTTCGCTGGCGCCGTGATAACACAGCTCGCAGACACCCAAACCGCCTTCGGATTGCACCGGCGGTCCGAAGACACGGCAGGTCATTGGACGCGCCGCGTACAGATCGCACATCCCAGTCTGGGGATCGAGTACCGGGCAAGGTTCGTCATTGGCGAAACTCTTCGAAGAGCGCCTCGGCGGCCTCGCCCTCGTCCAGGATGCCGGTCTCGGGATTTCCTGGGAAGTCTCTGCGCAGAGCCGGGCAATCGACGCGCGGGCGCGATTGCGAACTTGCGCCGCTCGGTCAGGATCGGTCATGTCCAATTCGGCGAGACCTTGCTGCAACCGAACTGCGTCGAGTTGGTTGATGGCGAAAGCTCCTATGCAGCATTGCGTGCATCCCGGCTTGCAGACCAGCCACTCGCCACTGCGGCGGGCCGTATCGGCCAGGGCCGCATCGATAATCTGCACCAACTGCTGGTCGCCATGTGGAAGCGGGACACGCATGGAAAGAGCATAACGCAGTTGCGCATGGCAAAGATCTTGACAGGCTGTCCTGCTCGCCTGTTCGCAGACGATGTAGGTCGTGACTGATGGCTGAAAGCCAATAGCTGACGGCTACCGGAGTTGGCGGATCAGGCGCGTGGCGCGTTCGGTGGCCCCAGATAGCGATAGTCGCCAAAGCCGAGAATGAGATAGCCGATGCCGCCCAAAAGGAAGATCAGAACGACCCCGAACAACGCGCTCTGACCGAAAGCCTTAGCGACATCTATGGCTACTACGATCGCGATCACGACATTCACCAGCGGAATGAGGCACAGCAGCAGCCACCATCCCGGCCGGCCCGCAATCTTCAACAGGATGTAAGCGTTGAAGAAAGGAATCAGGATGGCCCAGCCAGGCTGCCCGGCCTTCTCAAACACTTTCCAGCCACCGATGATGATAATGACCAGAACCACCAGGCCGAACAGCAGAAATCCGCCGCTTAAGAACGGTGACCGACTTCTGAACGGGTCCTGCCACAGCCCCATAGCAATGGTCGTTAGCATGGTTGCCTTTTGTCTTTCGGAAAGAGGTCTGCATTCTCGCCGAACGTCCGGGTTTATGCAAGACAATACGAAGTTGGGGCAATCGAGCTAACCGAGAATCGGGCGCGCGCAGGTCAGGAGACTCGCCGCCAGCGCCACTGTCAGCGGATCCTCCACCACCGCGTCCACCAGCCCGGCCTGCAGAGCTTGCGCTGCGTGCAGCTTTTCCGCGGCTAGAAGCATTTGCAGCGCGCGCGCTCTTGCCGACCAGCCGAGGCAGGCGCTGCGTCCCTCCCCATCCGGTAATCAGACCGAGAGCCGCGCCGCGATGTCCAAATAATGCATGAGCGCTGGCGATGCGCCGATCGCACGCGAGCGCCAAATCGAGTCCTCCGCCCATGCAGTAACCTTGGATCACCGCGATGGTGGGAGCAGGAAAAGTGGCGACAGCATTCATTAGGCGCTGTCCCATCTGCGCGAAACGAAACGCTTCCTCGCCAGTCAGCGCCGCAATCTCATTGAGGTCGGCTCCCGCCGAGAAGAACTTCGTATTGCCAGCGATCACCAGACGCGAGGGCGGATGCGCCGCAAGCTCCTCGACAGGAGCGATGAGGGCCTGCACTCGGGCACGCGTCAAGCGGTTTGTACCGTCCTCCGAGACGAGACGTAGAATGACGGCGTCGCCACGCGCTTCGAGAGAATACAAGATTTCCTGGGATAAGGAATGCACCGAAGGCTAGGGTAGCAAACCGCCTGCTTGCGGTCGCTTCAATCGCGGCTGTTAATTTCTCACGCTGAGGTAACGCGTGCGACGACTAGCGAAAACGCGGTAAGATGTCGGTCACGAAGCAAGAGGAGTGTGTCTGATGTCGCGCCATGAGACCCTGACGTCTTTCTCCCGCAGGTCGTTCCTGCAGGTTTCTACCGCAGCGTCCGCGGCACTCGCGTTCCGCGTCGTGACCGAGCCGATGCTGGCTTATGCAAAATCGCCATCTATCCCAGTAGATGGAGTACGGATCAACGCCAACGAAAATCCCCTTGGCCCCTGCGCAGCTGCCCGCAGCGCCCTCGTAGCCATCATCCCGGAGACTGGCCGGTACCGCTTTAACTCCGCCGAGGAGTTCGTCAAGCTCTACGCGCAAAGCGTCGGGGTGGGAGCGGACCAAGTGAGGATTTTTGCCGGATCGAGCGAACCGCTGCACTACACCGTCATGGCGTTCACCTCACCCAAGGCGAGTTACGTGACCGCCGACCCTGGCTACGAAGCCGGAATGTTCGCTGCCGAGAGAGCCGGCGCGCGCGTGGTCAAGGTACCTCTGACCAAGACTTACGCGCACGATGTACGGGCCATGATTGCGGCTGCGCCCGATGCCGGCGTGTTCTATGTCTGCACGCCGAACAATCCAACTGGAACGCTCACCAGTCTCTCCGACATCGAGTACTTGCTGGAGAACAAGCCCAAGGGTTCGATCGTGCTGGTGGACGAGGCCTACATTCACTTTTGCGATGCGCCTTCGGCCATCGAACTGGTGAAGACCGGCCATGACCTGATCGTGTTGCGCACCTTCTCCAAGCTTTACGGAATGGCAGGCTTGCGCTGCGGGTTTGCCATCGGCAGAGCTGACCTGGTGGAGAAGGTCGAGAATTACGGTGGCGGCAATCCTATGCCGGTGACCGCCATTGCCGCTGCATCGGCCAGCCTGAAAGATCCACAACTGGTGCCCGAGCGCAAGCGCATCAACACGGAGATCCGCGAGGAGACTTTTCAGTGGCTCGACCGCAACGGATATTCCTACATTCCGTCGGTATCCAACTGCTTCATGCTCGATACCAAGCGGCCAGCGAAAGAGGTGATCGCCGCCATGGCCCAGCAGAACGTCTTTATTGGCCGCATCTGGCCGGTGATGCCTACTTATGCGCGCATTACGGTTGGAACTCGCGAGGAGATGAACCAGTTTCAAGTGGCGTTGCAGAAGGTGATGAAGGGAACCGCGGTCGGGCGGATGCCGCGAAAGGAAGAGCCACTCCGGCACATCGATGGATTTGTTTTGCCGGCGTAAGGGATACTTAGCTCTTAGCTCTTAGCGAAAGCCCAATTTTTCTCTTTGGTCCCTATGCCTCTATGGTGAACTAGGTACTCGCCGGCACGCCGCGTGGCTTCACGTTGGCGCGGATGAACTCAATGATGGAATCCATCGGGGTGCCCGGCTGGAAAATGGCGGCCACGCCACCCTTCTTCAGCGTCTCCACATCCTGATCGGGAATGATGCCGCCCACCAGCACCAGCACGTCGTCCATCTGGTTTTGCTTCAGCAGGTCCATCACACGAGGCACGATGGCGTTGTGCGCGCCGGAAAGGATGCTGAGGCCGATCACGTCCACGTCTTCCTGCAAGGACGCGGTGACAATCATCTCCGGAGTCTGGCGGAGGCCAGTGTAAATCACTTCCATGCCGGCATCGCGGAGGGCGCGGGCAATGACTTTGGCGCCGCGGTCGTGGCCGTCGAGGCCGGGCTTGGCAACCAGGACGCGGATTTTGCGATCAGGGGACATGTGCGCCTCTCTATTGGTTCGCCGCTCGCTCTCGTGATCCGGAGCGAGACTGCGGTCGTGCGCCCGAATCGAAGGATCTGCGGTTGAATCCACCAACTCTCGGCTCAACAAGGAATCATAAACCCTGGCCCAGACTTCCGTAAGTGAGCCACGTCACTGGACTGTGAAGTGTCTACTTTGACAATGTGCCACATTATGTGTCACATTAATGTCATGCCTTCCGTGAACATGCGCCAACTCCGCGATACCCGCCGCCTGAAGGCCTGGCTGCAGGCGGGAAAGACGGTCGAATTGCGGGAGAGAGACCGGCTCATTGCTCGCATTGTTCCTGCCAACGGAGATCAACCCCTTGCCGAAGTGCCCGACTTCGCCGCCCGGGCGAAGGAGATCTTTGGGGACAGGATCCTTGACTCCGTCGAAATGCTGGTCGAGCAGCGGAGACGGGCACGCTATTGACCGTCTATGCCGACTCGAGTTTTTTCGTCTCGCTCTACTTGCCCGACCGGCATTTCACGCAAGCGCGGCGTCTCGCAGCCCAACACGCCCGTGTCTGGCTAACGCCACTTCATCGGGCGGAGTGGGCGAACGCTGTCGCGCAGCAGCTTTTCATGAAAAAGATTTCTGCCGGTGAGGCGCAAAAGGTGTACACGCAATTCCAGCGCGACCGAGAATCGCGCTTCTGGATCGAGGTGACCCTGCCGGAGATGACCTTTGAGCGGTGCGTGCAACTTACCCAGCAGCACGCGAGCCACGTCGCCTTGCGAACGTTAGATACCCTACATGTCGCTTCGGCATTGGAGTTCGGCGCGGAGCGGTTTTGGACGTTTGATGATCGGCAGGCGAAACTCGCGCGCGCAGTGGGACTAAAAGCCTAACAGGTCAACCGGCAGTTCTTGCTGGATCGGCGATAGCGTGGGCTGCCACCGGTTTCGGATCATGCAGACAAGCGAATTCCTCCTTCAGACTCTCGCGCAAGAGCCGGTCCTCGTCATCGAGCGAGGGAACGGGAAGTTCGGAAGCCGCGCAATCTTTGGGCGGCTCCGACGACTGGTCTGAGATGGGAAGAAATCGACCGGGTCCTCAATATCCGTTCCAACCGTGCCGACCTCCTCGATGCGGCCGGTGTGCATGGGTAGTGCGGACCTCGAAGTCCGCGGACAAGGCACGAACGGGACCTCGGGGTCGACTGGTGCTGGTGGCGGAGTTTTGGTTTAGGGTTCGCACGGCGATCGTGATATTTTAGAAATCCAAATCTCGCCAAAGGGACCACGCAGCTATGATGCTGGAAATCGAAGTCTTCCAATTCGAACCGGATATCACCGGGGTCTCCTGCGCAGGGCGCTTCACCTTGGGGACACGCCTCAGCGAAACCGAGGCGCTGTTCAATTCCCTGATTCAGCAAGGCGCGCGCAAACTTGTGCTTGACCTCACACACGTGGAGTTCGTGGACAGCGCCGGGCTGGGAATCATCATGCATATCTTTGGAGCGATTGGGCAGCGAGGAGGGCACTTCCGCATTGCTGGCGCCAACGATCAGGTGAAGCGCCTGTTTGACATCACCCACACCAAGGCGATTCTGGCGATCGATCCCGACCTGGTCACCAGCGTGAAGAAGCTGCAGGAATCCGATGCGACGGCTGCGACTGTAACCGCGTGAGTGGTTGTGCACCGACTGCTTCGCATTTGGTGTATAGACGATGGTGAGCACGCCATGCAGGCGTGCATAAAGGCCGCCGGGTCCTGAACATCGCTTTAGTCAGCGCCTGGGGTAACGTTTCCCTCGCGTAACTGGCTAACTAGAGCCGGCTCATCTCTGAATCTTAACTGCACCGCTGAAGCGGTGCCCCGCCCTTCTACCAAGTGTAAAACCGCTTACTGCAGGTTCAACCCACCGGTCAAGTCGCCAATCTTTTCAATACGGTGTTCCAAGCACCACTTCTCCAAGGAATCGACCAGGGTTTCGCAAGCGCAAGGATCCCAGAAATTCACGGTGCCGACCTCAATGGCAGTCGCGCCCGCCAGCATGAACTCAACGACATCTTCGGCCGTGCTAATCCCACCGATTCCAACCACGGGTATCTTCACTGTGTTCGCCGCTTCCCACACCATGCGCAGCGCAATCGGTTTGATAGCCGGGCCCGACAGTCCGGCGGTGACGTTAGAGATGCGCGGCTGGCGAGTTTCCGCATCGATCGCCATGGCCACAAAAGTGTTGACCAGCGAGATGGCATCCGCCCCCGCTTCCTCGGCCGCCCGAGCCATCTCCGGAATACTTGTCACGTTGGGCGAGAGCTTCACCATTAGCGGGCGGGCAGCAATTTTCTTCACCGCGCTTACCACTTCAAACAACATTTTGGGGTCGCTGCCAAAGCTGATGCCGCCGCACTTCGTATTGGGGCAGGAAACATTCAGCTCATAGCCCGCGATGCCTTCGCCATCGTTGAGAATGCGCACTACTTCTTCGTACTCGTCCTGCGAATGTCCAAAGACGTTGCAAAAGAAAACGATATGCTTGATGTTTTTCAGAAGCGGCAGTTTCTCTTCCAGAAAGGCCCGCACCCCGATGTTCTGCAGACCGATGGCATTGAGCATGCCGGCGGCAGTCTCAAACAGGCGTGGCGGAGGATTGCCCGCCATGGGTTCGCGGGAGAGTCCTTTCACGACGAACCCGCCTAGCCGATGAAGAGTGACTACATCCTCAAATTCCACGCCATAGCCAAAGCTCCCGCTGGCAGCCATGATGGGGTTTTTCAGCTCAATGCCGGCGACGTTGACGCTCATATCGAGAGCGGGCTTCGAACCAGGGCTCACCAGTTGCGCTCCCTCACTGCGCTTCTCTTTCGCGGGCTACGGCAATGGGTTGCCTGACACTGGCAGTTCGCTCCAGCTTGTCCCAGGCAAAGCTGCCTCCTTCCATGGCCCGCTTGAGCGTCTTGATGAGAACCAGGGAGAACAACTGGCGATAGGCGAAGCGTTGCAACCAGACGTGGCCCAACAAGAGGAAGTCGCGTTTTCCGCCCGGCTGTTGCCGCTCGAGGGTGAAAGCTATGGCCGACGCGATGAAATCAATCACCATGAACAATGCGAAGTAAACGACCAGGCGATGGAAGCTGGCCGGATTTGCCGATTCCGGATGGAAATACCGGTTGACGAAATAAGTCGCCAGTCCCACGACAAACATGATGTCGATGAATGGTGAAACCAAGGGCAGCAGGACCTGGAAGATGACCATG
Organism: uncultured Acidobacteriaceae bacterium; assembly: GCA_963763725.1. GTDB lineage: Bacteria > Acidobacteriota > Terriglobia > Terriglobales > Acidobacteriaceae > Bog-257. The sequence goes on from CAVXQI010000013.1 coordinate 116,107, forward strand.
TTGGGTATCGCCACCCAGCCCAAGGCCCCCTTTTGCTTCACCGCCGCGCGGTGTTTCCATACCGACTGCATGATGCCGAAAGACCAGCGAAAGCGCTGCCGCATTAGCCCGTTCGCCTTGGTGGGCGCCTCAGTGTAGGCCAGGGAGCGGTCCTCGTAATTGACCCAATAACCGGCCTGGAGAAGCGCCATGGTGAGATCGGCATCTTCGGCTACCGTGTCGTGCTGGTAACCACCGGCGGCGCGCACCGGAAGGGTGCGCCATGCCCCAATGGCGCCGGGTACGACGCTCACCGCATTAAGAGTGTTCAGAGCGCGGCGCTCGAAGTTTTGGCTGGTGATGTACTCCAGGGCCTGCCAGCGGGTCCACAGATTCACGCGATTGCCAACCTTGGCATTGCCCGCCATTGCTGCCACCCGCGGATCACTAAAGTGCGGTACCAGCTTCGAGATTGCATCGCGCGCAACCAGGGTGTCGGCGTCGATGCCCACAAACAACTCTTCGGTTACTTGCTCAAGTCCGAAGTTGAGTGCGTCGGCTTTGCCTGAGTTCGGCTTGGTCAGCACCGTGACTCGGCCGGTAGCGATTTCTTTCTGGAAGGCAGAGCGCGTGACCTCCAGCGTCGCATCTGTCGAGCCGTCGTCGATCACAATGACCCGTAGATTTTTATAGTCGGAGTCGAGGACCGAACCTACCGTCCGCTCGATAACCTTCGCCTCGTTGTAGGCGGGGATGAGCACCGCGACCGCGGGCCGATAGCTGGGATCGGAACTGCTCTTGCGCCGATGGAAGCGATCGAAGATGGCCAGGGTTCCAACCAGCACCAGGCGTCCGCTCATGAGCACGTCGCCGACGAAGAAAACGAAAATAATGAACGAAGAGACAAAGCCGAACAAGGTGAAGCTGACCCCGTCCACCCACGCGGCCCAGCGTTCGTTAGTGGAAATCGGCGGCATGACTTCAGCACGTGTCTTGCCCAGCAGCTCGGACACGGGCACGATCTCGTAGCCCCGAGCTTTCAGGCCGTCGATCATCATGCCCAGCGCTTTGACGGTTTGGCTGCGGTCACCGCCGCCGTCGTGCAGCAGGATGATGTTCCCACAACTGAGATTGCCGGGCTGGCAGGGTGGCAGGTTGGCAAACACATCAGCCACAATTTCGTCCGCCGAACGCCGCGGATTCTCGCGCCAGTCGTTGGGATCGATCTTGTCCCCCACGGTGATAAAGCCCATGTCCTGCGACAGTTCCAACGGCCGTACCTGGTCGGCGGTGTCGGGCTCCTGGTCAATCGAATAGGGCGGACGGAAGAGGACGGGCTTGATTCCCATCTTGCCCTCAAATAACTGCTCCGTCAGGTTCAGTTCGAGTTCGAAGTAGCGCTTGGAGATGTTGCTGATGTCGGGATGGGTGAAGGTGTGGTTCCCGATTTCGTGACCTTCCTTGTAAATGCGCTTGGCTGTGCCGGGATATTTTTCAACTTCTACTCCGATCAGGAAGAAGGTGGCTTTCACGTTCTTTTGCTTCAGCACGTCCAGAATTTTGGGGGTCCACGTCGGATCGGGGCCGTCGTCGAAGGTAATGGCGACTTTCTTTTGTGCAGTGCCGCCGTACATGTCGACCACGTACGGAGAAGGCATGGTTTTGAACACCTCGTCGGTGATTAAGTGGGTGTTGGAATCGACCGTGAGGGTGCGTTCCCCGGAGGCGGGTCGCGAGGCGATGCGCAGGACTTCGCCCTGCCCTTCGATGTCGACGTCCTGCCCGGGGGGGACGGTGTCCAGCTTGCCCGGCACATTGGCCTCGAACGGCTTGTCCCACACTGCCCACAGAGAGCGGTCCTCCGAACCGAGCCTCCATAACGCGAAGGTATAGATCCCCAGCGAATGAGCTACCCGCATCTGGTTGAGCACGGTTACTCCATCGAGAAACCACACATCGTGGCGAACATTGTTGTCGTCGAGATAGGCAAAGTGTGGATTCATGGCATCGCTATCGAAGTCCACGTCGGTTTCAGCATCTTCGGCTTCCAACCATGCTTCCTGCGCCGAAACGGTGTGTACGGCGGCAGGCGGCGTACCTTTCTTCTGACCCTTCTTCATGGCCCAGTCATAGCCGTAGTTGCCTACTGCGCAAATGATTTTTTCCTTGGGAATGACCTTGAGGGCGTCCTGCAGATTTTTCACGAACCAGTCCTGCCCGGCGACCGGGCCGGAACCGCCGCCGGGATAGTGCTGGTCATAGTTCATCAGGATCAGGCCATCCGAGATTTTGGCGATGGCGGAATAATCAAACGTCTTATCGTTGACCGGGACGGCGATGTACAGCTTCAGATCCTTGGCGTGGAGCTCATCGTAGAGCTCTTGCACCAGCGTGTGATAGTCGTCGCGCGAGCTGTCGGGAAAGGACTCAATGTCGAGGGTGATGCCTTTGTACTGGTCGGTGGCCAGGAAAGCCATGAGCTCAGTGCGGAAGCGCTGGCGGGCCGCAGGATCGGCCAGGAATTTCGCGGTGATGTCGGGCTGCCACTGATTGCTGATGGGATCGAAGTTATTGACCAGCGGCAAGACCTCGGTTTGCGCCTTCTCGCCCTTGAGAAACGACATTACTTTGTCGTCGATCGGACGTGGCTTGCCCTTCCGGTCCATTACGTCGTACAGGGTATTCAGCTCGGTGACCGCTTGCAGCCGGCCATCCGCGGTCAGGGCGTGCATCCACTCGGGAAATAGCAGATCGATCTGCGGGTAGTATTCCTTCAAGGATGCGAAGCTGGCCGCGTCCCACTGCACGTAGAAGGCGCCACGAATGCCTTCGTCTGAGTTCAGTACCACCTGCGATGCCGGCCGCTTGGTTTTACGGTGGGTGTTCAGCCGGCGTGGCGGCTTGCGCTTCTGGTTTTCCTTAAGAGCGTGATAAGGCTTCTTCACCCCAGGCAGGAGCATGCCGGGAACAGACGATCCACGAATGATAGTGGCAACAAAAAACACCCCTAGCAACGTGATAAGGATCACCGTGGTATCGAGGACAAAGCGTAAGCGCCGCCAACGCTTGCGGTCGGGATCGAAGAAAATCTGTTTCGACTTAGGCATTCGGGGCCAATTTAATCGTAGCACTCGCCGGGTGGCATTTAGCCACGCGGTGCGGCCAAATACTAGACCGGTTCCAAAACTGATGTATTCGGCAGTACGGGTAGAGCGGCGCTTCATTCAGCGCCGAGGTCACCGCGAGCCACAGAACCGCGTCGGGCATTACGCTCATCGCGATGAGCGTCCCTCCTGTTGTATCGCTGGACGCCGGCGGAAGAGGGTGTGTGAGAACATCTGTCGTCCCTACGGGACTCGGATCCATTTTCCACTCTACCCAGCCCTCCGCCTGCTGCTCCGTGCTGGGCTAAACCCTTCCGCGCCTACGGCGCCGGATTCTTGCGCAACCGCTCCACCGTGCCAACTCGGAACCAGTTCTCACACATGCTCTTTAGGCCGGCTCTACCCCGGAACACACCAATTCTGGAAATCCCATAAGCGCCCAACCGCCAAGTGGTAGCCTCAGGCTGTTATATTCGCCACGTGCTGGAACAGGAGTGCAATTCGCTGGGGAAAACAGAGCGGCCGTCGTTCCGCGATATGCTTTGGGAGTCTCGAAAGTACTTCCTGCTGGTCACACTGGCCGCTCTTGTACTGCGGCTTTTCTTCTACATTAGATTCCCGCACGTGACCGGCGATTCGCTGATTTACGGTGATATCGCCCGGAACTGGCTACAGCACGGCATCTACGGCCTGAGTCATGCCGAAGGTCCGCGGCCCACGTGGATCCGCCTGCCCGGCTATCCCGCATTTCTTGCCACTTGCTTTGTGCTTTTTGGAAGCGAGCATTATCACGCGGTCCTGCTGGTGCAGATCGTTATCGACGTGGCTGGTTGTTTCGTCATTGCCGACCTGGCGCGCAGAACGGTTTCGCCGCGCGCCGCCCGGTTTGCGTTTCTGCTGGCTGCGTTGTGTCCCTTCACTGCCGATTACACGGTGGCTCCACTGGCCGAGACGCTGAGCATCTTCTTTGCTGCGGTCGCGCTCGATTGCGCCGTCGCCGCGTTCCAAGCCTCGGAGCGGGGACTTGCCGGCTGGTCTGGCTGGATGGGTTGCGGCATTGCGGTTTCTGCCGGAATTCTGCTCCGCCCCGACGGCGGCATTCTGCTGGTGGCGCTGGGGCTGTTCCTGCTGTGGCGGATGTGGCAACGGCCTGCGGAGCGCACGCGCCTGTTCTGGGCGGGAGCACTGGTGCTGGCGATTTCGCTGGCGCCCCTGGTGCCGTGGACCATCCGAAATTGGCACGATTTCCATAGCTTCGAACCGCTGGCTCCGCGTTACGCCAGCGATCCTGACGAGTTCGTTCCCTCTGGTTTCGACCAGTGGATGCGAACCTGGGTGGTGGATTACGTTTCGACGGAGGAGGTCTACTGGCAGGTTCCAGGCGATGACGTTGATTTGCGGAACCTGCCCTCGCGAGCGTTCGACACGGCGCAGGAGCGCGAGAAGACCCAGGCAATCTTCAACGAATACGCCAAAACGCACGTTGTCGATCCCGCGCTGAATGCGCGCTTTGCCGAGTTGGCCGACCAGCGCATAGCGCGATCACCGTTTCGCTACTATGTCTGGCTGCCCGGGTTGCGCGTTGCCGACATGTGGCTGCGTCCCCGCACGGAAATGCTGCCGCTCGACACCCGCTGGTGGGAGTACGGCGATGATACCGAAAGCTCCGTCCTGGCCGCGCTGTGGGGCGTGCTCAACCTGCTGTTCCTGTTCGCAGCAGTGATGGGATTGGTGCGCGGGCCGCGGCCTCAGTACCTTGCGCTGATGTTGTTATTCGTGCTGCTGCGCTCCGGGTTTCTCGGAACACTGGAGAATCCTGAGCCGCGCTACACGCTGGAATGTTTTCCGGTGGTGCTGGTCCTGGGCGGGGCGTGGTTGTCGGGAACTAAGCGGCTTCAGCGTCGACGCAATCCGGGCAAGTCCGGATAGAGGGCGCTATATCCGCCATATTCAGGAACGACATTACGCCTTGAAGGGGCATGGCTTTAGCCATGCCGTGAATCGACTGTCATTCGTGGCGGCTCTTAGCCACTGAGACTTCGGTGTTTTGACGAGGTGCGAATTCCCTCAGGACTGAAGCCCAATTTCCCCACCGCATGTAACGGCGCGGCTGAAGAGCGTGTGTGAGAACATCTGTCGTCCCTACGGGACTCGGGTCCATTTCTCACTCTATCGAGCACTCCGCCTGCGGCTCCGTGCTGGGCTAAACTCTTTCGCGCCTACGGCGCTGGATTCTTGCGCAACCGTTCCACCGTGCCAACTCGGAACCTAGTTCTCACTAGCATACTCTGAAGCCGTGTCCCTTCAAAGATTGCATGCCTACGGTGCCGCAGCTGTGATCAGGATGTTGTCGATCAGCCGGGTTGCGTCCAAATAGGCCGCAGCGGCCACCAGCGCGCAGTGCGACAACTCCGCAACCGGGTCAAGGGTGTCGGGATCAACGATGGCAAAGTAGTCCAGGCGCACCCCAGGCGCTTCCGCTATCACGTGCTTGCCAATCTCGATGAGCTTTACGGAGTCGCGCTCGCCAAGGTCCACGGCAGTCTGCACTCGAAGTAGCGATCGATACAATACGGGCGCCTGCGGCCGCTGCTCGGGCGTCAGGTACGCATTGCGAGAACTCATTGCCAAACCGTCTTTCTCGCGCACGATCGGGCAGACGACGATCTCCACGTCCATATCAAGATCGTTCACTAACTTGCGAAGCACCGCGACCTGCACGGCGTCTTTCTGGCCGAAGAAGGCGAAATCTGGGCGGGTGATCTCGAACAGCTTCGCTACCACCGTCGCCACGCCACGGAAATGTCCAGGACGGGATGCACCATCGAGCCTCTTACTCAAGTTCTCCACCACCACATACGTCTCTGCCCCTTGCGGGTACATTTCCTCCACTCCCGGCGTGAACAGAAGGTCCACACCAACTTGTTCCAGCAGCGCAGAGTCGCGCTCCATGGTGCGCGGATATTTGTCCAGATCTTCCGCCGGACCGAACTGCAGGGGATTTACGAAGATGGAGACAGCGGTCACATCGCACCGCGACTTGGAGGCGCGCACCAGCGAAAGGTGACCCTCATGCAGAGCGCCCATCGTGGCCACGAATCCCAGGGTCTTGCCGTTACCGGTCACCTGACGGCAGGCTGCCTTCATCTCGGCGATAGTTGCAACACGTTTCACGGATTGTTTTGGCCAGTACAGTTTCGCATCTGCGCGCGGAAAGGGCGCGGCTTCAGAGGCTGCTGAAAAAGTCGTGCGCCTTTAGGCTTTACATCCGTTTAGAAATCGCTGTGGTCGTGCGGGTACGGATAGAACGGCGCTCCAGCGACGCGTTCGCACGACCTTCAGCGAGAGCCGACTTCGGCCGCCGACGCTGTTGCTTCCATAGCGGACACACCAATTCTTAACTTAGCCGCTGAGGTAAAGGGCCCAAGTCACCTCCGCGGCTAAAAGCCGAATCTTAGAGGCGACGCTCAAAGGCACTGCGGAAGGAAGCGGCCCTCCACCCGGATATAACAGTTCAGAATCTGCCTTAGAACGGCCAGTGATGCTTCTTCTTTTTCTTCGATGAGCTTTCTGTATTACTGTTGACCGGCGGCGCCGTTTGTTGCGCCGAATTGCTGGCCGCGGGCTGCGTGCCGCTGTCAGAGCTGGAAGAAGCAGCTGCGGCATCGTTGGTTTGCATGGGTGGCGGAGCGGTTGAGCCTGGCGGAGGAGTCGAGACCGCCGGCTGCAGGTCATTCTTCATTTCCGGAACCGCGCTATTGTCTGACGCCACACTGGAAGGCGAGTCCGTCTCAGCTGCGCCGGTTGCCGTTGCGGCCGCTGCCGCCGCCGGGGTAGTGCCAGCAGGATTACCCGGGGCAGCCGTTGTTCCGGCCGGCGCTGTATCAGAGCGGGGAACGGGAGCGTTCGCGCCGGGGGCGGCGGCATTACCCACGCGCTCGACTCCAACTTTGTTGGAGCCAGTCATGCTGCTTATGATGCTGCTATTGGCCGCGCGTACCAGATCGGGCGCGCTGGCTTGCTTGGGATCAACCAGCGTCGGTTCGCCGACCTTGGTAGCATCCGAAACGTCAGGACCTTTACGGAAGTTTTCCATCAACTTGTCGAAGTGACCCTGCGAGCTCCGGCTGGCGATCTCAGCCTTATCTTGCGCGACGGCAGCTTCGGTCGCGTGCGGGATGGGTTGCTTCATCGCCTGCAACCGCTTCTTGGCATCCTCGGCACGCTCTTCCAGAGGGTAGCGGGTAAGGATACGGTCATAGGCCGCGACAGCGTCTTCGGTGTACTGCTTGATCAATTTGCCTTTTGCCACCTCGGGCAGCTTCGCCAAGCGAATAAGGTCAACTTCCCTCTCATAGGAGTTGCCCAGTTCGTAAAGGGCCTGGTCGGCTCCGCTATACAGCGGGTAGGTATCCGCCACCGACTTCAAGCGTGCGATGGCCGCCGGATAGGTCTGGCGCAAATAGTAGAAGTGCCCGATCAGGTATTCGCGATCAGCCAGCACTTCCTGCACTTCCAGCAGGCGCTGTTTGGCCTGCGGCACTAGCGGACTGTCGGGGAACTGCAAGATGAGTTGGCGATACTCGTCCTCGGCACGGCGGGCGTGAGTTGGGTCGCGGTCGGCCTTCTCCATCTCCTTGTAATGGATGTTCGCGATCTTCATCTGCGCTTCAGCCGCCTCGGGCATGTTGGGGAAGAAGGTGATGAAGTCCTTGTACTCGCTCTCCGCCTGGGTCAGGGCGGCGGCGCCGCCTTCGGCGTACCAGGAGTCGCCGATGGCCAGCTTGGCACGCGCCACGTACTCCGAGTCAGGATAGGTATTGATCAGGGTCTGTAGGCTGAGCCGCGCCACGTCGTACTTGTTGTGCTTCATGGCGTCCATGGCGCGGTCGAACAGCACCTTATCCGGCTGTTTCGAGTTGACGTTGGCGATCGGGTTCTGAACTTTCTTGTTGCTGCATCCGAGGGACAGCAGCATTACAGCTATCGAAACCGCTATGATGACGCGACGAAACATCCTAAACACCTCTGGGAAAACTGCATCCATGCCTGCATGACTAGGCGCGCAACAGGGTAGCTTCATGGGCCGCCTTCAGCAGCCCCTCCACCTTTGGCGCCGGATCGCCGTGGCCAAATATATGACTTCCGGCAACGAAAATTTCTACTCCGGCGCGAGCTGATGCCCCAATCGTTTCCAGGTCTATACCGCCATCGATCTCGAGACGGAAATTCAGGCCCTTGGCTGTGCGCATAGTTGCCAGCTTACGGACCTTCTCCAGCGCTGCAGGAATGAATCTTTGCCCGCCGAAACCAGGATTGACCGACATCACGAGCACGTGGTCCACAATATCGAGCACCTCGCCGAGGGTCTGCACCGTTGTCGCCGGATTGATGGCCACCCCTACCGACATGCCATGGCTGCGAATCAGTTCCAGCGTGCGGTTCAGATGAATGCAGGCCTCCTGATGTACCGTCACCCAATTGGCCCCGGCATCGGCGAAGGCCGGAATATACTCGTCGGGATTCTCGATCATCAGGTGGCAGTCGAGGGGAACATCCACCGCTTTACGGAGCGAGGCAACAACCGGCGGCCCGATCGTAATATTGGGCACAAAATGGCCGTCCATCACATCAACATGGAGGAGGGTGGCGCCACCTCGCACCGCCTCATTGGCATCCTCGGCCAGGCGGGCGAAATCGGCCGACAATATGGACGGCGCTATCTCGATCAAGACAACACTTCTCTCGCGAGCATTAGTCAAATTTTAGCACGCCAAGAAGGCCCGCTGTATGCCCGCTAAGTGGTTGAACGTGACGGCGCTAGTGTTGGTAGAGGTGTCCCACCTAGCGCCGGTGGTAAACGGTGACGACGAGAATTAGCGGCGGCGGGTACCTCTCAATGCTCAATGGAACGCTCGGAGGCGGCGGTGGTGGGCTCGTCTTCTTCGGCGTGGATGAGTCCGAACTTCTTCAGCTTGTAACGTAGCGCGTCGCGGCTGATGTCGAGCAGGCGGGCGGCGTGGGTCTGGTTGCCATTGGCTTGCGTCATGGCCATGTCCACCAACTCGCGCTCCACCTCTTCCAGCGAAGTTCCACCTTGGGGAATCTCCAGCTTGGGCAAGCTGCGGCCATCCGGCAACTGCTTGCCGGCAGCACTGGCATTGTTGTTGGCCGAGGAGAGCTCGAAAGGCGGTATAGGCAGACTGCTGTTGGGCGACGGCGAATGGCATGTACTCCGGATGAAGCTCATTGCTGTCTTCCAGAATCATGGCGCGTTCCACCGCATTCTTCAATTCGCGCACATTACCCGGCCAGTCGTACTTAAGCATCAGCTTGCGAGTCTCGTCGGTAATGCCCTTTACCGACTTGCGGAACTTCTTGTTGTAGCGCGTGATGAAGAATTCCACCAGCGGCAACACGTCGTCTTTGCGTTCGCGCAAGGTGGGCAGAAAAATGGAGATGATCGCCAGCCGGTAATACAGGTCCTGGCGAAACTGACCGTCGCGCACCGCGCGCTCCAGATCGCGGTTGGAGGCGGCGATAACTCGCACGTCCACCTGCATATCGCGCACGCCCCCGACGCGGCGAATGACCTGGTCTTCCAGCACGCGCAGCAACTTTGCCTGTAACAGCGGCGACAGCTCACCAATCTCATCGAGGAAGAGGGTGCCGCCGTCGGCCATCTCGAATAGGCCCTTCTTCATGGCCTTAGCGTCGGTGAATGCTCCCCGCTCGTGACCGAAGAGTTCAGCCTCCATCAGGGTCTCGGGAATGGCCGAGCAGTTGATGGCGACGAATGGCTTGTCCTGACGGCGACTTTGATAATGAATGGCCTTGGCGATGAGATCTTTGCCGGTGCCGCTCTCGCCTTGCACCAGAATCGTAGTCGCCTCGCTGGTGGCGATCTTGCTTACGAAGCCCAGCAGCTCCGACATCTTCTGAGAGACGCCGATGACATTATGGTAGCCGGCACGACGGCGGACCTCGCCGCGCAGCGCTTCCACTTCGGAGCGCAGGCGGGTGGTCTCGAGCGCATTCTTCACCGCTACTGCCAGTTCGTCGAAATCCAGTGGCTTGCCGACGAAGTCGTAGGCTCCCAGCTTGAGCGCCGTCTTCACGTCCTCAAGCTGCGGATCGGCGGTGATCATGATGATGGCGCGTGCGTCGTTCGATTTTTTCAGTTGTTCCAGGATTTCAATGCCGCTGGCATCGGGCAGGCGCACGTCGAGCAGCACGAGGTCGGGAGACTCGTTGCGGGCCACGCGCAGCGCGGCCGAGCCGTTGTCAGCCTCCAGTACGTGATAACCCCACTCTTCGCACTTTTGCCGGAGCGACCAACGAACCAGCTTCTCGTCGTCGACAATTAAGACTTTTTCCGAAGCCATCTAGTTGTTATTAGATTACTACGGGAGCGGGAAAGAGGAAATTTAGCGCGGTTTCAGAGCTGGCGCACCAACCGTGAACTACTCCATTCGTCGACACAAGGGCGTTTGTTGGGAGCAATCTGGAGCATTACTTCCCGGATTGTCCGTCACTAGGGGCATTCACTAGAGAGCGTTTCGTCACGCTTCTGTTTTGTGTGATATCGCCAATGCGCGTCGCTTTACAATCCGCGCGGCCATGAGTCAAAATAGGCCCCACGAGGACTCCCGTGAAGTTTCGAGGATGGCTACTGATGTTGTTGTTAGTGCACGTTCTGTTGCACCCCTTGGTGCATGCGATGGGCACATCAGGAGCGGCAAGCAGCCTCGTGTCGGTCTCTTCCAGTTCGACTCAATCAGGCAGCGGCTTGATTGCAGGCGATCAATGCGAGCTTTGCCGCGTTGGACATAACCCAATCATTACCCTCCAACTGCCGCAGGCCAATCTACTGAATCCGCGATGGATTCGAGTTGCGCTTCAGGCAGTTAACTACGCGTCGCTTCAAGCCGACCATAGAATTCCCTCTCGGGCGCCTCCCAGCCTCTAGTCCAAACTCGCAATTCTGGAAATTTGTGATGGCGCGTCCTCGGGCGCGCACATGCATGCATTTGCCATTACTCCCGGCGTGCTGCCCGCATTTTGTTGCGCGGGCCAGGCACGATCACGGAGCCAGCGAGATTGGAGCAGAGATGATTTCGAAACAGCAAAAAAATGAGATGGCTTTCCAGTACAAGTTGGTCGAGTGCGGTTGCAGTAGCGATCTTCTGTTCGGCGATCTGCGTCATCAGCGGAAACGCGCAGACTACGGGAAACTCATCGCTGAGCGGTGTTGTTTCCGATCCGTCTGGCGCAGTAGTGCCGGGAGCTACCGTAGAGATTCATAACCCCGTTAGCGAATTCAGCCGGTCAACCACCACCGACAGCGCAGGGCGATTCAGCTTCGCGAACATTCCCTTCAATCCTTACCACCTAAGCGTCAATGTCACCGGGTTTGCTGCTTACTCGCAGGACGTTGATGTACGCTCCGCGGTGCCACTTGCCCTCAAAATCACTCTGCAGATAGCTGGCTCTTCCGAAAACGTCATGGTTCAGGGCGAGGCCGGCGATCTTTTGGAAAATGATCCGACGTTTCATACCGACGTGGACCGCAGTCTGTTCTCCAAACTTCCGCTGGAGAGCACTTCCTCGGAGCTGAGTTCGCTGGTCACTCTGGCTTCGCCGGGGGTCGCCGCCGATTCCAACGGCCTCTTTCACGGCATGGGCGATCACGCGTCGAACTCATTCTCTTTGGATGGCCAGCCAATTACAGACCAGCAGAGCAAAGTGTTCTCCAACCAGATTCCGCTCGACGCGGTGCAGTCGATGACGGTCATCTCCGGCGCTCCCCCCGCTGAGTTCGGCGACAAAACCAGTCTGGTCATCGACGTGACCACGCGTTCGGGCCTGGGTTCGACGACGCCGCACGGGGACATTACCGCCAGTTACGGTACCTTCGGCAGCTCAAACGTGGATTTCAACTTCTCCTACGGCGGCAAGAACTGGGGGAACTTCATCGCCGCCAACGGACTCAACACCGGCCGCTTCCTCGATCCGCCGGAGTTTGTGGTTTTCCACGCGCACGGGAATGAAGAGAACGTGTTCGACCGTTTCGACTATGTGTTTTCGCCGGCGGACGCCCTGCACTTCAATTTCGGCTTCACGCGCTCCTGGTTCCAGAACCCGAACTCGTATGACAACTTGAACCTTGGCGTGCTGGGTCCGGACGGGACTCCCGTCGGCCCGACCGATCAGCGCTCCAAGATCTTGACGTACAACGTCGCGCCTACTTGGACGCACACCTTAAGCCCGAACGCCGTCCTCAATGTTACGGGCTATGTGCGGCGCGACCAGTACAACTATTATCCGAGTGCCAACCCGTTCGCGGACTTGGGACCAATCCAATCGGAAACCGTGGCCCAGAACCGGACGCTTACCAATGCCGGCGCAATCGCCAATGTCGCCTATACCAAGGGCATCCACAATATTAAGGCGGGGGTCATGTATGAGCAGACCTTCCTCAACGAAAACGACTCTTTCGGAATCGTGAATCCGACGCTCAATTCACCTTGCGTGGACGCGAATGGCAACCCTGTCTCCGGCTTCACCGATCCGTCACAGTGCGCCGCCGCTGGACTTCAGGCCAATACCGGTTACACGCCGCTGTTGAGCTGCTATGACCTGACTCGCCCGAAGTCCGTCACCGTCCTCCGGGTGCCAGAGTCCGCACAGCACCTTGTACTCGTTCCTTGGCCACACTGACGTGAAAGAGCTCGCGATGTATGTCCAGGACACCATCACGAAGCGCAACTGGTCGTTCAATCTGGGTATTCGTGGCGACTTCTACAATGGTCTGTCAACCGCCACCCAGGCGGAGCCTCGCTTGGGCATTTCCTACAATATCCAGAAGACGAACACGGTTCTCCGCGTCTCCTATGCGCGGACACTGGAGACTCCTTTTAATGAGAACCTGGTACTGTCCAGCACGGGGTGCAACTCCGCAGTCATCGCGGCGATTGTGCCTTGCGTACCGGCACCGCTGACCCCAGGATTTCGCAACGAGTTCCACGCGGGTTTCCAGCAGGCATTTGGGCGATTTCTTGTGGTCGACGGCGAATATATCTGGAAATACACACACACCGGCTACGATTTCAGCATCTTCGGCAACACTCCGATATTCTTTCCCATCGGGTGGCACAACTCGAAGATTCCGGGATGGGCGTTGCGCGCCAGCGTGCCGGTGTACCATGGCTTCAGCGCGCTCGTAGTGATGTCAAGCGTGGCTGCACGTTTCTTCCCGCCGCAAACCAGCGGACTAGGTGTGACCGTGGGCCAGAGCGGAACTCCCTTCCGCATTGACCACGACGAAGTCTTCAACCAGACTACGCACTTGCAATACCAGACACCCTGGAAGCGTGGGCCGTGGTTCGGCTTCAACTGGCGCTATGACAGCGGACTGGTGGCAGGCGCGGTACCTTGTTACGGCGTGTTGCCGTTCAACAACTGCCCGACGTCTACCATGCTCAACGGCCAACCCGCCGTCGATCTGAGCGGATTGACTGCCGATCAGGAGTTCCAAGCCGGCATCTTCTGCGGAAGCGTGCGAGCGACTCCCTTTAGTCCGGTGCCGACGCCTTGCCTGGCATCGCAGTACGGCTCCAACCTTGTGAAGATCCCGGCGCCGAACACGCAGAACGATGACCACAATCCCGCGCGCATTGCATCACGAAACCTCTTTGACCTGGCTATGGGCGACGACAACCTCTTCAAGGGCGACAGGTACAAGTGGAGTCTGCAGGTGACGGCGATCAACTTAACGAACAAGTATGCCCTGTACAACTTTCTGTCGACATTCAGCGGTACGCACTACGTGACGCCGCGGGCGCTGACAGTGCAGGTGGGCTTTCACTTCTAGTCAACTTCCGCATGGTGCGGGTTCTAGGAAATGATCTCCGCTTTGGCATGGAGTGGGAGATCATGGGCACCCCGTCGACAATCGTCGCGGACCGAGCAGGCCTGTTGCGGATTCTGTCAGGTCATTGTGAGCTCGTAATTCCCTTAAACACCTCCCCGCCCTTCATCACGAAGTTCACGCGCTCGAGCTGAGTGATGTCGGACATGGGATCGGCGGGTACGGCCACGATGTCGGCGAACTTGCCGGGTTCCAGCGAGCCGATCTGGTCCTGCATGCCCAGCAGTTCGGCAGCACTCATGTTGGCTGAGCGCAAGGCCTGCGCCGGAGTCATCCCATACTTCACCATCAGGGCAAACTCCTTCGCGGGATCGATGGTCCAGGCAAATCCTCCGGCGTCGGTGCCGAAAGCGATCTTCACGCCGGCGTTCAACGCGCGCTTAAACGTGGCCGCATGAATGTTGACCATGTCGATCCAAACGTGCGCGCCCGTGGCCGCGCGTCCTTCAGCGACGTACTCGCCGACGAATAAAGTCGGCACATAGTAGGTTCCCTTGGCGGCCATGGTCTTCAGGTCGGCGTCGTCGATGTAGAAGCCGTGCTCGATGGAATCGACTCCCGCCTCGACCGAGTTGTGAACGCCGTTCAACGCCGACGCGTGAGAGGCGACTTTGTGACGCTCGCGATGCGCTTCGTCAACGATGGCTCGCAGCTCGTCGAGGGTGAAGGTGGGAATATCGTCGAGCACGCCCTCAGGCCGGACTCGATAGCTGCGGTCGGAGTACACCTTGATCCAATCCACTCCGTTGGAAATCTGCTCGCGCACCGCTTTGCGGCCGCCTTCCGCCCCGTCCACCTCCTGCACGCCCTTGGGCATCTTCAGCTCCCAGGAATAGCCGAGCAGAGGATAGGCGCCGGTCACGTCCATGGCGCGTCCTGCGACCTGCATCCGCGGGCCGGGAATGACTCCGGCCTCGATGGCTCGCTTGATGTCCACATCGGCGTAGCCAGCGCCTTCGGTTTCGAGATCGCGAATAGTGGTGAAGCCGTAGCCGAGCGCGCGCTGCGCCGCAACCGTGCCGAGAATGGTGCGATACGGGGTCGAGTACTTCAGCAGTTGCACATCGTAATCGTCGGCGGTGATGTCGCCTTGCAGCAACACGTGGGTATGAGTGTCGATCAGTCCAGGCAGGCAAACCTCGCGGGTGAGATCGATGATTTGGGCGCCGCTCTCAGGCTGCGCGTTGTCGCCCAGTCGGTCGATCTTCTCGCCAGCGATGCGCAGCGTTACATTCTTGTGGGGCGTGTCGCTCTTGCCGTCGTAAAGAGTGCCGCAGCGCAGGTAGGTGATCTTGGCGGGAGAGGTCGCCTGCTTGCTTTGGGGAAAAGCATTGGTGGCGCAGAGAAATAAAATGAGGGCGAGACAGAATCTCATGGTGTGCTCCGGTACGCGTGAACGACCATGAATATACCAGCGCACAGTAGAAAGAGCTGGTGATCACCGCGGAGGACACGGAGAGAAACAGACTGAACCCGATTCCGTCCGTGTCTCCGCGGTGAGTAGTTACACACCCGCCGCGGGACGTTCGCACATCTTTCCGCCGCAGCAGCCCTTGTTGCCCTTCGCCATATCGCACTTGCCGTCCTTGCAGCAGCCACCACCTTTGCCGCAGCATGACATCTTGCCGTTCTTATTGCCGGCCATCATCGGACATTTCATTCCGCCCTTGCCGTCCTTATGGACATCGTGGCGTCTTTGCCGTCCATGGACATCTGGCCGCACTTCCCGTCTTTGCCGCAGCACGACATCTTGCTGCCGGCCTGGTCGTGGTTGCAGCAGGCACAGGCTTTGGCGCTATCGCCAGATGGGGCGGGAGGGGTTTGGGTCGCGTTCTGGGCCATCAGACCCAGAGCCATAATCAGCGTACTCAGAATTACCAGCATCTTCGATTTCATATTTTCCTCGGAATTTTCGGTTGAACATCGTCCATGCCACAGGACCAAAAGCCTCTGTAGGCTTCGTGGCGGCGCGCATTAAGCAGTGCCGCGCAAGTGAGGCCAAAGCCGGAGAATTCCCAGAGTTGTCTAGATCCGCATGTCGGTCTTCAGTTCGAAGACTGGTCGGGCAACGGGAAGAAAGTCATCGATTGCACGGAAGCCTGAGGCTGAGCAGATAGGCGACAGGAGGTTGCTGGCTTGGCCATTAGCGCTCAACTGCAGGGAAAGAAAGCGCGCGGAGACGACCAGGAAAGCCAATGGCCTTGCCGGCTGACTGCTCATGTCGCAACAACCGGGATGGTCTCCGTACTGAGTAGGAGCAGGCATCGGGTGCGCTGGGCAGCAAGGCATGGAGTGGGTAGCGTGCGGCTGCATCTGCACCATCTGGATGCGGCACTTCGAACCATCGCCGGAAGCGGGCGACATCGCCAAGCCGGTATAGGCCCATAGCATGATGACTAGCGACAGCACCGACGACAACCTTCTCCGCATTGCGCTTCGCGAAATCATGTTGATCTCATTGTTGCGGCTGGCTTACCAGCCGTCTGTGATTTAGATCACCGATCCTAGGTTTGACGCAGCGAGGTTGCAAATGGTGAGTATTTTGAGGCTTACGAGATTTCGCTACGATTCGTTCTTCACCCAGCGAAACAAATAATCCTGCTCGCGCGGTCAGCCTATTTTCGCGATCTGCCATCCATTTAAGTCTGATCCAGGATTGTTGATCTATGCCGCAAGACCTGCGCAAGGTTCGCTGGGCGACGTTTCCGACGAGGCAACCGCGGGTGCAGACGGCCGTCGATGGCGGCATTACCTTCTTCGACTACTGTTGGGAGTACCACCCAGGCAAGTTGGAGATCGGCTCTTTGCCCCCAGCCATAGTCCCGGTCGCAAACAAAAGCAGATTCCTCGCTTCGCCCGTAATGACAATTCCAGAGGCGCAACGTCCATTCGAAACAGTCCACAGGGGGCATTACTTGCCACCGGCTTAAACTGCATCCTAACCAGCGGTTGACATCACATACCATTGTGATCTCGGTTACAGAGTGCTGGTGAGCCAGACTGCGACCATGGCTGTGGCTGGGACTAGTAGCTAGCGGGTCAGGCGCCCCCCCAAATAAGGCGTCGGACCTGGCTTTCCTGGCTAGCACTGGAAAAGGTCTTTCCCTGGTGAGTGATCTGGTTCGGATTGCCGATCTGTCGCCGTTTCCGGCGCAACCCGGAAGCACGCGCACCTATCACGCGATGATTAAGCCGGTCGGTGCGATCTGTAATCTGGATTGCACGTATTGCTATTACCTGCATAAAGAAGACCTGCTCGGCAGTCCCAGCAAATTCCGCATCACCGACCAGATTCTCGAAACCCATGTCAAGCAATACATTGAGGGGCAGGACCGCGACGAGGTGGTCTTCTCGTGGCAGGGTGGCGAGCCGACCCTTCTGGGACTCGAATTCTTCCAAAAGGTTGTCCAGCTGGAGCAGCAATATAAGAAGCCCGGTCAACGAATCGAGAACGATCTCCAGACGAATGGGACGTTGCTCAACGACGAGTGGGGGCGGTTCCTCAAGAAGCATCGCTTCCTGGTCGGCCTAAGCATAGATGGCCCTCGGGAACTACATGACCGTTATCGTGTGGCCAAGGACGGAGCGCCCACCTTCGATAAGGTATTGGCGGCGGCGCAGATGCTGCATCGCCACGGCGTGCCATTCAATGTACTGTGCGTCATCAATCGGGTGAACGCCAAGCGTCCGCTCGATGTGTATCGTTTCCTGAAAAACGAAATTCGCCCGCGTGCAAATCCAATTCATCCCGTGCGTAGAGCCGAAAGTGTTCCATGAAGTCGCGCCACAAAAATGGGACCCTGCGACTTTGCCAGTGCAGGATTCTCCAGCCGCGCATCCAGGCAATCCGGATTCCGTAGTCACTGATTGGTCAGTCGATCCCGATGACTGGGGCTACTTTCTCTGCAAAGTTTGGGATGACTGGTACCGGCGCGACATCGGCAAAGTATTCGTTAACCACTTCGAAACTGCGGTGGCCCAGTGGATGGGAAAAGAGTCACAGTTGTGTATCTACCACGAATTCTGCGGCAAGGGCGTGGCGCTGGAGCACGATGGCAATCTCTACTCATGCGACCACTACGTCTATCCCGAGTACAGGCTCGGCAACATCCTGGAAACTTCAAGTTCGCGAATGGTTTTCTCCGAGCAACAGCGCCAGTTTGGGTTCGACAAGTTTCATACTCTTCCACAGCAATGCCGCGAGTGCACATTTCTCTTCGCCTGCAATGGCGAATGCCCCAAGAACCGCGTAATTCGCACCCGCGACGCCGAACCCGGACTCAATTACCTGTGCAGTGGACTGCAGCGGTACTGGCGTCACATCGATCGTGACGTCCAGGACATCTGCCGACGCCTGGCGCGCGGAGAACCTCTGCGTCCCGCTTGAAGACTCCGTCGTCCGCATTGTCTAGTTAGACGCGATGGGTTACATTCGTTCGAGCCGACTTACCTGGTTACGGAGACCTGATGTCATCCTCGTCCCCCACCGGCCCAGCCAAACAGCCGCTGACCATCCTGTGCCTGGCCAGCTACTTCAAAGGGCTGGATTTCATTCGGGAATGCAGACGGCAGCGCTGCCGCGTACTACTACTTACCTCCCACAGCCTGCGTGACGAAGAATGGCCGCGAGAGAGCATCGACGAGTTCTTTTACATTCCTGACATAGAGAAGACGTGGAAGATCGAAGACGTCCTGCTGGGTGTCAGCTACATGGCGCGATCGGAGAACATCGATCGCATCGTTCCGCTGGACGACTTCGACGTGGAAACAGCGGCCACGCTACGCGAGCACCTGCGCGTCGCCGGCATGGGTGACACCACGGCCCGATACTTCCGCGATAAGCTCGCCATGCGAGCCAAGGCGCGCGATGAAGGGTTGGCAGTGCCTGAATTCATCCACATTCTGAATCACGCCAAGCTGCGCGATTTCATGAATCGCGTGCCCCCGCCCTGGGTGCTGAAGCCGCGATCGTTAGCAGGCTCCATGGGTATCAAGAAAGTCGTCAGCGCCGAAGAGCTTTGGCCGGCGTTGGAACTCCTCGGCGATCAACAGTCCTATTACCTGCTCGAGCAGTATGTGCCCGGTGACATCTACCATGTGGACACCATTGTCTATGAGCGCAAGCTGCTGTTTGCCATCGCCAGCCGGTACGGCCGTCCTCCCATGGACGTCTCGCATGAGGGCGACATCTTCACCACGCGCACCTTGCCGCGAGCTTCGGCCGAAGAACGCCCTCTGCTGGCGCTCAACGAAAAAGTTCTGCAGGCCTTCGGTTTGCTCCGCGGCGTCTCGCACAGCGAGTTCATTGCAGGCCGCGATGGCCGATTGTATTTCCTGGAGACCTCTGCCCGGGTTGGCGGCGCGCATATTGCTGACCTGGTGGAAGCGGCTACGGGAATCAACCTCTGGGCCGAGTGGGCCAAGATCGAGATCGCCGGCGGAAAGGCCCCTTACATGCCACCGGTGGCGAAGCACGACAACGCGGGCCTGCTGATTTCGCTGGCACGGCAGGAGCATCCCGACACCTCGGCCTACAACGATGCCGAGATTGTCTGGCGCCTGAATGACAAGAAGCACCATGTTGGCCTGATAGTAAAATCGCCCGATCCCGGCCGCGTGCAAGAGCTGATTGAGAGCTACACGCGACGCTTCCGGCAAGACTTCTTCGCGTCGCAACCAGCACGAGATAAGCCTAACTATTGAAGCGGATCTCACACATACTCTTCGCGCCCGCGTATAAACAAAGAAAGAAATCGCTCAGTCGCCGAGGTCACGACCTCAGTGGCTTGAGCGACAATTACCACCCACGTCAGAGTTTTCCAGCTTCTTCCTGAATGCGCTTCCAGGCATTCTTCACGTGACGTAAGCCAGTATGGGTCTGTCCGACACAGAAGCGCAACGTAAAGCGATCCTTCAGCCGCGTATGGGTCAGGTATAAATCGCCACTGCGGTTCAGACGGTCCATCAGGAGCTGATTGCTGGCATCGCCGCCGCGATGGCGGAAGCACACCAGGTTCAGAGGCGCTAGGGCAACAATCTCGAAACGCTCGTCCTGCTTAACCCATTCCGCGAATTGCTTGGCGAGTTCGACATGGCGGCGCACGTGGTATTGCAGTCCTTCTACTCCGTAGTGCCGAATCACGAACCATAGCTTCAGCGAACGAAAACGCCGCCCCAGAGGAATGTGCCAGTCGCGATAGTCAAAGACCGCGCCGGATTCGGTTGCCTGATTGCGAAGGTATTCGGGCAGGATACTCAGCGTATCAATGAGGGCCTTGCGGTCGGCCACATAGAAACAGTTGCAATCGAAGTTGGTGAACATCCACTTGTGAGGATTAAAGGTGTAGCTGTCGGCCTGTTCGATCCCGTCCTGGATGTAACGGAACTCCGGACACAGTGCGGCCGTGCCCGACATGGCGGCGTCCACGTGAAACCAGAGGCCATTGTCGTGGCATATTGTGCCAATGGCCGGTAAAGGATCGAGTGCGTTAGAAGACGTGGTTCCTACGGTGGCAGAAACGAAGAACGGTACCAGACCCGATTGGCGGTCTTGCTGAATCTGGCGAGCCAGGGCTTCGGGCCGCATGGCAAAGCGCTGGTCGACTTCTAGCAAGCGCAGGTTGTCCACGCCAATGCCTGCCACCATGGCGGCCTTCTCGATGGAGGAGTGGGCTTGGTTGGAGGTGTAAGCCACCAGTTTGCCGTCGCTGCCGCGGTGATTGCTGAGATAGTTGGTAGCACGTTCGCGAGCAGCTAGCATCGCGCACAACGATGCGCTTGAGGCTGTGTCTTGGATGACACCACCGCCACTACTGGTAGATAGGAACTTTTGGGGTAATCCCAGCATGGTTACGAGCCAATCGAGAACGTGCGATTCCAATTCCGTGCAGGCCGGACTGGTGGCCCATAACATTCCTTGCACACCCAGCGCGGAAGAAAGCAAGTCACCTAAAATCGACGGTCCCGAAACATTAGCGGGAAAATAGGCAAAGAAATTAGGCGACTGCCAGTGAGTAACTCCAGGCAGAATTACCTTATCAATATCTCCGCAGTATTGCGGCGAAACTTTCGCCTGTGGCGGGTGCTTCCGCGGGAAGTGCTTGACGGATTTGGCCCGGCTCT
This sequence comes from uncultured Acidobacteriaceae bacterium, assembly GCA_963763725.1. GTDB lineage: Bacteria > Acidobacteriota > Terriglobia > Terriglobales > Acidobacteriaceae > Bog-257. The sequence continues at coordinate 137,242 of CAVXQI010000013.1, forward strand.
ACCTGAGAAAGCACGGGTAAGGTCTCAATGCGATCATAATAGTCAGCAATCCAATCCACCACGGCGCGTCCATACTGGCGAAACTGCTCCGGCGTCATGTGGAAGTTCTTCTCCGGCGGCATAATGACCTTCCTGCGCCTCCCGAGTCGAAGCTCCCACCTGGAAGGCATAGCAACTTGTTGAACCGCTGCTGCGGGCCGCGTCGTACTATCGCATCGGCCACCTGCAGGCTTACGCAGATGACATTAGCGAAGGCGAGCTTCTGACTAACGTGCTATTGCAGACTACCACCTCACGGATTAGCCTCGTGCTACATTGCAAGTCTGTAATGTTTATCTACCAGCATCATTTCCAACTTACTGCTACACTATGTCGGGTGTAATAGCTCGAAAGGAGAAGCATGGATATTCAGAATATATTGGCCGACCTTAGGAGAGAACGCGAGCATCTCGACGACGCTATTGCTGCACTGGAGGGACTCGGTACTCAAACCCGCCGCCGGGGAAGACCGGCCGGTAGCAGCTAACGTCGCTACCGGAGCCAAACGCAAACGCCGGCACATGAGTGCCGCCTCGCGCAAACGCATTTCCGACATGATGAAACAACGTTGGGCAGAGCGCAAAAGAAAAGCGCGGTAGCAGGATAGGCTAATAACGGCCCGATCATCCATTTCGTCTTGCTATAGATATGCCACTCCATGCCGAGTGGCATATCCTTTGCTGTGGTAAATAGCTCTCCCGGTTGTGAATGATCCGATGGTGGTAGAACCGCATTCACCGCTACTACCTCGGGTACAAACGGCGTTCCGGGCGGAACGCCGTGGTGACGTGCGGAAGGGATGGGAACTACCAGGCCGTAACTTTCATTTTGTCGACCCAGAGCGAGTAGTCTTGCTGGTTGTAATCGCCGTCGAGTTGGACGGCCGTATTCAATTCGGACGCTCTCACCCCGAAGGTATTAAAAGTACGATTGATGTAACTCCTGTGACCGTTAAGTGTAATCGAGACAAATTTGGTCTGAGTGCTGGTGCGCTGGAACTCCAACACCAGATGGTTCCACTGATACGCCGGAGGGGCCGAACATCCGATACCGGTGTGCACCCAGCGGCGATTCGCGGTATCCCAAACGTCCCATTGGTGCGCGCCCCGGATATTGCATTGCGTACCGAAGATGAATTTGCGATTGTTGGTTGACTGGTTCATGTCGAACTCAAGCGACTGCGCCGCGCCCGGGTTCTGTATGTAAAAGTACAGATCGTAGACAAAGTGGGTAGCGCCAGGCTGGGGTGTTAGCTGTTTCCACCAGATTGCGTTATGGTAGGGTGAGCTACCGCCAAGCCAGTACTGGGCAGAGTTTCCCGTAATGGAAGGATGATTGATGTGCTGCGTCATGGAATGTGATGTCGGTCCACTACCGGCGCAGCTACTACATGTCTGCCAGCCCGACATCGCCTGGATCATGCTGTCGGTGACTGTTGCCATTGAGAACGTTGTCAACGCGCATACGAACACTACGATCTGAAGCACATAATTCAAAACTTATCCTCCTCAGAAATGAAACCGGATCGCCTTACCTGTTCGAGACTATGCGCGCGTTGCTGCGATGCAAAGGGGGATTGGACTTAGAACACCGCGGGTTTCTGCCCTAGCGAGGGCTACGCGCGATTGCTTAGTTCTCTGCACAAGGCGCATAAACAGCGGGCTTTGAGAATTTGGTGTAGTCCGGGTAAAACCGCAGGGGTCCGCTTTTCCTATTTACTTCACCGCTGCGAAGGTTGCGGACTGCTCTATTCGTACGCCAGTGCGTCGATGGGATCTTTTTGCGCAGCTTTCATCGCGGGATAGAGCGCGCCTAGCAGCGAGCCGATCAGCGCGATAATCGCGGCCTTAAGCAGCCAAGCGTAGGTAATAAGCACGGGAAGTGTCTGAAACTTCGCTCGCAAGCCCACCCTCGCAGCGTAGCTGATGGCGATCCCCAGGATGACGCCACCAATCGCGATCAGCAGCGTCTCCCGCAGCACCACGTTCACGATGTAGAGCTTGCCGGCGCCCAGCGACTTCAAGATGCCGATCTCGCGCGTGCGCTCCATCACCGCGGCGTACATCGCTTGGAAAATGACGATGAAGCCGATAATCATGGCGATTCCAATGACCACATCGATTACGGTGGTGAGGCCGGGGATGCTGGCCGACGTCATGAGGCTGAGATACTCCTTGATCGAATGCACGCCGTACTGCTGCATGCCCGGGATGCCCTTGATCGCGCGCACAACTTCGTCGGCATTATTGGGATGGTCGAGCTTGACGTAGAAAATGGATGCCTTGCCCACCGCGCCAATCAGGTCTTGCAGGGTCGCCATGGGGACGTACTTGCGCGCCCCCTTGCCGTGCTCGACGATGCCGCAGATGCGAAACTGATGATTGAGCGTCTCGACCGTGTCGCCTACCTTGCGATGCTTCGACCCCGCTTCGAGATCGTCAATGATCATGTCGTACGGTTCCTCGAACGGCCCGCCCGAAAGATAATGAAAGCCGCCGCTCACCGCGTCGAACGATGGCAGGTCGATGCCATCGAGGACCTCCACATTGCCCGCAGTCGTGATTTGCGTCACCACGGGAGTCACCGCAACCACGTGTGGCAGCTTGCGCAGCCTGTCGGCAACTTTGACGGAGACGGGCGCGCCGCTTACCCCCATCAGCAGCGATGAACCCGGCGGCTGCACCATGATGTCGGCGCCAATGCCGGCTTGACGGGTCTTGCTGTCATTCAGCATCCCGAGCATGATGCCGACGATAAGGAGTATGAGGGTGACCTCAACCGCCACCGCGACCACGCTGATGATGGTGCGAAACGGACGGTGTACCAGGTTGGCAAGGATCATCCGGTTCATGGGCGCAGCTCGATTGTATAGGATGCAGGCGGGAGAGCGGATGATGGTGTGCGAGAGCGGAGAACCATTCCCTACGGAGGACACGGAGAAGTCTCTGGCGAAAAGCGAAAAGCTTCCTACTGCTGCCTTCTCCGGTGATAGACCGCAAACTCGAATCCGGAGTTCGCGGGGAATAGCTCATTGATCTTGCGCAGGCGCTCGGCCAGCGCATTGGGCGCCAGCAGGGGGTAGTCGCGCTCGCGCAGATCCTGATAGTCCACATCGAGATAGAGTGACAACGTGTACACGGCGATGGCGTCGGAGAAGGTGGCGAGCAGGTATTCGTGCTTGGCCTTCTCGGCCTCAGGCCCGGCAGTGGTTGCGACTTTGCGCAGCTCGTATGCGTCAAGCGAGGTCTCGCCGCGGACTTTCTCATCCACCTGCTTCCACACCAGGTCGGCGAACTCCTGCGAAACGCCGACGCGCTCCACGAAGTTGTGTCCCACATTGATGAAGAACTCAAAGGCAATGGCGAAGCTGTCTTCCATCAGCCGGGTGGAGATGAATACGCACTGCGAATCGCCCAGCGTCTGGTTGCGATGACAGACGGCGCTGTCGGAAAGCTGCACATCGTAGCGGTCTGCGATCATGGTGTCGTCGCCCATGTTCAGGGTGAGCGGCACGAAATAGTAGGCCTTGCGGTTTAGCGCTGCCGCGAGGGCGCGGGGAACGGCGTTGACCATGCGCTCCAAGTCGGCAACCGCCGTCGTAATCTCTCCCAGGACTGAGTAGCAGATCCCGTTTGCGGCCTGCGACACTGGCGCCATGCGCACCACCTCGGCGGGCGTTCGCGTGACGGCTTGGGAAGTCGAAGACATGAAGGTTTGATTGTAACGCAAGGGCAACAAGCCAGAGACTGTGAACGAGGCAGCCCCGAGCCGTACAGGTTTTCCAGCTTATCCGCCTGGCATCCAGGGCTCATCCACAGCCAATCCTACAGCAGCACCCGTTGTTACGCTGGTTTTATAGCCCGTTGATTGCTATGGTCGCATTGTAAGGAAACTTATTGGAGAGCAAATGGTAGAGCAACGCAAGAAACCGGAGGGGTACGAACACCGGTGCGAATGCGAATGTTCGCAATGTGAGATTGGCGCGCACGAGCGCTGCACGCACAAAGAATGCCACATGCCGAAGTGGGATGATCTGGAGAAGAAGCCCGACAAAAAGAAGAAATCTACTTCTTGACCTTTTGCGCCCACTGACGGAAATGGAATTCGAATTCCTGGGGCGAGTAGATGCCCTTCTGCACCAGCAGGGTGTTCATTGCATAAACCGTGGCCTTGAATCGTTCATCGCGGGACAACACGTTCATTGCTTCCTCGAAGCTGATCAAGGTTTTGCCATCCGGCACTTGCGTGTAAGGCTGTTTCTCAGTCGGAACCGTTGCCATTTTCGTACTCCCGGTACAGGTGATTCTCTCCGATGCGTGGAATAAGTCAATAGATTACTTCAGCGCCTGACCGGACGCACCGCGAATCGTTGAATTAGAATCTCTGAAGTGATGCACAGCACCGCCATGGCGCCTGGCAAGCAGCGTAGCACCGTCTCTATCGTCTTCACCTCGACGGTGCGGGTGTTGTTTACCACGCTGCTGTTTACCGCCGCCGGCATGGGCGCGGGATTGTTTTGCGGTATCGTCGGCACCGTGACTTATGGCATCATACGAGGTGGACAGGTTGATATGACCAACGCGTACAAGCACGCGGCCATTCCCGCCGCCATCGTCATTGGCTCGGTCGCCCTCATCGGCGCGCTGGTGCTGGAAGTGCGCGCTCACGGAACATCGCGTCACGCTGCTCGCTAGATCAAATTTTCCGGGAACAATCAGGGGATGGACAAGGCGTACAGATTTTCTTCTGTACGGTTAAGGAAGGAGCCTCACCAAAGATGGCTGTTGAAACTACTTATACGAGTCTGCGCGAGCGCCTGGCTTCGGTGCTGGACCAGGTCGCCAACGATCACGAGGTCGTGATTGTGCGCCGCCGAGGCGCCAAGGATGTAGCCCTCATCCCTCCGTATGAATTAGCCGGATTACTGGAGACAGCACATTTGCTGCGCTCCCCTCGAAATGCGGGGCGGCTAATGGCATCCGTCCAAGAAGGTCGTCAAGGTAAAGGGCGACGTATGTCTTTGGATCAATTGCGCCGGGTGGTTGGTATCGATGCGGAGGAGTGAGCGGGAAGCCGTCTTCCAATCGCGCTTCCTCGAGGACCTCTCGTATTGGGTAAAGACTGGTCGTAAAACGGCCTTGCGAATATTGGAATTGGTGTACGCCACTGTGCAAGACCCGTTAAGCGGAATAGGCAAAGCCGAGTCGCTCAAGTTCGGCTTGGCAGGTTTCTGGTCGCGGCGGATCACGCAGGAACATCGGCTGGTTTACGAGGTTTCGGAGAAGCAGGTCCGATTTCATCAGGCCCGCTATCACTATTAAGATTCAGAAGGCGCCGTCACGATGCTGAATCGGGGCGGCAACGGACTACATCATGGCCGAAAATATTCATGTAAAGCTACCCGACGGCAGCGTCAAAGACGTGCCGCGCGGCACCTCCGCGCTTGATATCGCCAAGGGCATCAGTCCACGTCTGGCGGATGCGGCGCTCGCCGCACAGATTAAACCACTCTCGCCGAATAGGAGAGGTGGCAACGGACATCAACCGGCTGGCGCAGCCGCCACTGCCGCAGTCGACCCCGCCAAGAACGACGCGCAACTGGTCGACCTCACCCGTCCGCTGGAGCAGGATGTCGAGTTGCGCCTGCTTACCGACCGCGATCCCGAAGCGCTGGAAGTCTATCGCCACTCCTCCGCCCACCTGATGGCCGCCGCGGTGCTGGAATTATTTCCCGAGACCAAGCTTGGTCACGGGCCCGCGACCGAGTCCGGCTTCTTCTACGACTTCTATCGCGAGAAGCCGTTCACGCCCGAGGACCTGGAGGCCATTGAGAAGAAGATGCAGGAACTGGTGAAGCAAGACTTGCCATATGCGCGCGAGTTTCTGCCGCGCCAGGAGGGCCTGGAGCGCTTCCAGTCGGAAGGCGACTTCATGAAGTGCCACTTCATCCAGCAGTTCACTGCGCCCGACGAGAAGATCTCCATCTACAAGACCGGCAAGTTCACCGACTTCTGCCGCGGACCGCATATCCCGTCCACCGGGCGTATCAAGGCATTCAAGCTGCTCAACATCGCGGGCGCGTACTGGCTCGGCGACGAGAAGAACCCGCAACTGCAGCGCATCTACGGCACCTCATTCTTCTCCAGGAAAGACCTCGACGAGTATCTGCACAAAATAGAGGAAGCGAAGAAGCGCGACCATCGCGTGCTGGGCAAGCAGCTCGACCTGTTCTCCATCCAAGAGCTGGCCGGGCCGGGGCTGATCTTCTGGCATCCCAAGGGCGGCATCATCCGCAAGGAGATGGAAGACTGGATGCGCGACGAGTACCTGAAGCGCGGCTACTCGCTGGTGCACACGCCGCACGTCGCGCGCGTGGACCTGTGGAAGACCAGCGGCCACGAAGGCTACTACGCGCAGAACATGTTCACGCCGATGGAACTGGATGACGCCAACTATCGCATGAAGCCGATGAACTGTCCGTTCCACATCCTGATCTACCGCGACAGCCTGAAGTCGTATCGCGACCTGCCGGTGCGCCTGGGCGAGATGGGCACGGTTTATCGCTACGAGCGCTCGGGCGTGATGCACGGCCTGCTGCGTGTGCGCGGCTTCACCCAGGACGACGCGCACATCTTCTGCACGCCGGAACAGATCGAGGACGAGATCAGCGGTTGTATGGACTTCGCGCTCTCGGTGCTGAAGGTCTACGGCTTCGACCAGTATCAGGTAGAGCTTTCGACTTGGGACCCCAACGATCGCAAGACCTTCATCGGCAGCGATGAGCAGTGGCAGTTGGCGGAAGACTCGCTAAGAAATGTCCTGGAACGCCGCAGTATTCCGTACAAACTGATTCCTGGCGAAGCGGCGTTCTACGGTCCCAAAATCGACATCAAGCTGGTGGACGCGATTGGCCGCTTGTGGCAGCTCTCGACCGTGCAGTTCGACTTCAACCTGCCGGCGCGCTTCGGGCTGGAGTACGTTGCCGAAGATGGCAAGCGCCATCAGCCGCTGATGGTGCATCGCGCGCTCTACGGATCAATCGAGCGCTTCTTCGGCGTGCTCATCGAGCACTACGCGGGAGCGTTTCCGGTGTGGCTGTCGCCCACGCAGGTGGTCGTGGTGCCGATCGGCGAAAAGCACCATGAGTATGCCGAGGCTGTCGGCGAGAAGCTGAAGGCCGCCGGTGTCCGCGTGCACGTCGACACGCGCAACGAGAAGATGAACGCCAAGATCCGCGAACATGCCATGCAGAAGGTGCCATTCCAACTAGTCGTCGGCGACAAGGAGATGGAATCCGGCGAGGTCAACGTGCGCGTCCGCGGGCAAGAGAACGTTTTTGGCATATGGGCGGAAAAATCGGTCAAGGTGGAAGTATTCGTGAGGCGGGTGAAATGGCTTATCGATACTAAGACGGCGACGATTCCTCCCGACGAGCCAGCCCAATTTGCAAAAGACCTGCCGTGACATGGAAGGTTCTGCACAACTCGAGAGGCAACCAACTGCCAAGCCTATCCCTTTGCATGGCGTAACTCCCCTGTATGGCTTTTCGACAGACGCGGACCCTCTTGTTATTCTTGAGGATGTCATCATCACCACGGCTTCTGACGAGCGCCTCCAGGTTCTCGATGCGGATGATGTTTTTGTCCAGCACGTTCGGCTATTTCGTCCCCAGCATTTGCTCTGGAATACGATCCACCTTACTTATGAGGATTTTACTTCCATGGTTGCGTCTCATCGCGAGCAGGTTGGGGAGAGGGATGTGTATAGGTCTGACGCCGGAGAGACTCCTGCTTTCTTGAAGTACGTGCTGCCAGTTGCCAACCTGCTGAGGGGGCTCCAACTGTTCAAGCCCGGTAGGCTGGTGGCCGGCGACACGTCATTCTTCTTGCGAACCCAAGAGGCAGACAACGGAACGCTCTCTTTGACGCGCTGTTCTGAAATGTCGATCGACTATCAATTCGTAGAGCAGTTCTCCCCGCGCTATGAGCTTAGAGAGGAAGAAGTCTGGTTTTTTCTGTCTTTTCTTGCGAAATTTCTCGAGATTTGGCTTCTGGCGCAGAAGTATCCACAAATTGAGTTCGCGATTGGTAAATACGCGAGCGAGACTTCACTCTACGGCGGGACTGTCGAGCTAATCACCTCCTTAGAAGCGCTGCTTGTTCCGGAAGAAGAGGTACTCTCGTTCCGACTCGCGCAAAGAGTTGCCAACCTCATCGGGACAGACGCTGTCTCACGAAAGGATCTCTTTAGACAAGTCAGGAGCTTTTATGGGGTCCGGTCGAAGCTTGTGCATGGAGCGGAATTCAAGAAAAAAGAACTAACGGTGCTGCAGCAGCTGGATTCTTTAAGGGAAATAACTCGCCGAGTCCTGTTATCTGTATTAGCACTGGCGGCGGACATCGGCTTAACGTCTGACACGTACGCGACGCTCAACGATATGTGCTTTGATGATGATCTGCGGCGCTCTATTCAGTCGAGGGCATCTGCGTTATTCCATTTCTAAGTCGAATATGCTACGCGTGGGCCACTCGTTTAAAACATGTTTCTGAGCACGTTACAGTTTCCTCCAAAGGCCAAATCGCCATTCTGAAACGGGTTGGGGAGCTCTCAATCTCACCGAGGGCTCAAAGCTGACGTTCGAAGTCCGTTGGCAGGAAATTGTGCTATCGAAGGGTGATGCCTGGAGAAAGCTCAAGGACGCTGCCGCTGATATGAGCGACTTGATGGCAAACTTTGCTGCCCTCCGGAAGGAGGAGCGCGCACTTGAAAACTCGCGTTCTTGCCGGGTCTCGCGGTGTTCGAGACCTGGGCGTCCTCTAAAGACGACTCCGTCCAAGTTTTTTCATCAGCATAGAAACCGGCTAATCCGAGACTATGATCGCAGGTTGTCGCCCATCCCAGGTCTCGAAAACCGCGAGACCTGGGGGCACACTCCGCGATTTCTGCCCAAGGCGGCTTACATATCGTAAATACGTTTATGGAAGCTGTTACGGTCTCCTCCAAGGTCAAATCGCCATAGGAAGCAGGTTCGGGCTGACCTTCCGCTGGGCGTTTGACCATCTATCCATATCAATGATATGGTTTCCCATATGAAGACTACTCTCAATGTTGACGACACCGTCATGGCCCAGCTCAAGCGCGAGGCCGCCCGGCAAGGGCGGACTATGTCGGAACTGGTGGAGACGGCATTACGTAACCTGTTCCGGGTGCAGAAGAAGACGGCTGATTTACCGCCCTTGCCGGTCTTCCACAGCGGCGGCGCCCTGGTTGATATTGCTGATCGGGACGCGTTGTACCAGGCGATGGAAGGCAGGTAGGCGTTGGTCATCGTCGATACCAATGTCCTGGTCTATGCTGCCGACGCAGATTCACCATTCCATACCGCGGCGCGCTCCTGGCTTGAGCACCAACGGCGCAGGCCAGAGGCCTGGTATACCAGTTGGCCGGTCCTCTATGAGTTTCTGCGAGTGACCACCCATCCGCGGGTGATGAGACGGCCATGCAGCGTGCAGCATTCATGGGAATTCGTTTCGAACCTGCTCGACTCGCCGGGAATAGGTGTGCTTGTCCCCACCTCGCGGCACGCCGAGGTGGCCGGACAAGTGTTTGCCGAACTTCCCCATCTGGCCGGCAACCTCCTGCATGACTCCCACACCGCAATCCTCATGCGCGAACACGGCATTCGGCGGATTTGCACTCGGGACACCGACTTCCATCGATTTCCCTTTCTCGAGGTGATCGATCCCTTGACCGCATGAAGACTGCGGAGGTTGACGAACCTCAGGCGCAAGGAGAGCACTGGCGTGTAAACCTTCATCCCTGCAACGCTGCCTTACGTATGGTAAGATATTTATATTGAGAAGGTTACAGTCTCTTCGAAAGGGCAGATCGCCATCCCGAAACGGGTTCGGGACGCCCTGAATCTCACCGAGGGTTCCAAGCTAACTCTGGAAGTTCGGGGACAAGAAATTGTCCTCTCAAAGGGCGCGGCCTGGAAGGAGCTTCAGGGCGCCGGTCGCGACACAGTGAAAGACTTAGGAGAGTTCAGGAAAGAGGAACGCGAACTTGAAGATTCGCGTTCTTGATTCCTGGCCTATTGTGGAGTGGATCAGGGGTAGACAACCGGCAACCGACATAGTGAAAGGGCTTTTCGAGGAGGCCGAGGCCGGCACCGCTCTGCTTTTCATGAGCGCCATCAATGTCGGCGAGGTCTATTACTACGTTTGCAAGTATCACAGCGAAACACTCGCCGAGTCGTGGCGTGAGTCATCGCGAACGCTACCTGTAACCATCGAAGTTCCGACCGCCAATGAGATCTGGCACGCGGCTCTCCTGAAAGCACGAGTTCCGATTGCGTATGCGCACGCGTTCGCCGCGGCCTTGGCGCACAAGTACCGATGTCCTCTGGTCACGGGAGATCCTGAGCTTCGATCGATAGCAGACCTGGAGCTGGACTGGATTGGGAGCGCGACAACATAGGTCAGTCCTGCGCCGCGATCTGATCGAGAGCAAGTGTCCTACGCTGTAGATTCACTGTCCCGCCGGCGTCATCACTTGCCCGCGCGACCCTCCAGCTTCCATCCGGCTCGCGGCGCAAAATGCGGATGGCGTTGACCCGCATGGTCCCCGTGCTAGCCGCGGCGTCTGCATGGTCGCACTTTAGAGATATTGGCGGAAGCGTGTGCGAGTCGAACGCACCATTGACATCGCAAGATGCCAATCGCCGGTTTTGAAGACCGGGAGAGTCACCGGACCCCCTTCGCTTCCGCATCGGACTGGTCTGATCCCGTGCCAGCGCATCAAGCAGTCCGTACTTGGCGTCCACCGTCAGCAACAATATCACCGACGCCGAAATATTTTCAGCATCTCCGCGGCGTGGCGCATACTGATACATGGTGTGATGGAGTGTCAACGATGCCGCAGCGTACATTTTCCTTTGTTCAACTTGATGTGTTTACCGCCGCCCGCTTGAGGGCAATCAGCTTGCGGTCTTTCCGCGACGCCCGTGGCTTGAGCGATCACGAAATGCAAAAGCTGGCGCGCGAAACTAACTTGTCGGAGACCACATACATTCTGCCGCGTGAGCCCGCCGTTGAGCAGCGGGAAGGCCACAAAGTCCGCATCTTCACGGTGAACGAGGAGCTGCCTTTCGCCGGACATCCTACGCTCGGCACCGCCTGGTACTTGCGCCAGCAATCCAGTGCAGATGAGATCGTTCTCGATTTGAAGGCGGGTAAAATTCCGGTGCGCTTCGAACCGCGCGATGGTCTGCTCTTCGGCGAGATGCGTCAGGCGGAGCCGCAATTCGGCGCCACCCACCCTCATGACGTAGTTGCCGGTGTCCTCGGCCTCCCAGTCGCGGAACTGGATGAAACCCTGCCGATCCAGACGGTATCGACGGGCATGCCCTTCACCATGGTGCCATTCCGTTCGCTGGCCACGCTGCAGAAACTGAACCTCAGTTGGACCCAGATCGCGCCCTACCTCGCGACCATTGGCAATCCGGCATTCTTCTATTTCGTTTGCCGCGAGACCGTCGATCCCAAGGCCACACTGCACGCGCGCATGATCTTCTACAACGGCGAGGATCCGGCCACCGGATCGGCCGCGGGATGTTGTACCGCTTGGGCGGTACAGCACGACGTATTGGCGCCGGAAGCGCAAGGGTTGATCGAGCAGGGAATGGAAACCCGGCGTCCGAGTTTCATTTACATTCGCGGCGGAAAAACCGGCAACGCAATCACCAATGTGCGCGTTGGCGGTAACGTAGTGCAGGTGATTAACGGGGCAGTAACCATGTGAATTTTCTGCGGATATCTTGTGCAGGCCGAAGACTCGCTCCAGCCGAGGTTTTCCGGCGATCATCCAAAATGCCAATCACCCTGCGTGGTGCGGTTTCGGTTTTTTTGCGCGCTGAATAATTTTCTGCAGAATTGACCTTCGCAATACTTGTGCGATGCCGTCGGCGGTCGTACTATCCGGACACGCTAATCGCTCTGGCGTAAAAAATAATAAGAAGCCACTGGATGACTGCCGCGCGCGCCGGCTTACAGGTTTGCGCGGGACGAATGCGCATGTCTCCCGCAAGGCTCAGTGAGTAGGTCCATGAAACCCAAGCGCACCATTCTTTGCGTTGACGACGACGAACGCTCTCTCTCTATCCGAAAAGTTTTACTCGAGACCCGGGGCTATCACGTCTTTACCTGTACCGACCCGCAACATGCCCTGGAAATCATGCACCGTGGCGGAATCGATCTGGTACTGACCGACCTCATGATGCCAAAACTCAGCGGCGCAAAACTGATCGACCAGATCAAGGCGATCTCGCCACATACTCCGGCGCTGCTGTTCTCGGGTTCCGTCAATGCCTGCACCGAAGACAACTTGGCCGATGGCTGGCTACCCAAAGGCGAGTTCGCTCCGATGGAACTGCTAGAACGCATACGGGTGCTGCTGATACGTAAACGCGGTCCTAAGCGCTACGCGGCCCCACAGCAACTGGCATCCTGAGGGCTAGGGATCGCGGGTCAGCTTCTTGGCTTTTTGATGCCCTGCGCCACAAGCGCGCCATCAAAGCCGAATTCTCTTCCCGCAACAAAAAAGGGTGTTGCCCCGTCGCGCGTCGAATGCGATGGAGCAACACCTGGTGGGTCGCCGCTCTTACTTCGAGTTACTTGCCTGGGTGTTCGCCTCGGCAACCGGTGCGCTTACGGCAACCGCGTTGTCGGTGCTGTTGGCGGTCTTCCCGACCTTGGCCGAATTTTTGGCAGCTATCTTGTGCTGCGACACCTCGGCGGGCAGGCATTGATATTCCGGATAGGAGGTGCAACGCTCTGCCTGGTCCGCTGCCTGATCGTAGGCTTGAATTTGGCAGGCCCGCAATGCTGAGAGACTTGACCAACAAGTGTCATCATGCGGGTTTGGCAGTGCGCTCTGTGCTGATCAAGCCGCGGATCATCAGCCGATTCGCGAACTCATTGCATGGACCTCAGAACATTTGGACGCCGATCTCTCGGTTCGGTCCCTGGTGCGCCGCGTCGGCATGAGCGATCGCAATTTTAGCCGCGTCTTTACCCAGCAGGTCGGCATGACTCCTGCACGCTTCGTCGCGCGCCTGCGGACGGAAGTCGCCAAAGCAAAATTGGCCGCCACCCCTGAGAAGTTGGAAGCGATCGCGCAGAGTGCGGGATTCGGCGATAGCGAAACGCTGCGGCGTCATCTGCGGGATGATTCGGTAGCGCTTTCTTCGGAGCGAAGCCGAGCGGCGATCAGATCCGCATCGGCATGACAATTAGGGGTGGAGCACGTCTTTGGGCCTGCATGGAAAGCGGCTTTTTCTATTGCCGCTTTGGCGGCTGACGTAATGTTTCTGTTACCTCAGTGCCTAAAGCCGGTCATTTCTGAATCGTGCCTGCACCGCTGAAGTGGTGCTCCACCCCTCTACCGACTGTGAAGCTGCTCTAGAACGCCCAGGTCACAATCATCAGGCTGCCCACGCGCCGCCTTACTCGTTTAGCTGATTTGTTAGGAATGCGTGGAATTCTTGGTTCGTTAGTGGGAACGACCCCGGCCTCTTGTAGAAAAGGAAACGCGTATCGGCTCAGAACAGGCTCAGGTCTTCTTGGCCGTCTACTTTTTCGGCGCACCCATCGCTTCTCTTCGATGGTTACGGATGGAACTCCCAAGTCACAACCCGGTGGGAAGTCCCTTTTATGCGTGCACTGGCATTCCGTAGGTTTCGTGCATAGATGATCATCGCCCCTGTCGCACTCGATGCAATTCTGTGAAAAGGTGGCATGCGGAAATTCCTTTCCTTTTAACATTACGCTCCGTAAGGGTTCATAAAAGCTTGCTGTTTGGGAGCGAATGCGCGAGAATGCAAGAGACCCGCGCATCCGCAAGGATGTGTTTTGCCGCTAAGCAATTGGTTTTTACCGCCCTGTGGATACCAGCCTCAGGGCGGTTCTAATTTTTGATCCGATTCTCCTTTTCAGCTAACTGCTAAACTTTTCACCGACACAAACTCTTGCCGTCAGATACAAATAGGGATGGCGACTAGCAGACATCCTTCGATAGCTTCCTGAAGGTTGGCCAGCAATTCCTCGAAGGTTTCGCCTTGCGTGCCGCACCCCGGTAAGCTAGGAACTTCCGCCCAAAATCCGCCCGGTCCCTCAGATCCGCATCGGCATGACCACATAGCGGTACTTGAAGCCGTCATCGTTCGCGTCGTCAGGACGCATCTGGCCGGCGGACTGCGCATCCTTGAACTCCAGGCGGACCTCGCCGCCATTGGAGGCCTTCAGGAAGTCGAGCAGATACTCGGAGTTGAAGCCGATGGTCATCGCTTCGGCGGTGTACGCGGTCTCGATGGAGTCTTCTGACTCGCCCGCGTCGGTAGACGATGACGAAATCTTGAGCTCGTTCTTGTCGAGTTTCATACGAATGGCGCGCGAGCGCTCGTCGGCAAACTGGGCCACGCGCTGGATGGCGGTGTTGAGATCGGCGCCATGGACCGTGACCGACTTGGTGGTCTCACGCGGCAGCACGGCTTCGTAGTTAGGGAATTGTCCGGTCAGTTGGCGCGACGTCAGCAGCCGTTCGCCAATGCGGAAGAAGAGCGTCGAATCGTCCTTGGCGAACTCGATGTCGGCCACGTCACTGTTCTGCAGCAGTGAGTAAATTTCGCTCATCGCTTTCTTGGGGATGAGCGTTTTGTTTTCACCGCTGACATCGAAATGCTCGCCTTGCTTCTCGATATGCGCCAGGCGATGCCCATCGGTCGCCACCATGGTTATGGATTCCGCCTTCAGCACCATCAGCCCGCCATTTAAGGTGTAACGCGATTCCTCGCTGGAGATGGCGAAGATGGTCCGTCCGATCATGCTGCGCAGGGTCTGCGCAGGAATCTTCACGCTGCCTGCCGCCGGAAAGGTTGGCAACCCGGGAAAGTTGGCGCGTGCCATGCCAACCATCTTGGTATTGGAGCGGCCAGAGCGAATGTTGACCCAGTGGTTCTCCAGCAGTTTGATGGAGATGTCGCCGTCGGGCAGCAGTTTTACGTAGTCGTAGAGCTTACGGGCAGGAATAGTGCAGGCGCCTTCGCGCTTCACCTTGGCCGGACAGGAGGTCCGCAGGCTGAGATCGAGATCGGTGGCGGTGATGGTCAACCGGTCATTCGCAGCCTCAAATAGAAAGTTGGAGAGGATGGGAATCGTGGTCTTGCGTTCGACCACGCCCTGCGTGGCAGTCAGTTCCTTGAGCAGTTCGAACTTGCTGACACTGATTTCCATCGCTGTGCCTTGGACGACTCCGGTTTCGGCAGCCATAACGTTTTGCACCTCGGCAGGCCCCGCGCCTGGCCTTTATTACTGCTACTCCTTATACCAAATAAAAAACATATAAAACCAGTAGTAACAGTAGGCAGCCCGGAAAAGTGGAAATTTTGGCAGAAACCGCACCGAATGTGAATGGCGAGGGCGCGCCGCTGTATAAATCGTCCCACCTGGCTTGCGGGTAGTTGTGCTGAACTGAAATGCACCTCAGCGTTCCATCCAGGCTTTCCACCGAATCCACAATCCGTCCACAGGAAGACCGGAGAAAACTGTGGCCCAAAGTGAAAAACCGCGCTGAATGCGCGGTTCATGCACCCAAAGTCTCTGTGAGTTTATTGAGCACCCTGTTTAAATCCTTGTCCGCTTTGCGTTGCTGTTCGATCTTGTCAACCGAATGCAGGACCGTGGTGTGATGCTTGCCGCCAAACTGCCGCCCGATTTCGGGCAGGGAGGCATCGGTGAGATGCTTCGCCAGATACATGGCGATCTGACGAGGAAACACGATGACCCTCGAATTGTTCTTGGACTTAATTTCGGTTGGCCGCAGCCCAAACTGCTCCGACACTACTCTCTGGATCGATTCGATGGAGATCTTGCGGATCTGCGAGTCGATCAGGTTCTTCAGCACTTCCTGCGTGGTTTGCAGGTTGATCTCGCCGCCGGTGAGTGACGAGTACGCGATGACGCGAATCAGCGCCCCCTCCAACTCGCGCACATTACTGCGAATATTCGATGCGATGAAAAGGGCCACCTCCGTGGGCAGCATCACCTGGTCAGTTTCGGCCTTCTTCTGCAGGATGGCCACCTTGGTCTCCAGATCGGGTGGCTGGATGTCGGCAATCAGTCCCCACTCGAAGCGGCTGCGCAGGCGGTCTTCAATCTCCGCCAGTTCTTTGGGAGGACGATCGCTGGCGATCACGATCTGGCGCATGCATTCGTGCAGGGCGTTGAAAGTATGGAAAAACTCCTCCTGGGTGCGCTCCTTGTTCACCAGGAACTGGATGTCGTCCACCAGCAAAACGTCCATGTTGCGATATTTGTCGCGGAAGCCGGTCATCTTGCTGTAGCGCAGAGCGTTGATCATGTCGTTGGTGAAGCGCTCGCTGGAGACGTAGCAGATGGATTTTTCCGGCTGGCGTTTCTTGATCTCGTGCCCGATCGCCTGCATCAGATGGGTCTTGCCCATGCCGACTCCACCGTAGAGGAAGAGCGGATTGTAAGCCTTCGAGGGACGTTCGCCGACGGCGCGTGCGGCGGCGTGAGCGAATTGATTGCCGGCGCCCGTGACAAAATCCGCGAAGGTGTACTTGGGATTGAGCTGAGCGGCGCCATCCCAATCGAAACGCTGTTGCTGGGCGGGACTAGCCACGGGTTTCTCCATCGCGGTGGCAGATTGGTTGTGCGCTCCGTCAGCCAGAACGGCCTTACCGTTGCCCTTGCTGGGCGGCTCCTGGTCGGTGACGAACTCGACGTCAAGAAATTCCAGGCCGAGGTTTTCCATGGCCTCGCTGATCAAGTCGCCGTAGCGTTCTCCGATGTGACAGAACTCGGGATTGGGTACGCGCACGAAGAGCACCGCACCTTGGGCGTGATCGTAGCGAGTAGGCTTGAGCCAGGTCTCGTAGGAACTGCGGTTGACCTTTTTTTCCAGCGCGTCGAGAACGCGCACCCACGGATTGGGAGATGCTGCACCAAAAGAAGACATAGAAAGGCAATCCGGAGGCAATCG
Source organism: uncultured Acidobacteriaceae bacterium (assembly GCA_963763725.1). Lineage (GTDB taxonomy): Bacteria > Acidobacteriota > Terriglobia > Terriglobales > Acidobacteriaceae > Bog-257. Next base: position 154,342 of record CAVXQI010000013.1, read on the forward strand.
TTGCCTCTTTGGCAAAACCGATGTTAGAGGGAAACAGAGCCGAGCACAGAGCCACAGACCGGCGAGCACTTCAACTGGAAATCTTTACTTTGCAAACCCAACGATTGCGGCGATTAGCAGCCTTGCACCTGCATTCGTGCAGTCGGTTTTCTTTGTGGCTGCATGGGATACTAGCACGAAAAAAAATCAGCGCCAGATAAATCTTGCGTTCGAAATTTCATTTTTTCGCGAGTGCTTGATTTCGGGAAAGTTACCCGCGAAATTTTTTTAGCGTGTGCCGCGTGCATGGTGCAGCTGCAGAAACGTCGGTGTCGGTGCTACCCCAAATCGCACCAACGGGCAATCTGCAGCGGCACTTCACGGCGCTGCTCTCGGAAATTCTTGCGCCGCACAGCGCTGCGGGATTGCAAGGTGACGAGAGGCAGGGCGACGTTACATCGTTCGGGCAGAGCGGGCCTTCGGAGACAGGTCGTGAGAACTGGTTCGGGGTTCGAAACGGTGCCGAACACCCAGGTTGAAGCGCTAGGTAATCCAGCGCCCGTAGGGGCTGGACAGAGTTTCGTCACGCACCAGGCCGATACAAGGTCGCGACACAGTGCTCTTCAGGCCCGCGTTAAGCTCTTTTCTCGAACCCCGAGCGCAGTAGTGGGACATGGAAGTCCGAGATCTGCCGTGCCTAGGGACGGCAGGGGCGTTGCGACACAGTCTCTGCAGGCCCGCTCTAGCCTCCATAACGCCTACACTGAGACACTGCCGACCCGCCCCCTCATTTGCCCGCTGGTTCAGGCTTTCGCTATAATTCAATTCGGCGAGCGGGAGTAACTCAGTGGTAGAGTGCGACCTTGCCAAGGTCGAAGTCGCGGGTTCAAATCCCGTCTCCCGCTCCAGGATTTGTCGCCCTCGCCGGTGCGCGAGGGTTTTTCGCATTGCCCATCTCGAGGCGCGGTACCCAAGTGGTAAGGGAGAGGTCTGCAAAACCTTTATGCGTGGGTTCGATTCCCACCCGCGCCTCCAACAATTTCCTTCGCTAAAACAAAATCTTCACGTATTATGGCTTGTGGCTTTTTCCGCCCGAGACTCGTCAGGCTCATGCCGATGATCGCCGTTGCCTACTTCAGGCGACTTCAACGCAACTTCAACGCCGCTTCTTGCTCCGGTCCCTGGCATCTACTAGCATGTAAGTTCGTCTTCCAGTGGGGTAGTTCATGTCTGACAGTCGCAAGCCTGATGGGAAAGTTCTGGCCGAATCGCCGGTCACCGATTTGTTCGAGAATGGCCGCCATCCCTCCGAGTCGGAGAAGCAATGGGCTGAGAAGACGCTCGCCCCGAGTCTGGAGAAGGGGCCGGAGAAGCCGATCGGAGCGCCCACAGGTGTCAACGTTGACGAGCGCGGCCATGCGCGCTACACCACCATCTCGGGGCTGCCGATTCGCCGGCTCTATACGCCTGCCGACCTTCCTGCCGATTGGAAGTATGAAGACTACCTGAACTATCCCGGCCAGCCGCCGTTTACGCGCGGCATTCACGCTTCCGGATATCGCGGCAAGATGTGGACGATGCGCCAGTTCTCAGGCTTCGCTTCGCCAGAGGAGACGAACGACCGCTACAAGTATCTGCTGGCTCATGGCGGCGGCGGCCTTTCCGTCGCATTCGATCTACCCACGCTGATGGGCTACGACAGCGATCATCCGTTTAGCGAAGGGGAAGTCGGCAAGTGCGGCGTGGCCATCGACTCGCTCGAGGACATGGAGATCCTCTTCAACGGCATTGATCTGGAGAAGACCACGGTCTCCATGACCATCAACTCGCCGGCGTCGATTTTGTGGGCGATGTATCTCGCGGTCGCGGAAAAGCAGGGCGCCGACTGGAAGAAAATTTCCGGCACCATCCAGAACGACATCCTGAAGGAATACATCGCGCAGAAGGAATACATCTATCCGCCAGCGGAATCGATGCGGCTGGTGATTGACACCTTCGAGTTCGGCTCTGTCTTCACGCCGCGCTTCAACACCATTTCGATCAGCGGTTATCACATTCGCGAAGCCGGCTCGACCGCGCTGCAGGAGCTGGCGTTCACCGTTTACGACGGCGTGGAGTACGTCGAATGGGCGCGCCGTCGCGGACTCGATGTCGACGAGTTCGGCCCGCGGCTCAGCTTCTTCTTCAACGCGCACAACGATTTCTTCGAGGAGCTTGCCAAGTATCGCGCCGCCCGGAAGATCTGGTATCGCCTGATGAAGGACCGCTTCGAGGCCAAGAACCAGCGCACCTGGCTGATGCGTTTCCACACCCAAACCGCGGGCGTCTCGCTGACCGCGCAGCAGCCGCTGAACAACATCGCGCGCGTCGCCATACAAGCGCTGGCCGCGGTGCTGGGAGGGACTCAGTCACTGCATACCGACTCGTACGACGAAGCGTTGGCGCTGCCGACTGAAGAAGCGGTGCGCATCGCGCTGCGCACGCAGCAGATCATCGCCTACGAATCAGGGGTCGCGCAGACGGTCGATCCCCTGGGCGGCTCCTACTTCCTGGAACGCCTCACGCTCGATATGGAGAAGGGCGCATTCGATTACTTCGACAAGCTCGACGCGATGGGCGGCATGGTCGCGGCCATCGAGAAGGGCTATCCGCAGAAGGAAATCGCCGAGGCCAGCTACCAATTCCAGCGCGCCACCGAAGCGCGAGAGAAGATCACGGTTGGCGCCAACGAGTTCGTGGTTGAAGAACCGTCGCCCAATATTCTCTATATCGGCGAGGAGGTCGCGCAGGCGCAGACCAAGAAGCTGAATGCGTTGCGTGCCCGCCGCTCGAATGACGAAGTTCGCCGTTGCCTCGATGCGCTGCGGAAAGCCGCAGCGCAGGAACCGAAGGCCGGCGAAAACGGCCAAGTCTCACCGGCGAACACCATGCCCTTCATCGTGGACGCTGTAAAGGCCTATGCTACCGTGGGTGAGATTTGCGAGGCCCTACGTGACGTGTACGGTACGTACACGGAAACCGCGTTCGCGTGAGAAGCAAGTCGTCAGCGCTCAGCTATCAGCCTTCAGCCAAACCGGCCAGGCACATCGGGCGGGCGCTTGTCTTGACGTTCGCTTTCGCCTTTCAGCCGACCACCAGCACATTCGCGTCCGACAACTGTAGCCAAAAAGTTTGGACTTGGAAGGTCGATAAGAAGGCGGCGCTGGAGCTTCAGCAGTTCGTTAATGAAGGACACCAGCCTTGGCGCATGGATGACACGGCGGGCATCGCTATCCAAGCGATCGACGATCGCAAGAAGGCAGGGGCCGACTACAACACAGTTGTCGGAGTTGCCAAGCCGGTCTCAGAGGCGAAGGACACGGCGATAGTGGTCGCGACATCTGAAGACGGCCGCATTTGCTAGGAAGTCGCGGATCCGGCGGCGTTCCTATGCGGAGACGCGCGCCCGATGATGATTGGCCCTGCTGGAGTGCTTGCTCGCCAACCGAGTATGGCTCCGGCCTTGGTGATGCGCCGCTGCCGTCTTGTGGTCGCCTTGCACCTTCGACGCATGTGCATTTACCTGCACGACTGGCGCCTGGTCGTAGTGATCGGGGTCAACTTCCTGCTGTCCTTGTGCCTGCATTAGGAATGCGGGGAAAACTCCAATTGCGAGAGTGAGAGTCAATAGCCTGAAAAGTTTCACGACAGCCTCCATGAAATTTCGTTGCCTGCCTCAGAAAGAGCAAGTTCAGTTCCAATCTAGGCGAAGGTGAGCCGGCCGTCCCTGCGGAACTCCAAGTGGTTGACTCGACGTAAGCGGAAGCATTGCCAGGAGGGGTCAGCGTTCAGCCAACGGAGGAAATCACTGGGCCGGGCACTATCCGAAAAGATAGATGGACTATCCGAGCGGATTGTCGGCAGGCCGCGCTTGCGATTTGTAATCACAACACTTCGTCTGATACAACTGCCCGTTCTGCTTGGGCACCGTTCTTTACCCGAGCTCTCTCAGCGCATTGTGAAGGAGTCATGGCGCAAAACTGGAGTTCCGCCTTTCACCTCGTGTCGTGGCTGGCAGTGCTGGCCGGCCTTGCCTCGTGCTTTTTTGTCAGCTTTGATATGCGAGCGCGACAGCCGCAGCCAATGGCGGTGATGCGGGCGGTGTGGCCAATCAACGCTCTATGGGCCGGCATCTTTGGGATTTGGGCATATTGGAAGATCGGCCGAACGGGGCCGCTTCCCCATAACACCGCTGCGGCATCTCAAACTGCGCCGGCGAAGATGGCCGGCATGAACATGGCGCCCGCGCGCCTTCTGGCAGAGCATCGTTGCCGGAACGTTTCACTGCGGCGCCGGCTGTTCACTGGCCGACCTGATTGGGCCAATCCTGTTTCGCGCCGCCCCGTTTGCCGTCGCCGCCAGCCTGGTGTTTGGCGAATGGACGCTCGACTACCTGATCGCTCTGCTGATCGGTGTGACCTTCCAGTATGCGGCCCTTTCTCCCATGCTGCGGCAAACCGGACCGCGCATCTGGTGGCGCGCCCTCAAGATCGACTTCCTCTCCCTGACCGCATGGCAGGTGGGAATGTACGGCTGGATGGCATTGGTGATCTTCGTTTGGTTTGGGCCGATCTCGCCACTGCGAATCGAATTCTGGTTCATGATGCAGTTGGCCATGGCCTGCGGATTTTTCACCGCCTATCCCATGAACTGGTGGCTGGTGAAGGCGGGCATCAAGACTGCGATGTGAGGGTTCACCGGCTGAAAGCAGTCCGAGCGGCAATCAACCGTCGTCTTCTCCAGATTCCGGATTGACTCAACAGCCTCCGGAAATCTGCACAAAATCCGTGAAGTTTACTGCCTGCTGGAAGCCTGCATTTATGGGGGGAAGGAGCGCTTCAGCTGGATTATTGATGAACGTTTCACGTTTTGAAGCCGTGCCGTAAGTTACTGTCTTTTATAACAAGCCACTGAGGGAACTTCGGTGCTGTGCACGCAGGGAATCGGCCGCCACCGATATCGATCAATTCCTTTGGTGTAGCCTGAGGGATTGTCCCTCAGCGGCTAAAGCCGGGCTCTCTGCTTGATTCAACGGCGCGCCTGAAGGCGTGCCCCTTCAAAGCAGGACTACACCAATTGTCGTGCTGCAGTGCACCAACTGATGGCAAGGTTGCACGTCCCAAAAGGCGTGCCTTGATAGGCTCCCGAATAATTTAAAAGACAATCGCTTAGATGGATTGGAGATACTCGTGATGACGCGAATCGAGGCGGCGAGACCCTACTCCGCGCAGGTGTGATCGTGGACGATCCGCCAGCCTTCGGGAAACTTACGAAAGACTAGCGTGAAAACACCATGCGGCTGCTTGCCGTCCGGCATGGCGAGTTGAAACTTCCCGCGCACGAACCCGGAATCGGGACCCAGCAATTGCACCTGCAAATCGCTGAACGACAAAGTTCCCATCGCATGACCCTCCGATTGATAGCTGCGACGGTAGCGCTCCAGGGTTGGCTCCCAACCCTTCGTTTCGGTGGTCCCGGAGAAAAACGTCAGATCAGGTGAGTGCCAATACCCGCTCATAAAGAGGTCGAGGTCGTGATGGTTCCAGGCGTCGACTTGCGACTGTAGTACCACTCGAATCGCTGCTTCACCGCCTGATGCGGAAGCGCTTTGAACCTGCGCTTGCGCCAGAACAACTGCCAGCGGCAACATCGCCGCGAATATCCGCGCGACCTTCACCATCTTCACCTCTCTTCGCAGCAGTGTAGCCGAGTCGGCAGTTCGACTTCAGAATTTGGAATATAACAGCATTAAATGCAGATGCCTCGGCTCGGACTAAAGAAGGTGTTCGGTTGGGATGACACTGCAACAAGAATTCGCCGGCTCTGGCTGACTGCTGAATGCTGACCCTCTCATCCCCAGATCTGGCGCGCGAAGAAGTAAATCGTCAAGCCGAAACCGATCACAATGACGATGGCGCGCACGTACTCTGGTTTCGTCTTGCGCGCGAAGAAGGCGCCGAAGTAGCCGCCCGCTACCGCGCCAATAATCATAAGTATCGCTTGCGGCCAATACACCACGCGCGGCTTCAGAGCGAACAGAATCATGGCCACGCCGTTGGACACCGTTGTCAGCCAGGCCTTGAGCGCATTCATGGTGTGGATGTGGTCCATGCCCAGCAGCGCCAGCATGGCGAGAATGAGGATGCCCGCGCCGGCGCCGAAATAACCGAGGTAAAACGCGATGAACAGCTGGAGAAAAATTCCGCGGCCGGTGGCGAACTCGTGATGTTCGCCGTGCTCGGCCCGCTGTCTGACCCAGCGCGTAATCCGTCCGCTCATCATGAAAATCAGCGTAGCGATCAGGAGCAGCCACGGTACCAGATTCATGAAGGTGGCCGGCGGCGTTATCAGCAGAACGTAAGCCCCCAGAAAGCCTCCGAGAATGCCGGTCACCGTAAGCGGCACGAGGACCCGCCGAGGCAGACTGCGAAACTCGTCGCGATAGGCCCACACGCTGGCCGGTTGTCCCGGCCAAAGTGCCACCGTGTTGGTGGCGTTGGCGTTTATCGGCGGGATGCCCACGAACAACAGTGTCGGAAAGGAAACGAAGCTTCCCCCTCCGGCAACCGAATTGATGGCTCCGGCGAGGAGGGCCGCGAAAAACAGAATGGTTCCGTGAGCGACGTGCATACGCGAAAAAAATCGATAGTATCAGCCGCCGCGTTGAAACAGGAAGTCATCACGGCATGATGATCCGGCTTCCCGGCTCGTCCGCCGTGGCGATTGACGATTGCGGCCCGGGAAATTGTTGGTGCAGAAAATCCAGAAATCCTCGCGAGCGCGGACGTCCGGAAGTGTGGATGTGTGCCAACCGTAACACCAGCACCAGCACCTTTAACACCTCGGAATCCTTCAGCGTGGTGCGCCCGAGGTGCTCTCGCTCAAGTTCGCGAAATTCCTGCAGAAGTTGACGCACCGCTTCGATGAGGGCCTGCTGTGCAAGGCTTGGCGGAACTTGCTCATATATCAAACCCGATTCGGCCAGGGTCTGGTAGCTCTCGGCCAGGTTGACTAGAGCCGCAATCACTTCCCGATCATTCAAGCTACGGTCGCGGCCCGAAAGCCTGCCGATGGTGTGCAAGATTCCGGAAATTATCGGCTCACGGTTCTGGACGAATTCGTCGGAGAATTCGACCTTGGGGAATACTTCCTCCGGCGGCGCGTCTTCCAGTTCTGGTGGCTTCGCGTGCTGGCGCGCCTGGCGCAGGTAAGGACACTCGGAGGGACAGTCCAGCGTGATCTCCCGCTGCTCGCCACAGCATTGCGGGCAGATGTGTCCATGCACCGCCAGGCAAAAGCGTTTTTCCTTACGGTCGGCGCAAATGGCGCAGCGCAATGGTGCTACTCCCCGGGCTAACTCTCGGCCTTAATCTCCCATTATGTCACTTTCACCAAAGCGGGGTTCGCCGGACCCGCATGGGCAGTGGCTTTTCGAGCACGGCCTGTGGAAAAACCGCATAAAATATGGCGAAAATGCTTTCTACGGCAATAACCTTGGTATAAGATACGCACAACTTGAGCATTCTTAGCGCTCAAATTATCAAGGAGGATTTACGAATGGCAACAGGCATGACCAAGACCCAACTCGTCCGTCACATGGCCGAGAAAAACGAATTGAACAACAAACAGGCTGCCGCGTTCCTCGAGTCGCTCGCGGAACTGGCAATTAAAGAGACGAAAAAGAACGGCTTATTCGTGGTACCGGGTCTGGGCCGTCTGGTGAAGTCGAATCGCAAGGCGCGTATGGGCCGCAATCCGCAAACCGGCGAAGCAATCAAGATTCCTGCCAAGGTCGTGGTGAAGTTCCGCGTGGCCAAGGCCGCGAAGGATTCCATCGCCCCTAAGAAGTAGCTTTCCTCTTTCCTAGAACCAGGGCCGGCCACGTGCCGGCCTTTCTAGTGGACAGTTAATAGTGGATAGCGATTAGTTGTCACCACCTAATCTTGCTGAACGACAGATCCCGACGCAAATCGGCCAGCTGGGAGCAGGGCTGCACCTGTACAAAATTTACCATTCACTATCCACTATCCACGGATCACTGTTTTTCGATCACTGCCGCGAAAAATCCATCGCAGGGCTGTACGCCTGGAATCGTGCGCAAGAATGGCCCGCTCAACAGCGAGTCGAGATCGTTCCATACCAACTCATCGCCCGAGCGTAGCTTTTCCAACTCCTCGCGACAATCGCGCAACTCAAATCCGACCGGCATCGTGCAGTACTTCTTCTATGACCGCTTCGTTCTCTTCTCTCTCCAGCGAGCAAGTGGAATACACTGCACGTCCACCGGGCGCGAGCTGTTGCAGCGCCGCCCATAAGATTGCTACCTGCTTCTTGTGCAATTCGCTCAAATCTCCTTCGCTGAGCCGCCACTTGATATCCGGATTGCGCGCCAGGGTTCCAGTGCCCGAGCAGGGCACGTCAGCCAGCACGCGGTCGAATCCACCGGCCGGCGGGAGCTGCAAAACGTCTGCGGTGATCACCTCAACGTTGGCCGCACGCACCCGCTTGCGTATCAGATCAGCGCGGTGCTCGTGGATTTCGGCTGCTACGATCTCCGCTGCGGGATTGCGCCAGGCCATTGCGGCGGTCTTGCCGCCGGGAGCGGCGCAGCAATCGAGCAGGCGAGAGCCCGTTCCCACTAGCGCCGCGACCAGCTGCGATGCTTCGTCCTGGATGAACACTCGGCCTTCCAGGTAGGCGCGCGTCCTCGTCAGCTCTCCCTCAACCAACCTGCGAGAGCTGGCAAGCAAGACGCCGGGCGCGAGCTTGATACCCTCCGACGACAGCTCTCTTTCGATGGCCATGTCTTCCATACGCAGCGATGTCGCCGGTACCTGTTGGTCGAATTCGCAGATTTGCCGGGCGCGCTTCCGCGCCGAACTGGTCGACCCAGCGGGCAACCATCCACTCCGGATGTGCGTATTCACGCGCCAGGAGAGAAGCGGGCGCTTCGTCGGCCGAAGGTTGGCCAGCCGCCGTATTGGTCGCGGACATCTTCCGCAAGACAGCATTCGCAAATGGCGCGGCCGATCGTTTTTGCGCGCGCTTTACCAGTTCCACGCTGTCATTGATGGCGGCGTGCGCCGGCACGCGGGTCAAAAACTGTAGCTGATACGCCGCCAGTCGGAGCGCATTCAATACCTCGGCATCCAGCTTCTTCAGCGGCCGCGATGCCGCCGCCGCGATCGCACCATCCAGTCGCGAGCGCCAGCGGAGAACGCCCATAACGAGCTCCATCGCCAGTCCGCGATCGGCAGGCGCCAGCTTTTCCACCGCTCGGCGTGCAGCAGTTCGCTGGCGTAAGCGTTCTGCTGGTCAACCCGCAGGAGAATATCGAAAGCGACCGCGCGTGCGGCAGAGATGGACATGGGAGCAATCTAGCAGTTAGCAAGCTCAGCAATTAGCGATCAGCAACATATTTCATGCGTCGTTTTGTATCAGGGCACGACCGTCAGTAGTGCCGAACGCAGTGCAGAAGAGATGAGGGCTTTAGCCCCTGCCAACAGCTCATCGCCGGTTGCTAATTGCTAGGGGCCATTAGGATAGCCTCCGTTGCTAGCTGCTAATTCGCACCCTCTAGCTGCCAAGACTTTCATCGCTCCTCGGCCGATAGCCATTGATGAAATCGTGGGCGCTCATCCGCTTCTTGCCTTCGACTTGCAGTTCCCGAACCTCAAGGGCCGTACCGTGCGCGAAGCCCAGCAGCAAGCGATCGTTCTCGATGGCGAAGTGACCCGCCGGAACAGTACCAACTGCGGACGCAGGTATGGCCGAATGGATGTGCAGCATCTTGCCGCGAAAGCTGGTAAACGCTCCTGGCCAAGGTTGAAATCCGCGCAAGCGGTTCCAGGCATCCGTCGCACTGCGGGAGAAATCGATGAGTCCGTCCTCCCGCTTGAGAATGGGAGCGAGCGTGGCCTTGGCATCGTCCTGCGGACGCGGCGTTATGCTTCCGTTCTTCAGGCCGGCTAGAGTTGCGATCATCAGCTCGGCCCCTGTCTGCGCCAGTCGCGGAGCCAGCGTCAGCGCGGTATCTTCCGGCAAGATCCGCTCTTCGGACTGCAGCAGGATGTCGCCAGTGTCGAGGCCGGCATCGATGCGCATCGTGGTCACGCCGGTGATACTTTCCCCGGTCGCAATCGCCCACTGGATGGGCGCGGCCCCGCGGTACTTGGGCAGCAGCGAGGCATGAAGATTAATGTTGCCGAGCTTTGGCAGATCAATCATCCACTGCGGAATGATGCGGCCGTAGCCGACCACGATGATCGCTTCTGGTGCAATGCTCTCCAATTGCGCGCGAAATTCGTCGTTGTTCTTGATCTTCTCCGGTTGGACGACGGGGAGGCCAAGCGCGAGCGCGGTGTGTTTCACCGGCGACTCCGCCAGCTGCATGCCGCGTCCGCTGGGACGATCGGGTTGGGTTGCGACCAGCTTCACGCGAAAGCCGGTGCACACCAGCTTCTCCAGCGTGGGCACCGCGAAGAGCGGCGTTCCGCAGAAGACCAGGTCCATCATGGTAGCAATTAGCAGCTAGCAATTAGCAATTTAGCCACTAATTCTTAAGCCTTTCGAAAGTGTGACAAAGTTGCCCAGCGTGTGCGCTGGCTGCTGTAGCGATATATCGATTGTCCCTTCCTAGTTGGGAATTGCTGATTGCTAGTTGCTTCCTTACCATTCGCCCTGCTTCACCAGTTTGCGGATCTTACGCTTCATCATGTCGCGCTTCAGCGCGCTGATGTGGCTGATGTACAGCTTACCGTTAAGATGGTCGGTTTCGTGTACTAACGCGCGCGCCAGCAGATCTTCTCCACTCACCTCGATGGTCTTCCCCTCCACGTTTTGCGCGCGCGCGGTAACCGAGCGTGGGCGGGTTACCTTCTCGCGGAATTCGGGCAGGCTAAGGCAGCCTTCATTGGAGGTGAGACGCCCTTCGGTGTGGATGATCTCGGGATTGACCAGCACGATCTTGGCGTCGGGATCTTCCTTGAAGGTGACATCAATCACCGCAATGCGCTTGCTGATGCCGATCTGCGGCGCCGCCAGACCGACGCCGTGCGCCGCGTACATGCTCTCAAACATGTCTTCGACAAGCTTGCTTCAGCTCGTCGTCGAATACAGTGATGGGGGCTGCCGGCTTCTCCAGAACCGGGTCCCCGAATTTCACGATTTCGTAGACCATTTAGAAGTTTCGCAACTGTTGGCAGTAGCCTTCGAAATTTCGTTGCAACTCAATCAGCGAATCACCGCCGAACTTTTCCAGTGCGCACCGGGCCAGGGTCAGCGCGACCATCGCTTCGCCCGCGACTCCGGCGGCAGGAACCACACACACATCCGAGCGTTCATAGGCGGCCTTCACCGGCTCGCGGTTGGCGAAGTCCACCGATCCCAAGGGACGCCGCAACGTCGAAATCGGCTTCAGGTAGCCACGCACACGAATCTCTTCGCCGTTGGAAACCCCGCCCTCCAGGCCTCCTGCGTGATTCGATCGCCGCGTGAAGCCGGTGAACGGGCCCTTCTGCTCGCGCTCGTACCCTATTTCATCATGCACCGTCGAACCCAGGGAAGCCGCGCCGCGAACCGCATCCCCAATCTCCACCGCCTTTACGGCCTGAAGCGACATCACGGCGGCGGCGAGCTGCGCATCCAGGCGCTCGTCCCAATTCGCATAGGTGCCCAGCCCAGGCGGGACGTTGTGAGCCACCACTTCGAAGATCCCGCCGACAGAATCTCCCGTGCGCAGCGCGACGTCCACCTGCTCTTTCATGCGCGCTTCGGTTGCCGGGATCCGCACAACTGAGCAGGATCTCTTCTTTTGCTGCCACTGCGCGGATCGCTTCCCAATCGACAGGCGCTTCCAGCCGGGCACTGCCGACGGCGATGACGTGACTCAGCACCTCGATGCCAAGCTCGCGCAGCAGGAGTTTAGCGATAGCTCCGGCAGCGACTCGCGCCGCCGACTCGCGGGCAGAGGCGCGCTCCAGCACATAGCGCGCTTCGGAGAAGTTATACTTCACGGCCCCGGCAAGATCGGCGTGCCCGGGCCGAGGCGAAGCCACGCGCTTGTGCTTGGCCGGATCGCCTTCCTCCACCGGCAGCGCCTCCGTCCAGTTCTGCCAATCTTTATTCGCCAGCAACATGGCAATCGGTGAGCCGATCGTCTTTCCGTGACGCACTCCGCTGAGTATGTGTGCCTGGTCGCGTTCGATGCGCATGCGTCCGCCGCGACCATATCCCTGCTGCCGCCTCCACAGTTCGCGGTTCACGAATTCGATATCCACCGCGACTCCGGCGGGCATGCCCGAGAGCAGCGCCACCAAGGCTTCTCCATGCGACTCACCGGCGGTAGAAAAGCGCAACATGGGAATAGGAAGGGTGATTGTAGCTGATAGCCGCGGCATTTAGCACTTGGCAGGTTGGGATGGCTAGCCGCTATGGTTCGCGCGGAACTACGGCTCGATCACTAACTCCTCCTCCACAAATGTCTTCTGCTCCATGCTGCTGCCGCCCAGCCAGAACGACCGAGTCAGTTGCGCTCGGCCATTCTCGATGCTGGTTATGACGTAGGAACAGCCCAACCAATACGCCTCCTCCAGGTCGGTTGCCGAGCAGTACGCGGGATGATCGGGATGAGAGTGATAAAAGCCGACAATGTCGAGTCCGCGCGGACGCGCATCACGCAGGATACGTACCACCTCGACGGGATCAATCTCATAACGATGAGCAGAGTCGGTCTGTGCATTCCGGCAGCGCTTAGTTGTGCTAACCACCCGGGCGTCCCCTTCCACCCTTCCCAACAAGACTCCACAGCATTCGAAAGGATAAGTTTCTTCGCCGTGGCGGCGAATCTCCTCGTAATCGAGTTGGCGGAGTCTCAGCATGTCTTCGCCGTTGTTCTATCATGCCGAGCGCGAATTGCGGAGCAGTCGTGAATTCTCAACATCGCCGTTATTTGCCGTTTGACTGTGCAGTATGCGACAGTGTGAGTCTCCGGGTTACAGGCTCAATAGAATTTGTTTGCCCCCGAGGCAACGCAGGGGCGGCACTCGGATATCGCATTCGATGCGAAGACGGACATTACGGTCCGTCCAGTGAAAGAAGTCTCGAAGGGCTGTCGCTGAAGATGACCAAGAAGATCAAGACGAAATCGTACGAAGACGCGGTCGGGTGGTTTCGCGATCACGGATTCGAGATCATGGAAGCGCCGGGCACAAGTAACCGCGTGTTTCTGAAGAAGTACAACTGCTCGGCCGCAATCGAACGCCACGACAACGGTAGCGTCAAAGTATTCGCCTACCCTGGATATCTCATCAATGGCGAAATCGCAAAGCTCGTCGATCATGGCTATCAAAAGGTCTGGAAGACAACGAAAGCCGAACACCCTGCCACGGCTGAGCAACTCAAGGCGTTGCACCAGTTCACTGAGGAGCTGAAGGAAGGGATTGGCGCTATCAGTCTTTATAACGAAGGCTTGGGCACGGTGAGTGAGTCTTATATGTATGATCGCGTGCGCGGACGTGACCTGCCCGAAGCTGAACGCCCCAAACGTCCCTGGCAAAAGGCGGCTGGTAAGCGTCCTGCCTAGCCCTTCCACCTAGCTCGCGATGTGCCCCGGGCTCGTCTAGGTTGTAAGGTTTCTCGCGAATAAACCCGCCGCGTTCGTGCAAACCCGCCGTTGAAATCCGCAATCCAACTACATGGACGACATTTACCAGTAGCCCAGCCAGCGGGTTTCCAGGAGGCACGAACAGTTATGAAGAGACTTAGGAATTCTGTTGATGTTATTGATGTTCTGCGCATTCACTATGGTGGCGCAGGACAACACCAGCACCAGCAATAACACATACTGCTACTCAGACCACCCCCGACAACAACATGAACAACAACGCGCAGAACCAGGCTCACCAGAATGCCGCGGCGCGGGACCAGAATGCTGCCGATCAGGAAAAGGCGGACGCCAAGAATGAAGGCTCCAAGTCTGCCGAGGACCGCGACAAGGTCATGGCCCGGCTGGACGATTCTTCCAAGATCTTGAACGAACTGCTGGGCGCTCCCGACAAAGGCATTCCCGATAAAGTGTTCCAGAATGCGAAGTGCATCGCCGTGGTTCCTTCCATGGTGAAAGGCGGATTCGTCTTCGGCGCCGAGCATGGCCGCGGCGTCGCCACTTGCCGCACCGCTCATGGTTGGAGCGCGCCGGCCTTGTTCGTTATCACCGGCGGCAGCTGGGGTGCGCAAATCGGCGTTCAATCCGCGGACATCGTTATGCTGATCATGAACCAGCGCGGGATGACCGATCTATTGAGTTCCAAATTTAAGTTGGGTGCTAACGGCAGCGTAGCGGCCGGCCCTGTGGGCCGCGATGCCAGCGCCTCTACCGATTGGAAGATGGGGGCAGAAGTGCTGACCTACTCGCGCACGCGTGGTCTTTTTGCGGGACTGACGCTTGATGGCGCGGTAATTAAAGAAGACGATGACTCGACTCGTGCGCTCTATGGACGTACGGTCGGCTTCCGTCAGTGCCTGCTGGGACAAGTGAAACCGCCAGCCGCGGCTGACTCCTTCCTGGCGACCGTCCGCCGCAGTAAGGCCGAGGCGACGGCTGAGGCGCACTAAACCACCTAGATTAAGTCATAGGCAAAGCGGTGGGCTTCGGCTCACCGCTTTTTCGCGTCTGAAGTGCATAGCGATGCATTGAGTTTCGATGTCTGCGGGACACCGTAAGCCGTCAGGCAAGGCAGCGGACTTGGACGCCGGGTTTATTCATCCCGGTCGAGGACTTCGCGTCTTCTAGATTGTCATCCAGACCGAGCGCTGCAGCCGAGCGGAGGGACCTGCTTGTTAGGCGGGATTTGACCGTTTAAAGCTTTCTTGCGGTGGGAGTCGCAACTGGCTGGCTCGAGCGTGAGACTAGTTCGCGCACATGAGGCTGGACTGGAATTGCGTTCGCTTCCACTGCATCGAGGAAGACGAAAAATCCCAGCGCCATCAGGAACACTGCGAGAAATCGCTTCAACAACCGTTTTCCAGTCACGGCAGGTTAGATGCAGTTCCTTTGTCGGTGGCCAGCGGAGAGAAAAAAGTCCGCGCCCAGCCGCAACCGAAGGTTATGAAAGTACCCCACCCAAGTAAGATCGCTTGGGCGGGGTACCCGCGGACGAAAAATGCGGCATAGCGAGGGGCTAGGCTATCCCCACCACCGATGCCAAAGCGCGCTGTCAGTCCCGACTGCAAAAATGTCCAAGCGGTTGGCCGCCCAAGCAGTCGCGTCTGGTGGTGATTCAAGGACACCCCCCAGCGACTCCCAACCACCCCAAGATGATCCGTCCCACCAACGGTGCCAGAGCGCACTATCGGTCCCCACGACGAAGATGTCGAGCCGATTCGCTGACCAGGAGACAGCTTTGGGCGGTGACTCGAGGATCCCGCCAAGTGATTCCCAGCCGCCCCAAGATGAGCCATCCCACCAACGATGCCAGAGCGCACTGTCCGTGCCAACGCCGAAAATATCAAGCCGCCCCTCGTCCCAAGATACTACCTCGGGCGGTGACTGCAAGGTTCCTCCCAGCGACTCCCAGCCACCCCAAGATGACCCGTCCCACCAACGGTGCCACAGGGCGTGATCAGTGCCGAGACCAAAGACGTCCAGCCGGTTGGGCCCCCATGCAACCGCTTTGGGCGGAGAGGTAAGAGTGCCGCCCAGCGACTCCCAGCCACCCCAAGATGATCCGTCCCACCAGCGGTGCCACAAGGCATGATCAGTGCCCAGACCGAAGACGTCCAATCTGTTGGGTGCCCAGGATACGGCAGAGACTGGGGATGTAAGGGTGCCGCCCAACGATTCCCAGCCACCCCAAGATGATCCGTCCCACCAGCGATGCCACAGGGCATGATCGGTTCCCAGCGCGAATACATCAAGACGGTTTGTGCCCCAAGAGACAACTTCGGGCAGTGATTCCAAGACACCTCCGAGAGATTCCCATCCACCCCAAGATGAGCCGTCCCACCAACGGTGCCACAGTGCGCTGTCCGTTCCGACAACAAAAATATCCAATCGGTTCGGAGCCCAAGCAACGACACGCGGCGGAGACTCCAGAATGCCTCCTAGCGACTCCCAGCCACCCCAGCTAGCCGGGTCCAACAATGGGAAAATATTGTCCGTTCCGGAGAGGGTGACCGGCGTCCCGGCTGGATAGTGCCGCTGCACCAATGCAGCAAAGGGCCCAAATGCGTCGGATGATCCGGTGAGTCTCTGATACGTCTGCTGCAGAGTCGTCCCGCCTGCCTCGACGATCCGTACCAACGAAAAATGGAGCTGATAACGCAGGTAGTTGAGAAAAACGGTAGCGCACCCCGTCGAGACGTAGTCTTGATCGGTTCCCTCCGTCTGCGTCACCCAATCCGGGCGACTGCTGCTGTTCAGCCAACTCGCCGCCGAGGCAAAGCCGTCAAGGCTGGATGGATATCGCTGTGTGGCGAGAACGCGAGAGAGACCCTCGCCTGCGCTGGTACCACAGCCCCAGCCGGCGCCTTGATTAGCCATCATCACTTCGTCGACTTCGGCCACATTGAGCATGTTCTCCAGCGCACCATCGGTACCGCCAAAGGCAGCGCAGTGGATCTCGGTGGCCGCGCAATTGGCGTGATAGGCGCCGAATGTCCCAGGATCGATGTAGACGCTGAAGCGGCCGGCGGCCACGCCCCCAAACCAACCTCGGAGTTCAAAAAAGTCCCATTCACAATTGGCCAGCACTGCGTCTGCGAGATTCTGGCCGTTGGTTCCCAAACTGTTGTCGTAGTAAACGTCGAAGTTGGCGGTGCTTCCGCGCTGTGTGTAGGGGCCAAGTGAAGCGAGCGCAACAGCTGCCAGTGTCTCGCCGGGTTTCACGAGGACGTGGTGTCGCGCCCCTGGTTTCTCTGCCCCCATGACTCCTTTGCCTGGCATCTTGCTGGATGGCGACTCGATGACTGCACCCGACATTCCTGGGCCTGGCATCTTGCCCGTGGCCAATGGTGGGTCCATCACTGCGCCCCGCATTCCTTGGCCCGGCATCTTGCCTGAGGCCGATAGTGGCCCCATCGCTGCGCCAGGCATTTCTTCGGCTTTGAGCTGTTTGGGCTCTCTCGGGAGTTGGGTTTGTTCCGCTAAGGCCTTCTTGGTTCCGTATCCTTGTGCCATAAACACCTCCATTACCTAATCTGCATATTTCGCTCCCTTTCAGGAACAATATGGGTCATTTGACGTTAATGATGCCGACCCCTCATGTAGTCAAACCGTGAGGGCACTTATTTAAGACAAAAACAAATAGGGGAAGAGATTGTAGGGTTTCAAGATCGTACTGTGCAGGGTAGCTGTAAATACCTCTAATAACAACTACTTTTCATAGGCGGAAATGGCTATTTGTTGGGTGTTTTGGCTATAGCGTGTTTCAAGAATGATTGCTTGAAGGGCGCAGCTCCAGCCGCGCCGTTCCCAGCCGCATAAAACCCGGACTTTAGTCCCTGAAGGAGTGAGTCCCTTGCTGTCACACCATTTTTGAAACACGCTCTAAGAAGAAAGTGGTTTCGTAAACAACCTTGTCCGTCGTGTTAGAGATGGAGAGAGGGAAAAGCACCTCTTGTAGTCACGACCAAAGTGACTGGCATCGCAATACCCCACCATAACCATGATTTCCTTGACTCTATAAAAAGATTCTTCGAGCAACTTCTTAGCCCGCAACATTCTCAATAGTCTAATGCAGCCATGAGGTGTCTCTCCAACTTCTTGGGTAAAAAGGTGACGAAACCGGGAAGGTGAAAGATTGACCGCAGTGGCAATGTTGTCGATGTTGATGTCCTTAGCCAGATCGGCGCTCACCAATAGTTCAAGAGCGACGCGAATTCGTTCATCTTTAACATTCTCGAACGTGAGCAGTGGTGGGTCCCACTGCGCAACATCGGAATGAGTAACGGGTCTTTGGGAAGGAGATTCGCCCATGTCTGCATCCTCACCACTTGGTGTTTACTAACTCGAGTCTAGCGCGCAGCTATAAAAATACCTTTATGCCAGCAGCATCAGCCCTGAGTTGAAACGCGGCTGCTGCAACATTAGCGAACGACCACAGTAAGATTGTTCGTCAACGCGGCCAGCGCTTGTAAGGCTAGGTGTGCCTCGGCGAAGCGGCAATTAGCAAGGGGAGAGGATTCGCTACATTTTCTGCCTACAGATGAGTGAGGGTCAAGACCACTGAAGTGCATTGGCGCAAGTGTAAACGGCGGGGGCCGCTAGGCTACACGCCGAGGATGCCCCCCTGAGGGATCTCCAACCGACACCAATCCCGAATTTGCTCTAACTCTGGACGGTCTTCGCGTCCCTAGCGCTCTCCCGATATCGCACCTTCATCACCAGCAATGGTGCGCTGAGGACGAAAGTGACGGCATTCGGCAAGATGATGGGCAGCGAATGGATCATGAAGCCGTAGCTTACCCACAGCAACAGCCCCACGTTAAGGCTGACCAGCATGAGCAGCGAGAGATCGCGGACGGACTTGGTGCGGAAGGAGTGCAAGGCCTGAGGAAGATACGCCAGCGTGCACAGCGTGCCCGCGGCAAAGCCGGTTAGCGACACGAGGAACATGCCCCAGCGTACCATCGGCGACACGACGCTGGAGTATGCGATCTTGTCATCCCCACGGGGCTTCAGCCGGCGAGAGATCTGCTTTTCCAGCTTTTAGCGAGCCGGCTTCAGTCGGCGGCACCGCTGCTCGCCTCCAGCGGCTCGACTTTGAAATTCTGAACCACGCCACGATAAAGCAATACGGCGCATATCGCGGAGCCAACCAGCAGCAGCATTCCGGTAACAGGCTGATGCAACAGCACCTTCCCCGTTCCAAAAAGACCCATGTAAACCATGGTGCAGCCGAGCGCCCAAGCCCCCAGGTTACTGCCGATGTCCCGGTGTCCTACAATGTCGGATGCTCGCGCTGCAATGGGTTTCCAACCCCGCACATCGGGCTGCACGTGACGGTAGAAGCGCAAAAGGATCGTGTCCGGCTCGGGCTTCGTCAGCAGCGTTACCGTAAGCCACACGATGGTCGTCACAATGGTGGTTGCCAGCGCGCTCTTCGCGAACACCAGGGAGCTGTTGCCGGTGAATGGCTGCCAGCGGCTGAGAATTACCGTGACCAGCAGCGAGCACGCCATGGCCGAGATCTCGCTCCAGGCATTGATGCGCCACCAATACCAGCGGAGGATGTACACCGCGCCCGTGCCGGCGCCAATCTGCAACACCACCTGCCATCCGGACGCAATGGAGCCAAGCTGCACCGAGACCCACGCCGACACCATGACCAGCAACACCGTACATAACCGCGAAACCAGAATGTAATGCCGCTGGGAAGCGTCTTGGTTCATGAAGCGGCGGTAGAAGTCTGACACCAGGTAGGACGCGCCCCAGTTCAGTTGCGTCGCAATCGTTGACATGAACGCGGCCAGAAACCCCGCAATCGCAATGCCGCGATATTGGTGCGGCAGATGCTGGTTCAGCACCATCATGTAACCGGTCTCGGGATGCTGCAGCCCGGGATACAGAATGATGACGGCGAGTCCGGTGATAATCCATGGCCATGGACGGATGGCATAATGAGCAATGTTGAACCACAAAACTGAGAGCAGCCCCTGCTTCTCATCGCGCGCGCTAAAGATCCGCTGCGCGATATAGCCGCCTCCGCCCGGCTCCGCGCCCGGATACCAGAACGCCCACCACTGCAATCCGATGAACACGAGGAAGCTCGTCACCGGCACCATCCACAGCGGCTCGGCCACGAGGCCTCGTGAAAATTCAGGGAAGAAACCAAGCGGATTGGCGGCGTTACGGCCAGCGGCGGTTTGGATCCGGCGCAGGCTGTCGAGCATGGCTGTCATGCCGCCACAAGCAACGACTGCGAAATAGGCCACCGCGATAACAATCGCCATCTTTAGTACGAACTGGAACAGATCAGTCCATAGCACTCCCCAGAGTCCGCCGAGTGCCACGTATAGCCCAGTGAACGGAATCAGGAAGAAGACGCAGATGGCAAGCGCTGCACCGTCATTGCCGCTCCACACCGAGCCGAAATGTGCGCTCATGAAGCGGCTGATGTTGTTCAACATCGGCGTGCCCGCCAACGTGGTGCCGACGATGCTGGTCATCGCCTTCGTCACCCATCCCAGGATGAGGCAGTTCATCAGCAAGCCAAGGTAGATCGCACGAAATCCGCGCAGGAACGCAGCCGGCTTTCCGGAGTAGCGAATCTCGGCAAACTGCACATCGGTCAGCAGGCCGGAGCGGCGCCACAACCTGGCAAACAGGAAAACCGTCATCATGCCCGAGAACAGGAAGCCCCACCATAGCCAGTTCCCGGAAATTCCCTGCGAGTAAACCAGCCCAGTGACGACGAGTGGAGTGTCGGCCGCGAAGGTGGTCGCCACCATCGAAGTCCCGGCCAGCCACCAGTTCACATTACGGCCGGAGACGAAGTAGTCGTCAATGCTGCGCCCAGATCGGCGACGAAACCACAGCCCCATGACCAGCGTGACCGCGAGATAACCGGCGATGGCGGTCCAGTCGAGGAGAGTGAAGCTCATGGTATATTTCCGCGCCTCACGAATTATTTCTAGGGCTGGGCCGTGACGCTCGCGGTGGAGAACGCGCGCAGCGACGCCGCGTAGGGCTGGCGTGCGACACCGCGCTCCGTGATGATTGCGGTGACGTAGGCATTCGGGGTGACATCGAATGCAGGATTCTCGACATTCACGCCGTCCGGGGCGATCTGTTTGCCGGCGAGATGAGTGACTTCCCGCGAAGAGCGCTGCTCAATGGGAATGCGGCTGCCATCGGGCGTAGCCAAATCGACCGTCGAAAAGGGGGCCGCAACGTAGAAGGGAATACCGTGCTCCTTGGCCAAGACCGCAACCGTATAGGTGCCGATCTTGTTGGCCACATCGCCGTTGGCGGCGATACGGTCAGCGCCCACAATCACGGCGTCGATCTTTCCCTGCTGCATCATGGATCCCGCCATGTTATCGGAGATCAGCGTGGTCGGAATGTGGTCTTTCATCAACTCCCACGCTGTCAGACGCGAGCCCTGGAGAAAAGGACGAGTCTCGTCGGCGAATACATGCAGCTTCTTGCCGGAATCCACCGCCGCGCGAATTACGCCCAGCGCGGTGCCATAACCGCAGGTCGCCAGCGCGCCCGCATTGCAGTGGGTCAACACACCTCCACTGGAAGGGAGCAGCATGGCGCCGTGCTGCCCCATAGCTTCGTTGGCGGCAATGTCTTCCACCAGCATGCGTCGCGCTTCGACCACCAGCTCCTGTTGAATACGCACGATAGGCTGAGCGCCGACTTGTTCAAATTTGTCGCGCATGCGGCGAATCGCCCAGAAAAGATTGACCGCAGTCGGACGGGTGGCGGCGAGGACCTCGCAGATGCGGTCGAAATCCCGCCGCAGTTCGGCATGGTGCTTGGCCTGCGAGTCACGAACGCCCAGCGCAACTCCCATGGCCGCCGTGACGCCGATTGCCGGCGCGCCGCGTACGATCATGGTGCGGATGGCGTCGGCAACCTCCTCGTAGGTCTTGCAGGTGACGTAGGTTTCTTCGGTGGGCAGCTTGGTCTGATCGATAAAGCGTACGCCCGCGTCCGTCCATTCCAAAGTTTTAATCATGTCACTTACTTCAACTTCTTTGCCGTGATGCGATCGCTGCCCATGTACGGCTGCAGTACTTCGGGAATGAGCACGCTGCCGTCGGCTTGCTGATAGTTCTCCACGATCGCAACCCACGTCCGCCCAATCGCCAATCCACTCCCATTGAGCGTGTGCACCAATTCCGTTTTCTTGGCACCTTCAGGACGATAACGAATGTTGGCGCGTCGCGCCTGGTAGTCCGTGAAGTTCGAGCACGAGGAGATCTCGCGGAAAAGGCCTTGTCCCGGCAGCCACACCTCGATGTCATAAGTCTTTGCGGCCGAAAAGCCCAAGTCAGCGGTGCACAGCGCCACAGTGCGATAGTGCAGATCGAGTTTTTGCAGCACAGCTTCCGCGTTGCGGGTCAACTTCTCGTGTTCCTCCCAAGACTGTTCGGGCTTGGCAAACTTTACCAGCTCCACCTTTTGAAACTGGTGCTGACGGATGATGCCGCGGACGTCCTTGCCATAGGATCCAGCCTCGCTGCGGAAGCATGGTGTATATGCCGTCAGAGAAATGGGCAGGCGCGCACCGTCGAGCGTTTCATCGCGATAGAGATTCGTCACCGGAACTTCAGCCGTGGGAATCAGGTAAAGGTTCTTGTCGCCATGCGGTACCTTAAACAGGTCGGCCTCAAACTTCGGCAACTGCCCGGTGCCATACATCGATTCAGCATTGACCATGAACGGGGGCAGCACTTCGGTATAGCCGTGCTCGTGCGTGTGCAGGTCGAGCATGAAGTTCATCAGTGCCCGCTCCAGCTTTGCGCCCATGTCCCAGTACACGGCAAAACGCGCTCCTGTGAGCTTGGCCGCGCGCTTCACGTCAAGCACGCCTAACTCTTCGCCGAGCTCCCAGTGTGGTTTGGGCGCGAAATCAAAGTGAGGCGGCACACCCCAGCGCCGTACTTCAACATTGTCTGCCTCGCTCTTCCCAATGGGGACGCTGCCGTCCGGCAGGTTGGGAATGCCGGTCAAGAGGTTGCGCAGTCTTGCGTCTGCCTCGTCGGCAACCTTCTCCGCTTCGGACATCCGCTCTCGCAGCTCTTTGGTCTCGTTAATCAGCGCAGTGGCGTCCTGCTTGTCCTTCTTGAGCTTGGCGATTTCTTCTGAGGCCTGGTTGCGCCGGGCTTTCAGGGTTTCAGCTTCAGTGATGGCGGCACGTCGCTCGACGTCGACGGCGTGAAAATCTTTGAGGACGCCGTCGGGATTCATGCCGCGCTGACGCAGCTTTTCTTCGACAAGAGGTAGATGAGCGCGTACAAAGCCTAGATCGAGCATAAGGGATCAGGTTACTCGAAGATGCAGGCGGTCACCAAGCAGGATACTTGACCGCCAATGGGTTGATTCTTCACCGCGGAGAACACGGAGAACCCAAAATTATCAGCTCTTTCTCGCCACCGATTCGAAATCTTGTTGCTTGTTCGCCAATTTCTTGTGCCACTCGGCCGCAGCTTGAACAAACGCGCGGAACAGGGCGCGCGAAGCTTCATCGCTATCATAGGTGCGTTCCGGGTGCCACTGCACCGCCAACACAAACTGATCAGGCGGCGTTCCTTCCACCGCCTCTTTCACTCCGTCCTCGGGGCACCACGCCACCAGCCGCAGTCCATCGCCGAGCGTCTCGGGCGCTTGATGATGGCTGGAGTTTACCGGCATGACAAGTTCGTTGCCGGCGGGTAGCGCACCCGCGTCGCGCAAGATTGCGGCCAACTTCGACTGCGGATCAAGCTGCACGCGATGGGCCTGAGTGATGCGGCTCCCAGCGTCATGCTTGATTCCCGCAGGCAATTTTTGTTCGAGTGTGCCGGTCCGCCACACGTTCAACGATTGCAATCCGTAGCAAGTGCCGAAGACTGGCTTACGCATGTTGTAGGCGTCTTGCAACAGTAATTCATCGGCGTTATCCCGAAAGGCATCGGACGGTGCTGTCTCGGGATGCCGCTGCGCGCCATATTTCTCGGGATCGACATCCGCGGGACTGCCGGGCAGCAGCACGCCATCGCAGCCCTTAACCGCCTGCGCGATCTCCGCGTTGGTGGCCGTCGCTGCGATGACCACAGGCTCGCCTCCAGCCGCGCGGACCGCCCGCTCATACTGAGGCAGCGCGCGGGCTACATAGTCTGGCCGCGTCGAGTTCGGGGTCGGAATGGCGATACGCGGTTTCATGTCGGTTCGTCTTGCTGGAGCTCTGAGCTCGGCCTCAGCAACGGTTTGGGTTTGGCTTCTTCGCTCGTTGCCGTTGAAGGAGCGGTCTTCGAGCGTGAAGAATACATCTCTGCGATTGCCTGCCGAACTTGCGTCGTGAGTCTGTCCATTTCCCGCACCCGCAGCCCGGTAGTGGAGATCGGTTCCCCGATGATCAACTCCACCACCCCCGGCAACAGATGGAAGCTGTTCATGGGAAGAGCTCCGTCTGTTCCCACGATTGCAATCGGAACAATCGGCGCTTGCGCCCTGATCGCAACATAGGACGCGCCACCCATAAATTCCTGAAGCTGCCCGGTGACGGAGCGCCCGCCTTCGGGAAACACAACCAGAGGAGTGCCCTGACGTAAGGACTCGCTCGCGTGAGACAGGCTACGCAGGGAGGCGCGCGCATTGCCCGAATCAATCGGAATCTGTCCTGAGCGTTTCAGATGCCAACCTAAAAACGGATAACGGAACAGTTCCTTTTTCGCCATGATACGGAACTGCACCGGGAGCCAAGCGTAAAGTACGGGAATGTCCAAAGCGGACAAATGGTTGGCGGCATAGATGGCAGTTTGCGCGGGGTTGAGATGCTCGAGACCTTGGACCCGCACGCGAATCATGACCGTTTTAAGGATCATGCGCGCCCAGGTGCGCGCGAACCAGTGCTGTATGCGCCCTTCGCGGTCGGACAGCGATGAGAGCAAAGAAAAAGTTCCCATCACTCCCGTGTACAGATAGATCATAGGCGCGAAAAACAAGTACGACCGCAGACGGCTCAGCCGCGACCCTCGCTCTGCCTTGCGGTTTACGGCTTGTGGTTCAGCGTTGGTCATCGCATCATGCCGGAATGCCTAGTAGGGACATAATCTCCCCGACCAGGAAGATGGATCCCGTAGCCACGATCAATCCTTGCGGCTTGCTGACATCGCGGGCGCGCGCCAGCGCGGCAGCGACGTTTTGTTCCTCATAGAGCGTCGCTCCGGTGCGCGATGCGGCTTCCCGCAGTTCACTGGTACTGGCCGCGCGCGGGTTGGCAACTTTTGTCAGCACCACCTGATCGGCAATGGGGAACAGTATCTCGGCCATCTCCTGCACGGCCTTGTCGCGCATGGCCGCGAAGACTAGAGTCAACTGGCGTGCGGAAAAGTTCTCTGAGAGCGCCGAGCGCAATGCCCAGGCGCCTGCCGGATTATGCGCCACATCGAGCACCATCTCGCGTTGATGGGTCGCTACCGACGGTGGCACGATCTGGAAACGACCCGGCCAATGAGTCGCGCGAATTCCTTGCTCGATTTGCTTTGGCGTCACCTTAAACCCGAATTGCGCCAACTCTTCGGCAGTGGTGATCGCCAACGCAAGGTTGCGAAGTTGATGCCGGCCGGCGAGCGGCGAGTCCACATCAATCTCTTCGCCCATCACCATGAGCGGATAGCGGCTGCGTCCAGGAACAGAGACCGCGTCCGCAGCGAGGTACGTCGCGGCACCGGGCGAGACTGGCGGCATGTATTTGACGGCGCTTACGCCGCGCGCATTCTTCTCCATGATGGCATGGCCGATGACATCGTTCGCTTGGGGATGCTGTGGCAAGGTGACCACAAGGCCATTCTGCCGGATGATGCCCGCCTTTTCACCTGCAATTTCGGCAATCGTGTCGCCCAGATATTTTTGATGATCAAGCGCGATATCGGCGATGACCGAGATCGTGGGTTCGACGACATTAGTCGCGTCGAGTCGGCCGCCCATACCAACTTCGAGCACTGCGATTTCGACCCTGACGCTGGCGAAATATTCGAACGCCATCACCGTCAGCATTTCGAAGAAACTCGGATGCCAGGGCAGGTTGCCGGAATGCAGCAGGTCTTGGACAACGCGCTCGACGCGATTGTGCATTTCGCCAAACTCTGCGTCGGAAATGGCTTCGCCGTTAACGCGGATGCGCTCGTTGATGCGGACTAAGTGCGGCGAGCTGTAGAGCGCGGTTCTGTATCCGCGCAATACGCAAAATCGACGATAGCGTCGCTGCAGTAGAACCTTTGCCGTTAGTCCCCGCAATGAGCACGCTGGCGAAACGGCGTTCAGGATGGCCGAGCGTCTCCAGCATCTCGCGCACATAGGTCAAGTCAAACTTGTGCGCAGGCGTGCTGGCGAGCTCGTGTCCCAGCGCGTAGAGCTGCTCCACGGTGCTTTGGTAACTCATGCGGACAGTTTCAGATTACAACATTTGAAG
>CAVXQI010000014.1:0-299091 GCA_963763725.1 uncultured Acidobacteriaceae bacterium
GAAATGACAGCATTTCCACGGCCTCGCTGAGATCGGGCGAGGTGCCGGTGTATCCCTCGCGGCGGAAGGCCAGCAAAGCATTGGGGCCGGCCTCGACGCTGCCATTGACCCGGCGCGTGAAGTGCACTCCCAGGAACGGGAAGCGCGGATCGGGAACCGGGTAGATAAGCGCCTTTACCAGGTTGCGCCGCTCGGGTTTCACTTCGTAGTACTCTCCGCGGAACGGGATGATTTCGAGGTCGGTCTGCACCCCCGCCATGCGGGTGATCGTATCGCTATACAGGCCGGCGCAATTGATCACGTATCGCGCCCTGAAATTGCCGGCGCTGGTCTCCACGATATTGAAGCTTCCGTCTTGCCGCAGGCCGAGCACCTTGGCGCGAAACACAATCTCGCCTCCAGCGCTCTCGATCAACTCGGCGTATTTCTGCGCCACCACCGTGTAATCCACGATGCCGGTGGAAGGCACGTCCAGAGCGCTGATTCCGTCGCAATGGGGTTCGATCTCGCGAAACTGCTCGCGGCTCAGCATTCGCAGACCCGGGACGCCATTGGCAATCCCGCGCTGATGCAGTTGCTCGAGCCGCGGAACTTCCTCGGGACTGGTTGCGACCACGAGTTTGCCGCACTCTTCGAAGGGAACGCCATGCTGCTGGCAGAAGCGCTTCATGGACGCGGCCCCGGCGACGCAGTTGCGCGCCTTCAGCGACCCTGTCTTGTAGTAGAGGCCGGAGTGGATGACTCCACTGTTGTGGCCGGTCTGGTGAGCGGCCACGCGATCTTCCTTCTCCACCACGACCAGGTTCATGTCTGGAAAACGCAGCGTGATTTCAAGAGCTGTCGCCAGTCCGACAATCCCCGCGCCAATGATTAAGAGATCGGTTTCGCGGTCCGCCATAAAGTCCTGCAACTGTCCTTGCAAACCCGCGATTATAAGGGCCTGGCGGCCACGGCTGCTAGGACGCACATCACAAACGTTGCGCTGCTGGCTCAGGAACATTACTCTAGAGGGCGAGGCCATGAAGGTGCTCATCACGGGCGGGGCTGGCTTCATCGGGTCGCATCTTGCCGAGCGACACCTCAACCTGGGCGATGAAGTCTGCATCGTTGACGACCTTTCCACCGGCTCGATCGCCAATATTCAACATCTCAAGATTCATCCTGAATTTACCTACCACATTGACACCGTCACCAACACACAGTTGATGACCGAACTCGTGGACCTCTGCGATGTCGTTTATCATCTGGCGGCCGCCGTCGGGGTGCGCTTGATTGTGGACAGTCCGGTGCGCACCATCGAGACCAACATTCGGGGCACCGAAATCATACTTGGCCTGGCGGCGAAGAAACTGAAAACGCGTGCTCATCACCTCCACGTCGGAGGTGTACGGCAAGGGCGACCGGTCCCGTTTCGCGAAGATGATGACCTGCTGATGGGCCCGCCCAACAAGGGCCGCTGGAGTTATGCCTGCTCGAAGGCCATCGACGAATTTCTCGCCATCGCGTACTGGAAAGAGAAGCGGGTTCCGACGGTGATTGCTCGCCTGTTCAACACCGTAGGCCCGCGACAGATCGGCCGTTATGGCATGGTGGTTCCCAACCTGGTGGTCCAGGCCTTGACCGGCAGTGACATCACCGTCTTCGGCGATGGCGCGCAAAGCCGTTGCTTCACCCACGTCAACGATACGGTGGATGCGCTGGTCGGCATCATGGCCCATCCCGGCGCCAACGGCGAAGTCTATAACGTGGGCAGCGATCACGAAATCACCATCATCGACTTGGCGACACGCATCAAGCGCATGACCGGCTCGGACTCGAAGATTGTTTTCGTCTCCTACGGAAAGGCCTATGAGGAGGGCTTCGAAGATGTGCGGCGGCGGGTTCCCGACATTAGCAAGCTGGCTGGGCTCATCGGCTATCGTCCGCGCCTGTCTCTGGAAGAAACCCTGGAGAGCATCATCGCCGACCAGCGCGCCCGTTTGCGGGAGCACGGGGTAGCTGGCGCCCGCTGATCCGATTGCAGCAATATTCTCGTCTGCTACTTCATCGAGGAATCGCAATCATGCATGTGCTGGTGACTGGCGGTGCAGGTTTTCTGGGTTCGCATTTGTGCGATGCCCTGCTGGCGGAGGGCCACTCCGTGGTCTGCGCCGACAACCTGTTGACCGGACGGATGGAGAACCTCGCGCATCTGCGGCAACGAGTCTCGATTCGCGTTTCTCGAGCAGGATGTCAGCCAGCCGTTCGATCCCGGCAAGGTTGACTATATTTTCCACTTCGCGTCGCCCGCCAGCCCGGTGGATTATCTCGAGCATGCCATCGAAACCTTGCAAGTCGGCTCGCTCGGTTCCCTGAACTGCCTTGAGCTGGCGAAGAAATACGGCGCCAAGTTTCTGTTGGCTTCCACCTCGGAGTGTTATGGCGATCCCCTGGAGCATCCGCAGAAAGAGACCTACTGGGGGCACGTGAATCCCATCGGCCCGCGATCGGTGTATGACGAATCCAAGCGCTTTGCCGAAGCCGCCACCATGGCCTACCACCGCCATCGTCGGGTGGACACTCGCATTGTTCGCATCTTCAACACCTATGGTCCGCGGCTGCAGATCAACGATGGCCGGGTGATCTCGAACTTCATGAAACAGGCGCTGCGCGGCGAAGATCTCACGGTTTACGGCGATGGTTCGCAGACGCGCAGCTTCTGCTATGTGAGCGATGAAGTGGCGGGAATTCTGGCGCTGTCGAAGTCGGACGAACACGAGCCGACCAACATCGGCAATCCCGTCGAGTTCACTATCCTGGAGTGCGCGCAGGCGGTGCTGGAAGTGACCGGGTCGAGCAGCAAATTGCGATTTGAGCCGCTCCCGCAGGATGATCCCCGGCAGCGACGGCCCGACATCAGCAAGGCCAAGCGCCTGCTGGGATGGGAGCCAACCATCGATCTGCGGAGCGGCTTGCGCCTGTCGCTGGATTACTTCAAGTCGGCGGTGCAGGAGAGCAGTGCCAAGGCATAGTGCAATTTGGGATTTCCCTGCAGTCCGCCTACAATACTAGCTATGGAGATTTCGTTCACACCAGAGATGGAAGAAAGGTTGACCCAGATCGCCTCCAAGGCTGGCAAAGGCACCGAAGAGGTTGTGCAGGAGCTGGTAGCTAACTACCTGCAACGCGACGCCTGGTTCCGCCTGGAGGTCGCCAAGGGGTTGGCTTCCCTGGATGGTGGCGAATCCCTCAGTCATGATGAGGTGGGTCGACGTATGGAGCGACGGCTCCGGTCTTGATGACGGTTCGCTGGTCACCGGAAGCCGCCGCCGATTTCGATAGCATCATCGCATATCTAATACAGCAGAATCCTTCAGCGGCCGACCGCATTGCGCGCACTATCTACAGCGCCATATCCTCCCTCGACACACTTTCTAACCGTGGCAGACACGGGCGAGTCGAGGGCACTCGTGAGCTGGTGTTGGCGCCGCTCCCCTATGTCGTTGTGTACCGATTGCTAAATGACGCTATCGAAATCTCGCGAGTGTTGCATGGGTCTCAACGTTGGCCATAGACTTTGCCGACTGTGACCGCGGGAACCGTGGTATCCATAAAACTGTCATTTTCTGACCTCGATTCTCGTAGAATGAACTGGAGTAAGGCCCCGAGTTTCGCTCCATGGTTGCGCAACCCGAATTCGAGATTCTGCGCCGCGAGAGTTCCTCGTGGTGGTACCTGGCCCGGCGTAAGCTATTGCGCGAGGCAGTCGCCCAGGCTATGCATGGCAAACGTGAGGGTCGAGTTTTGGATCTCGGCTGTGCGGCGCAACTGGAACTCTCAAACGCTGATTCCATTCACACTCTTAATGCGCACGATTCACTAGCGGTGCTGGCGTTCCGCCAGATCGAAGGTTCCCAGAACCTGGTCTGCAGCAGCCCTGAGGACCTGGGGTTGCTGTCGAACTCGTTCGATGCGGTCGTAGCCGGGGACATTCTGCAGAGGGTTCCGGATGACCGGATGGCGTTGCGCGAGCTTCGCCGCGTCTTGAAAGATGGGGGGCTCTTGTGTCTTACCGTTCCCGCCTATCCCTTCCTCTGGGGCGAGGACGATGAGGCGTGCGGACATCAGCGGCGTTACACCGCCAACGAGCTGAGACGCAAGCTGAACAACTGCGGCTTCGAAATTTCACGGGTCTCCTATCTGGTGGCGACCGGATTTCTGCCGTCCATCGTGGGACGTGCCTTCAAGGACCTGTTCCAGAAGTCGGCGGCGCATCGCCCCATAGTCTGATGGAGGCTCCCGGCTGACTACTGCGGCCATGGTGACGCTGCTCGATTTCGAACGCCATCTGATTCGCTATATCAACCTGCCTTTTGGAACGCGCGTTGTCTGCTGGGCGCGTAAGCCATCGCTGGTCGCTGAGCGCGTCACCGTTCCCGCCTGGGAGCGTCAGTGGTCTAGCCCTCCCTTGCCGCAAGGTATGACGATGAGCCGGCCCGATCTGCCTGAAACCTGGTCTGCAAGTTAAAATCAAGGTGTGGCTCTACTACGAAGCGTTGGCACCACACTGGACATGATCAAGTGGGAGCACTCCGTTCTCACGCTCCCTTTTGGATTAACCGGCGCCGTGCTGGCTGCACGCGGTATTCCTAGTCTGCACACATCGATTTGGATTATCGTCGCGTTGGTGGCGGCACGCTCGGCAGCCATGGCCTTCAATCGGTTGGTGGATGCGACGATTGATGCGGCCAACCCGCGCACGCGCGTCCGGGCGCTTCCTGCCGGCAAGCTGAGCAAGTCGTTCGTGACGTGGTTCGTGGTGGTCACGTCGGCCATCCTGATCTTCGCCGCGTATCAACTGAATCCGCTGGCGTTTTACCTATCCCCGGTCGCACTGGCCATTATCTTTCTCTATTCCTTCACTAAGCGATTCACGCGCTGGTCGCACGTGGTACTTGGACTCGCGATGGGCACTGCTCCGGCCGCTGCCTGGATCGCCGTACGCGGTTCGCTCGATCCCCGTATCCTGATCCTGACCGCCGCCGTGGTGTTCTGGGGCGCCGGCTTCGACATCCTCTATAGCTGCCAGGATTTTGACTTCGATTGCTCGTCCGACGTCTATTCCGTTCCCAAGGCTTTTGGCATTCGTAAATCGCTAAACATCGCGCGGGTCTTTCACCTCGTGACGGTACTTTTGCTGGCCTGGATGGTGGTGGTGTTTGGGCTGGGGAAGATTGCGGTCGGCTGGCGTGGTATTCGTCGCGCTGCTCTTGGTCTACGAGCACTCGTTGGTGAAGCACGACGACCTCAGCCGGGTGAACGCCGCATTTTTCACTATGAACGGACTGGTCTCGATGGCGTTCCTGTTCTTCATGGCCGGAGACCTGATGCTGGGGCGGTGAAAAAGATGCGAACCACGGAACTGCAGAATCAATATCTAAAGGCATGGAAGGTATTCATCGCCCTATTCCTGCTGTATACGCCGGTCGTCTTCGGCACCGCAGTGATTCTCTTTAGAACTTTTTAGGACATTCGTACCCGGCTTTGTCCTTGCAGGAGTTTGGATGATCGCCCTGGGTGACGAGTGGAGTTCGAGTTCTGATGTTTCGCTATCGGATTAAGCATTCAGCGCAGACGCTACCGAGCGAACTTGCCCTGTGATCCAGTGTCCCTGCTGCGATATGATTAACAAGATGCCCACCGTATCGCAGCACACCGCCAGCGCCAAGAAGCTGCATCCCTTCCAGACCGACGACCCTCGCCTGCAGCCGATTCACGACAAGGTGATGGCTCAGGAGCGTCTGTCGGCTGACGACGCGCTTACGCTTTACCGCACGGGCGACATCCTGGCGATCGGCTGGCTGGCCAATCACGTTCGCGAGCGGATGCACGGTGACGTCGCCTACTTCAACGTCAACCGCCACATCAACTACACCAATGTTTGCGTGGCGGCCTGCCGCCTGTGCGCCTTCGGCCGCAAGAAGGATTCCCCCGGCTCGTACACCATGGCGCTGGAAGAGGTCTGGAGCACCGCCGCGTTCCGGCTACACCGAAGCGATCACGGAGTTTCACATCGTTGGCGGCCTGCATGCCGACCTGCCATTCCAGTATTACGTCGATCTGATCGCGGGCTTAAAAGAGCGCTTCCCGCAGGTGCACCTCAAAGCGTTCACCATGGTGAGATCGCCTTCTTCGCGAAGATCGGCAAGATGACGCCGCGCGAGGTGCTGGTCAAGTTCAAAGAGGCGGGGCTCGACTCCATGCCTGGCGGTGGCGCCGAGATTTTCTCCGACCGCATCCGGCACATCATTTGCGACCACAAGATCGATGGCGACGACTGGCTCGAACTGGCGCGCACCGCGCATGAAGTCGGCCTGAAGTCGAACGCGACCATGCTCTACGGCCACGTCGAGAACGATGAAGACCGCGTCGATCATCTGCTGAAGCTGCGCGCGCTACAGGACGACACGCACGGCTTCCAGACGTTCATCCCGCTGGCCTTTCATCCGGACAACACTCCGCTGCAGCATCTGCCCAAGACGACCGGCATGCTCGACCTGAAGCAGATCGCGGTGTCGCGGCTGGTGCTCGACAACTTCCCGCACATCAAGTCGTACTGGCAGATGGTGACGCCGAAGATGGCGCAGATTACGCTGCGCTTCGGCGCCGACGATATCGACGGGACGGTGGTGGAAGAGAAGATCTACCACGATGCCGGCGCGACCACTCCGCAAATGCTGCGCCGCCAGGATCTGATTCGACTGATCACCGAGGCCGGCCGCGTTCCCTTCGAGCGCGACACGCTCTACCGGCCGGTGACGCGCACCGAGACGACGGTGACAGTAGCTGTGTAGGTAGGCCGTGTTGGCAGCTCGGCTTCCCGGAGTAAACGGCGCCCACTTTCAGCGTCCGCGGAATTCCTGGGCTTCAAAGAATAAACCCTTTGCTCCTCACCTGGACGCGAGAGCCGCGACAAGCGGTTTGATACTGCGGCGTTTCTTCTGCGACCTGCGCCAGAGGTTGTATTGAAGCTGCGCCTTGGCGAAGAAGTCCGGGCAGAACGATAGCGCTTCTCCCAGCCGAATGCTGAGTCCACGCTGACCGCATTGCGCCCGTTGAGCATGCGTGACAGCGTGCCCGCGCGACCCCAATGTGCTTGGCCAATTCGGTCACGCTGCGATCCCCCATGAACTCCCGGAGAAGTTCCCCCGGACTGGCTGGATTGTGCATCATCATGTTCATTCCTAGTGGTAATCCCAATAATCAACGAGAATCGCGTCCTCGCCGCCGAAGGAGAACGTCAATCGCCAGTTGCCGCTGACTGTGACGGCCCAGTGTCCCCTCGGTTGCCTTTCAGCGGATACCATCCCCACCCTTCCCGGTTCATATCCAGCGGCGTAGATGCCAGATTCAGGGTGGTCAGCAGGATGCGAAGCGTGACTCCATGCTTTGGCTGAATCCCCGGCTTTCGAACCAGTGAGGAAGAACCTCTCGACGCCCTTATGGCGAAAACGACTTGATCACTGAGATATAGCGTAACACCAGATGTTACAGCAGCAAGCATGTGGCCTAACTGTACTTCTTCTGCTCCGGCGCCAAATGTTTCCGCCCTGGCATCGGCGGCCAGCCCAGCGACTGTCCCTGGTACAGCGCGACTGCGTTCTCGTAGCGCTTGCCGTTGCCGTCGTGCACCGCAAACCGCCGCAGATGTTCGGGCGGTCCGCTCCACATGCAAACTCCCGCATAAGCGCCATCTTTGCGCAGGATGTAGTAGCTCATGTCCACATAACGCAGCTTCTCCGGATAGCCTTCATAGTTGCGAACGATGCGCTTCAACGCATCCATGCCGGCTTCCTGCGGTGACATGCCATGCCGCATGTTCTCGACGATGGTGTGCGCGCCGCAGACCTTGATGTTCTCCTCGCCATTGCCCGTCGCGCCTGCCGAGCCCACATCCTGATCGGTATAACTGCCGGCGCCGATGATCGGCGAATCGCCCGCGCGTCCGGCGATTTTCCACGCCAGTCCGCTGGTGGTGGTTGCACCCGACATCTCGCCCTTCTCGTTTACCACGGAGCAATGAATCGTGCCGGTCGGTGGTCTCAGGACCCGCTCAATGGCAGCCATGCGAAACTCCGGCTCAATGCCGATCTTCTCCGCCAACTTTTCCATCCGCTCGATGCGTTCGTCATAGTATTCGGAGACGTTGCCGGCAGTGTCGGGAAATTTGAACTTAGGACTCGCCAGCCCTGGTCCCCACCAATCATCGTTAGACATGGTCTCGCGCCACAGTTGCCACGTCTTCCGCGAGCGCTCGGTCAACAGGTTCTCCTTAGGGAAGCCCATCACGAACCCAAACTTTTGTGCGCCCTCGCCCACCAGCATCACGTGACCGGTGTGCTCCATGACTGTCTTCGCCAGAAGAGAGACGTTCTTAATGTCGCGCACGCCGGCAACGGAACCTGCCATACGCGTTGGACCGTGCATGCAGCAGGCGTCGAGCTCCACAACACAGTCCTCGTTGGGAAGTCCGCCGAGGCCGACGCTGTCGTCATTGGGATCGTCTTCCGGCCCAGTGATGACCTGCATCACGGCGTCGAGCGTATCGCCCCCGTTGCTCAACACCGCGTAGCCGCGATCGAGATAGTTATAACCATTGGCAGCGCAGATAATGACCGGGTTCTTCGGCAATGCGCCCGCGGATGCGGCTGCATGGCTGGACTGG
Organism: uncultured Acidobacteriaceae bacterium; assembly: GCA_963763725.1. Taxonomy (GTDB): domain Bacteria; phylum Acidobacteriota; class Terriglobia; order Terriglobales; family Acidobacteriaceae; genus Bog-257. The sequence goes on from CAVXQI010000014.1 coordinate 8,705, forward strand.
CCTGCGCTTTCAGATCGAGTGCGAGCGATGCGGAACCAACGGCGGTTGTTGCGATGAAATCCCGGCGCGTAACTTTCATGCGAACTCTCCAGAAAAAAACGAGCGGTCAACGAGGATAGCACGACGCTTTCAGCAAGGGTTCAGTGTCCTTGCGTCTGTTCGGCTGAGCCGCGAGGGCGAGCCAGCGGCCATCCAAAGCGCAGCAGCAATACGAGAATCGCCACACGAAGATTCACCGCTACTCCCCAAAAGTGAAGGCACAGCCTAAGCTGTGCCTTGTCCAGTACTTATTCGACGCTAGCTGGCAGCTTTCACCGAGGTGTTCTGGTCGGCACGGAAGCGCAGCAGGGCCGCGATTCGTCCGATCTGATCGAACTGCTCGTCGTCAGCGATGTACACAATATCGATGCCATTGCGAATCGCATATCCTACGATGGCGTCGCCGATGTCTTCCAGTTGGGTGTTCTCTTTCCCGCAAACCACGCATGCCGGCGCATCATGCAGGTCCATATGACCGCAGTGGTAGCACTTCACTCCCGGCGCCTGGAAGTTCGAACCCAGCAGAAGGGTTTGCACCTCGCCGACCTCCAGCGAACGCAACACCCGTCGCAAACCAATCGCGCCGCGCCCATTGCGATGGGCTTCGCCGATCACCTCGCCAATCAGCTCCTTTTTCAAGCGGGAGTTGTATTGCGCAAGCTGCTCCATCGCCATCTGCTTTATCTGGTCGGCGGTCGCGATTTTTGGATCGATGCGGAAGTGTCCCACCAGACGCTGCTTGGAGTTGGAGTGCAGCTCGCGATGAATTTCGGACCAAACGTCATCATGGCAGCCGATCAGCAATCGATCGCAACTTCCGCGCTCGAAGTACTGCTCAATGCAATCCGCCACGGTCTTGAAGTGCTGCAGCGCTTCGTTCATCTGTTTGCGCTCGACATGTCCGGCATCATAGCCGCGCCAGCCGTCGCTCTTGCCGCGCCGGGTGAGTTCATTGATGAAGTCCTGTTTCTCCACCATTTCATCGTTCACCAATTCGAAGACGCGCGCCTTGGTGCGGTCGAGCAGCACAATGCAGGCATGTTGCACTCCATCCAGTACGGCGGCCAGCGGCTTCAGATGAAAGCGCTGGTTCACGATAAGGTTGGTCTTAAGCAATCGCGCGGGAATGTCAAACTCGCGCCAGAAACCCTGTTTACTGCAGGCAAAAATTGCCTTCGCCTTGCCGCCGTTTCCGCGCAGGCCCTCGGCCATGCCTTGGATGCGATCCAGGTCGGCACGGGCACAGCCATTTCGGCCGTGCTTCTCGGCGTCGCGCAGCGCATTCCGAACCAGGTCCTTGACCAGGATCGACTCTTCGCGGTGCGACTTATTCAGCGGCGTCGCGGGTTGGTAGTAAAAAGTAACCGCGCAAGTTTCCGGCGAGTGAAAATTAGCTAGTTCTCGGATGTCATCTCGTGTGATCATTCCGGTTCTCCTCATGGATGAGTTCTCATGATGATGAAGGAGGAACCGCTGGGCGGCCTCATGTTCTATTTACGCGCTCCTGGAATACTCCACGAGCTTCTCTTTAAGCGGATCTTTGATAGGCAAGGCGCGTTGCAAGTGTTCGCGAGCCTTGCCGATGGACGCGCGCACCTCCTCCACATTGCGGTTGGTGATATCGGCGATCTCTTCCACGGTGAAGCCTTCGAGGGTGTACAGGATGAAGGCCTCCGCCTCGTCACGGCCGGCATCGCGCAGGGTCGTCTCTACCAGGCTAATCAGTTCGTCTCGCGCCGCCAGCTCTTCAGGATTGTTGGCGGTCGGGTCGGCAATGACATTTTCTTCCGACAGCTGCTCGTCGGGCTGGTGGAATTGCAGCGTCGCCTCATCGCTGGCATGCACGTTCTGTTCACCGTGCGAGCGCTCTAGCGGAACATGGCCGTCTTCGCGATTCTCCAGGGCAAGCTGGTCAATCGCCCGTATCGCCAGCCGATGCACCCAGGGTTCCAGCTTCACGCGTTCTGGACTCTCGTTCTGCTCGCTAAGGGCGTTGGCAATTGCCTCCCCGGCCACATCTTCCGCTGCAACTTGGCCGGGCTGAAGTTGCCCCTGGCTCTCGCGGTAGTCGAGCTCACGTTGGATGAAGCGCTGCAGACGCGGTAGATTGACGTCGACGTAACTCGAAATGTCGGCGCCGGAAATGTGCTCGGGCTTGACCGCCGCTAGCGTCTCTTCGAACGGCACTGTGCCGGCCGGCGGTCGCTCCCGACCGCGACGGTGCGCTCCCTTGTGATGGCTGCGCAACAACTCCTTGTGCTTCTTCACTTGCTCGGCAATGGAATCGAAGGCAGCTTTGATCGCGGCCGTTGCGGTCGCGCTGGTCTCCTGTGCCGCCATCTGCCCTGACGGAAGTCGCAGGTTAAGCGACACGACCACGCCCTCGCGCGCCGAGTTTTCTTCGATCAGGCCCTTCAGGTGCACGAGGTCAGGACGGAATACCCGAAGATATCGGCCCAGCTTTTCCACTTGTTGGTTGATTAGTTTTTCGAGGTCGGGAAGTTTTGGAAATCTTGTAGCTGAAATGGACGTTCATGCAAAGGCCTCTCCGGATGGAGTGATTCCACCCGCAGCTACGTTCCTTTAATGGAATTTTACTCCTCTTCCTACAGAAGCAAGCAGGAAATAATGAGTTGCATCGCCTCGTCCGCATTCGCAAAAGGGCCCCTAGCCGGCAAAGGCCGGCCCCTTCGCAGGGGCATCCATGTGGTTCCCTAATTTTGGCGTCCGAGGGGGGAGCCCTGGTGTGCCAGTCGGGAACGCCGGTCCTATCTTTCCGGAATTCTGACTTTCACGTCCGGACGCCGGTCCACGTGCACGGTTTCGATAAACCTGACCTTGCTCTTGTTCAGCTTCATTACCAGGGACGAGGTACGCACGCCATCGCCAAAGAAACGCACGCCCTTGAGTAGCGGTCCATCGGTGACCCCGGTCGCAGCAAAGATGATGTTTTTGCCCGGAGCGAGCTCGTCGGCCGTGTAGATGCGCTTAGGATCGGAGATGCCCATGTCCTTCATACGCTCGCCCTGCTCGGGGGTGTAGCCGACCAGACGGCCGACCATGTAGCCGTTTAAGCAGCGAATGGCAGCCGCGGTAATGACGCCCTCCGGCGCTCCGCCGGTACCCATCACCGCATGTACGCCCGACCCCAACATTGCCGCTGCGACGCCCGGCGAAAGATCGCCGTCGGAGATGAGCCGAATACGCGCCCCGGCTTTGCGAATCTCGTTGATCAGGCTCTCGTGCCGCGGGCGGTCGAGAATGATGATCACCAGATCTTCGACCGTCCGATCCAGTACCTTAGCAATCACATTCAGATTGTGCGACACCGGGGCCTCGAGATCGACCATGCCTTTGCAGGAGGGCCCCACGACGATCTTCTCCATGTAGCAATCGGGCGCATGCAGCAGGCCGCCATGCTCGGAGGCAGCCAGCACGGTGATCGCGCCGGGCGATCCGGTTGCGCACAGGTTTGTACCCTCCAGCGGATCGACCGCAATGTCTACCGCGGGATAGCTGTCGCCATCCCGTTTGCCAACTTTTTCGCCGATATACAGCATGGGTGCTTCATCGCGTTCGCCCTCGCCGATGACGATGGTTCCATCCATCGGCACCGAGTCCATAACGCCGCGCATGGCTTCGGTGGCCACATGATCGGCGTGTTTGCGGTTGCCCTGCCCCATGGTCTTGCCGCAAGCGATGGCCGCTTCCTCTACCACGCGCAGGAATTCCAGCGCGAGGTCAGTTTCCAGGTTTGCAGTGGGAGAATGTTCAACGATGGGTTCTTCGGTTTGAACTTTGGTCGCCATGTGGCCTCCGGGATGCCGCGGCTTGCGGCGCCGGAATAAGAGTGCTATTCAGCGCAAGTCCGCGGGAGTACTGCATATGTAGAAAGACCGGACAGGAACGCTTCCGCGAACCTGGTACCCGGCAAACCGTAAGCATACCGCTACGCTCGGCGTCTTGCCATCGAATTTCCGAAACAGGGTACAAGGCGGCAGTTCCACCTTGAGGGCTCACCGCCTCCGCCAACCAACCTACGGGCTCGTCAAAACCTCAAGTCCGTCATACAGGATGGTACGGCTTTGAGCAATGCATGACTAGCCACTGATCGCTCGCCCCTTACCCCCGCTCTAAAACGCTGCGTGCCCCGTGATGTGCTCTCCGATGATCAGCGCATGAATGTCGTGCGTGCCCTCGTATGTTTTTACCGACTCCAAGTTCGCCATGTGGCGGAAGATAGGATACTCGTCAGCAATCCCGTTCGCGCCGAGAATGTCGCGGGCCATGCGCGCGCACTCCAGCGCCATCCAGACATTGTTGCGCTTGGCCATCGAGATGTGCCATGGCTTGACCTTGCCCATGTCCTTCAGCCGGCCAACCTGCAGCGCGAGCAACTGCGCCTTGGTGATTTCGCTGATCATCCACACCAGTTTTTCCTGCACCAGTTGATGCGACGCTATAGGTTGGTCGCGGAACTGTTTGCGGAACTGTGCGTACTGTAGTGCGCAGTCATAGCAGGCCATCGCTGCCCCGATGGCGCCCCAGCCGATGCCGTAGCGCGCCTGGTTCAGGCAGCTTAACGGCGATTTCAATCCCCCCGATTCAGGCAATAGGTTTTCTATGGGGATGCGAACATCCTGTAAAGCAAGACTTGAAGTAACCGACGCCCTCAGCGAAAACTTCCCGTGCACGTCGGCAGCCTTGAATCCCGGGCGGTCGGTCTCCACGATGAAGCCGCGAATGCGGTTGTCCTCGTCTTCAACTTTGGCCCAGATGATGGCGATGTCGGCGATCGAGCCGGAGGTGATCCACATCTTCTCGCCATTCAGCACGTAGCTGTTGCCGTCCTTACGCGCGCGCGTGCGCATGGCGCTGGGGTTCGATCCAGCGTCCGGCTCAGTTAAACCAAAACATCCAAGAATTTCCCCAAGTGCCATTTTTGGCAAATACTTCTTCTTCTGTTCCTCGCTGCCGAAGGCGTAGATGGGATACATGCATAGCCCCGATTGCACGCTGACAAACGAGCGCACGCCGCTGTCGCCGCGCTCCAGTTCCTGGGTCATCAGGCCGTACTCGACGGCTGACATGCCGGCGCAGCCATACCCCTTGAGGCTGGCGCCATAAAAGCCCAGCTCGCCCATCGGCTTAATTAGTTCCTTGGGGAAGCGGCCTTCGCGGTTGCACATCTCGATGATGGGGATAAGGTTCTCTTCGATGAACTTGCGGGTATTGTCGCGGACCAGCCGTTCGTCGTCGTTGAGCAGCGTGTCGAACTCGATGAAATCCACGCCTTTGAACTTGAGTGCCATGAAGCTTCTCGCTTGATGGAAATTTGCGGGTGGGACAAACAGTTGAAGGTATCAGGCGGCGAAGAGCGGGGTCAAACGCCCTGCGGTTGCCGGTACTGGTCTGATTATTAGATCAGTTCCGAGTTGTCCGGTAACTGGCTGCAGATGACCCTAAGCCCTGATGGCCGGCATCCTCTGCTCGGCTATTTTCTGGAATTCCTGCGATCGTTCATAAGCATCGCGGACCAGTCGTTGAGCTTCGTCTGGGAGGTGGAAATCATCGCGAGTCAACATGACCTGGAGGGTCGAACGCAACAGCACGGCCTGCGTGCCGCACTCCTGTTGGAGGCGGTGCAGAGTTTCCTCCAAAAGCTGAAACTCACGGTCGCGCTTGTGGTTCCGCCACAGTAGCCAGCCAAGAACCAGACCCAGGAGGACAAATCCGAGACGGTAAAACATCATTCCCGGATGCCCCGTTAACTCTCCAGCCAGAGTGGTGCCTTCCACTTTGGCGTCCATGCCAGTGTCAATAATCATCGCAGCGATTCCAAAACCGATCCCGAGAATGATCTCTTTGTATTTTTGGAACATGTCGTCCCCGCACTGCTCAAATTAGTTGCTCACTAACCATACACCGCAGGCCACAGTTTCTGGACGAGGCGAGGATGGGCAGGCCGTACGTCCTCCTTCTCATGTAAAATACAAAGTGTATACGGCCAGTAGAGAGTGGCGCTCCGGCGCCCGCCTGCAGTCGAAGCCGTTCTTCGAGTGAAGAGCGTGGGCTGAAGACATGTGCATCTCGCGCTGACGCGCCCATCTGCTTATCTGCGTTTACTGCCGAACAGAACACCACAGTTTATCCCCCACAGGGCGGAGGTCTGCCCGTGGCATTTTTAGGAGAAGAGAATGGCGAAGATCGCAAAGACCGCAGACCGTAAAAAGGTCATGGATACCACCAAGAGCACGGACTGCCCGCAGTGCGGCAAACCCACCCGGGTGGTCAAACGCGTGAAAGACCGCGAGAAAGACATTCCGGGCGGCATGTACATCTCGTGCTCGGCGTGCGAGTTTTACGAAAAGCTGTAGTTGACCTCCGTTTTGAAGCGGTCCCGTGCCAGAAATGGGCGCCCCATTCTTTCGCCGCTGTTGCGAATGAGTGGGAGCAGGGCGCTGCGAACAGACTCAGCTTCACCACGGCCGTATCGCCTCCGCAATCTCCTCGTTGATCTGGTCGACGAGCTGCTGTTTCCACCCATCATCCCACGCGCCGCGCTTGGTCATGTAGTGCTGCACGTGTGCAAGCGGATCGTCAAAACATGCCGACTTGATCTGGGCCTCGATCAGCGTGGGACCGGCGCCGTTGCGTGCACGATGGATGGATTCCTGTGCCGCGCGCCACACCGCAACTACGTCGTTCCCGTCTACCAGGATGCTGGGGAATCCATAATCCTTTGCTATAAAGCTGAACTCTTCCAGCGCGCTACGTTTTCTACGCCGCGGTTCGTCCAGCTCCCCGCTCCTGGTTACATAAAGGAGTGGCAGTTTGTGAATGCCGGCGAACTTTAATGCCTCGTGGCTGTCTTCGAGCGAAGCCGCATCTTCGTCCCAGAAAGCCACTACCACATTGCGCTTTTGCTCCAGCTTATGAAACAGGGCAAGACCGGTGGCCAGGTTGAATGGATCGCCGAGAAGGGCGGCGGGTGAAGTCGAGCCGGACAGATCACATCGGCAGGAGAGGATCGACGCTTTCCGTTTATCTGAGTTATTTGCGGCGGGCTCCTTCAACAGATACTTCAGCGATATACCCATCGCGATGCCGGCAGCGAAGTTGCGATAGGAAGCGGCAACCGTGTCTTCCGGTTTCAGGTCGATAGAGGCGCCGATCGACAATGGCTTCGTGGCCTGTGGTGAAATCGTAATTAATTCCAGCGTTTGGATCGCATGCCATCTCTTGCATCATGCGGCACTTCAACATCGCACAATACATCCTGCGCAGCATGTCGCGATTCGATGGCGATGACCCATTGCCATTGGCGGATTGCGCTGGAGTACGTCCCAGCGGCTTTTCCGCCGCTGTGTGGTTGCGGCTGCTTTTATTAGATCGCTTCTTGCTCTTGGTCGCCATTCGCTCGATCCCGGGGATGCGTCATTGTATCGCAGGAAAATTTCGCTGCGGACACGTAAATGGCTTTCCCGAGTCTTGTAGCGAAGGGTAACTGTGTTTGCGGTGGTGGGAATCGCCTGGCTCGATTTGATTTGACCCATTTAGCGGAGACGTTTTCAACATCAATGTGCATAACGCTGTGGAAAAGCAGATGGTGTAGCCGCTAAGTTGTATGAACTCCGAAATCTTCACCACAATGCCCTGTACGAAGTGCGAAATGCAGCACCAGAAAGCCGCACGCCAGTTTTCGGGCCACACGATCGAGGGCGGCGGCGGCTGGTTCGAACCGAGGTTGTCGTCGTGCTAGTCTGCCGCAGTGAAATCGCGGCTCGACAAACTGCTCTTCCAACGCGGACTCGCGCCTTCGCGGGAGCGTGCCCAAGCGCTCATTCTTGCCGGAAGAGTATTGGTCAACGCGCAGAAGCTTGAGAAGGCAGGCGCCCTCGTTGAAGAGGACGCGACCATTCGCATCCTCGGCGACGACCAGCCGTTTGTGAGTCGTGGCGGATTGAAACTGGCGCGGGCACTGGAACACTGGCACATTGATGTGCGAGATAAATGCTGCATGGACATTGGGGCATCTACCGGCGGCTTTACTGATTGCCTGTTGCAGAATGGCGCCTCTCGGGTGATCGCCGTCGATACCGGATACGGCCAAATGGATGCCCGGTTGCGCAGCGATCCGCGTGTGCAATTGCTGGAGAAGACCAACGCTCGCTATCTCACGCTGGAGCAGATCTGGACTGATCCGGAAAAGCGCGAGCCTGTCAGCTTGGTTGTCATGGACGTTTCGTTCATCTCTGCTACACTCGTGCTCCCGGCGGTGGTGCGGTGTGCCCGCGCCAGTTCTTCCGGCAAAGGGTTCGAACTGATTTTGCTGGTGAAGCCACAGTTTGAAGTTGGCCGTGGTCAGGTCGGGAAGGGCGGGATTGTGCGCGATGCCCTGGCTCAGCAGAAGGCAGTGACCAAGGTGGCCGACGCCGTGGAAGCGCTTGGTCGTACCGAGGTCGAGGTCATCGAGTCTCCGATCCTTGGCGCGGAGGGGAACCGCGAATTCTTGCTGCACGCCCGTTTTCTCGGCCTTCCAGCGAAATAGTTAGGCGCGCTACACTGACGCAATCACATGAAGTCTGTCGCTATCATCTCGAAACCCGCAAAAGCTGAACTGGCTGGCATTCTGCCGGAACTGCTGGGCTGGTTTCGCAGCCACGGCTATCAACTCTATCTGGACCAGGAAACCGCACAGTACACCAACGGTGAAGAGGTTGTTCCGCGTCAGCAAATAGGCGCCAAGCATCCCGACTTTGCCCTGGTGCTGGGCGGCGATGGCACGTTGCTTTCCGCGGCGCGCGCCGTCGCCCATGAAGGCGTGCCCATTCTGGCGGTTAACCTGGGCTCGCTGGGGTTTCTAACTGAAGTTCCACTGAGCGAGTTGTACCCGACGCTCGATGCCGTAAACTCCTGCCTCTGCCCCATGGAAGAGCGCGCCGTCCTCGATTGCAGGCTGTTTCGTGGCGGAGAGTGTCTGGCCCACCACTTCGCATTGAACGACGCGGTAGTGAACAAGAGCGCGATCTCCAGGTTGATTGATTTCGATCTGGTCATTGATGGGGCTTTCGTTTTCAACTACAAGGCCGATGGCGTAATCATCGCCACTCCCACCGGTTCAACCGCCTATTCCCTGGCGGCGGGCGGCCCTATCTTGATGCCATCGGTCGAATCGTTTGTGGTGACGCCGGTGTGTCCCCATTCGCTGACCCATCGCCCCCTAGTGGTAACCGACAAAGCCCAGATCGAGTTGCGAGTTGAGACTTCCGATGAGGAAGATGCGTTCCTCAGCATTGATGGACAAGTCGGCCTGCCTGTGAAACAGGGCGATCGCGTGGTTTGCTGCCGCGCCCGCCACACCGTAAAGTTGCTGCGGATGCGAAGGACCTTCTTCGAGGCGTTGCGCGCCAAGTTGAAGTGGGGACAGCGCTAGAACGGATAGGGCATAGATCGCAGTGGCAAAGGTCCCGGAGTCAGAAGATTGTAAAGAGGAGGGCGCGGCCGGAAAGCCGCGCCTTCGGTTATTCGCTCTTGGGTTTCAAGCTGTCTTCCAACCAGGAGCGTCCAATCAACTCACATTTCCTGGAGCAAAACGTCTGCCCGTCACGAGCCCGGCTTGTGCTTTTGAGATATTGGGAATAACACCAGAGACAGAGCGCAGTAGAAGTGGCTGCGTCGTACTTATTTGGTTGCATGCAATCTCCAGTGGAAAGCGAGCATAGGACAAGTCGGAGCCAAACGCAATCGGCAAAATCGTGGAACCAAGAGAGTTACATCAGGCAAGACTCTGGTGGGGTGTCAGATGCGCTCAGGTGCCAGTAGCTCGCGGATGGACTCCCGCTTACGCACGAGCCGCATCCGCTCGCCGTCCACCACCACCTCAGCCGGCCGCGGACGGCTGTTGTAATTGGACGCCAGCGACATCCCATAAGCGCCGGTATCCAGGATGGCCAGCAATTCGCCTTCATGCACGGTGAGTATTTCGCAGTCACGAGCCAGAAAATCACCGGTTTCGCACACCGGTCCGACCACATCAACCTTCTCTATCGCTCGGTCTCTCCGCAGAACAACCGGAACGATTTGGTGATAGGCACCGTAGAGCGAAGGGCGGAGCAGGTCGTTCATGGCGGCATCCACAACCACGAACTGCTTGCCGTTATTGCGCTTGCGGTAGACGACGCGGGTCAGCAAGGCTCCGGCAGGGCCTACAATGGCGCGTCCAGGTTCTAGCAGAAGATGCATGCCAAGGCCTTTCAGCGGTCCCAGTACCGCCTTCGCATACTCTTTGGCTGTCGCGGCAAAGGCTACTTCCGGATTGTGTGCGTAGTGGATACCGAGACCTCCGCCCGCATCGACGAAGCGGATATTGTGGCCCTCGGCCCGCAACGAGCTCGCTAGCGAAGATACCCGCTCCATGGCTTCGCGAAAGGGGGCCACATCCGCGATCTGGGAGCCGATGTGAACACTGATACCGGCTGGCTTTAAATAGTGATTTTCGGCGCCTCGACGGTAGAGCGCTGCCGCGTCACGCCAAGGCACGCCAAACTTGTGCTGGTGCAGGCCGGTGGAGATGTAAGGGTGAGTCTCGGCTGCGACGTCGGGATTCACCCGCACCGCGAAGTTAGCTGATTTGCGAAGATGCGCCGCGCGTGCCGCCAGCAATTGCATCTCGCTAGCGCTTTCGACATTGAAGAGCAAAATGCCAGAGCGAAGCGCCAGATCGATTTCGTGGGCCAGCTTTCCCACTCCGGAAAAAACGATTTTCGATTTGAGTTTGCCGCTGGCTTCGGTGACCCGCTGAAGTTCTCCACCAGACACGATATCGAAACCCGCACCCAGACGGGCCAGCAGCCGCAGGATCGAGAGGTTCGAATTCGCCTTCACCGAGTAACAAATGGTGTGCTCGGAGCCCTCAAACGCCTGGTCGAACTGTTGGAAGCGCTGGCGAATCGTCGAACCCGAGTAGACATAAAGCGGCGTGTCGTAGAGTCGCGCCAGGCGCGAGAGCGGAACCTTGTCGGCGCGCAATTCAACGTCGGACTTATGGAATAGTGACCTATGGCGGCTGTAGCTAAATGCAGGTGGACGTTCCGCTGGATGGGTAACTTTCACTTTTTGGCGGAAGCTCCTTTCACCTTGAGGGCGACGATAGTCTGGTCGTCGAAGGTTTCCACGCCTTCAGCATGACTGGAGACTGCGCGGAAGATGGCATCCACCAATTCTTCGGCGCTGCGATGGGCGTTCGTTCGTGTGATCTTCTCCAGTCTCTTGCGACCGAACATCTCGCCCTCAGAACTGGTGGCGTCGAGAATGCCATCGCTGAAGAAGAGGAACACGTCGCCCGCCCGCCCGCGGATATTCAATTCGTCGTAGGTGGCATTGGCGAACAAACCGATGGGCAAACCGGTAACTTGAATCTCTTCCAGTTTGCCATCACGGTAGTGAAGCGGACGCGGCAAGCCTGAGTTCGAGATCTGGAGCAGTTGCTGGTCGTCGTCCCAGATGGCGTAGATCATCGAGACGTACTGGCCCTCAATCGGACGTTCCGAGAGCGAAAGGTTGATCGCCTCCAGCATACCGGCGGCACTGGGCTCTTCGTTGGCCAGCGAACGTGCAATGCCGCTGACCAGCGCCGCATAGATGGCGGCGGGCGCGCCTTTGCCGCTGACATCGCCGACCGCGATGCCATTTACGCCCTGTCCGCTGTACTTTACGAAGTCGTAAAGGTCTCCGCCGATCTGGCGCGCCGGCGCAAAGCGAGAAGCCACTTCTGCATTCTGAAATGTGGGCAATTTCTGCGGCAGCAGCCGGAATTGCAACTCCCGCGCCAGCGCCAGGTCTTGCTCCAGTCGCTTTTCCTGCCGCGCGATGCGTTCATATAGCGTCGCATTCTCAATGGCGATTGCCACCTGCGCCGCCAGGGTGGTCATGGTGCGGACATGATCTTCGGTAAAGTATCCGCGACGGGTGTGTTCGATGTCGAGTACGCCGATTACGTTATCTTTGTAGATCAGTGGAATGCAAAGTTCCGAGCGGGTCTCCGGATTGGCCTTGATGTAGCGCGGGTCTTTGCTGACATCCGGCACCAGGACGGCCTGCTTGTGCTGGGCGGCATATCCCACCAGGCCTACGCCCAAGGGAATCTCGTGCTTGAGTTTTACGCTCTCGTTGAAGCGCAATGAGAAGCGATGCTGCAACAGGCTGCCACTCGGATCCAGCAGCAGGATGGAAAACATCTGGTAATCGATGATGCGGGTCACTAATTCCGCGATCCGCTTTAGTAGTTGGTCAACGTTGAGAATAGAGGTCAGTTCGCGGCTGATCTCGGTCAGCAAGGTTAGTTGCCTTGCCTGTCGCGATACGCGCGTATACAAGCGTGCGTTCTCGATGCCAACGGAAATACGAGACGCAAACAACGTCAGGAGGTGCTTGTGTTCCTCGGTGAAAGCCCCGGGTTGTGCAGCTTCCACGTCGATAACGCCGATCACTTTATTCTTGGCGATCAGTGGCGCTGCCAACTCGGATCGCACCCCTGGTGCCGAGTTGATGAAGTTCTGCTCGGCCGTCACATCGTTGACCAGCACAGTCTCGCGGCGTTGTACGGCCTGCCCGGTAACGCCTTGGCCAACCTGGATGCGGATGCGTTCCGCTACCTCGGGAGGATGCCCAACCTGGAAACGGACGCGCAGCTCTTGCGTCTTCTCGTTCAACAACAGGATGGCAAAAATTTCGTAATCGATGACCCGTTTCAGCATCTCCGCCACACGTTGTAGCAGAGTGTTCAGGTCCAGCGTCCGGTTTACCGCGTCCGCCACTTCCAGCAAGTAACCATCGAGGGAGGTGGGCGCCGCAAACTGTTGGATGGGGGATGACATCGGGCTGGAACTCTTGTCCTTCATCATAACAGTCAAAGCGAGCGGGGATGCCCTGGGGAGCGCATTCTGAGCCGCTGCAAGCCGCATGCACTTGGCTCGGCAGCTAAGGCAGCATGGTAACACCGCTACTTGCTGATGTATTCTCTCGGATGGGGTGCGAATGCATTGCCGGTCGCAGCCCGTTATGTCCGCTGGTTAAGGACGCGTAACCTTTGGGCTTTCTTCTCACCCATAAGCGCGAAGTAGCCACCCTGACCGCCGAACACCTGTGGCTGGTGGGAATTTCGATGCTGTTGGCCATCGTTATCGGAGTGCCATTGGGGATACTTCTCACCCGCCGTCCGAAATGGAAGGCGTTTGTACTCGGCAGCACCAACGTACTCCAGACGATTCCCAGTCTTGCGCTCTTCGGATTGCTGCTGCCGTTGCCGTGGCTGGGCGCTCGCGCTGACCGGTTAGCGATCATTGCGCTTGCTCTCTATGCGCTGCTCCCGGTGGTGCGCAATACCTACGTCGGGATTTCAGGCATCAGTACGCCGGTGCGCGAGGCCGCCGTCGCCATGGGCCTCACTTCGAGCCAACTGCTCGGGTATGTGGAACTTCCTTTGGCGTTGCCAGTGATGCTGGCAGGCATTCGGGTCGCTGCCGTGATTACCATTGGCGTTGCAACTATCGCGGCTGCGATCGGTGCGGGCGGACTTGGCGAGTTCATCTTCCGCGGCATTGCCATGGTGGATAACGGAGTGATCCTTGCCGGCGCCATTCCTGCGGCTTTGATGGCATTGGCTGCGGACCTGCTGCTGAGCGGTTTCGAAAAGCTAACGGTTCGCAGGATCCACTGACATGGACCGCCGCAGCTTCGTTGCTGGCCTTGCTCTGTTTTCCGCGGCGGGTTGCATGCCGCGCAAGAACGCGCTCACCGTAGGCTCTAAGAACTTCACCGAACAACTTGTCTTGGCCGAACTGCTGGCCCAACTTCTGCGAAGGGTGTGTCGAAATGCTGTCGAGCGGCGCTTCTATCTTGCTGGCACCTACATCTGTCACCAAGCCTTGCTAGCCGGACGGATCGACATGTACGTCGAGTACACCGGAACCGCCATCGCCGCTATCCTGAAGGAACATCTGTCTAACGATTCGCAAAGCGTGTACCAGCAAGTGAAAGAGGCATACAGTCGCAAGTTCAATCTCGATGTCATGCCGCCGCTTGGCTTCAACAACAGCTTTGCCATGGTCATGCGAGGGGATGACGCACGTCGGTTGAAGCTGACCACACTCTCGCAACTCGCGAGCGTTGCCCCGAGTTTGCGCCTGGGAGTAGGGTACGAATTCCTCGAGCGCCAGGACGGATATAAGGGTCTGGTCAGTACCTATGGCCTGAAGTTTGCCGAAGCGCCGCGGGTGATGGATTTGGGACTGCTCTACCGCGCGCTGCAAAACAAATCCGCGGATGTCGTCGCCGGCAACAACACGGACGGCTTGATCGCCGCGCTCGGGTTTGTCGTGCTCGAAGACGACAGACATTATTTCCCTCCCTATGATGCGGTGCCGATTGTGCGTCCGCAGGTTTTTCAGGAGTGTCCCCAGGCGAAAGCAGCTTTCGATCACCTGGGCGGACGCATCACCGCCGAGGATATGCGACAGATGAATTACGCCGTGGACGGCGAAAAGAAGGACGCTGCCGATGTGGTTAGGCAATTCCTCCAGGACCAGGACCGCCAAGCTTAATACGGTTCCGGAGGCCCCGCGTGGGTGGCAATGATTCTCCCTTCCGCTCGAAGCCGATATGCAATAGTCTGCGATCTTACCGGCTGCTTGCAATGCAAGTTATAGAATCCATTGTTCTTAATTTGGAGACGAACTTGCACTAACAACCGTGAGATCTCAACCTGCCGATAGGAGGGCACCTTCTCATGTATCGTTTTCGTGCGATGTTTTTGGTGCTGTGTCTTTGCCTGCTTAGCGTCGTAGCCTTTGCGGATTCCGTCACTGGTCAGTTCACGATTGATCAAAACCTGAATACAGTTCCGAGCCAGGGATCTGTTACCTTCACTCTGCAAGGCGACGGAACGATCTTTGCGTCATTGACCGTCACAAACGGGGCCAATATCTTAGGGTTTGGCTTTAACTCAGCGACGTTTAATCTGCCCGAGTCGAACTTTTCCCCGGTCCAGCCCGACAATCCGTTCGGCTGGTCAGATGTCTTCGGCACCCAACCTTCTGGATTTTTCTGCAGCGCTTGCGGGGCAACCGAAACCTGGACCATCGACGGGAATTACTCCTCGGTTTTCGATGTTCTGGACGGCCCCCCGGGGCAATCCTTAGTTGACTTCTTCCTGCTTGACTCGAATGGCCAACAGTGGGGCGCCAATCGCGGTAGCCCAGCAACAACCCCCGAGCCAGCCAGCCTGCTGCTGCTCGGCACCGGAGCGCTCGGAGTGCTCGGTTCCATTCGCCGCAAGTTGCTGTGATGATGTTTTAGATTTCTTCTATCCTTGCGCCGAGACGACAGCAGTCGCTCGGCGCATTTTTATTGCAGTACGTTCTCAGGTCTGACTAGAGCCGAGGCTAGAGCAGTTTCAGCGTTGGTGTAGTCGGGCGAGTACGGGTAGAGCGGCGCTTTAGCGCCGCGTCCGCGGCGGATAAATGAATCCCAAGCCTCATAACGTGGAGCGGATGGGACACCAGCTTGAACCTCTACCCCGTCTGCACCAACTGTGAAACTGGCTTAGGGGCGTAAGTTGTTCGATTGGCCGAGACTATGCGGCAATACTCTGCGACGGGGGGCGTGCCAAGTGAAAGCAGCACTTCCGCATGGGTTTGAGAACATGGTGGAAGCAGGTGGCAAGCGCTAAGCAGATGTGGGGCCCATGCGACTTCGTACTATGAAGCTTTGCACTAAACTGCCCCGTTCCCACCGTACCCAAGCTGGAACGGGGCAGTTTATTTCATCGATAAGTCCTGGAACCTGCCGCCAAGTGGCACCTAAAGTCAGCCTTTCTGAGCGTCGGTAGAACGTTGTTCTAGGAGCGCCTACGCCGGAACCACAGGCCGGCTATGCCAGAGCCGAGAAGGAGCAGAGTGCTCGGTTCCGGAGTCGATCCCCCCGGACCATTCACAAACGCACCGGTGACGAATTGATAGGGAGTGTTCCCCTGGGTCGACAAGTAGGGGCGCAGAATGTCGATCTCGAAAGTGTGCACGCCGGCAGAGACAGGATCGGTCGCCATCAGGTTGCCGGTGATTAACTGAGTCGGATCGATCGTGCCGACGTCATGGCTGGCAAGGGTTACTCCATCGAGCACCAGCGCGAAGAAGCCGCCATCTGCATTTTGGTGGATTCCATCGCCCATGGCTGCCCACATGAAGCCCAGATTTAGGGTTCCGCCCGTGGTCGAGAAGGTCTGTGACAGGGTTGCGCCCTGGAAAGTGCCATCAAAGGTCACTTCGCCAACCTCGTACTCGGCAGCGTTCATGCCGCCCAAGGGCCATGCGGTGATTATTGGGAAGCCGGCTCCCGGTGTGCCATTGGGGGTGACGCCCTGAACCCAAGGGGGAAAGCTGCCCGATTCGAAGCTTCCGTTGCTTAGTAGATTGGCGGCAGTCGCTAATCCTGATAGGGCCATCATCAGGGCAAGCAATGCCGCTCCCAATATGCTGAGTTTCTTCATTCAAGTCCTCCACGGTCAGATGTAAAGACAGCGATAACGTTGAGTCTGGACCATCGCGTTCCGGGAAGACTCAAATTCTTCGGGGAACCAAGAATCCTAAACGAATTGGCGCTGCCGATCTTGAGGTAGAGCGCAAGCGCAAACTACCCCATCAGACCCATGCACGTTTCTCTCCAAGTTGGGTTCCCGGCGAAGAGGATGTAAGCATCATAAGAATGTTAGATTTACCACGACGGCATCATGGCTCTGATGCTCGCGAGATGCAATGAATTGCAGATAAAGCGGAATACAATCTCTCAAAGTTTTGGCACAGTGGTACCACGGGTGATTCAGGCAGTCCTACCATGGAGGGTAATATTCCGCCGACAACGGCTCCAGCCAAGGGGCAGCCATATCCTAAGGTGGCATACTGAAGGGACTCGTCGATTTTTCCACCTTACCCGGGCCTTACGCTGGTGATGCGGTCGATCTCGGCAAGCTCCTCCGAGCTCAGGTCCCAGTTGGCGGATACCGCGTTCGTTTCGACCTGTTCCGGCTTTGTGGCTCCGGCTATCACGCTGGCCACTGCAGGACGCGCCAGCAGCCAGCTAAACGCTAGCTCCACTAGTGTATGGCCATGTTCTTTCGCGAAGTATTCCAAACGCTCCACTTTTTCGAAATGGGCCTCATGCAGATATCGGTCCGCTAGTCGTTGACTCTGCGCAAGTCGCGAACCCTTGGGAGCGGCCTGTCCTTTCCGATACTTGCCGGTGAGTAGTCCGCTCGCCAGTGGAAAGTAGGGGATCTCAGCCATACCATATTTCTCCACCACTGGCAGCAGCTCTCGTTCGATGTGGCGCACCAGCAGACTGTATTCATCCTGGCTGGAAACAAAACTCGTCAGATGCTGGTCTTCGGCAATGCTCTGAGCTTCGACAAGCTGATCGGAAGACAGATTGGAGCAGCCGATGTGAAGGACTTTGCCTTGGTGGACCAAGTCGTCAAGCGCCCTTAGAGTCTCTTCCATTGGCGTGTCAGGGTCGGGACGGTGGAGCTGGTAAAGATCAATCCAATCCGTCTGCAGCCGCCGCAGGCTGGATTCGATGGCCGAAAGAATATAGGCGCGCGACGCACCCTTCTTCTTGCCTTCCCGGTCCAACTGGGACCCGAACTTTGTGGCCAGCACAATCTTCTGGCGGCGCTCGCGCAACACCTCGCCTAGAATTTCTTCCGAGCTGCCATAACTGTCCGACGTGTCGAAAAAGTTGATGCCGCAGTCGATCGCTTGGTCGATGACTTTGCGCGATGCTTCCACATCCATGCCCGCAACAAACCCGAAGTTGTTGCAACCCAGCCCCACAACCGAAACTTGCATCCCCGACTTTCCCAGCTTCCCATGTTTCACAATAGATCCTTTCTCTGGAAACGATATACGATGTGCTGTCCGAGTATGGGAAATTTCGTCCAACCTCTAAGCAGGCGCAAGCCTGTCATTAGGTCGCGATACTCACCTGCGGGCGCGTCTTGAGGTTGCGACAAAACGATCGTCTCGCACCCCGAGAAGCGTCACATGTGGGACACTATTGAGGGGAATAACTGCCTCCCGGGGTCCTTGGAGACATCGATGCTTGTGCGATTCCTCGCTCTGTACTACCTGCTGGTTTTGGCGCTTTTGCCGCTGTCGCTGCAGGCACAAGTGCCGGCGGAAACAATTGCTATTGATGCCAATGGGCCAATGCATCCGCTTCCCCATTTCTGGGAGCAGATGTTCGGTTCGGGTCGAGCTACCCTCAGCTTACGCGACTCCTATCGCCGCGACTTGCGTTCGGTCCGCGAAATCACTGGACTTCATTACGTGCGCTTTCACGCCATTCTTGACGATGACGTGGGGGTTTATAGCGAAGACAAGCAAGGCCATCCGATTTACAACTTCTCCTATGTTGACCAGATTTACGATGGACTGCTGGCGAACAATGTGAAGCCGTTCGTCGAGCTCAGTTTCATGCCATACCAATTGGCCGCCCGGCGGGACCTGCAATCCTTCTGGTACCACCCTAACGTCTCACCGCCGAAGGACTACGCCAAATGGGACGACATGATTACGCAATTCGTGAAGCATCTCGTCGATCGCTATGGCGTGGGCGAGGTTGCGAGTTGGTACTTCGAGGTGTGGAACGAGCCTAATCTCGATTTCTGGACGGGGACTCCGCGGCAGGAATCGTACTTTGAGCTGTACGACCATACGGCGCGGGACATCAAGGCGGTCAGCCCGCGATTGCGCGTCGGTGGCCCGGCGACAGCCCAGGCAGCCTGGGTCGATGCCATGATCAAGCATGCCGCGCAGGCCAAAGTCCCTCTCGACTTCGTTTCCTCCCACGTATACGGCAACGATAAAGCCAGCGATGTTTTCCACACTAGCGAAAACATTCCACGCGATCAGATGGTCTGTCGCGCAGTCAAGAAAGTGCACGACGAGATCAAGGCCTCGGCGCTTCCCGATCTGCCGCTGGTCTGGAGCGAGTTTAACGCCGCTTACGACAATCAGGTCGAAGTGACAGACTCCGTCTATATGGCGCCGTGGCTGGCGGCCACCATCAGCCAGTGTGACGGTTTAACCCAGATGATGTCGTACTGGACCTTCTCCGACGTGTTCGAAGAACAGGGCGTGGTGAAGGAGCCGTTTTACGGTGGCTTCGGGCTGGTCGCCGCAGGCGGTATTCCCAAGCCTTCGTTCTATGCCTTCCAAGTGCTCCATCACCTTGGCACGCAACGCCTCGAAAACACCAACCACGATGTGCTGGTCACGAAGACAAGTGCTGGAGTGCTGGTCATCGCGCTGTGGAACATTGCCAATCCCGGTTCTACCGGCGCGCCACGAACGGTAAAGGTCGACATCAAGGGTGTGAGACCTGATTCCGGCGTCCGCGTCAGCCGTGTGGATGCAGGACACGGCAATACCCTCGCGCTGTACGAGAAGATGGGCAAACCCCGTTACCCCACACAAAATCAGATTCGAGAGCTGCGGCAGCAGTCGCAATTGCCTTATCCCGAATACGAGGAGTTGAAGGACGGAAGCCTGACCCTGCAGGTGCCGGTCAATGGTCTGGCCATCCTGCAGGTTATCAAGGGAAGTGGCCGTTAGATCAGTTTCGAATTAGTGTAGTCGGGCGAAGGCCCGCGTGGAGCGGCGCTTCATTCAGCGGCGCGTTGCTGCCATTAGAAAGGATCGGCCTTCAGCCGGCGGCGGCATGGCTGCTTCATCCCGGCTACATTAATGCTTAAACTGTTCTAATGGAGCGCCGGGTCGGTTTCCAAGATCGTTGTCTTTGTCATGGCTAGCGCAGCCAGGGATGATTCTCCGACTTCCGCACCTCTCAATGCGCAGAAAGCCCTGACGGGTTGCGAACCCCCCACTTGGCTGCGCCGAACTTTCGCCCGGCAAAAGAAACTGCGATACTTAAACCAGCATAGCGAGTCTTTCTTACTTCCCGCTGCCAGCGACGTTTGATCCAGTTGGCCAGATCGCGCTAGCCACCTGTACTCCGCAGCGATAGCCTCGGGGAAGACCGCAATACAGGACGAATGAGCGACTTTCTCAATGCCGTGCACGAACGGGTCGTCATTTACGACGGCGCCATGGGCACCAGCATCCAGGCCCGCAACCCCTCGGTGGACGACTACTGGGGCAAGGAAGGCTGCAACGAACTGTTGGTGCTGAGCCGGCCCGACATCATCCAGGACATTCACGCCGCTTTCTATACCGTGGGCAGCGACGTGGTCGAGACCGACACGTTTGGTGCGACGCGCGTGGTGTTGGCGGAATACGACCTGCAGGACAAAGTACACGAGATCAATCTCGCCGCCGCAAAATTGGCGTGCGAAGTCGCTGCGAGCTTCTCATCGAAGGGCCGCAAGCGATTTGTTGCTGGATCGATTGGCCCGACGACGAAGCTACCTTCACTCGGGCACATCACCTTCGATGACATGGCTGCCTCCTACACCGAGCAGGCAGTCGCGCTCATCGAAGGCGGAGTGGATGTTCTCCTGCTGGAGACTTGCCAGGACATTCTTCAGGCTAAAGCCGGGTTGGTCGGTCTATTCGACGCGTTGAAGCAAACCGGCAAAAACGTGCCCATACAGGTGCAGGTCACGCTGGAAGCCACCGGCACAATGCTGCTCGGGACCGAGATCGGGGCGGCGCTGACCACGCTGGAGATGTTCGATGTTGCCGCGATCGGCTTGAATTGTGCTACCGGACCCAAAGAGATGAACGATGCGGTTCGCTACCTGGGGGCGAACTCGCCGAAGCATGTCTCGGTTCTGCCCAACGCTGGGTTGCCGCAGAACCAGGGCGGCCGCGCGGTCTACCTGCTGCAGCCGCAGGAGCTGGCCGACTACCACAAGCAATTCATTACCGAATACGGTGTGCGCATTGTGGGCGGCTGCTGTGGCACTACGCCCGAGCACCTGAAGGCAGTCGTTGAAACCTGCGCCAATCTTGAGCCCGCCAGGCGTGACGTCCAGATTACGGCAGCGGCAGCCAGCGCCTATTCAATGGTTCCCCTCGATCTCGATCCCAAGCCGTTGATCGTGGCCGAGGAGATGAACACCACCACCCGCGTCGAGCATTTCAAGAACATGGTTCGCACCCAGAACTATGACGCGATTCTTACGCTAGCCAAGAAGCTGGTGAATGAAGGCTCGCACATGCTCGACCTGTGCTGCGCCATCGTTGGCGAAGATGAGAAGGGCTACATCAGCAACATTCTGGAAAAGATTGCTACCCGTGTGCCCGCGCCGATTACTGTCGATTCCACCGAGGCCGATGTCGTGGAAGAGGCGCTGAAGCGCATTCCCGGCAAGGCGATCATCAATTCCATCAACCTTGAGGATGGCGAGAAGCGCACCTCCAAAGTTCTCCCGATGGCCAAGCGCTACGGTGCGGCCGTCATCGCGCTGACCATCGATGAAGACGGCATGGCGCTCACGGCCGAGAAGAAACTGGCAATTGCCAAGCGCATCTTCGATCTGGCGGTCAACAAGTACGGCATACGTCCAGTCGATCTCATCTTCGACGCGCTGACACTGCCCATCTCAACCGGGCAGGAGGACTATCGTACTGCGGGCATCGAGACCCTGAAAGCGGTGAAGGCGATCAAGCCGGAACTGCCCGATGTGAAGACCATCCTCGGCGTCAGCAATATTTCCTTCGGCCTGAATGTGTATTCACGCCGTGTGTTGAACAGCGTCTTCATGCACGAAGCTGTGGATCACGGTCTCGACATGGCCATCGTGAATTACAGCAAGATTTATCCGCTGTACAAGATTCCCGAGGCGGAAGTTGATCTGGCGCGCAAGCTGATTTACTACGACCAGTCGAATGGCGACCCGCTCCAGGTCTACATGGCGCACTTCGCCGGGACCAAGGGCAAGGAAGAGACGACCACCGCGCACGTGGACACGCTATCGATCGAAGACAAGCTGAAGTGGTCGATCATCAATGGCGAAAAGACGATTGGCGACGGCGCAAACAAAAGGTCGCTGGCCGAATTACTGGAGGACGCACTCGTAACCTATACGCCTTTGGAGCTCATCAATAACGTGTTGCTCGACGGAATGCGCACCGTGGGCGACCTGTTCGGCGCGCGCAAGATGCAGTTGCCATCGGTGCTCGACTCTGCGGGGGTGATGAAAGCGGCCGTCGCCTATCTCGAGCCCAAAATGGAGAAGAAGGAAGGCAGCCAGAAGGGAACCATCGTTCTGGCGACGGTGAAGGGCGACGTCCACGACATCGGCAAGAACTTAGTGGACATCATCCTCACTAACAACGGCTATCGCGTGGTGAACCTCGGCATCAAGCAACCCTCGGACACGATTATCAAATCCGCGCTGGCGGAGAAGGCCGATGCCATCGGGCTGAGCGGCTTGCTGGTTAAGTCCACGCTGGAGATGAAGTACGTCGTGCAGGACCTGCACCACCAGAAGCTGGACTTCCCGGTGATCTGCGGCGGCGCAGCGCTGACGCGCAAGTACGTGGAAGACGATCTGCGCCGGGAATACAACGGCGGCATTTTCTATGCGGACGATGCCTTCGCTGGGTTGCACATCATGGAAGACCTAGCCTCGCCAAATGGCGCTCGCGAGAAGCGTATCGCCGAAGGCAAGGTGGTGAAAGAGTTTGCCCGCGCCGCAGTCGTCGCGGGCAATGGCGCTGTTGCCACCCAGCCGAGCATCGAGATCCCACCTGCGCCGAATATTCCGCAGCCGCCGTTCTGGGGCATTCGGGTGCTGCAGCCGCAAGACTTCGATCTGCGCGAAATCTTCCAGTACATCAACGAGACCGCGCTGTTCAAGAACCAGTGGCAGTTGAAGACCGCGTCGCAGGAAGATTACGGACGGCTGGTCGAAACCAAGTACCGGCCTATCCTGAAAGACCTCGAAGAAGAAGTGATCGCGGCGGGCTGGTTCGAGCCCAAAGTTGTGTACGGATACTTCGGCGCCCAGGGCGATGGCAACGATGTCATCGTGTACAACCTGCCCGAGGGGTGGAAGCAGGGCAATGCGGTTCCGCCGGAGACGCTGCGGTTCACCTTCCCACGCCAGCGTGAAGGACGACAGTCTCTGCATTTCCGACTTTCTCCTGCCGAACAGCAGCGGGCGCATGGATGTCCTTGCCATGTCGTGCGTGACCATCGGCGCATAGCCTCGCACGAGACCCAGAAGCTGTTCGAAGGCGGCGAGTACACCAAGTATCTCTACCTGCACGGGCTCAGCGTGGAGACGGCCGAAGCGCTGGCGGAGTTGTCGCATAAGCAGATTCGCCAGGAATTGGGCATTGCGGGCGAGGATTCGCCGCACATCCGCGACCTGTTCCACCAGAAGTATCGCGGCTCGCGGTATTCGTTTGGATACCCTGCTTGCCCGAACCTGGAAGACCAGACCAAGCTGTTCGCGCTGCTGCATCCCGACGAAAACATCGGCGTGCAATTGACCACTGGGTTCCTGCTCGATCCCGAGCAGAGCACTTCGGCCATCGTTGTGCATCATCCTGCCGCGAAGTACTTCGTGGTGTAGGCCCGCCAAGAACGGCGCGCAAACCCCATCATTATTGCGCCGCGATGGTCACGTGCTCCAGGATTGCTTCCGGCACGCGCTCGATCCTGTTTTTCGAATGCGCGGAATGCCGCGATGGCGTTGTCTTTGTGCGCGACGTAAGCGCCGATACCATATCCCAGCACCGAGCCCACAAATACATCGGACGGGAAGTGCTCACGGGCCGTGACCCGTGCAGTGCTGACAGTTGTGGCCAGACCATACATAAGGATCTTTACCCACGGCGAGTGGTATTCGTGCGCCACCGTCGAAGCGATCGTCCACGTGAACATCGCATGTCCGGATGGAAACGATCCGTTGGTCCAGTTGCCGGAAAAAAACTTGCCTTCACCCTCGCCGGTAAAAGGCCGCTGCCGGGCAAAGATAGCCTTGGCCGCTCCATAGAGGATCACGCTGTCAATCGTGGCTTCAGCGGTGCGCACGCCGGTCTCCTCGGCATGATCGTTGTGAGTGATCAAGCCGGTCAGGTAGATACCCCCAGCCGTAGCGGCTGTTGCACCCAGAGTTGCATTGGAAACCGTGATGCTGTTGTTATGCCAGCTTTGAGGAACCTGGTGGAGAACGCTCTCATCGTTCGCTATTAAGACGCCGGTCGCCCCCAGGAATAGGATGTCCCACTTGATTGCGCTTTTCTGAAACGGATACTTGAGGAAGTGTAATTCGTCTTCGCCGATGGTTTTTGCCACCGTCGCCGCAGAACCGCCAAAACCATGAGATTGCGTTGCTTGCGTCGTAGAAGGGGCGTCCGGCCACGACGAAGACGGCGCCGCGCCTTCCGCGGGTACAGTTTCAGCCGGGTCAACCGGCTGCGCCTGCGACTGTGCCATGGACCTCGTGGACGACAAAAGACCAACGGCGAGCATCGCCACGAGAACTGCTTTCTGTTTCACCGACGGACAAACAAATCGCGACTCTATCGAGACTGCCGCCCAGTGGTTCACACGCGTTTCCTTGCCAATCATGGGAGTGTGCACACAACTGGGGTTGGATTCACATTAGCGACGGAAGTGTGCCAGTCTGACAGATTTGTAATAAAGCTTCGGCTTGACCACCAGCTCGCCAAGTTCTGGACTGGGCCTGCCACGTAGGCGAAAGACGCGGCATGGGTTTGCCCCGGAACGCTTGCCAGACTGGCCTTCCGGGCAATGTGCGCTATGTCCGCCGCGTCTGTGACGTATGCCACAGACTGGATGTGCGTACCCCAGCAGAATCAAATGCGGAGGGCACCGTGTTTGAGATCGTGGAAGCGCGCCCGTTGGCGCGAGGTATCAAGCTGTTTGTGATCAAGGCTCCCCGTATTGCGCGCAAGCAGCGGCCGGGGCAGTTTGTCATTGTGCGGCTGGATGAGTGTGGGGAACGAATCCCCCTGACCATCGCTGACGCGGACGCCAAGGCCGGCACGGTTACCATCGTAGTGCAAGCCATCGGCAAGACCACCATGCTCCTCAGCATGTTGGAGGCCGGGGACTTCATCCGCGACGTGGTCGGTCCGCTGGGCAAACCCTCTGAAATCGAGAAGTTTGGGACCACGGTCGTGGTCAGCGGCAGCGTAGGAACTGCCATGGCCTACCCCACCGCTCGGGAACTGAAGCGGGCGGGCAACAAAGTCATCTCCATCGTCGGAGCGCGCAGCAAGGATTTGTTGGTGCTGGAGGACGAGGTCCGCGCCGTCAGCGACGAAACCTACGTCGTCACCGACGACGGCAGTTACGGCCAGAAAGGTCTGGTCACCGACAAACTGAAGGAATTGATTGCCGCCGGGGACGTGAATTACGTGCTGGCCATCGGTCCGGTGCCGATGATGCGCGCCGTGGCCAACCTCACCGGCCCCAAGCAGATCAAGACCATCGTCAGTTTGAATTCGATCATGGTGGACGGCACCGGAATGTGCGGCGGCTGCCGCGTGCTGGTGAACGATAGCAGCCAATTCGCCTGCGTGGACGGGCCCGACTTCGATGCCAGCCAGGTCAACTTTGAGGTCCTGATGCAACGCAACAACATGTATCGCGAGCAGGAACGTGCCAGCATCGAGCGCCTGCAGGCCGATCCGGAAGCGGAGCTAAAAAAACTTCGCGAGAGCAATCGAGCGCACGCCTGCGCATTAGAGCCGGTCGAGGTGAGCCATGACTGACAAAGTCCCCAGCAACAATCCGCTGCCCAACAAGGAACGCATTAAGCTGCCGCGGCAGCGCGTGCCCGAGCAAGACGCCCAGGTGCGGGCCCACAATTTCTGCGAAGTGAACCTCGGTTTTCCTGCCGAGCAGGCACGGCAGGAATCGCTGCGCTGCATTGAATGTCCCAAGCCTGGATGCATCGAGAAGTGCCCGGTGTCGGTTGACGTGCGAGCGGTGATCGATCTCATCCTCGCCGGCGATTACCTGGGTGCGGCGTCGAAGGTCCGCGAAGACAATGCGCTGCCGGCGATTACCGGACGCGTATGTCCGGTCGAAGACCAGTGCGAGTCAGGTTGTGTATTGGGCAAGAAGGGCGAGCCGGTTGGAATTGCCTACCTGGAGCGCTTCGTGGCCGACTGGGAGCGCGAGACCGGACAGTTCGGATCGCCTGTGTCCGCGCCAGCCACGGGCAGGAAGGTGGGCCTCATTGGCAGCGGTCCAGCGAGCCTGGCGTGCGCTGGCGACCTCATCCAGATGGGACATCAGGTGCACGTGTTTGAGGCTCTGCACGAACTCGGCGGCGTGCTGGTGTATGGCATTCCAGAGTTTCGGCTGCCGAAAGATATTGTCCGTCACGAGATTGAAGTGCTACGCCGCCGCGGCGTCGTCTTCGAAACCAACGTCGTGGTCGGCAAAACGGTCACCATCGACGAACTGATGCAAGAGGAAGGATTCGACGCTATCTTCGTCGCGACCGGCGCCGGTCTGCCCCGCTTCCTCAAGGTTCCGGGCGAGAACTTCAACGGTGTCTATTCGGCCAACGAATTCCTTACTCGCGTGAACCTGATGCGCGCTTATCTTTTCCCGCAGTACGACGAGCCGCTCTACCCGTGCAAAGACCGTGACGTAATCGTGATCGGCGGCGGCAACACCGCCATGGACGCGGTACGCAGCGCGCTACGCCTGGGCGCGAAGAGTGCCAGCATCTTTTATCGCCGCACTCTGGTGGAGATGCCCGCCCGTGTGGAAGAAGTGCATCACGCCAAGGACGAGGGCGTTCACTTCGAGATGCTGGTGAATCCAGTGGAGTTCTTCGGCGACGAGAAAGGCAATCTCACCGCCGTGAAGTGCATTCGCCAGGAACTGGGCGAGCCGGACGATTCGGGACGCCGCAGTCCGATCCCCATTAAGGGCTCGGAGTTTGTCACGCCGTGCGATGTGGCGATTATTGCTGCTGGTACTTCAGCGAATCCGTTGATCCAGTCAACCACTCCGGGACTGGCGGTGACCAAGCGCGGATACATCTCGGCGAACGACAACCTCGCCACCTCGAAGCCGGGCGTGTTCGCGGGCGGCGACATCGTCACCGGCGGCGCAACCGTGATCCTCGCCATGGGCGCCGGACGCAAGGCCGCGAAGTCGATCAACGAGTATCTGAAAGCATTAGACGCAAAGGACGCGACTGAGGAAAGTCTTGACGCGCAAGCCTCACTTGTGCCGAACCTCCAAGAATGACTATTATGACCATAATAGGTCGTGGCTGGTTGGAGGTGGACCATGAGCACACATGCCTGGACCGTGGCGGAGGCAAAAGCGAAGTTCAGTGAAGTATTAGACAGGGCGCAATCCGAGGGACCGCAGAGAATCACCCGTCACGGCCGCACCACGGCCATGGTGGTTGCCGCGAACGAATGGAAGCGGAAGACTAATCGGAAGGGCAATCTGGCGGAGTTCTTTGCCGCTTCTCCACTGCGCGGCGCCGGGGTCAAACCCAGACCTCTCGAGCTCCATCTCAGTAAGCGCGAGCTATGAGTTTCCTGCTGGATACGAATGTAGTTTCGGAATCGACGAAGCCCCGTCCGGATCCGGGTGTGGTCGCATGGTTAGCCGGCGTGGAAGAAGAGAGTGTTTTCCTGAGCGTGATTACCCTGACCGAGCTGCGATACGGCGTCGAGCGCCTGGCTCCAAGCCGGCGGCGAAAGCGGCTTGATCGATGGTTGCAGCAAGAGTTGCCACTGCGGTTCGAGGGCAGAATCCTGCCCATCGATGCGCTGGTGGCCGATACTTGCGGGAAGCTCGTGGCTCACACCGAGTCGGTAGGACGTCCGATTGAAGCCCGCGACGCGTTCATCGCCGCCACAGCGCAGGTCCATCGGTTAACGCTGGTTACCCGCAATGCGTCGCACTTTGAGACTACGGTAAAGTCTATCCTGACTCCCTGGACCGAAAGTTCCGGCTGATGCCCGAAGCCAACAGTCGAAGTGGTGCAGGTAGCGGCCCAGAGCTAAGACATCTCGGAGTACGCGCGACAGCGAGAGATTGGAGAAGCGGCGCATGATGGACGGTCTCTCCCACTCATTCGCAAACGGCGCGAATGAGTGTGGCACCCGGCGAAGCTCCAATCGGTACATCGCCAGTTGTCGCTGCTCGCTGTGTTGGAGGTCGCTGACAAGCGTTCGCCACGAGCGTGAAATGCTCGCAGGTATCTCGGTGAGAGATGCCCCGGCCCTCAAGTAATCCCGCGCACAAATCTTCGCCGCCCGAAAGGAGCGCTCCATGCGCCGCATTACAGGTCTTCTTCTTGTACTCTCCATACTTTTACTAATTTCGATTAGCTCAGCCCAGCAGACCCCCAGCACCGCCGTCCCCAATCTCATTCGTTACGGCGGAGCACTGAAGGATAGCACTGGGGCCGCGATCACAGGAACCACGGGCATCACCTTCGCCATCTACAAGCAACAGGATGGCGGGGCGCCGGTCTGGATGGAGACGCAGAACATCACGCCCGAGGCCAGCGGTCAGTACAGCGTAATTCTGGGCAGCACCACAGCCACAGGACTACCGAGCGACCTCTTCTCGCAACAGGAACAGCGCTGGCTGGGCGTGCAGGTGCAAGGACAGCCTGAGCAGCCGCGGGTGCTGCTGGTGAGCGTGCCTTACGCCTTCCGAGCCAGTGAGGCGGAGCGGCTCGCCGGTCACAGCATCAGCGAGTTCGTCACTTCCGACACGTTGCAGTCTGCGGTACAGCAGCAATTGCAGCAGCAAGTCGGTACCGGAAACGCGGCCCCGGCCAAGAGCACGACCAGCAAGAGCGCCAAGCCGAGCGGCCTGAACGTTCCCACGGATCCCGCAACCAACTTCGTCGATAGCACGACGAACCAAGTCGTGGGTGTAACCCAGAACGGCTCGGGCAAAGCCATCAATGCGACCGCGGTGCAGGGCAATGCCATCGTGGGAAACTCGACGGCGACCACCGGCTCTGCGGCGGGAGTTGAGGGCCTGTCGTCAGCGCCCACCGGTTTCGGAATCATGGGCCAGAACACGGCGAGCACGGGCTCATCCTATGGCGTCTACGGGCTGGCAGCGAGCACCATGGGCATTGGGGTGCAGGGCAAGGCTTCGGCCGCCAGCGGTGCCACCTACGGCATTCTGGGGTATTCCTACAGTTCTTCGGGAACAGGGATTAGAGCGGGCGCCGTCGCCTCCACGGGCAGTACTTACGGCCTGCAGGCGTGGGTGAACAGTCCGACTGGCACGGCAGCGCTGTTCCAAAACTTTTCTGCCAGTACGGTCACGGGGAAGCTCCTGGTAGCCAAGACCATGGCCACAGGAGCGCAGTTCGTAGTTGACGGCAGCGCCAACGTTACCACCACCGGTTCGCTGAGCGGCAACCAGTTGATCTCGACCGTGGTAAGCGGCACGGCGCCGCTGCAAGTCAGATCGACGACGATGGTGCCCAACGCTGAACGCCAACTCGCTCCAGGGGTATACCGGCGAGCTACTTCGCGATGCTGGGGGCGAACAACTTCACCGGCACGCAGGCGGTGAGCAACGGCAATGTCACAGCGAGTGGAACCGCACGCTCCCACACCTCCGGGAATGTCGTGGTGGATGCAAGCGGAGCCAACAATGGGAGTGATTACCTTCCGGGACTCCTGTTTGGCGGCACGAGCAGCGGCGAGGCGATCGCCTCTGACCGGACACTCTATGTGAACCCAAAAGGTCTCGACTTCTACACCAACGCCACACCTCGTATCTCCATCACCAGCATCGGACTGGTGGGGATCGGCACCCAAAACCCCACACACCACGCCATGCTGGAAGTGGTCGCCAACAGCCGCGGACGGGTACAACAATATCAGGCGGCTATTTCGAGGGTGCATCGAATGCGGGTGGTGATTATGCCGGCGGCTGACGGTGCGGACTTCCAGGGGGGAGGCTCAGCCGAGATCTCGGAGGCTGCCGGAGTCAGTGCCACCGGAGGAACGGGGGCGTATGGCTCGCCAGGAGGACCAGGGGTTAAAGGTACCGGTGGGATGGATGAGTCCTTTAGGGGTACAGGCGGCTACGGCGGCGCCGGCGGCAGTTTCACAGGGGGCGGTTTCCAATAACAACTACGGCGGCGACGGAATCGATGCAATGGGCCCGGGACGGGCCTCTGGGGAATGGCTACGCAGGGAACTTTAACGGCGAACGTCAACGTAACCGGCGCCATTTATGCGGGTACTAAGGACTTCAAGATCGACCACCCGCTCGACCCCGCTAACAAGTATCTCTATCACGCCGCGGTGGAGTCGTCGGAGATGATGAACATCTACACCGGCAACGTGACGACTGACTCCCAAGGGGACGCCGTAGTGGAGCTTCCGGATTGGTTCGAGGCCCTCAACACCGATTTTCGCTATCAACTCACGGTGATCGGTCAGTTTGCCCAGGCCATTGTGGCGAGCGAGATCTCCAATCACCGCTTTAGCATCAAGACCGACAAGCCTAACGTGAAGGTTTCCTGGCAGGTGACGGGTGTGCGCCAGGACCGCTACGCTCAAGCTCATCCTCTGCAAGTGGAAGTGGAAAAGCCCGAGCGCGAGCGTGGCTACTACATCTACCCCGAACTTTACGGTGCGCCGGCAGAGAAGAGCATTGAGTCGGCCCGCCATCCCCAATTGATGAAGCAGATGAAATAACCCCGCGCCAAGCCTCACGAGGCGACGAGTGCAATACAACAAAGGAAAGAAGCCCTAAGAGGGAAAGGCGGGATTCAGTAAGAGAAATCACCAAGCAACCTGGAGGCGAAAGTCCGGCGATTGCTTTCCGCAATATGGATTGATCGCAGAAGAAGTGGCACAGGTCTATCCCGACATGGTGGCTTACGACAAAGACGGCCAGCCCTAAACGGTGAGGTATCAGTACCTCGCGCCCATGCTGCTGAACGAATTGCAGAAGCAACACGCGGTAGTCGCGGCCCAGCAGGACGTGATCAAGACCCAGCAGGAGGAGATCAAAGAGATGCAGGAGCGCCTGTCGCGCCTTGAGAGACTAGTCGGGGCGCAGGTTAAGATCGCCGAAGGTGCGGCACCGAAGGCTGGAGCACAGTAGGGAACAACGGGGCATATCGGCTGTTCATTTCAAGCTGATGCTTTTCTATTCGAGATCGCTCACCTTGCGAAGTGGAAAAACAAGAATGACGAAATCGTAGCAACCGCACCAAGGCCGACGATAATCAGGTGGGCGGCTTTGACCCTCAGTGAGACGATGGGACGGAGGGCCACGATTAGGCCAATCATCGTCGCAATTGCGACCAGCGGACCACCAATAAAGACCCCAAGCGCCACGGACGCAACGGAACCTTGTCCCCAGTCTTTCAGATGCTGTCGAAGCACGAGATTTGTCAGCAATGCCAGTCCGCCAATAAGACTGGGCAGGCAGAGGGCAATGGTCGCACTGAGACTGAGGACGCCCTTGACCCCCATGGAGTCGGCCTCCCTCTGCCAGCGATTGTAGCGCTAACCTGGGCAGCCTGTCCGCTAGCTCTCGGAGTCGCGTGGGGTAGAAGGCGAGTGACCCCAGGGAAGCGAGGTCGCACAACCGCAACTTTGTTGCTTGCCCCGGTCCTGCGGAATGGAATATGCGGCAGTAAGAAAAACATTGTATGTCTGATCTGGCCTATTTTTTGTTGGGGGTGTACTTGCCTGATCTTCGTTGCACTTGACCCACAACCAATCAGGTCGGACAATCACTCGTGTCTTGAGTTTTCCGACGAGGTGTGTGGGGTGGCAACGGATAGACAAGCAGCAAGGTTGGCAAAACAACGCAGGTCTAAACGGCGCCGGGTGCCCCAACTCATTCGCGCCTTTTGCGAACGAGTGGGATATCACACAGGAGTAGGAACCTGGGTCACAGTCAAGCACAAGCTTTCGCCTGTAGCCTGACAGGGTGACTACGGGGGGCGGTGGCCCAGCCAAGCAACTTCTAACCGAGATTCTTACAATGGGTGCCCGTTCTAGCCTTCCTTTGGCTAGGGCGGGGCAGTTCTGCACCTATCTCTGCACTGAATAGGGGTCCTTCGACTCGCTGCGCTCGCTCAGGATGACAGACGCTTTCCTTTCATCGCGCCGCACGAACCGCCTTCGCAAGCCCCGCCAGCAACTCCGCCGTTTCGTCCCATCCCATACACGCATCAGTGATGCTCTGCCCGTACACCAAGGGTTCACCTGGGGCCAGCTTTTGTGCTCCCGCTACCAGATTGCTTTCCAACATGACGCCGATGATGTTCCGGTTTCCCTCGGCAATCTGCCCTGCGACATCGCGGCAAATAGAAGGCTGACGCGTGTGGTCTTTGTTGCTGTTGGCATGGCTGCAATCAATCATCACGCGCGGTGGCAGTCCGGCTTCCTGCAACTGTCTGCACACCCGGGCGACCGCATCGGCTGTATAGTTCACCGTCGTTCGTCCACCGCGCAGGATCACATGGCAGTCCGGGTTACCGGTGGTCACGAAGATAGCCGATTGTCCATGCTTCGTGTGCCCCAGAAACGTATGTGGATGGGCAGCCGACAAAACTGCTTCGATGGCAATCTGCACGTCTCCCGATGTCGCGTTCTTGAAAGCCCACCGGGCAGGAGAGGCCCGAAACTAGCTGGCGATGGACCTGGCTTTCGGTGGTGCGTGCGCCGATTGCTCCCCAACTGACCAAGCCCGCCAAATATTGCGGAGTGATCATGTCGAGGAACTCAGTTCCAGCGGGCACTCCCATCTCCGCCAAATCGAGCAACAGGCGTCTGGCCAGCCGCAGGCCGTCATTGATTTTGTAGGACTGGTCGAGATGGGGATCGTTGATCAATCCCTTCCAGCCCACTGTCGTGCGAGGCTTCTCGAAGTAGACGCGCATCACGATGCGGAGGTCCTTGGAGAATTCCGCAATCGCGCCTCTAAGCAGGCCGGCATACTCCCGCGCCGCGTCGGTGTCGTGAATCGAACACGGCCCGCATACCACCAGCAGACGACGATCCTTGCCGGCCAGAATCTCACAAATCTCGTGGCGAGACCGGTGGACAGTTGCAGAAGCTGTCTCGGTGGTGGGCATCTCCTCCTCTAAGAACACCGGAGGAAGGACGACCTTGGTCCACTTTATGCGAAGGTCATCGATGGGATGGAACATGATGGGCTATGTTGGCAGTGTAACTGAGTCGTAATCAAAAGCGCGGATGTTGGGCAGAGGTCACCTGGATACAACGAGCTTTGAGGGGGAATGGCTTCAAGCCGTGCCCCTTCAAAGCGTGAGTTGCTCATGAATCCGGCTGCGCTGCTCCACCGAAATAGCCGGAGCCGAAACCGAACATCACGCCCACAACGCGGCCGAGCCGCCTACCCATTCCAAGTTCTTGTTGTGGTCGACGCCCATCATCATGCCGCGCCCCATGCGTACCAGCGGCAGCACCGGTGTAAGTTCGCCACCCTCGGGCCACACAAACATCATGCGGATTTCCATCTGCGTTGGCCCGTGCGGTGTTTGAATGACAGGCTCGAACCGCATCCGCTCCTGGAGAATGTAGTTGTGCCGCTGGTTGATGGGGATTGCATCGATGTCTGCCGGCGTCGGCGAAAACTTGATGCCAACTCCGGCAAATGAGTACAGGGGCTTGAGCAGGTAATTCTCGTTGTCCTTAGGCAGTTCGCCGAGATTGTCGAGAAACCAAGTTTTCGGCACGCAATTGTGTCTCAAGTGCGGGATGGAAAATTTGCTGATCCGGAAATACCAATTGGGATGGCCGGCCCACTCGACATCGAGCTCGTCGCGCAAATCGAAAGGCAGCGTCACCCCTTTGCGCTCGAGTTCGTCCACGATGCAGCGATTGTAGATGCGTCGAACCTCAACCTCGCGCCCGTCCTCCGTATAAAAGAGCTTCTGGCCGCGCTTCTTCAGCGACAGAATGTCAACGATCGCGATGCCGAGTTCCCGCTGCGTCACCAGGAAGTCAGGCAGCGTCTTCTGGTGCTCGGGATCGATCTCCATCAGGATGACATTTTCTGGATCGTGCCCTCCAACGATGAGCTGTCGCAGAAGCTTCCAGTAGGACGCAGGCTCGTAACCGCTGAGGTAGATGCCAAGATCCGACGGCAGATTGTAAGCCTCAATGTATTGATGGGCCGACACTGGCTGGTATCCATAGAGGGAAGGGAAGGCTTGGAGTTCGACAAGTTTCGGCTCCAACTCTCCGGCCGGGTTACGCACCACGCCGAAATCCACCTGCACGAACAGCGGCCGAGGCGATTCATTGGGCACGTTGTATTGCGGAGGAACGGAGGCGTCAGACGCGCGAAGATACTCGGGACTATCCACCAGTTGCAGCACGAGCTCACGGCCGTACTGTGACATCTGGTCGAGCAAAGCCTTGGGTACAAAGCATGGCGTTTCGGAGACGCGGAATCCAATGTGCGTGCCGGTGGCCTTGTCCAGATGCTGCAGCAGTTGTCGGTACTTCTCCGCAGTGAAGTTACGGTTGAACTCCTCGCGCAGCGCTGGGATCATCCTCAGGCCTCGATAAGGAAGCGGCCCTTCTCCATGATTTGTCGGCCGTCGACCCAGATATCGAAGTGCGTGCCCACCACGTCAATATGGGTGCTGGAATACCAGTCGGCGCCAGTATGCGCGCCGTACGGGTTTCCGAAGGCAATGTGTACGCCGGGAAATTTCTCATCTTGCAGGATCTGTCCAATGACGTGCTCAAGTTCGAGATTGGTTCCGATGGCGAACTCGCCGACGAGATGACTATTTTCGTCGGTATGGGTGTAGGCCCAGAACTCTTCTTCCAGAACTTTGTTGTCGCTCGAGACTTCGGTGATGCGATTGTTCCGCATGTGGATGGTGAGAGGTTGACGCGCCAGGTCTGGGATATTTCTCGCACAGGTAGTCGCCAACCACGCCATCCACAACATAAGTGCCGTTCACTTCACCCGGAGTCGTGAACACCTCGCCGCCGGGCAGGTTCCCCCACTTATCCGGACTGATGATGCCACTGGTCTTAACCCACCGGTAGTTGGGATTCAGGGTGGCCGAGAAATCGCTTCCCGCTGGATTTTTCGCTTTAATCTCCTTCGCCTTGCTGACGATCTCAATGACTTTCTTGCTGAGCGCGTCCACGCGGTTGAAGTCGGCGCGCATGCCTTCGAGCATGATCTGCCGGTTGATATTGACCATGTGAGCGTGGCGCATCCTGCGCCGATTCACGATGTCGGTCATCTGCATGCGCGATTTCAGTTCGTTGCGCTGCACCCGGACGGCGAAAATGCTCACTTGGCTGGTCTCCATGTCGGCAGCAATTTCCGGCGGCAATTCGATGAGCGGGCGCGGCGCCAGGTCCTCCACCACAAATGCCTTCAATGGCGAGCCGACCTGCAGCACTTCCTGAGCGATACTGGCTGCGATATCGCGGCAAGCGTTATCGGTGATGAGCGTGACTTTTTCCGACGGCTGAATGCGCAGGCAAGCGTGCACCGCGTTATACGCGCCGGGAGAAAGTTCAGCATCGAAGGTTGTTTTGGTGAGATCGGTCAGAACGGGTTGAATCAAGACGATCCTTTCGAACACTATGTTTTGTTTCTCTTACCGCCGCGCGGCGGTCCGATCGAAGACCCCAACTCGCGTCTCGGCGACGATATAGTCCACGACCTTCTTCAGGTCGCCGTTATTCTCCTCGAACACTTTCAACTGCCGGTCAGCGCCAGTGCCCATATCCAACATTTGGTGAATGTAATCGATCTCTTCTCGCGATCCAAGTTCGTCCACGACAGGGTCAATCAGCTCAAGGTATTCCAGCATCAGGTTGCGGACGGGGACTTCCTCTTCTTTTCCGAAGTCAATCAGTTTGCCCTGGATTCCGTAACGCGATGCGCGAAACTTATTCTCCATGATGAGCGCCCGGCCATAGATCCGATAGCTCTTATTGGATGCATGCAGCTTGTACAGCATGGCCATGGTCGCCTGAATCAGCGCCGCAATGGCCACGGTTTCGTCGAGCCGCATCGGGATATCGCACACCCGCACTTCGAGCGTATCAAAGAACGGATGCGGACGAATGTCCCACCAGATTTTCTTGCCGTTATCGATGCAATGGGTCTTCACCAGCAGCTCGACGAAAGTTTCGTATTCCGACCAGTTGGCAAAAACATCGGGAATGTTGGTTCGCGGGAAGCGCTCAAACACTTTGCAGCGGTACGATTTAAACCCGGTATTCATGCCCATCCAAAAAGGTGAGTTGGTCGACAGTGCCAGGATATGGGGCAGGAAATAGCGCATCGAATTCATAATGTGGACGGCGGTGTTGCGGTCCTCGATGCCGATGTGCACGTGCAATCCGAAAACCAGGTTGGCGCGTGCGATGAGCTGCATATCCTCCACAACTTGGTGATAACGCTCGTCAGGATAGATCTCCTGCGCCTTCCAGTCGGAAAAGGGATGGGTGCTGGCCGCCGCCAGCAGCATGCCGTGCTCACTGGCGAGGGTGATCATTTCGCGGCGAAGCGACTGGATGTTCTCGCGGGCCTCTTTGATGTTCTTACAAACGCGGGTGCCAACTTCGATGACCGACTGATGCATCTCCGGCTTGACCGCCTCGTGCAGCGCGAGTTTAGCCTTGGGGAGGATCTCGGATGCGATGTGCGAGCGGAGGTCGCGCGTCTCCGGGTCGATTGTCTGATATTCCTCTTCGATACCGATGCTGAGGCTTGGCCGTTCCATTCGGTTACCCTTTGGCTGCTCGCTTGGCGGCTTGTTTGGATGCCGACGACGGCTTCGCAGCTTTCTCCTTCCTCTTAGAATCCGCTTCCGCTGTATACCCGCTGAGAAACGCACTCCAGCGATATTCCGGAAGCAGGCCGGTGTGCCCCCTGGCTTTACGAACCGCCAACTCCGCCACGGCATTCACAATCCAGTCGAAATTTTCCTGGCCGACCGAGTTTACATCAGCATCGGGAGCGGGATTCATGAAGTCGATGGCATAAGGTACGCCGTCTTCGCAGGCGAATTCAACCGTGTTGAGGTCGTAGCCTAGGGCCCGGCACAGGGTCAAGCAATCGCGTTGTACGCGATCCAACAGCTTCGGATCGGTGGGTGGCGGATCCTTTACGTAGCGTTCGTGGAATGGCGCCGAAGGATCGTAGTGCATGATGTGCACCTTCTCCTGGCCGACCACGTAGCAACGGAAATATTCTTTGAAATTCACCCCGCGCTGCAGCGTCATGCAAAGATCGCGGCTCTCGTCGTAGGCGTTGAAGAATTCCTCCGGCGAGTTCACCTTGTATACGTCTTTCCAGCCGCCGCCGTCGAAAGGCTTCAGGAACGCAGGAAATCCAACGTAGCTGAAAATGCTGTCCCACGGCATGGGATATTGCAGGTTGCGCATGGAGCGGTCGGTAGTGCCCGGAGGATGCTGCTTGTGCGGCAGCAAGACCGTCTGTGGGATCGCGACGCCCAGCTTCGTTCCCAGTGCGAAGTTGAAAAACTTGTCGTCGGCGCTCCACCAGAATGGGTTGTTGATAACAATCGTGCCGGAGAGCGCCGCATTCTTGAGATAGCCGCGATAGAAGGGAATGTCGTGCGAGATGCGGTCCACGATGACGTGGTAGGGAGAGGGTTCCGCCATGCGGACCTCGCCCACTACGGCGAGTTCGGCCTGAATGTCAGGCTCATTCATGGAGTTGATCTTGTCTACCAACGCGGGCGGGAAGGTGGTCTCCATGCCAAAAATGACTCCGACTTTCTTCACGGCTGCTCCTTCGAGAGCGATACGAATCCGCTTGACTTTCGCTCGCAGTTGTATGTGGGAAATCCCAGGAAAACGGCGCCGGGTGCGCTACAACTATTTAATTATTGTAGGCGAAAGTGGCAGGAAATTGAAGACGCCATCTCGCGGGCTGGATCACTGGTGAAATGGGCTGTCATCGACAGCTATCTCCGCGTCGTTGGAATCCTAGCCTGCCACGCATCTTGGATTAGATGTCGGCCTCTTCAGATTTGCCGGCTCATCACTCGCCCAGGTGGCTGACGTCACTGACAAACGTTTGCTGGAGGTGTGCAATTCTGATGAGGAAGAAGATCCGCGGTCTTTTCTCACCCATTGCTGGCCGAGTCCGCGAGCGGGCCAGACCCTCGACTTTCCTTCTCCCCGGCATGCCATTGCGCCCTTCCTCTAGCTAAAGGAGGTCATCCCATGACGCGCAAGCTCTCGGTCCACTCCCGCATTTTCAGCGTTGTCGCTTTGTTGATCTCGTCGACGCTGATCGCCATCGCCCAGAACCCTGTGCCCTTCGTTAACCAGCCCCTCGTTCCCGACGCCATTGCACCAGCCCCGCCGGGTGGCCCTAGTTTTACCTTTACACTTACCGTGAATGGAACGGGATTTGTCCCGGGATCGAAGGTGAACTGGAACGGTAGTCCGAGGACCACGGCTTTTGTGAATGGCTCGCGGGTGATTGCCTTCATCTTTTCGTCGGACGTAGCTGTTCCCACCACTGCTCGCATCACGGTTGTCAATCCTGCACCAGGCGGCGGAACTTCGAACATGCTGTTCCTGCCTATCAACAATCCAACTTCCACCGTCTCGTTTGGCCGGACCGATTATTCCGTTGGCGCCAATCCCCAATTCGGTGGAACGGCCGACTTTAACCGGGACGGCAAGCTGGACTTAGTGGTTGCCAACTACGGCTCCGGGTCGATCACGCTTCTAACGGGAAACGGGGATGGCACATTTGGGAGTCGGAGAGACTACCCTATCGGCCCCAGTACCCAGACTGCGATTATTGGGGATTTCAATGGCGACGGGATATCCGACCTTGCCGTACCTTACTGGCCAGGTACGGCGGCCATACTGCTGGGAAACGGGGACGGCACGTTCTCACTTGTGGGCAGCTATCCAATCGACCCCTACCCGAATAGCGGCGTTATGGCCGACTTCAGCGGGGACGGCAATCTCGATCTGGTATTTACAAGCATGGTAGGGGATACCGTCTCCGTCCTGCTCGGCAACGGCGATGGCACCTTCCAGCCCTACGCTCATTACGCAGTTGGGGAGGGGCAGCCTGTGGGCATTGCGGTGGGCGACTTCAACCGAGACGGAAAGCTGGACTTGGCCACGTGCACCCAATATAACGATATCGTCTCCATTCTGCTGGGCAACGGGGATGGCACCTTCCAGCCTCACGTCGACTATCACACAGCTTACCCGCTCAACGGTATCAACGTCGCGGACCTAAATGGAGACGGGAAGCTTGATCTCGTAGTTAACGGCGTGAATGCATACACATTTTCCATTCTGTTTGGCAATGGGGATGGCACGTTCCGTCCGCCTGTGGACTATCGAATCGGTACAGGTGCGAACTGGGTGACGTTCGGAGACTTCAACCAGGACGGCAAGCTCGACATGGCGGTCGAGACGGGCGATGTGGTAAACCTCGACGGCAAGATTCACATGGCCGTGGGGACTGGCGAACCAAGCGTCTACGTTTATCTAGGTAATGGCGACGGGACTTTTCAGCCACCCTTGTCCTTCCCGATCGGCGGCCAGCCCTGGCTTATTCTGGCAGCCGACTTCAATGGGGACGGTCACCTCGATATTCTAACTAGCAACTGGAACGATGGTACTGTTTCTGTCCTCCTTCAACGGCCAGTTGCGGCGTCGCCTTTGAGATCACGCGGTAACTGAGATTCTCTCCTCGGCGACCGGCATCCGGGATTGGATGCCGGCCTTTTCTAGTTCCCCCAGTGGAAGACTCTTGGGGCGTCGCCAAGTCGGAAACCCGACCGGCTCGACCATAAGGGCGAGATTACTTGCCTGAAATCGCCATCTCGCAAACAACGCTCTCTAAAACCGTGGGAGTTTGCAGTGCCGCCAATCATCCCTCGGACAGCGCGATTGCCAGTGATGTTTGCCGGATCGATACGGGTATGCGTGCAGCTTACGCGCCGACCAGCTTTTCCAGTACACCCTTGTTGCGTACGGTGAGGGTCGATCCCTTCAGCACCGCGATCTGCCGCTTGCGGAAGTCCGCCAGTACGCGAGTGACGGTCTCGCGCGAGGTGCCGATAATCTGCGCAATCTCTTCATGAGTGAGTGCCAGCTTTACCTTGGGCTCGGCTTGTTCCGGACTGGAGGCCGTCCACTCGAGCAGCAGGCGTGCCAATCTTTCGGGCGCGGAATGCGACAACCCCAGACTGCGAATTTGCTGATACGCGCTCTGGCAGTCCTTGCTTAGGTGTTGTGCTGCTTTCAAGCAGGCATCCCCATGCTTCTGCAAAAAGTTCAGGAAGTCTTCGCGCTTGACGAAATTCAATTGGCAAGGCTGCCCGGTTTCAGCGGTGATTTCATAAGGCGTTCCTGACACCGTGGCATGCATCCCCAGGACTTCACCCGGTTGCGCAATCTTCAAAATCAGCGTCTTGCCCTCAGCGGACGTGGTCGAGAGCTTGACCCGGCCTTTGCACAACATGTAGATTCCGCGCGGTGCCTGGCCTTCGACAAACAGCACCGCTCCCGCAGGATAGGAAGCGGTGTATTTCATCTTGTCAAACGCTTCCAGCGCAGTCTTGGGAAGAGAACAGAAGAAGCTGTCGTTACGCAGCTTGCAGATGAGGCAATTCTCTACCAGCTCAAAGCCGTAAGGTGACCCCACTCTATGTCCTCCGTGGTGCGATACCTGTATGTTAGCACCTTATTCAGCTGCAAGATACAAGTCGCTTTCGACGGCAAAGCTCGGCCTGTTGGCCGGTCGCAAACTTGGCTTGGGTGACCCACGTCACAAACACACGTATTCGGAATCACAGACCTCCGGCCATCCCGCGAAGGAAAATTCGGCCCACAACGGCTCAAATAGGCGGGAGGCGAAGGTCTTATAACTTCATCCTGTCGGGTCCGGCTGGCGAACCCACGTTCACGGACGGAAAACTGGAATCCTAGTTCCGGTTTGCAACCTTGCACCGTAGGGAGGAGGACTGGACCACTCTCCTCTACCCCAAGTCGCCTCCCGCCGACGGTTTTGAGACTCGGCCTGATCCAGCCCAGACCAGGCAGGGGTTAACGCAGCACACAGGTTCTCAGGAGGTCGCGTTCGTGATGGCTAATGAACCCCGGAACAGCCGACGCATACCCCGTACAAGTCCGGCCAAGGTTATTCGACGCGACAATTCTATTGTTCACAGCAACCCGCGATAGTAACTTTCTTGCTCGGTAGGAAGGGAGAAATTCACATGGCTTTAGCAACAGCAACCAGAACGAACGTTCAGTCGGTTGAGATTGGCAGCACCGGATTAAACCGTTGGTGGCGCGTCGTCGGCGGGCTCTCGATGAACCTTGCCCTGGGCACACTGTATGCCTGGAGCTTGTTCGTTCCGGAGCTTACCAAAGACCACGAATTCAGCATGTACAAACTTCCCGATTTCACGTGGACCTTCACCATCGCCGTGGTGGTGTTCGCCCTGACGTTTATCGTAGCGGGGCGTCTCCAAGACAAGTACGGCCCCTTCTGGGTATCTCTCACCGGCGGTGTTCTGGTGAGCCTGGGGTTTTTCCTGTCCGGATATGCCCATAGTCTGACGGCTCTGTACATCTCTTTCGGCGTGATTGGCGGGCTGGGCAACGGCTTCGGCTACTCCACCCCCATTCCGGTCATGGCCAAGTGGTTTCCTGACAAACGCGGATTGGCCGTGGGATTGGCCGTCGGCGGATACGGCGCCGGGTCGGCAATCTTCGGGAAATTGGCCCTCAATTACCTGATTCCTCATTACGGGTGGCGATCCACCTTTGAGATCTTGGGCGCAATCTTCCTGGTTATGACCGTGATTGGCGCCTTCCTCCTGAAGAATCCTCCCCTAGGCTACAAGCCCGCGGGATGGACCCCTGCGCCGGCGACCGCGAAAGCATCTGCCACTACCTACGACTACAAGCCCTCGGAGATGCTGCGTACTCCTACGTTCTACTTCATGTGGGTAGCCTACGCCCTGGGCTGCTCAGCGGGTCTGATGGTAATTAGCGTTCTCATCCCCTTCTTCAAGGAGAGCCTGAAGAACACCGGTATGAGCGCTGCTGTGATCGCTAGTTATGCTGGAACGGCGTTTATCGTAGGCGCGGTGGGCAACGCTTCCGGACGCATTCTTTCTGGCTGGATCTCCGACCATCTGGGGCGCATCAACGTTCTACGGCTGATGATCGGAATTTCTATGGTCGCGATGCCGCTCCTGTACCTAGTGGGCGGTAATCTCGCATTGTTGTTCGGAATGATATTCATCGTGTACTGGTGCTACGGCACGCAACTGTCAGTAAACGGCTCCGCCACTGCCGACTTCTGGGGCACCAAGAACGCTGGCATTAACTACGGCCTTCTGTTCACGGCGTGGGGTGTAGCAGGCGTTGTCGGCCCAATTCTGGGTTCGAAGCTGCGTGTGGCGTATAGCAGCTACAAGGCGCCATTCTACGCGGCAGCGGTTCTGGCCGCAGTGGCGCTATTGGCTGAGATCATGGCTCGCCGTCCCAGGCATGCATGAAGATCGTGGCCGGACTGCTTAACCAATCCGGCCAAATTTATGGTTGATGTTGGCGGGTACTGATACCGCCGCTATTGATTAAAAAGGAGTGTCTTCCCATGGCTACGGCAACCAGAACACCGGAGACCCCTGACGTAACAACGGGAGCAGTGGACGAGCTCACCGCTCATGCCGCCACGCATGGTTTGGTTAGTCCGGTGGTGCAAAAGTGGATCGACGAAGGCAAGCAAGATCCGGACGCCTTGTGGGGACGCGCCGCTAACGAACTGCATTGGTTTCGTAAATGGGACCGCGTGCTGGAATGGACGCCGCCAACCTTTAAGTGGTTTGTCGGAGCACAGACGAACCTGGCCTACAACGCGCTGGATTACCACGTGAAGCGCGGCTGGGGAGGACACGCCGCCCTGGTCTATCTCAACGAACGCGGCGAGCGTCGCACCTACACGTACGCACATTTGCTCTATGAGGTGGAGCAGGTGGCGAAGGCGTTGCGCGGCATGGGAATCAAGAAGGGCGATCGCCTCACCGTATACATGCCCACCAGTCCGGAGGCGATCATAGTGATGCTGGCGACGGTGCGCATCGGAGCGATCCACTCCGTGGTGTTTGCTGGCTTCGGCGCCAAAGCCCTGGGCGACCGTATTCAAGCTAGCGGCTCCAAATTAGTGTTTACTGCCGACGTCACCTATCGCAAGGGCAAAGATACCCGCCTGAAAGAGATCGTCGATGAAGCCTTGGACAACGCCGGCGACAAAGTTGAGCACGTCGTTGTTTTGAAGCGGACAACCGGCGAAACTCCCATGCGTCCCGGAAGAGACATCCTTTGGCAGCAGTTTTTGGAGCACGGCGCCGGTGAAAGCGGCGAGTATGTCACCATGGAAGCCAATGAGCCGGCATTCATCCTGGCGACTTCCGGTACCACCGCGACCCCCAAGCTGGCGGTGCACACGCATGGCGGCTATCAAGTCCATATCGATGCGATGGGTAAATGGCTTTTTGGGTTGAAACCCACCGACGTTTGGTGGTCAACTTCCGATATCGGGTGGATCGTTGGTCACAGCTACATTGTGTATGCGCCCTTGATCGCCGGTGCGACTACCATCGTTTTTGAAGGCGCCCTGGATTATCCGGCTCCAGAAGCCAATTGGAAGACCCTGATCGAGGAGTACCGGGTTACCGGAATTTTTACTTCCCCCACGGCCGTACGACTGCTAATGCGTTACGGCGATGCCGCCCTGGGCAAGACCGATCACCAATATCTCGAACGGGTGTTTTGCGCGGGCGAAGTGTTGAACGCCCCAGCCTGGGAGTGGTTGCAGAAGAAAGTTTTCAAGAACAAGATTCCCGTCATCGACCATATGTGGCAGACCGAAACCAGCGGGCCTGTGTTCGGCAATCCTTATGGCCTGGGGATGTTGCCCATCAAGCCAGGATCCTCGACGGTGCCGATGCCGGGCATTGATGCCGAAGTAGTGTCGCTTGACGGTACGCCCTGCGGAGTCAACGAAAAAGGCATCATGGTGATCAAACGGCCCTTTCCAGGATTGACCCCGAATTGTGGGGGGAAACGGA
Source organism: uncultured Acidobacteriaceae bacterium (assembly GCA_963763725.1). Lineage (GTDB taxonomy): Bacteria > Acidobacteriota > Terriglobia > Terriglobales > Acidobacteriaceae > Bog-257. The sequence continues at coordinate 52,881 of CAVXQI010000014.1, forward strand.
ACGCTACGGTCGCGATTACTGGCAAATTATCCCGGGTGTTTATTACACCGGCGATTCGGCGCAAATCGATCAAGACGGTTATGTCTGGTTTGCCGGTCGTGCTGATGAAATCATCAAGATTGCCGGTCATCGCATCGGCACCATCGAAGTCGAGACCGCTCTGCTTGGCCACCCCGCAGTCGCGGAATCAGGGGTCATCGGCCGGCCCGACGAACTACGCGGCGAAGTGATCTCTGCATTCGTAATGCTTAAGCAGGGCTTCATTCCATCGCAGGAGCTCAAGCAGAAACTGCTCGACCAGGTGCGCCATGAACTCGGGCCGGTTGCCGTCATCGGCGAGCTGAACTTCGTGGACATGCTGCCCAAGACGCGTAGCGGCAAGATCATGCGACGCGTGCTGAAGGCGGTGACGCAGGAGAAGAATCCTGGCGACATAACGACCATCGAGGACGAAGGCTCGGTGGAAGAAGCCCGGCACGCCTGGCATCAGATGAGGGCGGCGCTGGACAATCAGCCTGTAGCAGCGGGGTCTTCGAAGGGCAAGTGACATCCGCAGTGTTGGAATTTCCGGCCCGCTGGAAATAACGGCCGGTGAATGTAAGGCCCCTACCTGAAATGTTCCAGTGGTGGGCGAGGGGTGTTGCAGTGACATACAGAATGCTCCATCATATGGGCTTGAACGAAGTGCGAAGGCGTGCTACGTCAACCTAGGAAGCAGTGGCGAAGAACTACCAGGGTTGCTAACAAATTCAGAAATCCTAAGGAGTGATTAATATGGCTCGAACTCTTGAGAAGCCAACTACGGTGATTGAGACTAGCGAGGCTCAGATTGCTGTCCATTGGCGGGAGGAAGAATATTACTATCCTTCCGCGAAATTTATCGGCCAGGCAAATTTGACCGATCCCGACGTCAACGACCGCTTCAGCGAGAAAAATTTTCCGGAATGCTTCCGGGAGTACGCGGATCTATTGAGCTGGGACCGCTACTGGGATACCACGCTCGACACCAGTGATCCGCCGTTCTGGAAGTGGTTCGTGGGCGGCAAGATCAACGCCTCCTACAACTGCGTGGACCGCCACCTCGACAAGTACAAGAACAAAGCGGCGATCATTTTTGTCCCTGAACCGGAGTCCGAGGCGCCGGTGGCTGTCACCTACCGCGAACTCTATGTGAGAGTGAATGAATTCGCGGCGCTGCTGCGTGATTTCTGTGGTCTGAAAAGCGGAGATCGCGTCACCATCCATATGCCGATGGTCCCCGAGTTGCCGATTACCATGCTGGCATGTGCCCGGCTGGGGGTCATTCACTCGGTTGTGTTTGGAGGCTTCAGCGGCGAGGCTTGCGGAATGCGCGCCGCCGACTCCGGCAGCCAGGTTCTGATCACGATGGATGGTTATTATCGCAATGGCAAGCTCCTCGACCACAAGGCGGGCGCCGATATAGCGCTAAAGATAGCCAAGCAGGAAGGTCAGGAGGTGCAGAAGGTCCTGGTGTGGAGGCGTCATCCAGGCCAGAATGCATCCGCTTCGCCTTTTGTGGACGGACGCGATTTCTTCGTTGACGAGATCCTCCCCAACTACTCGGGTCAAATCGTGGCTCCCGTTCCGATGGATGCCGAGGCGCCGCTGTTCCTTATGTACACCAGCGGCAGCACCGGAAAGCCCAAAGGGTGTCAACACCGCACGGGCGGCTACCTCGCCTATGTGACGGGTTGCTCCAAATACATTCAGGACATTCACCCCGAAGATGTGTACTGGTGCATGGCCGACATCGGCTGGATTACCGGTCACTCGTTTATTGTCTATGGACCTTTGGCCTTGGCCGCCACCAGTGTCATCTACGAAGGTGTTCCTACCTATCCCGACGCTGGCCGGGTATGGAGAATCGCCGAGCGCCTGGATGTCAACATCTTCCATACCTCGCCCACGGCTATCCGCATGTTGCGCAAGGCCGGTCACGATGAACCCGCCAAGTACAACTACCATTTCAAGCACATGACCACAGTGGGAGAGCCCATCGAGCCTGAGGTTTGGCGGTGGTATTACGACTCGGTAGGCAAACGTGAGGCAGTGATTGTTGACACATGGTGGCAAACCGAGAACGGAGGATTCCTGTGCAGCACCAAGCCGGCGCTGGATCCCATGAAGCCGGGAAGTGCGGGCCCCGGTGTGCCGGGCATCTACCCCACAATCATCGACGAAATGGGAGAGGAAGTGCACGCTGGCTCGGGGAAGGCAGGGAACATCTGCATTCGCAATCCCTGGCCAGGGATCATGCAAACCATCTGGGGTGATCGCGAGCGCTTCGTCGCCCAGTACTATGCTAAATACTGCAAGAATCCCAACAGCAAGGATTGGCATGACTGGCCCTATTTTGCGGCGGACGGAGCCATGCTGGCCGTGGACGGCTATTTCCGGATCCTGGGACGTGTGGATGACGTCATCAACGTGGCTGGGCACCGCTTGGGCACAAAGGAAATTGAGTCGGCGTGCCTGACGGTTCCCGAAGTGGCAGAAGCAGCCGTAGTGCCGGTGGTGGACGAGATCAAAGGCCGCGTGCCCGAGGTCTATATCGTCTTGCAACCGGATGTACTGGCGAATCGGAATCAGGAGGTCATGGAGAAGGTCAATCACGTCATTGAAACCATGATTGGCAAGATTGCCCGCCCACGAAGGATCCACATTGTTCCCGATATGCCAAAAACACGATCCGGCAAGCTAATGCGGCGTGTCCTTGCTGCCCTCTCCAACAACATGAGCACTGGCGATATCACGACCCTGGCCAATCCTGACGTGGTCGAATCGGTCCGGGTAATGGTTCAGGGAGAAGACGCCGTGACTGTAACAGATGTACCGGAAGACCTGAAAACATTTGGGGCAGTGGATTAAAGGCTGACCTCAAAGTGCTTTCGAAGTCGGTTATAACACGGGGCGCACCATGCGCCCCGTTGTTCTGAACCCAACTGTGACGCTAGTTTACCGGTCGAACAAGTCAGCGAGTCTTGAAGGAGTGTCCAATCGCCTGCCTCCCGCAGCAGCCGCGAAGGTATTGGCTTGCCAGTGGTTCATTGGTCTGTGACCGTGGTATCTTTGCCCGCCCTCACGCTTCCGCTGGCGGCGCTTCCGGCTCCGAAGGTGGCGGCGATCCGGTTCAGCAACCACGACAGTATCCGCTATTACGACCACCTCTTCCGGTTGCGAAGTTGTGTAATCCACGGCTCAACCGGAATCGGTTCTGCGTACGCTCTGTACCAGCACGCTAGCGCTGGCCAGTTGCCAAAGCCGGGCAGCAACTGCGCCAGAAGGATCAGTTCCAGCAGAACAAACGTTACAGGCGTCGCTGTTGGCGGCAGCTTGGCCCAAATCACGAGCCCGATGGCGAGAGTGATCCACGCGAACAGGCTGATGCGGAAATACATCCAGAACAGAGCTGGGAAGGTCTGACGCCGTGATGCTGAACGCTCTCCAGGTATTGCGCCACATACCGCGCTGGTTCTGGGCCACGGCTCGTACCTGTGCCACATCGAACCAAAGCCGCAAGGCCAGAGCGAGCAGCAGAAACACGATCATGCGCGGCGAACCAGAGGAAGATGCCAACCTGATCGGCGATTGCCTTGTCTCCAACGTAGTTCGCCAGCTTATCGAGACCCTGATAGATTGCAGCCAGCAATGATGAAGGGGATAATCGATAGCAGCATCAGCCGCACGAAACGCCAGAAGAATGCGCCCTGAGGCAGCGAAGAAATCGCCAGTGTTCAGCCGGCGGTCTTGCCGATAGGTTTCCAGAATCCCGCCGCTGACAAACAGCATGAAGAGGAAGAACAGGAAAGCGAAGAGATATGAGGCGGTTGACGAGCGCATCAGGCTAACGTCCGGCAGCCTGAACAGCTCGATGAACATTCCCAAGTCAAAGCCTTTGCTGAGAGGCTGCCCGGCCAAACTATGACCCCAGCGAGCGATGCAGCGTCCGCACGGCGCCGGAAGCGTTCCCATCGCGCCACACAAGGTTCACCACAAACACCCACCACAGAATTCCTTGCCGGCGCCAGAGAAGGCTGAAACCCGGCAGCTCACCGAAGCCTTTGTTGTCTGCCATGGTTCTCCTTTTAGGCCAACCAGCTCGGCACTGGGCCAGGAATTGCGTCAGGAACATCCAGTACATTGCGATTTTCTCGGATCGCTCCATGCTGCGAGCTCGGTGACCTGGCTGTTATTGAGATAGTCGCGATCCAGCGTGACCTGATAATCCGGATCGATTTGCACCGACTCCACCTTCGCTTTCTTGTGATAGACATATCGCACCCAGCGGTCCTTGCCATCCCATCGTTCGCGAGTGCTTTCGCCGTTGTCGAACTTCACCTCCGCCTCGACCGGAAAGATAAAGTCGCCCTTGCGGATGCAAGATGACTTGGGTCTCATACTCCGTCTCGCCCTTTTTCTCTTTGCGATTTTCGTCATACCATTTCAGCGGATTGGAGTCGGCGCGCTCGACTTCATAGTCCAGCACCTGGGTCCCGTACACCGCCTGATTCCAGTACCATTTCAAATCCTGGCCGGAGACTTCGTTCACCGTACGCATGAAATCTTCCTGCGTGGGATGGGTAAAGCGGTACCGCATGAAGTAGGTGTGCAGCGCATTCTTGAGCGTCTGCTCGCCGAGGATGGCCTCCAGCGAGACCAACATCGTGGCTGTCTTGCCATAAGTGACGCCACCGTACGAGGACATGCTCATGTCGGTGTAACTGGGGCGCGCCAGCGGATCGGTATCCTCCGCGCCGAGATAGTTCATGCGTTGCAGACCGCGCTCACCCAACTGTGCGCCCAGCAGGTTAACGATGCTGGCATTCTCGCCGTACATGTTGTCCAGCACTTTCACTTCGGTATAGCTGTTGATCCCTTCATCCAGCCAGCCGTTCTCAAATTCGTTGGTGGCCACCATTCCGTACCAATACTGGTGGCCGAATTCGTGCTCCGTGACCAGATCAACGAGGTGAATCTCCTTTGGGGATGAACCAGCCACTGTCGCCCGTAATGAAGGTGGGATATTCCATACCGCCAGCTTCGCCTGCCGCCATGAGGAGGATCGACCACCGTGAGCTGCGCATAAGGATACGGGCCGTACCATTCGTCAAAACGCTTCATGCTTTCTTTCGTCGCGTAAATATAAGGCTGCCACGAGCTCTTGTGGCTGTCATAGGTGAGCAGCCGGATTTTCACTGGTCCGACACTGCCGTCGAATTGGTCCTCGACGACTTTGAAGTTGGGATCGGCGGTCCAGGCGAAATCGTGCACGTCTTCGGCATGGAAGGCGACGGTCTTGGTACCGTTGCCGTTGTCGGTATCGCTCGTCTGCACACCGGTTGCGCCGATGATGTAATTCTTCGGCAGCGTGACCTTCACATCATAAGTGCCGAAGTCGGCAAAGAACTCGGTCATGGCATGGAACTGATGACAATTCCATTGCCCATGCCACCATACTCCGACCTTGGGGAACCACTGCCCGGCGAGCAGAAAAGTGCGTTTGTATCCGGTGCGGGCGATCACTTCAGGAAAGGTCGCCTTGAACTTGATTTTGAACTGCACACTTCTCGCCCGGAGCGACCGGACGCGGCAGTTTCACCTCGAAGACGGTCTTGTCGTCGGGATTGCCGTCGTCGGGGGAGATGAACTTCATCTGCTTAGTCAGATCGCCCATGCCGACGACCTCGAAGGAAGTTACCTCATTCGACCCGTAGTCTTTAGGCTTCCACTCCTCCAGGCTGCTGGTGCGGAAGTTTCCGTCGCGATGCGCCTCATGCATCCAGGTTGACTTCTGCTGAAATGCATTCAGATAGAGATGAAAGGGAAAGGTATCGAGCGGCTGGCCAGTCAGGTTGTGATAGGTCAGCGTCTCGGTGGCCTCAACCGTATGCTTCGGCGGATCGTACTTCGCGTCAATCTGGTAGGCCACGACTCGCTGCGATAGTGGCCCTGAAACTTTCGGAGCAAATGGGCTTTGCGCCATTGCCGAAGCGCAGCAAAGTACTGCCGTGGCGAGCAGCAACGGCGCTGGGTGACGTTGCATCGGTGACCTCCAAGACATTCCTGACTTACTTATTCACCGAAGTAGTAGGAATGGGATCGATCAATCCCATTGCGACTTCCACCAGTTCTGGATCGACGGGGCGAGTCTTGTGGATGGCATCGATCAACGGGATCGTTACAATGTCCGTTCCCCGGAGTGCGACCATGACTCCGAATTCGCCTTTGTGGACCTGATCGATGGCGCCGATTCCGTAGCGCGACGCCAGCACGCGATCGAAAGCGCTGGGACTGCCTCCGCGCTGGATGTGGCCCAGGACGACGTTGCGGGTCTCGAGCCCGGTGCGATGTTCGAGTTCGCGCGCCAGGATCTGGCCAATGCCGCCCAGGCGCACGTGGCCAAACTCGTCTTTGCCCATGTCGGTGACGACCGGCGCGCCTTGACCCATATCGCCACTGCTGGCGAATTTTGCTCCCTCCGCCACCACGATGATGCTGAAGTAACGGCCGCGCGCATGGCGGATGCGGATGCGCTCGGCAACCTCTTCGATATCGAAGGGCCGCTCGGGAATAAGAATGACGTCCGCTCCGCCGGCGATACCGCTATACATCGCAATCCAACCCGAGTCGCGGCCCATCACTTCCACCACCATCACGCGCTGATGCGCTTCCGCGGTGGTATGCACGCGGTCAATGGCTTCGGTCGCGGTGTTCACCGCGGTGTCAAAACCAAAGCAGAAATCAGTGCCCATCAGATCGTTGTCGATGGTCTTGGGAACGCCGACTACCTTCAGGCCCAGTTCGTACATGCGTTGGGCCACGCTCATGGTGTCGTCTCCGCCAATGGTGATCAGGGCCTCGACACGGTTGGCCCGCAGGACCTCCATGCAGTGCTGCAGTCCCCCTTCGCGCTTGGCCGGGTTGGTCCGCGAAGTGCGCAGGATGGTGCCCCCCCGCGGCAGAATGCCGGAGATCGCATCCATATCCACTTCCATCGTCTTGTTCTCGAAGACACCACGCCAGCCTTCCATGAAGCCGACAAACTGGTCGTCATAGTGCATGATGCCTTTGCGCACCACGGCTCGTATAACAGCGTTCAGTCCGGGGCAGTCTCCCCCGCCGGTTAAAATCCCAATTCTCATTTCGGCAGAATGCCTCCACAGGAAATAGTAAAGCCATCGCGAGATTTCTGCATTCGGGGGTACACTGAACGGCAGTGGTTAGACAGGTTGCTGAAAGAGTCAAGTTTGGAGCGCTTTGAAGGGGCGTAGCTTTAGCTGCGCCGTTGGAAGCCCTTTATTCTTGTCCTCAGGAGCCGACTTTAGTCGGCGAGAGATCTGCTTTTGCAAGTTTCAGCAAACTGGAGAGCCATCTTGAACCTCTCGTCCAGAATCGTTCAACACGGAGGACAGGGAGTTTATTGGTAGGAGTCATCAGCCACTAAAAAATCGTTTTGGGGGGTATCAGGGCACGACTTTAGTCGTGCCGCAACGGCCATCAACGACTTGGGGCACAAAAGGAAGCCCCGCAGGGGCGAAAGGGCTTAGCCCAGCGCTTCAGCGCTGGGTAAAGTGGAAAATAAAATCGAGTCCCTTCAGGGACGGTACCGTTCTCACACACACTCTGCGGTTCAGCCCCAGTGAGAGGTTTACCAGCCCGCTGCCCACCTCGATTTCCCCGCTGAATCCGCTGCGTCTCCTGCTACACTCGCGACAGGCTGGACTCATGCGCATCCTGGGAATCGATTGCGGCGGCGAATACACCGGCTACGGCGTGGTCGAGCAGGACGACGAGGACTCGCTGCATCACCTTTGCAGCGGGGCGATCCGGCTGTTGCCGCGTGAACCGCTGGAGCTTCGGCTTAAGAAGATTTGCGAGAAACTTACCGAGATCATCGCCACCTATACCCCCGAACAGGTGGCCATTGAAGACGTTTTCTACGCGGTGAATGTCAAGTCGGCCCTGAAGCTTGGCCACGTGCGCGGAGTCGCAATGCTGGTGGCCGCTCAGGCCGGGTTAGAAGTGGTCGCCTATTCTCCGCTTTCGATCAAGTCAGCCGTGGTGGGATACGGCAAGGCGGAGAAGTCGCCAGGTGCAGATGATGGTCGCCCGCCTGCTCGCTTTGCCTGCGCCTCCCGAGCCGCCGGACGTGGCCGACGCGCTGGCCATCGCCATTTGCCACTTGCACACTGCGGGCACCCTGCGGCGGCAACACGCAACCACAGGCTGAATCCACGGCCGAGGGTCCGCGCTGGCTCGTCCCGCGCAAAAATCAGATAAAATCTCTGCCCAGCATGAGATTGTGCTTTGCCTTCGTAACGCTTCTGCTGGTCTTACCCGCTCTCGGCGCAACAAGAAGCCGCCCCGTCCGCCCAGCCCGCGGTAACCTTCGACTTTGACTGGAGCCAGGGAATTCCCTGGCAAAAGTACACCATCACTGTAGAGGCGGACGGCAGGACGCATTTCCAAGGGACACCTGCTCCGGACGCGGCCACCGGCGGCGATACCGATCTGTTTCAGCAGGACTTCACCATGTCGGACGCCAATCGCTCGAAGATCTTCGAGCTGGCCAAGAAGCTTAATTTCTTCCAAGGTGATTACGATTCGCACCTGAAGCGAATTGCTCAGACCGGAAGCAAGACGCTGGCAGTACAAGTCAGCAACCGCGCATGGTTCGACCACCTATAACTGGTCGCAGAATGCAGATGTGCAGGAGTTGACCCGTCTCTTTACGGCAATTGCCAATACCCTCGATTATGGCCGCAAACTGGCTTTCGAGTACCGCTTCGACAAGTTGGGCTTGGATGCTCGGCTGAAGGAGTTGGAGAACTTGAGGGCCAATCATTATGCCGAGGAACTGAATGCGATAGAGCCTATTCTGCGAAAGATCGCGGATGATCCCAATATGATGCACATCAGCCGCCAGGCTGCTCAGCAGCTCCTTGGCAGCCCTGCCCGGGCCTGCCCAACCGAAAGACGCGGCAGCTCAGCCTTAGGCGGTGGACACAAGGTGTCGTTCTTGTGAATTTTGACAACTTTGCATCCAACTGGTGTTTAATACGATATAGATATAGAAGGCCTCGACGAGGCCCACGATCCCAGCCCCGCCGATCGTCTCGAGACGTAGAATACGAACACTAGGCCCCAGGAGTACGGTATGCCACGGCACGTGAAATCCGTATTAGCACTGACTACAGCGTTTGTGCTGGCCGCCGCGACCGGCGCATTCGCAGATTCGCATGTAAGGATTGTCCGTCTCAGCTACCTGAGCGGGCCGGTGCAAACCGACCGGGCAACGGGAGAGGGATTAGAACGCGCAATCTTGAATACCCCCATTACTCAGGGAGTGCGAGTGGTGACCGGGAATGACGGTCTGGCTGAGGTGGAGTTCGAAAACGAAAGCGCTCTGCGGATCGCGGAGAACTCGGAAATCCAGTTTCTCGCCCTGTCCATGAATGACTATGGCGCCAAGATCAACGAGGTCGAAGTAGTCAAAGGCGTTGTCTATCTCGATGCCCGTTCCAAGGGCAATGACATCTACCGCCTAAAAAGTGGCGATTCAATCTTCCTGGTGCAGCGCGACGCCCAGCTCCGGCTGGAGGCGAGTCCCGAGCAGGTGCAGCTGGCCGTATTCAAAGGCAATGTTCAACTGGTGGACCAGCAGATGCGTGAACGTCAAGCGCAAGCAAACCCTCACCCTCGACCCGGCGAATCCGTCTGAATACAAGGTTGCGGCCGGCGCCCAACCGCTTCCCGCCGATGCCTGGAACCGCGAGCGCGAAGCTTACCAGGAGGCCTACGCCAATAATGCGGCAACCCCGGTCCCAGTTCCGGCTACGGGCTGCAGGACTTGAACTACTATGGAAACTATTTCATGGCGAACGGTTACGGATATGTCTGGCAGCCGTACGGCTTCGCCAACTCGATGATGGGATTCGATCCCTACAGCATGGGCGCGTGGCTCTTCTCTCCCGGCCTTGGCTACACCTTCGCTTCTCAATACCCGTGGGGATGGCTGCCGTATCACTACGGCTCGTGGGCTTTCTTGGGCGGTGGTGTCGGATGGGCTTGGGTACCTGGCGGACACTACGGCAACGGCTGGTATGGCAATGGTTTTCATACCGCTCCGGTTGTGGCGAAAGGCCCTGCTGGCTGGACGGCGCTCCTCCGACTGCTCCGACTGCAATGGCGGCCCAATCTGTGAGGCCGACTGTCCTGGTGGGAAGAGCTAATTCGAGCGGGGTTCATCGCCGGTGGGCGCATACCTCCGGCCTTTAACAGCGTGATTCGCGGAAGCCCCGGTGCGACCGCGGCCGGCAAGAGTTTCAATAGCCCCGCCGTTCGGAACAGAGCCGCGAATGACCACGTGTTCACCACCCGCTACAACGCTTTCGCTGGCGGACACGCTGCGCAGTCGGGACACGTATTCGCACCTCCTGCTCCGGCACCGGCTGCGGTCGATCGCGCTAGTCCAATGGCCGTCGGCCCCGGATATGGTGCGGGCTCAGGTCGAGGCGTTGGGGCGCCGTCGGGCGCCCATGCAAGCGGCGGCCACAGCTCGGGTGGAGCTCACCGCTGAACAGCCTGCATTGTTGGAAAAGGCGGCCTTTTGGCCGCCTTTCGCACATCCATCAGAGAATTCAATACACCGCGATGCCTGCGTATCCGACGACCATGTCGCGGTCTCCCGAGACGTCGCCCGAGGTGGCATAACGGATCAACTCCGCATGATTTGCCCCCAGCTTCTTGGCCGCCGTCAGCATCACCACCGCGGGACCGATATCCGCACATGCTGATATTGGCTTCATGCACCGTCTCATATAGCCCGCGCGGATCGAGCGCCAACATCTGATCGATGGCGCGGCGATCTTTCACCCGGGTTACATCGTCGCTCTCGTAGTGATTCATGTCGCTCGATGCGATGACCAGTACCGGCTCGCCGGCCTCCGCGGCGACGCTTCCGATCACGACTCCGAGCGCGCTCAGCACCTCGAAATTGCTGGTTCCCACAGTGATGGGCACGAACTGAAACCCCGGCACGAGCACCTGCAGAAAAGGTAGCTGGACTTCCAACGCGTGCTCGAAGCGATGGGCCTCCTGGTCTTCGGCGAGCAGTGGCATGGCTGACTTCAACTGTTTCGCCATGGCCTCGTCAATTGAGGCGTCGCCCAACGGCGTATGCCATGCGCCTGCGCTCATGATGGCCAGCGGCTCGCCCCGGCCGGTGTGGTTGGGGCAGAGAATCACCAACCGCCGCGGCAAATCGAGGCGGCGATAGACAGCTCCGGCGACGTGTCCGGAGTACATATATCCGGCATGGGGAACGACGCAGCCCAAGGCGCGAATCTTCGCTTCGGATTCGCCCGAAGCATCGGCGCGCGCCGTGATGTAGGTCTCAACCTCCGCCCGAAGATGCTGTGCGTTGGCGGGATAGAAGCGTCCTGCAACGGCTGGCTGACGAACTGCGGTAGCCATGATGCTCGCTCCTTAGTGCGCTGCGGCGCAATCGTTGCGTACGCAGCCATTAGAAACCAGCCGCCTTCGCCGAACCGCGCGGTCGCTCTGTCCCCGCTACAAACTGCTCTGGTTGAAGTTTACGCCTGTCGCAAAGCGCGAAATACAGCCGCCGTCTTTTCCAGCGACATAGCTTCCGCACGGACATCGGCGCGCAGTCCGGCCGATTTCAGCGCCGCCCGAATGGCAACATCTTCGTACTGGCCGCGAAGATTATTCAACAGCGTCTTGCGCTTATGACCGAAAGCCAGCTTCAGAAACGCGATGAAGGGCTCTTCCTCAACTTGCAATTCTTCCAGCCGGGGAGCCATGGTGAGCCGCAGCACGCCGGAGTGGACCTGCGGCGGAGGGGAGAAGGCTTCCGGCGGCAGGGTGAACAGCTTGTCGACACGCGCGAACAGTTGCACGGTGGCCGAGAGCAGTCCGTAGTCACGGCTCGCCCGGCGCGGCCGCGATACGGTCGGCCACTTCGCGCTGCACCATGATCACCGCGCGCTCAATGTTCTGGTGCAACTCCAGAATCCGCAGCACAATCTCGGAGGTGATGTAATACGGCAGATTGCCGATTACGTCGACCGTCTCTGGCTGGGTGGGACGCAGATCGTGCAGAGGCCCCGGCCTGCGGCCGACCATAGACGTAAATTCCGCCGTCACAAAATCCGATTCGAGGATTTCGACATTCGGCTTGGTCGCATACCGCATGCGCAACTGCGCCGCCATCACCCGATCCAGTTCGATGCCGATCACCCGCTTGGCCCGCGAAACTAGCACATCGGTGAGCACGCCGCGCCCGGGGCCAATCTCGATGACGGTGCGATTAGACACATCTCCGAGGGCTTCCACGATGCGCCGGGCCGCGCCCAAATCAGTGAGAAAGTTCTGTCCTAGTTTCGGCTTCCGCTTAACGCCGGCAACGGATTTGTTCACTGCGGTCTTCGCCACATTGACCCTCTTTCGACTCGCCAATTAGACTCAACTGTTTTGGCATTTCTAACATCATAGTGCGCAGTCCAGTTACGCAGTTCGGCGTTGCGGCGGAAGCACATCTCCGCTTGCGCCGGGAGGTCAAATGAATATCGCCTTTGCGGCGTCCGAGTGCGTACCCTTTTCCAAGACCGGCGGGCTGGCGGATGTCATCGGCGCCTTGCCGTCCGCGCTCGCCAGTTTGGGTCATCAGGTTACAGTCTTTCTGCCGCGTTACCGGCAGACCAAACTCGACAATCCGCGCGTCGTAATTTCCAGCATCACCGTTCCCTTCGATGACCGCTACCGCTTCTGTTCCGTTCTCGACGGCGGTGTGCGCGCAGGAGTGCAATTCTATTTCATCGACTACCCTCCGTTCTTCGACCGCGATTCGCTCTATGGCACACCCGCTGGGCGATTATCACGACAATGCCGAAAGGTTCGCGCTGTTTTGCCGTGCCGTACTGGAATCGGCCAAGATGCTGGGCACGCCTGATGTGCTCCATTGCCACGACTGGCAGACGGCCCTGATTCCCATACTGCTGAAGACGCTGTACGACGAAGACCCGGCGTTTGCGAACACCCCGAGCGTCTTCACCATTCACAATATCGGATACCAGGGAATCTTTCCTCCCGAGATCCTGCCGCTGCTCATGTTGCCGTGGGATTTGTTCACCATGTCGAAGCTGGAGTTCTATGGCAAGGTGAATTTCCTAAAGGGTGCGATCACCATGGCCGATTACATCACCACTGTCAGCCGGAAGTATAGCCAGGAAATCCAGACGGCTGAATACGGCTTCGGCCTGGAGGGTGTGTTGCGGGCGCGCTCGGGCACAGTCAGCGGCATTCTTAATGCCGTGAATTACGAGGAATGGAACCCCGAGCATGATCGCTTCATCGCGGCGCCCTACTCAGCCGACGACCTCAGCGGCAAAGCAAAATGTAAGGCGGACCTGCTGAAGGAATTGGCCTTGCCCGAAGACACCCAGTTGCCGGTGGTTGGAATTGTGTCGCGCTTCGCCGCTCAGAAGGGATTCGATCTCATTCTCCAGGTAGCCGATCGCCTGGCCCGGCAAGACTTCATCATGGTGGTGCTGGGCAGCGGCGACCGCGAGTACGAAGAGTTGTTTCGCAAGCTGAACAAACAGTATCCGCAGAAGTTCGCCGTGAAGGTCGCTTACGACAATCCCTTGGCACACAAGATTGAAGCGGGCAGCGACATCTTCCTCATGCCCTCGCGCTATGAGCCCTGCGGGCTGAACCAGATCTACAGCATGCACTATGGGACTGTGCCGGTGGTGCGCGCTACGGGCGGACTCGACGACACCGTCGAGCAATTTGACAAGCAGACCCTGAAGGGCACCGGCTTCAAGTTCAAGCCATATACCGGCGAAGCTTTGCTGGAGAGCTTACAGGCAGCCACAGATCTGTATCGGTCTGATCCAAGCGCCTGGCAGACGCTGATGCGCAACGGCATGGCGCAGGAGTATTCCTGGATCAACTCCGCCCGGGAATACGTGAAAGTGTACGAGCGCGCCAGGCAGGTGAGGGCGGCAGCGAACGGGTGAGTCGGCACTTAGCCTTTAGCACTGGGGCAAATAGAAGCTCAAGACAGCACACGAATCGTTTTGTGTCGGGCAAGGCTCCGTAGGCTCCGGAAAGATTCGATTAGAGCGCGGTTTGTATCAGGGACGGCTTTCGGCCGTTCCGCAAACGGTTCTTAAAATCCGGGCTTTTAGAGCATGTGTGAGAACTGGTTCCGAGTTGGCACGGTGGAATGGTTGCGCAAGAATCCAGCGCCGTAGGCGCGGAAGAGTTTAGCCCAGCACGGAGCCGCAGGCGGAGTGCTGGGTAGAGTGGGAAATGGGATCCGAGTCCCGTAGGGACGACAGATGTTCTCACACACCCTCTCTAGCCCCTGCCTTCTTCCTCGCAAAGTAGAAATAAATCGGTACTCCGGCGAGGATCACAACCACTCCCCAGGCTGAATTCCTCACGTTCTGGGTGAATGTGTAAAAGAGCAGCACGGCTGCGGCCACAATGAACATCACCGGCACAATGGGATACCCCCAAGTACGGAAGGGCCGCGTCGCATTTGGGTCATTCCTGCGAAGCACGAAAACGGCGCTCGCCGTAATCATGTAGAAGAGCCACTCAGAGAAAATAGCCAGCGAAAACAATTGCCTGAAGTTGCCTGCAAACAGCAGGACAAATATCGACAAGCTCAGTTGCACCAGCAGCGCGATCGATGGTGTATGGAAGCGGGGATGGACTTCGGCTACGGCCTTAAAAAAGTAGCCGTCGCGCGCCAGCGCAAAGGGAACGCGTGCACCGCTCATAGTGGTGCCGTTCAAGGTGACGAGCATCGAGATCGCCATCCCGGCGGAGACAATGGCCGCGCCCCAGAGTCCCACCGCGATTGCCGTTGCCTCCGACGCGGGACGCGGTGATGCGGCAATCACCGTCGCAGGCAGCACATATTGCACGGCTGCGTTGGTCAACATGTAGAGGCCGGCAACGGTCGCGACCCCGGCGAGCAGGGCGATCGGAATGTTACGTCCTGGGTCACGAATCTCTCCGCCGACCATGTTCAAGTCGTTCCAGCCATCGTAAGCCCACAGCGCTGCCACCAGCGCGGCCATGAAACCGGCGATGCCGCCGGTTGCGCTCGCGAAATGGGTGCCGAAGTTCCGCCAGGTGCCGCTGGCTGCACTGAATCCCAGCACTGCCACGGCGATAATCATGGCAACTTTCAGCAGCGTGAATAGCAGTTGAAACTCTCCTGCGCGTTTGACCCCAATGTAGTTTAGCCAAGTTATGAAGATTGCGGCAGCGATGGCAACGAATTGGCCATAGGTGATGAGGAAGGGCGACCGAAAGGTAGCGTGACTCAAAAAGGCCAACGCCGGAAAGGTGCCGAGGATGCGCACAAACCCTGTCGTAATGGTCGCAACCGAGGCTGGCTTGGAGACGGCAAACGTTGTCCAAGCGTACAGGAAGCCGGGTAACGGACCGTAAGCGTCGCGGATGTAGATATACTCACCGCCGGCTTGCGGCTTCATCGCTCCCAACTCAGCGTAGGTAAGGGCGCCCGCGAACGACAGCGCTCCTCCAACAATCCACGCCAGATAAACCAGCCCCGCCGAGCCGACTGCCTGCATCATCTCGGCCGGAACCAGAAAAATCCCGCTCCCAATCAGCGTCCCCACCACCAGTGCAGTCGCATGACTGACCCCGAGATCGCGAGAAAGCGCAGGAGCCTGGCTGGGCGAGTTAGGAGGTTGGGCCATCGGGAGCCTCATCGGACGATGCGAGCAACAGACTGGAGTAGAGCAGGCCTTCAGGCCTGCGTCCAACGCAGTATAGAAGATGAAACGGGAGTTTTGAGGTTGCCCTTGATGCGAGCTTGAGGGCCCGCCCTACCCGAGCTACTACCACCGTGGAGCTGCGCTACGCCGGGATCCGCGACACAGCTCGCTTCAGCGCTCGCAGCAAGTGTTGGTTCTGCTCCGGGGTGCCGATGGTAACGCGGAACGCATCCGGCGCTCCCCACGATCCGCTCATGTGACGAACGATGATGCCGTCCTCCTGTAGGGCCCGGCAAAAGCCCGCAGCGTCTTCGCCAACCCGGCAAAAAAGAAAGTTCGTCCAAGTGGGGGTCACGCGGATCCCCATATCCGCGATGGCGGGCGTCAACAAACTCGCTTGGGCGGCATTCGTCTCCAACGCTTGCTGAATATGGTCCGTGTCTGCCAGGGCGGCTAGGGCCGCTGCCTCGCCCAAGGATGACACCATGAAGGCCGGTTTTAAGCGCGCGAAATAGCCCATCAACTCCGCCGGACCCATGCCATAACCAACCCGCACCCCAGCCAGGCCGTGAGCCTTGGAGAAGGTGCGCAACACCACGACCCGGCGTCCCTGGCGCACATAATCCAGCGCGTGGGAATAGTCGAAGCCACGCTCGGCGGCGAAGTAACTGGCGTAATCGTAATAAGCCTCATCCAGCACGGTGATGACGTGCGATGGCAATTGGTCGAGGAAACGGTCAATCGCGTCCGCATCCAGAATTGTTCCCGTCGGATTGTTCGGATTGGAGAGGTAGATCAAACGGGTGTTGACATCAACTGCCGCCAGGATGCGATCAAGGTCGTAACCATCATTCACCGTAGGCACTTCGATGAATTGTGCGCCAGTCGCGCGGGTAACGATGGGATAAACAATGAATGAAAACTTGCTGGTGATGGCGTTCAGCCCAGGACCTAGCAGCGTGCGCGCCATGATGTCGAGCAAAGCACTGGATCCTGCGGTTACCAGGATCTGGGCCGTCTCGACGCCGTGGATCTCTGCCAGACGAGCGGTCAACTCCGTAACGCCGTTGTCCGGATAAAAATTGACCTCCCGGGCGGCTGCCTTCATCGCCTCAATTGCCAACGGAGAGGGGCCGAAGGGGTTCTCGTTCGAAGCCATCTTGATACAACGCATGCCGCTCTCCAATTCCGCCAACCGCAGCGATTTGCCGGGCTTATAGCTGGCCAGCTTCTGTACGTACGCTGGCACCAGCTTGCTAAAATCCGTCATTCGATCTCCCGTAGTTCAAGCCTTCTACTCAGAACGTGTATCATCTTCACTTGTCCGCCCCCCACATCCGCTCATGATGCCGCCGCCTTTGTTGCGCTTGGCCACCAATGAACCGGCGTGAATTTTATCCCAATGTACCTAACCTCGGGATCGTCAGTGTAAGCACGAGTACATTTCGAGGTCATGGCCCACCCATGGACTGCTTTTTCCTCGTCCGGCTTATACTTGCTGTCATAGTTAGCCAAGCTCGTGAGGAACAAATGCGCATCGTCGTCGCATTCAACATAAACCGCTATCCACGGCTCACACTGAAATGCTTCGCAGGCATCCGCCAATTTTTGACGATCTCTCTTCGCTTCTCTGAACAAATAAACACTTCCGGCTTCAGTGCCGGAAGATCTAGTTCGGGACTTTACCGTGATACCGAGGCGCTGCTTAGTGTGGGCGTTGTAAGCGATAAGATCCATTCCCGTATGATCCACAATGGAAACCTCGAAGCCCGAGCGTGACAGCCAATTGCAAACGAGGTACTCGCCAAAATTTCCCACTATTCTTTGGTGTCGAGAACTTTTTTCGATTCCAATCGTCATTTCTTACCTCCTTGAGAACGGCGCGTGTTAGCTGAGGATGTCTTCTCCATAGTTATTCGCTGGCCGTGCTTCAATTTTCCGATCCCACCCTTCAGTTGCGCCACTTCCCGGGCAGTTAGATGCCGAAACTCGCCGGGTTCGACGTCCAACACCAGCGCCCCATAGCGCACACGCTTGATCTTTTCCACGTGATGATCAATTTGCTCGAACATCCGGCGAATCTGGCGATTGCGCCCTTCCACCAGCGTGACCTCGTACCAGGGATTGGCGGCATCGCGTACCAGCTTGATTCGCACCGGCGCAGTCTTGACGGCTGTTGATCTGCGCTTCCATCCTGCTTTTGGCTCGCGGTCCGCTGGCGTCTTCAGCGACTTGCGTTCCGCCGGAAGCATGATGCCGGCGCGCAGCTTGTCGAGCTGTTCCTCGGTGGCTTTCCCGGCAATCTTTACCAGGTACGTCTTGGCCACGTGCGACGAGGCGTGCATCAACTTCTGCGCCAACTCTCCGTCATTAGTTAGCAGCAGCAATCCTTCGCTCAGATAATCGAGACGGCCGACCGGATAAATGCGCGCTCCGACACCCCGCACTAAATCTAATACGGTAGGACGGCCCTCCGGGTCAGTGACCGTGGTCACGTAGCCTCTCGGTTTGTTGAGCAGTAGGTAGACCGGGCGTTCCGGCCCCTTCAGCAATTTGCCATTGACTTTGATGTGGTCGTGCTCGATGTCGGCCTTGCTGCCCAGTTCGGTGACGATCTGTCCATTGACTGACACGAGGCCACTGGTGATAAGTTCCTCGGCTTTGCGCCGCGAGGCAATTCCGGCAGCGGCGATGATCTTCTGGAGTCGTTCAGCAGGCATGGCGCTACGACTTCTCCGGCGAACTTGCGGCGTCGGCCTCGGTGGCGTAGGTTCCGTCGGCAGGCATCGTGCTGTCGCCGACAAGGGGATTGGCATTGGAGTTTTCGGGAACGGCCTCGGTCACCGGTTCTGATTGATCGTCCTCGAAATTTCGGGTGGAGCCTCGTTGCTGGACTCAGCTTTTTCCGTGTCGGCCGCGGCGAACAAGTCAGCCTGCGGATCGCCGAGCTTTTCAAACTCTTCCATACTGGGCAGTTCGGAGACGTCGTTCAGTCCGAAGCGGAGCAGGAACTCTTTCGTCGTCCGGTAGAGAATTGGCCGGCCGATGACCTGCTTACGCCCGGCGGTAGTGACGAGTTTGCGGTCGAGCAGGGTGGCGATCACGCCAGAAGTATCAACGCCGCGAATCTCGCTGATCTCCGGGACCGTGACCGGCTGCTTATAGGCGATAACGGCGAGTGTCTCCAATGCCTGTAGCGACAGCCGCACCGGCGGCTTCAGGCTCTTGGCAAAATTCACCACCACATCGTGATGCTCGGGCTTGGTCGCCATGCGGTAGCCGCCCGCGATCTGGCGAATCTCCATGCCGCGGTCGCTTGCGGAGTACTCGCCAGCTAGCTCGTCGATGATGCTACTGAGCCGTGACTTGATAGCCCTGAGTTCTTCTTTGGCCTCAGTCTTTTTGTCCTTTTCGCTGAGAGGCGCATTCTCGGGAACCTCCGCGCCAATGTTCTGGGCCAACGCCGACGGTACCGGAATATCGTCGAATGCGCCATCCTCTTCCATTTCGTCATCCTGAGCCGGTGCCGGGCCTTCCGAAATGACTTCATTCAGCGCCAAACGAGCATTCTCCTCCGTGCGCAACTCGGTGAGCACCTCGTCGCGCAACAGCGACGCAAGCTGGTCCAGCGTCACCGGCTCTTCGGTGGCGTAGATGATGGCTTCGACTTTGGCTTTCAGGCTCATGGGTTAGCTATCAGCTTTCAGCTATCGGCTGTCTGCTCAATACTAAACGGTACTATCCAACAAAACTGACGGCTGACAGCTGACAACTGACGGCTGCTTATCGCCAGTCATCCTGCACCGGCGGATGTTCTGCCATCAGCGTGTCGAAGCCGGTGTGCTTCTTCAGCACTATCTCGCCGAAAACGTTGTCTTGACGCGCCAGCACCGCTTGCAATCGAATCAGCTCCAGGATCGCCAGGAACGCGCACACCAGCGCAGTCCGCGAGCGCATATTACGCAACAATTGTTTCAGGCGGATGGGCCGGTCCTCGAGCGAAAGCCGCCGTCGCACGTAGTCAATCATTTGCGAAACTGTGACGCTATCTTCGTCCACGTTGAACGACGGCTTCTGCCGCGCCCGCTCCAGAATTTGCTGGAAAGTCTTGACCAGGTCCACCACATCGGCAGCCATTTCCGGCTCCGCGCCCTCAGCATCGCGAAATTCCTTCAGGGCGGGATTCGACCATACGGCCTCTTCGATCTGCTGCTTCTGCATCAGCATCTGCGCCGCGGTCTTGAAACGCTCGTGCTCAAGCAGCCGGTTGACCAACTCCAAGCGGGGATCTTCTTCTCCCGCCGGCGCATCGGGATCGCGTGGCAACAGCATCTTCGACTTGATGTGGATGAGCAACGACGCCGTGTAGATGAACTCCGCCGCAACATCGACATCGAACTGCTTCATCGTCTCCACGTATTTCAGGTACTGCTCGGTAATCCTCGCAATCGGGATATCGTAGATGTCGATGTCCTGCTTGCGAATGAGGTCGAGCAACAGGTCGAGCGGGCCATCGTATACCTGGTCGACCATGATCGAGAAGGACGACTGGTCGGCGCCGTCCTTGCGCGGCAGAACGTGCGGGGCGGCGGGTTGCCCCGTCCTGGTGCTGGCTGTTGCGGGTTGGGGATCTTCGGCCATTAAAATCAAAAATCATTCACCACAGAGGCACGGAGGACACCGAGTTTTGTTGCTGCCATTTCGTAAATCGCTTTGTATCAGGGCACGGCTTCAGCCATGCCGCAACGGTCAGCAATGATTTGGGCTTCAGCCCCTGAGGACCTCGGTTCTACAAGGGCCAAAGCCTCGACCTTCCTGCCCTCGATTCGGCACGACTGAAGTCATGCCCTGATACAAACCGTGCGCTAAGCGACTCAGCAGGCTGTAAGGTTGTGCCCTGACACACCCCAAAAAAACCAAAAGTCTTCTCTGTGATCTCAGTGCCTCTGTGGTGAAATCATTACTTGCCTTCAGCCGGGGTGCCCCGTTTAGCCTTCTTTTGGCTAGGGCGGCGCAGCACACATACCCGACGCTCAACCCTCTGCCACACTCTTTACTGGAGCCTCGTACTCATGCGACAGGTTGGCAGCTTCGCGAGCCTCTATCATCGTTGCCTCCGCCACGGCACGCGCCTTGGTCGAGCCCTCTTTGAGAATGTCCCATGCCAGCTTGGGATTCGCCTCGTATTTCTGCCTGCGCTCTTGCATAGGCCCGAGCACGCGCCACAGGCTGTCCGACGCCCACGTCTTGCACTCGATGCAGCCAATCCCGGCGGTGCGACAGCCTTCATTTACCTTGGCCATAGTTTCCGCGCTGCTAAAGATCTTGTGCAAGTCACCAACTGGGCACACGTCGGGATTGCCAGCATCAGTCCGCCTGATACGCGCCGGGTCGGTCACCATCGTCTTCAGCTTCTGCCGCAAGGAAGCTTCAGGCTCGCTCAGCAAGATGGTGTTGCCGTACGACTTCGACATCTTGCGGCCGTCGGTGCCGGGCAATTTCGGCGAAGGCGTCAGCAACGGCTTGGGCTCAGGAAAAACCATCTCACGCCGCGGATCGCGATCACCGGCGTGCACTTTGCGCGGATAGAACTGGTTGAACCGCCTTGCCACTTCGCGCGTTAGCTCTACGTGAGGTACCTGGTCCTCGCCGACAGGAACAAAATCCGCCTGGTAAATCAGGATATCCGCTGACTGCAACAGTGGGTATCCCAGAAACCCATAGGTGCTCAGATCCTTGTCTTTTAGGTTCTCACGTTGCTCCTTGTAGCTGGGCACGCGCTCCAGCCATCCTAGCGGCGTGATCATGCTGAATAGCAAATGCAACTCGGCGTGCTGCAGCACATGCGACTGGATGAACAACGTGCTGCGCTCGGGGTCGAGGCCCGCTGCCAGGTAGTCGATCATGACTTCCAGCGAATTCTGTTTGACGCTGCGGGTGTCGGCGTAGTCGGTGGTGAGGGCGTGCCAATCGGCGATGAAGAAGAAGCAGTCATACTGGTCCTGCAGGCCCACCCAATTGCGTAGCGCGCCGACATAATTGCCGAGGTGCAGCTTTCCGGTAGGTCGCATGCCGCTGAGCACGCGGCCTTGTTTGGTGCGGGTCGTATCGGTCATCGGAAGCTCAGGAACAGACTCAGTAGCCCTTGGAAGAATGCCATAAAAGGTGTAATCAGTGCGCTTATGATTGAGATCCCCATCATCGGCAGAATAAACATGATGACGATCAGCCCGCCATAGCCAATCCGGTCATACACGCGCACGGCGTTATAGGAAAGAAAATGGCGGATAACGTGGCTGCCATCGAGCGGCGGCAAGGGAATCAGGTTGAAGACGGCGAGCACGACGTTGATCCACATTGCCAGATAAAACAGATTCACCAACGGGCTAGCAATGTCAGCATGGCGAAAGTTTGGGCCGATGCCGGCACTGGAACCGTGCCAAATGACGGCCAGCGCTAAAACCGAGAGAAATGCTGTCAAAAAGTTGCTGGCCGGCCCGGCTACGGCGGTAAGAATATCGTCGCGTACCGGGTTCTTGAAGTTGCGTGGGTCTACCGGAGTGGGCTTGGCCCAACCGAAGGGCGGAAAACCCAGAACAATCAGGATCAGCGGCATCAGGATCGTGCCAAAGGGATCGATGTGCACCAGCGGATTGAGCGAAACCCGCCCCAGCATTTTTGCCGTAGGGTCGCCCAGGCGGTTGGCCATCCAGGCGTGTGCCGACTCGTGGACGCAGATGGCAAATAGGAGCACAATGATTTGAAAGAAAATGTCCACGGGGTTGAAGCCATGAGAGAACATTGCAGTTTGTGTTCGATACTAACATGGGTAAAGCGGAGAAGCTTGGAGAGCTCATCCCTGCGAGGCTGCGAAGTTAGCGCACATTGCTTCAGCGAAACTGGGTACGCCCGGCGCCACGACAGCTCAGCCGGAGTAGAGTTCCGGGCTCACCGGGTGGCACCTTCCATCACAGGGCTTGCGGCCCCACGCAACGCCTAGGGCGTGCAGGATAAGTTCATCTTCCAGCGTCAACTTGCCGGGGTCCAAGATTGCTTCGTAGGCGTAGGAAACGGATCGATTGCGCGTGATACACCAGGGCTCGTGACGAACAATACCCGAACAGTGCTCACACGCTGAATCGGCGCTGTATTGATTGCTGTGATACCACTTGCTGCGTTCAGTTGTGGGCATGGGCGGTCCTCCTGACTGCCTCGTGCTCGCTTCACCACGTTCGCTGCGCGTCGTGAACCATCTCAAATTCACAGGGCGGCGGGGTCTATCTTCTGAAATAAATCGCCGGTCGGAGCACGATGAAAACAGCTTGAATCAGTAATGCCCAGAAATGTTGTGACTTGAGTCACCGGTAGAAGTGATGAGGCATGCCACTGTGGTAGTAGCTGCCGTCGTGCGGATTTTCGTTGGGAATGATATGTGGGGAATTGGCTGCGGACCAGGCGCGCAACGCCTACATTCGTGTTAGCTGCGGGCGGGAGCCCCGGCGGGCGGGAGAAAACCCAGTCGCGCACCGGCGGCACCAACCATGACACAGGCACTGAAGGGACGGTACATCCCTCCACGCCTTTTCCGAACCACGCGCCCGGTCGCACGAAGCATCCTCCCTTTCCACGACCCATGCCAGGCGGGTTCCGAAATTATGCGCGCAATTACATTGCATTCATTTTGACGTAGCGTTTAAGGTCAGGTGCCATCGAGACCAGCATTCCGACCACCGTCGCTGCAACTGCAACCAAAATTACCTTCTTAAACATTTCATTTTCTCCTCAGATAAAAATTGCCGATCATCCCGCCCTAGCGGCGGCTAACTGCTCCACCAGTTCTTCCACCATGTCGGCGGCTGCGGAAATTGAGTTTTGCACGGGCGCGGTCAATCCCATGCGACCTTCCTCGCCGCCGCAGTCGGCCGGTTCACATCCCAACACCAACAAGCGAGCGGTGACAGATCCCATCGACTGCGCCAACTGCACCACCTTCACCGGGTCCATACTGTGACCATCCAAGGGAGCGTCGTTCGTCTCCGTCGCAGCAATGCCGCTTAGATCAGGTTCAATCGTATAGAGCGTGCCCGGCATACCGCCTCGCAGAACCGCGTCCACCAGGATGACGGCGTCCCAAGGATCGAGCAACGCATAAGCAAGGTCGAACGCCCGGATGCCGAAGTCCACCACGCGAACGCCTTCCGGAAATTCGCGGCTGGCGAGCACCCGAGCGACCTCAACTCCGAACGCGTCATCGCCAAGAAAGATATTTCCCACGCATGCGATCAGGATGCGCTGGCTCACGCCCGCTCTCCCCCGGCCTCATTCACCGCCAATGGCTCGACTTCCTCCGGCGAAAAGAAGAACCGATGCCCGGGCTGGCGAAGCATCCCCAGGTCTTTGCCGGGGTCGTCTTCCAAGACGACCGCAAAATGAATCTGATCATCGTAATCCTGTTCGATGGCCTCGATGATCGCTACCTGGCCTTGCAGCGCCATGTCCATAATGTCGGCGTTCTTCTGGGGCCACAGGCGGACGCGATTCCCTTTTCTCAATTCGACGCCAAACACGCGGACGCTCTCGACTGCAGGACGCTCCGGAAACGGATCCCAGTTGCTGCTCATGGCTTCTCCTCGTTATTGGGCACGCGCCGCATACCGCGAATGGCGCCATGGACTTTCATCAGATGCTCTTCCGGAAGCGTTTCCGTCCGCTCCAGAATCGCTCGCGCACGAAGGTCGCCCTGGCGCATCTCCTGCTTCTCTTCGTCAGTCAGCGTCAGTACGCGCAACGCCAGCATCTCGTCCATTTCGGTACCGTCAAAAAAGTCGCCCGCACTCTCGGGAGCTATCTGCGGATAATCGTAGAGAATGATGGGAGAGCACAGTAGCATGTTGCGTTCACCCTGTTCCCCAACCAGCACTGGGAACACGCCCTTGTTCTGGCATCCAGCGGCATCGGTACGAAATTTGCCCGGCGGATCCAGTAGCGAGACGAATTCGCCGCCGTGCGCGCCCAGCAGCAAATGCGCCGAAGTGAACGAGAACGCCAGCGCGCGTTCGCGCTCACAGTGCGCAGCATCTTCGACGGCACTCAGATTCGTCAATTCCAGATGCAGCCTGAAAAGGCCATCCTGCAGGACTTCCGCCTGAATCTCCAACTCAGCGGCAAGATGGCCGTGCGCGGGCGCACCTTCACGGGCGCCGAATTGCAATTCGAAGGTTGCGGGATTCAGGATCAAGTCTGCGACGAGCAGATCATTCTGGCCCGCACACCGCTCCATGCCCTCTTCCCAGTTGGCCGCCCCTGCAGTCGGTTCTTGTTTTTGTGCCAACTGCAGGAAGCGAATCCGCACTTCTAACTTCGTATCCGCATTCCCGGCGATAAGACATTCGCTGCTCATCCTGTACGACTCCGCAGGACGCTGCACCTCGGCAAACTTTTGCGGGTACAAGGTCCCGAAGTTCCAGCGCTGTCGGTTCTTTATCGAAGAAGGCCGATAGGGATAGAGGATGTATCCCTCGTACAAGACGGCATTCGCAAGCTTCTCGACCGCAGCGAAGTTCATGCCTTGACCTCATCTCCATTTGCCGGGACAGCCGAGGATGCTATCTCGTCTTGCGGAACTATCCGTTCCACAAGCTGCTCCCAGGTCGGAATGCCATGCCGCACTTTGTAGTGGTAAAGACGCTCGAAGGCATCGCGTTGCAGGCACAGCCATGCACTGTTGGGATAATGGTCGTCCATCATCTGCTTCCAGATCTGTAGCGGCAGGCGATAGTTGGCTTCGCGGTCCCAGGGAATTTGCGTCATCTGGAGTTGATCGTTGACATCGCTATAGAAGAGCGTCCCGCTGAAAAGCACGCATAACGGTATGTCGCCCGACTCCAGGCCATGGAAATATTTGGTCGCGGCAACATTGAAGTCGAAAGTGCAAGGCAATTGCAGATCGACAATGGTGGCGCCGGTGAAGCCAGGTACGGAAACGCTGGTGTTCATCCAGAGCAGCGAGCGAACGGTTCTGCCCCAGCGCTCCGGTTCACCGAAGAGGTCGCGCAGCTTGTCTTTCTCCGGCGCCACGTAGGCACGACGCGCAGGCTCGATCTGCACCTGGCATCGCAGGCTCAAGCTATGCACCGCTTCATCGGCGGGTAAGTTGGAGATGCGAAGCTTCAAGGCGAGCATCGGCACCGCGGCATAGGGTACCGCTTCTGCGCCCTCGATCCGGAAGCTCAGCTCAGGCATGCATCGTCTCCGTCTTGCTAACGCCCCTGCTCTTCAGAGCCGTAAAGAAGCCTTGTATCTCTTTCCACACCTCGGCTCCGCCCGACAAGCCTCGCCAATGTAGGCGAATCAAGCCGACCAGACGATAACACTCATCGATCGGGGCCAGGAAGTATTCTCGTGCCGGACCCACGCGATTGATCAGAAGCGCTTCGACATCCGGCTTTATGGCTTGCAAAGCCGGGCTCTGTGCCGCAATGTCGCCCCATGACTCCAGACTTAGGAGGGATTCGGTTGCGCCCGCGGGACTGGGATACATGGCCACCATCTTGCCCGACGCCGCGTCGCGATAGAAGAAGGCGAGATTGATCGGAATCATCAACGATTCCCACTGCGCATCCGGGATTTCGAAACCACTCAATAACACGGCCTGTCTCGGAATGCGGCGATAACGCCCTTCCGCTTGTCCATCAAAGAGGATGGCGCAGGGTTCGCAGGCACACAGAATTTGCCGCGTCACTGGCTCCAGCAGGTGCGCATGTTCATGGGAGACTTCCGCGCTGCACAACTCGCACTGTTCGGCGGGAGTGCGCCGCCTGCGGGTAAATTTACGCAACGCCGCGAAGGCATTCTCGACGCTCGACCCCATTTCCCGGAGCATCGCTCATTTCAGTCCTTGTCGTGGTCCGCCATTACGCGGGCGGAAAATTCGGCATCCGCGGGTCGATCGGCCGGCGCTTATCGGCATTGATCCCCGTTGCGTCGCGCGCGGTCCGCCCCTCTCCTTTGCGGCCCGGCTCTTTCTTCGTTAGGCTCCATTCCTCTCCCTTGTGTACCCCCGGCGTGTGCGACGGACTATCGGGCGTTGTGTGTTGGCGCGCCATATGACAATTGTCCTTTCTACCTATATTCAGGTGATTACGACTAACTTTGACGAACTGGGTTGTTGCACAACCTCGGCCATGATTTGCGCCGCGTCGGGAGCTACTTCGGTCACCGCATCCTCCACGGCGCTCTTCATGGTCACAACAGTCGAGCCGCATCCCCCGGCATCTTTCTGTACCCGGAGTTTCACCACGCCATCCACGATACTGACAAGTTCGACGTCTCCTCCATTCGATTGCAGAGACGGACGCACTTTGTCCAGCGCGCGAAGCACTCTGGTCTCCATGTCCTCAGGATGTAGTCCATGGAG
The DNA here is from genome assembly GCA_963763725.1 of uncultured Acidobacteriaceae bacterium. Lineage (GTDB taxonomy): Bacteria > Acidobacteriota > Terriglobia > Terriglobales > Acidobacteriaceae > Bog-257. The sequence continues at coordinate 80,103 of CAVXQI010000014.1, forward strand.
AAGAAGCACGCTGGCCACCAGGTCGTCCCCCAGAAACTTACCAGTGATGCTTTCCCCCTCGGTGCTTTGGGAAACGATCTCCAACAAGTGTTCGAGCGCTGCGCCGTGCAGTTCCATGATGGACTGGACAAGCTCGAGCGCCGCCGTATGCAACTCCGGATCGCTGGCTCGCTCCAGCTTGTTGACCAGTTCTTCTATTCGTTCCGCTCGTACGTGGAACTCCCGTTTTTGTTCCATCCGCGTTATGCGTTCTCCAAACGCTTCAGCTATTTGTGTCCTACGCCGAACATCGGGGAATGGCGCGTCTCCAGCACCTTGCCATCTCCCAGGTACATGTGAACACCACACGGCAAGCATGGATCGAAGCTGCGCACCGCGCGCATGATATCAATGCCCTTGAACTTGTCCGGTCCATTCTCTTCGAAGATCGGGGTGTTTTGCACCGCATCCTCATAGGGGCCCGGAGTTCCGTAGATGTCGCGCGGATTGGCGTTCCAGGGCGTTGGCGGATAGGGATGGTAGTTTGCGATCTTGCCATCCCGGATTACGACGTGATGCGACAATACACCGCGCACGGCTTCGTGAAAGCCGCAGCCGATGGCTTCTTCCGGTACCTTGAATTCCGACCACGTCTTGGTGCGGCCGGCCCGCATCTCGTCGAGCGCCCTCTCCACGAAGTACAGCGCCGTCGCCGCAGCATAGGCCTGGAAGTAGGTGCGGGCGCGATCGCGTTCGATGGCGTTGCTCCACTTCGGGATCCTCCATTCGAACTCCGCCTCGGGCAGCATTGCGGTCTTCGGCAGATTGATCTTCACGCTGTTTCCCGTGGCCTTGACGTAGCCGATGTCCACCAATCCCGACAAAGCCGTCGACCACAAGCGGGCTATAGGTCCGCCGCCGGTGTCGAGCGCAAGATGATCTCCGGTGCGTTGGTCGAGCCAGCGTGGCGACATGACCCAGGTGTAATTCTTGTTGAAGTCGCGATTCTGCGGCCGCGGGATGGTCGTCTGGTTCCATGGATGCTTCCGGTCCACCTTGTTCCCGAGGGGGTCGGTGGGTACGAATATTTCCGAGTCCTGCCAGTCATCGTAGTAAGAGCTGCCCAACAGAATGCGAATGTTTAGATTGATGTCGATCAGCTCATTCGTCACCAGTTGGCCATCGACGACGACGCCGGGAGTGACATACATCGCTTTACCCCATTCGGACATGCGCTTATAGGTGTAGTCGCAAACCTCCGGATCGTTGAACGAACCCCAGCACCCCAGCAGGATGCGCCGCTGTCCAACTTTTTCGTAACCCGGCAGTGCCTCATAGAAGAAGTCGAACAGGTCATCGTGCAGCGGGACTACCTTCTTCATGAATTCCACGTATTTCATCAGCCGCACCAGGTAGTCGGTAAAGAGCTGGATCGTGGCGACCGTTCCCACTCCGCCTGGATAGAGCGTCGACGGATGCACGTGACGGCCTTCCATCAGACAGAACATCTCGCGTGTCATGCGGCTCATGGCCAGCGTCTCGCGATAGAACTCGCCGGTGAAGGGATTCAGCGCACGCATGATGTCGGCAATGGTCTTATAACCGTGCTTGTCGGCATTGGGACAGGCTTTGCTCTGCGCCTTCTCCCACACGCCAGGATTGGTCTCCTTGACCATCTGCTCGCAGAAGTCCACGCCCACCAAGTTGTCCTGGAAGATGTTGTGGTCGAACATGTATTCGGCGGCTTCGCCGAGGTTGACGATCCACTCGCCCAGCGCCGGAGGCTTTACCCCGAAGGCCATGTTCTGAGCGTAGACGGCGCAGGTTGCGTGGTTGTCTCCGCAAATGCCGCAGATGCGGCTGGTGATGAAGTGCGCGTCGCGCGGGTCCTTGCCCTTCATGAAAATGCTGTAGCCGCGAAAAATTGACGACGTGCTGTAGCACTCGGCAACTTCGCGGTTTTCAAAATCGATTTTGGTGAAGATACCCAGGCTGCCGACGATCCTGGTAATCGGGTCCCAGTGCATCTCCACGAGGTTTCGCTTTTTGGTCGAGATATCCGGCCGTACTTCCGTAGTTGTGCCCATCTCGTTCATCCTTTCCTCTAATGCGCTGAGGGGCGATAGCCCGTGGTGAGTGACGCGCCGCGATGCCGCCACTTCGGTTCTTTGTTGACGGTGTTATTAGTAATGCTGCGCAGCATGCGAATCACTTTGCCGTACTTACCAATGCCGAGGGTTGAGACGCGCGCCCCCGGTGGCTCATCCATGAACGGCATGAACTTGTCGGGGAAGCCCGGCATGGTGCAACCGATACAGATGCCACCCACGTTGGGGCAGCCTCCGATACCGCGCATCCAGCCTCGCTTAGTCACGTTGCAGTTCACCACCGGTCCCCAGCATCCCAGCTTCACAATGCATTTCGGCGAACCGTACTCCAAGGCGAAGTCGCCTTGCTCGTAATATCCGGCACGATCGCAACCTTCGTGAATGGTCTTACCAAAGAGCCAGGTCGGGCGCAGTTGATCGTCCAGAGGAATCATCGGAGCCAATCCTGCCACCTGGAACAACAGGTACAGCACCGTCTCCATAAAGTTGTCAGGCTGTACCGGGCAGCCCGGCACATTGACGATGGGCAAGCCGGCCTTGGAGCGCCAGCCCCATCCCAGGTAATCCGCTAGCCCCATGCATCCCGTCGGATTTCCGGCCATGGCATGAATGCCGCCGTAAGTTGCGCAAGTTCCCGCGCCAATCACAGCGAGGGCCTTGGGCGCTAGACGGTCGATCCAGTCGCAGGTCTTGATGGGCTGGCCGGTCCGCTCATCCGTTCCGACCGCGGCCCAATATCCTTCACTTTTAATGCGCTCGTTGGGGATAGACCCTTCCACCACCAGCACGAACGGATCCAGTTCACCTTTTTCCGCCTGATAGAAAAACTTCATGAATTCGTCGCCATTTTCGTAAGCGAGCACCGGGTTGTGAAGATGGACCTTGGGCAAACCTGGTATTGCGCCCATCACTACATCTTCGACGCTGGGCTGCTCGGCAGCAGTGACCGACACGCTGTCGCCATCGCAGCTCAGGCCCGCGGTTATCCATAGAATATGAACTTCCTTGACCGGCGAGGCTTTCGTCAGCGACGAGGGTGGTTGCGCCTTGCGAATGGAAGTCGGCTCTTCCGGCATAAGCTCTCCTTTCCTTAGTGCGGCAAAACACGTCTCGAAAGAGGCATGTCGAGGGTGACAAATACGGAGGTGACGTCACGACCCAAAAGGGTGGCGGCGCTCGCTTCCAAATTTTGAGGCGTTGCAACGGGAAAACTTCGTGGATTAGTTTTAGAAAAAATTGCGATCGTGCAGATAGGGATATCGCGGATGCTTCTGCACACCTCGGGATTTGGCAGGCCGACCAACATCCCTTAACCCACATTTCGAACTCACGGCGGAGTTCGAGTTGAAGCGCTCTGAACTCCGACGCGCTTAGAGCAGATGGTTACGGTCTAGAATTTGAGTCCGAGTCCCCACAACTCGGGCTCAACCCCGCTGCGATGCCAACCATTTACTGGATGGTTGCTCCGCTAACAAATTCGTGGCAGTTGCTCGCCGAACATGACATCCAGGACGCGAGTACCGCCGATCTCGGTCTTCATCAGTACCATGCCGGCATGATCGGCAACGACTTCGCCAATCACGACGGACGCCACACCCAACCGGTGCCGGCGCATGTGCTGGACTATCTCATCCGCCGCCTCCGCAGCAACGATCGCGACCAACTTGCCTTCGTTGGCCACATAAAGCGGATCCAGTCCCAGAATTTCGCAGGCGCCTTTCACCGTCTCGCGCACGGGAATGTCGCGCTCCTGCAGCAGCATTCCGACTTGCGACCGGCCAGCGATTTCGTTCAGCGTAGTGGCCACGCCGCCGCGGGTTGGATCGCGCAGACAATGGATCGCCGGCTCTCCGTCGCTGCCCGTCACCTCCAGCATTGCGCTGACCAGCCCGTGTAGTGGTGCACAATCGCTTTCGATGGTGCCTTCGAACTCCAGATTTTCGCGCTGCGACATGATCGCCATGCCGTGATCGCCAATGAATCCGCTGAGGATGATTTTGTCTCCCGGACGCGCACGGTCGGCCGAGATTTCCACTGGCCGATCGATCACGCCCAGGCCCGTCGTCGTGATGAATACCTGGTCGCCCTTGCCGCGATTGACGACTTTGGTATCGCCCGTCACCAGTAGCACTCCGGCTTCGCTCGCCGCGTCGCGCATCGATTCCACCACGCGGCGAAGGTCATCGGCCGCCAGCCCTTCCTCCAGTATGAATGCCGCTGCCAGATACAAGGGGCGCGCGCCGCTCATCGCCAAGTCGTTCACCGTGCCATTGATCGCCAGTCGTCCAATGTCTCCGCCGGGAAAGAAAATCGGCGTAACCACGAACGAATCCGTGGTGAATGCCAGCCGCGTGCCGTTCACCTGGACCACAGCCTGGTCGTCCAGCTTGTCGAGGATGGGATTGGCGAATGCCGGCCGGAAGATTTTGTCGATCAGCTCGGCCGTCAGCTTACCGCCGCTGCCGTGGCCAAGCACAATCTGTTTGTGCTCGAAGATCGGCAGTGGACAGGAACCGAATACCGGGGAAATCATTTCACTCATATCACCTCGAAGACTTGGTTACACCCAGTTTCAACGTGACCTTAGTTTGCGTAGTGCGGGCCTTCAGACCCGCGTAAAGGTCAGCAAACTTATTGGCTGTTGCGATTTTTCATCCTCCACTTGTACGTCGGGCCCGAAGAGGGTGTGTGAGAACATGTGTCGTCCCTACCGGACTCGGGTCCATTCCCCCTCTATCCAGCACTCCGCCTCGGCTCCGTGCTGGGCTAAACTCTTGGATTGTTCCGCAACCGTTCCACCATGCAAAGCGGAACCAGTTCTCACACATGCCCTGAAGGCCCACACTACCCAGCAACGAATTTAGCAATCCTGAAATCGCCTTAGATCACGTCTTCTTCACCCATCGCCACATGCGTCAAGTCCCATAAGATGTGCAGCAGGGCGACGTGCGATTCCTGAATGCGATGAATGCTAAAGCTGGGCACGATAAAGCAATAGTCGCATGCGTCTGTCATGCGCCCGCCATCCTTGCCGGAAAAGCCAATGGTCAGCATGTTCTTGCGCCGAGCCGCTTCCAAGGCGTAGATCAGGTTGGGCGAACTGCCACTGGTAGAAATCGCCAGTGCCATGTCGCCAGGCTTGCCCCAGAGATCGATCTGGTCTACGAAGATTCGCGCAAAATCTTTGTCATTGGAAATGGCGGTAACGACCGGTATCTGACTGACAAGGTCTAACGCGGGCAGCGCCCGCCGCTTTTCGATGATGGGATGGATAAACTCGACCGCCACATGTTGCGCGTCGCAGGCGCTGCCGCCGTTTCCCATCACCCAGAGTTGATGTCCCTCGCGAAAGCGCTCGGCCATCTTCTGGCTGAGCTCGCCGATGACGCCGGCGTAGTGCTCGAAGAACTTTTGCTTCACTTCCACCGATTCCCGGCACTTGTGCATGACTTTCTCGCGCCAGGGATCGGGCCGCAACGTTGGCTGCTGCGTGTCGCTCGTGGAAGTGCCAGGCTGGGTCATGCCGCTCCTCCCGTGGAAATTGCCGCCAGCTTGACGTCATCTTTGTCTCTTCTGAGGTGCCGGCCATAGGCGTAATAAGCGGCGCAGGCGCCCTCGGCTGAAACCATGGTCGCGCCCAGCGGATGCTGCGGGTTGCATTCCGTGCCGAATGCCGGGCAATCATGCGGCTTCTTGATGCCTTTCAGGATCTGGCCGCTGATGCAAACCTCGGGCTCGTGAGTGTCGATTTCCTTAACGTCGAAGAGCTTTTCTGCATCATGATCGCGGAACTCCCAACGCAACTTGTAACCGCTTTTTGGAATGGTGCCCACTCCGCGCCACTTGCGATCGGCAATTTCAAACACGTTGGCGACAAGCTTCTGCGCCGGCTTGTTTCCTTCCCGATCCAGGATGCGCGAGTATTCGTTCTCGACCTCGGCGCGTCCGGTCTCAAGCTGTCGAATAGCCATCAGCGTTCCTTGCAGCATGTCCAGCGGCTCGAATCCGGTTATTACGATGGGGACTTGGAAGCGGGCGCTGAGTGGTTCGTATTCCCGATATCCCATGACGGCGCAGACGTGTCCCGGGCCCAGGAAACCCTGCACCCGGTTCAACGGCGATTGCAGGATGGCCGCAATCGCTGGCGGGACGAGAACATGAGAAACCAGGATGGAGACGTTTTTCACTCCTTCCTGCTGGGCTCGCCAGACCAACATGGCGTTTGCGGGCGCAGTGGTCTCGAAACCGATGGCGAAGAAGACCACTTTCTTGTCCGGATTGGCGCGCGCAATCTTCAGGCAATCCAGCGGCGAATAGACAACGCGCACGTCGCCGCCTCGCGACTTGATGGTGAACAGATCGCCATCCGAGCCGGGCACGCGCAGCATGTCGCCGAAGGAACAGAAGATCACGTCAGGCCGCTGCGCAATGGCGTGCGCTTTATCGATCATTTCCAGCGGCGTAACGCAAACCGGGCAGCCGGGTCCATGCACCAGCTCAATGTCCGGCGGCAGCAGGTAGTCGATTCCATGCTTCACGATGGAATGCGTCTGCCCGCCGCAAACTTCCATGATCACCCACGGCTTGGTCTGAATACGGTGGATTTCATCGACGATCTTGCCGGCCAGCCGTCCATCGCGATATTCATCCAGGTACTTCATTGCTTGCGTCTCCCATCGCCGATCTCTTCACGACCGGCGCATTGAGTTCGGTCAGTTGGTCCAATTCCTCGAGCAACTGGTAGGTGCGATGCGCTTCTTCTTCATCCACCCGGCTGATGGCGAAACCCACGTGGACCAGGACGTAGTCCCCGACCTGTGTCTCCGGAACGTACTCCAGGCAGGCCTCGCGCACGATACCGCCAAACTGGACCTTGGCCATGCGCATTCCGCCCTGATCGAATGCTTCGACTACCTTACCGGGAATCGCCAAACACATATCAGTCTCCTCTGCGCAAAATTTCGTTGGCAATAACGGCCTGACCGAGAGAAATTCCCCCATCGTTCGGAGGGACCAAGGCGTGCAGATAAACCTCGAACCCATCGTGGCGTAATCCTTCCACGGCACGGCGCAGCAGATACTCGTTCTGGAAGGTACCGCCGCTCAAACAGACGCGCTTCAGTTGCTCACGCGTGCGGATACCGCGGCAAACTTCCACAATCGCGGCGGCAATGGTGTTATGGAAACAGGCGGCAATGTATCCAGCCGGCTTCGAGCGTGCGAGGTCTTGCACAATGTTCTCGATCATTGGCCGCATGTCCACCTGCGCCGGCTCCCCATCATTCACAAGGAAAGGATACCGCTGTTCGAGGTCAGCTTGCGCAATCATTTCCAACTCGATCGCCGATTGCCCTTCGAAGTTAACCTCCTGCCGCAAATTAATGAGGGAGGCAACAGCATCGAACAGACGCCCGCAGGAAGAGGTCTCAACACTGTTGATGCCACGCGCGAGCATGGCGTCCACCAAGTCGACTTGCTTTTCCGGAATTGTTTTGCAGGAATTGCAGGTCTGGTGGTAGAGAACGCTCACCGAACGTGTCGTGCAGATAGCTAAGCGCCATGCGCCATGGCTGGCGCACCGCTGCATCGCCACCCGCCATTGGGACATAGCGGAAATGCGCCCGTCGCTCGAATCCTGAGAAGTCGGCCACCAAAAATTCCCCGCCCCAGATCTTCGCGTCGGTGCCGTAGCCCGTCCCATCGAATGCTACGCCTATCAGCTTGCCGCTAAGATGGTTTTCCGCCATGCAACTAGCGATGTGCGCATGATGATGCTGAACCCCGATTTTGTGTTCCAGCGGCAATTTCAGAGCGAAGCGCGAGCTCATGTAGTTGGGATGCAGGTCATAAGCCACCGCTTGCGGTTCGACCCGAAAAAGCTTCTTTAGGTTCGCCAGCGTTTCCTCGAAAAACACCAGCGTCTCGTAATTCTCCAGGTCGCCAATGTGTTGACTCAGGATCGCGTAGGTGCCCTTGGTCAGGCAAAAGGTATTCTTCAGCTCGGCGCCGCAGGCCAGGACCTCGTTCAGCGGTACTCCCAGGTCCACCGGATGCGGCACGTATCCGCGGGAACGCCGCAGCACACGCTCGCGTCCCTCCAACGTGCGCACCACGGAATCATCCGTGCGCATGTAAATGTCGCGATTGTGAAACACAAACCAATCGGCTACCGGACGCAATCGCTCCCAAGCTTCTTGGTTCGAGGTGACAATGGGCTCTTCGCTGATGTTGCCGCTAGTCATTACCAACGCCGTGAACTCCGGCGGATCGTCCGGCGAATCGCTGAATAACAGATAGTGGAGCGGCGTATAGGGAAGCATGACGCCAATCGTGTTATTTCCCGGGGCGACGGCAGCGGAGATCTTTGCGTCTGGACGGCGGCGCAGCACGACGATCGGCCGTCGTGGGCTGAGCAGCGCGGCGCGATCCGTGTCCGTAGATTATGCAGAAACTTTCGACGGATGCCAAGTCTCGGGCCATCAGTGCGAAGGGCTTGTCGCTCCGGCGTTTGCGGGTGCGCAGCAACTTCACGGCGTGATCATTCTGCGCATCGCACGCCAGCAGAAAACCGCCAAGGCCCTTCACGGCCACGATTTTTCCTGCGCGTAACAGCTCGCGCGCCTGGCGGATGATCGCGGCAGATCTCGCTGCGTTATAGTCCAGATCTCCAGGAAGACGCCGATCCGATTCCGCAATCGCCAAAGCCGGGCCGCATACGGCACACGCATTCGGCTGGGCATGGAAGCGGCGGTTGGTCGGGTCATCGTATTCCGCCTGGCAAAGCGTCGCACATGCGAAACGATGACATGGTCGTCATCGGGCGATCGTAGGGAATGTCCTGAATGATGGTGTAGCGCGGTCCGCAATTGGTGCAGTTGGTAAAAGGATATCCGAAGCGGCGGTTCTTGGGGTCGCCGAAGTCGCGCCAGCACTCGTCGCACGTCGCCATATCGGGCGACACCAGGACGAACTCGCCGGCTTCCGAGTGGCTGTGCTTGTATTACGAAGTCGTCGTCGCCAAGCGCATCGAGGTCGGCCACGGCAATTTCCGCGATCAATGCCAGCGGCGGTGGGCGGTGCTGCAGTGCGTCCAGGAATTTCTGGACGCTCTCGTCGGTGCCCTCAATCTCAATCCTCACACCGGCGGATGAGTTGAAAACATATCCCGTCAGCGAGAGTTCACGCGCGAGGTTGTAGACGAACGGCCGGAACCCTACACCCTGCACAATACCGCGCACACGTATCTGTTTGCGGATTAGCAACGGACTTATCGTGGTCGCCATAGCGGCGAAGTCCAGATTTGAGAAGACGAGGCGCGAATACAAACCCGGAAATCAGGCAGTCGTACACGTCTTGCTCAAACGCGAGCCTCCGGAATATAGCACAAACATTTGCCCCTACGATTGTAGCGAATAAGGGGGCCCACCCTACAGACGGGGAAACCCGGTATTGCTCTTCGGGATAAACCGGCAATACGGATGGGAGATTTGGCCGCGGGTTGCCGACTGCGGTTTCTGCGCTCTGGGGATTAACGTCAAAACAAGAACCCCACCCTTTGCTATTCACAAGTGTGGGGCTCCAAGCGTTTCTGCTCGCCGCAGATTTCGAACCGTCAACTACGTGCCCTGTTCGAGACCTTTGTTAACGATAACCTTAACGTCAACCCGGCGGTTGATGTCGCGGCCCATGGCGTCGGCGTTAGGAGCGGCAGCATGAGTCGCACCATAGCCGGCTGGGGCAAGGATGCGGCGCATCGGTACGTTAGCTGTGTTGCGAAGATAATTCGCAACTGCCGTCGCCCGGGCGTCGCTGAGCTTCTGGTTCATCTGTGCACCACCGGTGCTGGAGGCATACCCGGCAATCTCGATCATGTAGTTGTCGATTGCCATGGCATCCTTGGCCAGCTTGTCGAGCGCCTTCTTATCATCGGCCGACAAAGAAGAGCCGTCCGACGGGAAGAAGAGCGCCGCCTCGACTATGGTCTTGTATTCGCCGAGATCCGATACGCGCTTATTCACCTTGCCAATGGCTGCGGCATCCAGCAATGCCACCGTGCCTGCTGCCTGGGCTTCGCCTACACCCTGGTTGGCGGTGGTCTGGGCTGTGTCGGCCGAAGCCTGCGCTTGGCCGGCTTCGGCTACGCCCTGATTGGCGGTGGATTGAGCGCTGGCGGCTGCGGCCTTATTGGCTTCGATCTGTTGTTCTTCCGCTACTTCAATGGCGAAGTCGTCGGGGCTAAACGCAATCTTGCTGGCATCGAGTTGTCCCTTGGCATTGCCGACGCCTTCTGCATCAATCGTCAAGCCCGGCACCATGGCGGTGACATCCATGTCGGACTTGCGGAACTTGAAGGTCCCCTTCTTGCGCTCGATCTTGGTATTGTCAGTGATGTCAACAACGACAACCGAACTGGACTTCTTATCGGCCACTTGGATCAAGTCGCCATCGCGGGCGAGAATTCGGCCACTGATTTTGGCTTTCTCGCCGGCCGTGAACTGATGGGTTGCGACGGCCGCATAGGCGATCGCCCCCAGCAGCATGACGCACATCGCGTAGCACAACACTCGCAAATTTCTACTTCCAAAATTGAGTTTCACTGCGATTCCTCCGTTTGCAGCCGGTATTGCTGCGGAAACAGGTCTGTTTAAGTCCGGCGGAGAGCCAGACTGGTTGATTGATGCCGTGTGGCGGCACGATCAAGCGTACTGAGCAGATGGGGTTACAGGATACTCGTAGAATTACAGGAAAGCTGCAGCAAAAAGACATAGCGTTCCGGGCGACGCTATGGTAACCGCGCGGTCGCAGGCACTGGTACCGTGCTGGGTGGTTTGAGCAGCTTCCGCACGCGATTTTTGCGTGTCTTCGGGCTTTCCTCCGGTTATGCTTACGTTGTATTGGGTTCGCCGCGCCCAGCCGACCCCAGTAATCTCATGGACATAGCCCAAGATCGACCTGTCGGCTTCCGGCCATACATCTGGCTGGTGTGACCGTTGTACTTCTGATGCTCCGCGCCATGCTGTCGCGCACGTCTGCAGCGGACTGCCTTCGATGATTATAACAGCCTGCTTGTCTTTGTCCTGCTCCTACTGTGTGCCGGTTTCGCCACCCTGAACGCTGTGGCCAAGACCCAAGGCAGTCGAGCCTTCTGGGTGCTTCTGGCCGTGGGTTTTGGGTTGTGGGCCGTCGATGCGTGGCTCTGGGTGTATTACCCGACCATCCGCGGCCAAGACATTCCCGATGGATCGGTCGCGGATCCGGCGTTATTTCTCCACATTGTGCCTTTCATGGCTGCCTTGGCCACCCGGCCGCATCTGAACCAGTGGAATCAGAAGTTTTATCGCACCAGCATGAATTTCTTCCTTTTACTGTTCTTTTGGGTTTTTCTCTACGCGTACCTGGTATTTCCGTACCAGGTCCAGTTTCATGACAGCGTAATCTACAATGTTCGATATGATCGGCTCTACCTTTTCGAATCTCTGGCTCTGGATAGCAGCTCTGGGTGTCCTGCTGGCCCGAACTGAAGGCCCTTGGAAAACCATTTACGGTCACCTGTTCATCGCCTCTGGGCTGTATGCCGCATGCTTCCTGGTTTGCAAATCTTGACATCGACTCGAACTCCTATCACGGCGAAACTTTTTACGGTCTGGGTTTGCTGGCATCGCGCTGCTGGTTTGTGTGGGCTCTCCTGAGGGCCCGCCAGCTTGCCCCCAAACCTTTCCGGAAGACCGCCTCTGACACCAGCGATGCCAGGTACACTCCGCTTGTCGCTATGGTCGTGGTCGGTGTGATCTTAGTGATCGCGCTCGCGGAAATGTTTCAGTTCGAGCCAGCTCCAGGATTTCACCGCATCCGGATGATCGTAGTATTAAGCTTTATCTTTCTCTTCGCGATGTCAGTCTTCATCAAAGAATATCTGGATAACCGTGAACTGATTGGCGAGGTTGCGTCCACGGAAGCGCTGCAAAGCGCGATCCTGTCGTCGCTCGACAATGAAATTGCCGTACTCGATAAGAATGGCTGCATAATCACAGTCAACGCGGCTTGGAGGCGGTTTGGCCTGGAAAACCCCGGCTCGCCCAATGGTCTCGGTCCGGGAGCTAATTACCTTGCCGCCTACCGCGCATCGGCTGACACCGCAGCCGGAGAACCGCAAATAATCGCCGGCATCAAGGCAGTGCAGGAGCGTTCGCTCCCGCTCTTCGTGCGCGAATACCCCAGTCATTCGGCAAGCCAGGCAAAGGTGGTACCTGCTGACTGTGACTCCTCTCGACACCGTGGAAGGCGGAGTCGTGGTATCCCGCAAGAACATTACCGCGCTTAAAGAGACGGAGGCGGCCTTGCGCGAGAGTGAAGCGCGATTCCGCAGCATGGCTGACACCACGCCTGTGCTGATGTGGATGGCCGGCCCCGACATGTTGGCCACCTACTTCAATCAGAACTGGCTCGACTTCACCGGGCGGTCACTCGCCGAAGAATTGGGGAATGGCTGGGTTGCCTCGGTTCATCCCGACGACGTGCCGAGATGTCACCAACTCTATCGGGATGCCTTTGCAGCGCGCGAACGCTTCCGCATGGAGTTTCGATTGCGCCGTCATGATGGAGAATATCGCTGGATTGTTGACATGGGCGTTCCCAGGTTCAACGCAGACAATTCCTTTGCGGGATATTTGGGCTCGTGCATGGATGTGACGGATCACAAGCTTGCCGAAGAAATGCTTCACAATCTAAGCCATCGTCTGATCGAGGCCCAGGAACGGGAACGCAGGCGAATCGCACGCGATCTGCATGACGACATCAATCAACGTTTGGCCCTACTGGGAGTCAAGATAGGCGCATTGAAGCGGCATCTTCCGCTTTCGCAAGAGCAACTGCTGGAACGTTTGCGGGACCTGAGCGAGCGGACATCGGACATCGCCAACGGCATCCACGCCATTTCCCATAAATTGCACTCTTCGCAACTGGATTATCTGGGCCTGGTTTCCGCAGTGGAAGGTCTGTGCACCGAGTTTTCATCCCAGCAGCACGTGGAAATCGACTTCCTCCATCACGACGTGCCCACGCCTCTGCCTCAGAAAGTATCGCTGTGCTTGTTTCGAGTGCTGCAGGAAACCTTGACCAATGCAGTGAAACACAGCGGCTCAACCTCGTTCGCGGTGCGACTTTCGGGCTCGTCGGGAAAGCTTTACCTCACCGTCCGCGACACCGGCGTGGGCTTCGACGTTCAGGCCGCACAGAATGCCACCGGACTCGGTCTTATTAGCATGCGGGAGCGCGTCCACGCCGTGAATGGAACTATGGCGATATTGTCCATGCGGGATTACGGCACCGAAGTCAAGGTCACGGTTCCGCTCGAAGCTGCCGTGAGCGAGGTCGCGGGCCGATCCTGATTCGGCAACCGCAGACTGCGACGTTTGCAGGTACGGGTTGTGGGGGAATCGATTGCGGGACCGTTACTTTCTTGTGCCGAGCTGGCAGGTGCTATAAAGTCGCACTCATTCGGCGCCCCCCGCAGCTTCACAATCACTACAAAAACCCTATTCTAGACGGACGCGCAGTCTGGTATCCTGCCGTGACGAATGTCACTTCATCTGGCGTCGATCTGCCGTGCGACCGGAGAGGTCTGTATGGAAGTCATCGATTGGCGAATGCCGACAGGAATAGGGCGTCTGGGATGCGTTCTCCTATTGGTGATGAGTTGGGGAAGCGTAGGCGCCCCGGCCCAGCAGTCGCCTGACTCGACCGACGCTTTGACTGTCGATCAAGCCGTCCGGTTAGCGCTGGCCAACAATCGAAATCTGAAGATTGTCTCCCTCAGCCTCGACAGTTCGAAACAAAAGCTACTGGCGGACAAGACTAAGCGGCTTCCGGCGTTTAACACCTACGTCTTCGGCTCCCAACTGCTGGAGCCCATCAGCTTCACCGTGCAAGCCGGTCAATTTGGGACCTATCCCGGTATCGGTCCCATTCCCGCTACCAACACGAACATTACGACCCCCAGCCAACCAACGGCTTACATTTTTGCCACCGCCGCCCAACCTCTTCTCACGCTTTACAAGATCAACCTCTATATTCACGGGCAGGAGTTGTCGGTTGAGCAGGCCGCGCTAAAAGTTCGCGAGGAGAGAATCTCGATTGTCGATGATGTGCGACAGGCTTACTATTCCATCGTCGAGATCCAGAACGCCATCACGGCCTGCGAAGCCAGTATCAGGCAGTACAAGGAATTGGACCGCATCACCGCCCAGTACGTCGCCGAACAAGTCGCGCTGAAGTCCGAGGACCTGGAGGTGAAGGCCAAGCTTGCGGACGAGGAGTACAAGCTGCTTCAGTATCAGGACAAGCTGCAATCGGCCAAGGAAACTCTCAATAATTTATTGGGCCGCGACATCAACACTCAATTTCACGCCCTCGACGCGACCGAACTGTCACCCGTGGAAGACAATCTGCCGGCCGCCCAAGCTCAAGCGTTGGCTGAGAATCCGAAGGTGAAGGAAGCCGAGATCACCGTGAAGCAGGCGGACACTGCCAGACGTCTGGCGAAGTCACAATATCTACCCGACCTGGGTATCTCCTTCCACTACCTCTCTCCCTTTGGCGTGAATTTTGTTCCCACCAACATCATGGCACTAGGTTTCGAATTCAACTGGGAACCGTTCGACTGGGGACGGCGTAAGCACGAGGTCGACGAAAAGGTCATCGAGGTCGAACAGAGCAAGCTGGGTCTGGACGATACGAAGGCGCAGATCCTAATTAATGTGGACGACCAGTTCCGCTCCCTGCACGAGGCGCGAGCCGCAGTAGGGGTGGCGATCGCCAAGCGCGAGTCCTCGACTGAGAAGCTGCGCGAGGTTACTCAAAAGTATGAACAAAAGACTGCGCTCCTGCGCGATGTCCTGCAGCAGCAGTCGGCGGTCGAAGGCGCCAACGCCGATTACAACGAAGCGATGGCTTCCTTCTGGACGGCTAAGGCAAACTTTCAGAAGGCCATCGGCTCGGAGTGAGATTTATGCATAGAACACGACGGGTGAAGCTAGGCTCGGCCGGTGTGCTGGCGCTTATGGCAACCTTGGCCACAATCATGGTGACCGGTTGTAGCAAGGCAACTTCAGAACCCGCGCCGCTCGTGCCAGTGCGAACCACCCAGGTGCAGACTATCGACACCGGAGTCGGCAACACTTACTCTGCGAATATCCAGCCCTACCAGCAGGTGGAGCTTGCGTTCAAATCGAGCGGCTACCTGGTTAGTATCCGCCAGGTGCGTGATGCCGACGGTCACCTGCGTAACATCGACCAGGGAGACTACGTCACCAAGGGGACTGTACTGGCCACCGTGCAGCAGGACGACTTCCAGCAGAAGCTGGCACAGGCCAAAGCCCAGCTCGACAAAGCTCAGGCCGATCATGAACGCGCCAAGCTGTCCTTTGGGCGTATGTCGACACTCTACGCAGCGGGCGCCGCCACCAAACCGGATTACGACGACACCAACGCGCAGAACCAAAGCACTGCGGCCGCAGTAGACGCTGCTAAGGCCCAGGTCACCGAGGCACAGATAGCGCTGGACTACTGCCAACTCAGAGCCCCCTTCGACTCGTGGGTCCTCAAGCGGAATGTTGATGTCGGCATGTTGGTGAGCGCCGCAACCAGCGGTTTCACCCTGGCTGACACCCGTTCCGTCAAGGCGGTATTCGGCGTTCCAGATACGGCCATTGCTCGGGTCAAACCTGGTAGTCCGCAGAGCGTCACCACCGAAGCACTTCCCGGCTCGTTCTCCGGTCACGTAACGTCGATCTCGGCGGCCGCCGATCCAAAAAGTCGCGTGTACTCAGTCGAAGTCAGAATTGACAATGCTAAGAACCAGCTGAAAGCGGGAATGATCGCTTCCATCTCCATCGGAGCGGGAAAGCCTATTGGCAAAGTGACGGTGGTTCCACTCACCGCCGTGGTGCGCAGCCCTTCCGATCCCAATGGGTTTGCGGTGTACGTAACCGGCGGCACCGGAGACACGGTCAAAGTGCACACCCAGGACGTAACGCTGGGCGACACCTATGGAAATATGATCGCAGTGTTGCAGGGAGTGGACCTGAAAGACAGGGTTGTAACATCCGGCACGAACATGATCAAGAACGGGGACCAGGTTCGAGTGATCCCCTAAGGAGCACCCGCATTAGCCTGTGCTTCGAAGGGGACGGCCTTCAGGCCCTCCGTAAATGGCGGTTATAAGACGGGGTTTTAGCCACTGAAGGCATCCTGTCTGGCACGTTCTTACGCAGGCGTAATGGCTACCCATCATAAATCCGATGCCGAGATAGTCGCGACCACGCACAACACCGCACGGTTCTTCACCGAGCATCGGCAAGTGGCGCTCATTTTGTTGATCGCAACCTTCGTCTGGGGATGGTATGGGTATCAGGACATGCCCAAGCGGAAGGACCCGGACATCCCGGTGCGTGTGGCCTCCGCCCAATGCCAGTGGCCCGGCGCCACAGCTGAACAGATCGAGCAACTGGTCACGCGTCCCATCGAGCAGGCAGCGGCGCAGAATACGACCATCCGCCCACCAAGCCCGTCCAACTTCGGCATCCGCTCCATGAGTTTTCCCGGACTCGCGGTGGTTTACATCCAACTCGACGACAACGTGAAGGACAAGCAGAAAGAGTTCAGCGATATTAACCTGAAGCTGAACCAGTTGAACGCCATGCTGCCGCGCGGGGCCGGGCCCATTCAGTTCAACAGCAACTTCGGCGACACGGCAGCCCTGATGCTCACCGTTGCCAGCCCCAACGTGACGCCGACCGAGGTAGCGCTGCGGGCGATTGCCATCCGCAAGGCCATCGAACAAACTCGCGCAGAATTAGCCAAGAACGCGCCGCAGCCGCGGGTCAGCATCATCTACGCTTTTCCGCTTTCGGTGGCGGCCGGCCCGGTACGCAGCAATTTCGAGAGCATCGCGGAGATCGCCCGCCGCAACGGCACGCTGAAAGATCTTCATTTCTTCGATGGACCCGGTTATGCCGGCCTCGACGCCAGCACCAGCTTTGACGACGAAACCATTCGCCAACGCGGCGAACAATTGATCAAGAACAATTTTCACCGCTCCGAGCTGTACCCGGATGCCTGGGAGCCTGCGATTATTCGCGATCCCGCCAACACGGAAACGGAACTCGCCAAAGTCGCCGGGGCCAAATACTCCTATCGCCAGCTCGACAACTACACTGACTTGATCCAGCGCACAGTGCAGGGCGTGCCCGAGACGTCAACCGTGGCGCGCTCGGGCGTGCTGCCGGAACAGATTTACCTCGATTACTCCCAACAACGTCTGGCGCAGTATGGGTATGACCCATCGAAGCTGAAAGACATTCTCAATGCACAAAACATTACCTTGCCGGCCGGCTCGCTCGAGGTCGGGCCGCAGGACTTACTGATCAATCCCTCGGGCCTGTTTCCCGATGCGCCGGCCATCGGCAACGTCATCATCGGCGTTTCCTCGTCGAACAGCCCCGTTTACCTGCGCGACCTGGTCGACATTTCACGGACCTATCAGAGTCCACCTACGTTTCTCAACTATCTGACGTGGCGTGATCCCCAGGGTCAATGGATCCGCAGCCGCGCGATTTCGCTGGGGATCAACATGCGCTCCGGCCAGCAAATCGATCTCTTCGGGCGCCACGTACAAGAGAAGCTGGACGGTATCCGGCACTACCTGCCTGACGACCTGGTGATTGTTCCCACCTCCAGCCAGCCGGTCCAGGTGAAGGAGCAGATCGATCTGTTCATGGATGCGCTCTATGAAGCGATTGGATTGGTGGTCATCGTTTCGCTGATCGGCTTCTGGGAGTGGCGCTCAGCCGTACTGATGGCGATCTCGATTCCGATCACCCTCGCCATGACCTTCGGCGTGATCTACGTGCTGGGTATCGACATACAGCAGGTGTCGGTGGCGTCATTGATCATCGCGCTGGGGCTGCTGGTGGACGACCCGGTAGTGGCCGGCGATTCCATCAAGCGAATGCTGGCCGAGGGGCAACCGCGGATCATCGCGCCCTGGCTGGGACCAACGAAAATTGCGACCGCCATCATGTATGCGACGATCACCAACATCGTCGCCTACCTTCCCTTCCTGATGATCACCGGCACGACCGGCGAATTCATCTACAGCCTGCCCATCGTAATGACGACCGCTCTGGTGTGTTCCCGGCTGGCTTCGATGACATTCATCCCGCTGCTGGGCTATTACATCCTGCGGCCGGACAAGAAGCCGGAGGCTCCGATCGAAGAACGCCGCACTAAGGGCTTCACCGGCAAGTACGCCGCAATGGCCAAGTTTGCCATCGAGCACCGCTGGAAAGTGGCTATTGGATCGCTGGCTTTTCTGTTGTTGGGCGCATTCCTTTTTTCGCAGCTGAAGACCTCGTTCTTCCCGGATGACGTGCAGTACTGGTCGTATGTCGATGTCTGGCTGCCCAACGATGCCAACTTTGATGCCACCAATCAAGCAGCCCAACAGGTGGAGCAGATCATCCACCAGCAAGCCGACGACTGGGGCAAGAAGCATCCCGAGAAGGACGGCTCGCCGTCGCACATCCTGCGGTACGTAACGACATGGGTGGGAGGCGGGAGCCCGCGCTTCTGGTTCTCGGTATCGCCGCAGCCCAAGCAGCTCAACTACGCGCAGGTCCTGGTGCAGCTTACGGACAAGGACATTACGCCCGACTTCGTGGCCCAGGTGCAACCGGTGTTGTCCGCCAAGCTGCCCGGAGTGCGCTGCGACTACCGCCAGCTGCAAACCAATCCGATCAACTATCCGGTGGAGATTCGCGTGGTAAGCCAGGCCGACGTGGGCACCGCGCAGAGTGCCGAGGACATGGCTGAGTTGCGGCGCATCGCCTCGCAGGTGGAAAATATCGTCCGCTCGGCGCCGGAAGCTGACCGCGTGCGCAACGAATGGCAGAAAGAAAGTTTCCAGGTTTCCCTGAAGATCAATCCCGATCGTGCCAACCTGGCGGGTATCACCAACCTTGACGTGGCCAACTCTGCCACCAGTGCCATGAGCGGCACCACGGTCACGACCTTGCAGGACGGCGACAAGAATATTCCCGTGGTGGCGCGTCTGCAGATGAACGAACGCGGCCGGCTGTCCGATATTCAGAATCTGTATGTCTATTCCGGGTCGTCCCAGGATGCGACCAAGATTCCGTTGGTCCAGATCTCCGAAATTCAGAGCAGCATGACCATGAACCGTATCATTCGCATCGACCACTTCCGCGAGATGTCGATCTTCGCCTTTCCCGCGCCGGGGCACTTGGCGTCGGAAATTACCAGCGCCGCGTTGCCCAAGCTGCGCGCGTTCGAGAAGAGCGTGCCCCCGGGCTACAAGATCATGGTGGGCGGCGAGTACAACAAACAGCAGGACGGTTTCCGCAATTTGACCATGGTGTTAGCGATTTCTGTACTGGCTATCTATCTTGCCCTGCTGTTTCAGTTCAACAATGCTGTCAAGCCGCTGCTGGTTTTTGCGGCGGCGCCCTACGGCGTGGCCGGCGCTATCGCCGCCCTATGGGTCATGAACACCTCGTTCGGATTCATGGCCTTCCTGGGGATTGCCAGTCTCATCGGCGTCATCGTCAGCCATGTGATTGTGCTCTTCGACTTCATTGAGGAAAGGCACGCCCTCGGAGAGCCGTTCGAAGAAGCGGTCATCGATGCCGGCATCATCCGTCTGCGGCCGGTCATGATTACTGTCGCAGCCACCGTGCTGGCGTTGTTTCCGCTGGCCATGCATGGTGGTCCGCTGTGGCAGCCGCTGTGCTACGCCCAAATCGGTGGTTTGACGGTGGCTACTTTCATAACTTTGCTGATGGTTCCGGTCTTCTACTCCATTTTTGTGCTGGATCTGAAGATTCTTTCCTGGGAAATCAAGCAGGACACTCCCGGGTCAGCTACGCCAGTTCCAGCAAATCCGTCCACTGCGACTGCAGCCACTGGCGATTAGTCGCGAACCTCAACCGGAAGTACACTAAGCCCTACTGGAGAATGCTATGAGAGTGAAAGTTCGTTCCAAGTTGCAAATCGGAATTCTACTGGTGAGTGCACTGCTGGTAACCCCAGCTCTGGCACAGATGGGTACCGCTGGTCAGGGAGGCGCAGGACTTCAACAGAAACTCGCCGCCCTGAAGCAGTCTGCAGCCGCAAACAAGCAGCGGCTGCACCAGTACCAGTGGGTGGAAACCACGCAACTGACCCTCAAAGGCGAGCCCAAGCCTGCAAAGTCGAACCTGTGCACCTACGGTCCCAACGGACAGATCCAGAAGGTGCCGATAGGAGAACAACAGGCCCCGCAGCAACAGCAGGACAGCGGTCGCCGCGGCAGATTGAAAGAGCGTGTAGTCGAGAAGAAAACCGAGGAAATGCAGGATTACATGCAACAGGTGAAGTCGGTCATCAGCCTGTATGTTCCTCCCGATCCTCAGCGCATGCAGAAGGCCTTCCAGGCCCACAACGTGTCATTGAATTCCACTATGGGCACTGGCGCGGCGCAACTGGTCTTCAAGAACTATGCTCAGCCCGGCGACCAGATGACGATTGCTTTTGATACCGCCACCAAGAAAATTCAGACACTCAACGTCAATACCTATTTGGGCGAAGCCAAAGACGCCATCACTCTGGCGGTGCAGTTTGCTAGCTTGCCTGATGGGACGAACTATGCGGCGCAAACCGTTCTGAATGCTCCGGCCAAGCAGGTTCAGGTAACCACGACTAACGCCAATTACAGCAAATTGGCGCAGTAGCTTCGGTAGCTCGCTGGGGACGGCGATCCATTTGTCATTCTGTGTATGGCGACGTTGGCTTTCACAGTATGTTCACCGCCCGGGCTGCGAGCAATACGATGATAGTTAGGGAAATGAGCGATTGCAGCATCATCAGGGCTTTGGCCCAACGGGACAGAATCTGCGTATCCGTCGGAGACAACGCGGTGCTGGTATTGAAGGAGAGGAAAAGATAGTCAACGAAGCGGGGATGCCAATTATCGGACTTCAGTGGAGATTCCTCGTGAAGGGCCATCTGGGGGAAAAGGAAGGCGCCTAGCTCATGCCTCTTTGCCCTTTCCCGCTGGTGGGGGCCGCCAGCGTCCAACTTCCAATACCAAGCCGCGAACACCAGCACGTTGCTGATCCAGAGCGAGGCCGCCGACTGCAGGAGATGAACCGGCGACTCCTTATGCGCGGGCAGGAAGCGTATTAGCAGAACCAGAGATGCGATCACCGCCAGCGTGACGGAACTGATCAGAATCAGCCCGCCAACATAAGCAATGCCCTCCGCGCCTCTCGAGTGAGAAATCGAGACCAACGTGGCGAGCACTGCAAACACTGCCACTAGCAACCAATTCGGACCAATGCTCAGGATCTCGGGCAGCGAGAAATGAAGAGCTACAACTGCTGCCAGCGCGAGAATGACCGGCCAGCGAGGCTCAGCATTAGATCGATTGGCCATGAACTCGATGATACTGCCGGACGCGCCATTGCAGCGAAGTCACGCCGCAGCATTCTGTTGCGACACCACGTCCTCCCCATTTCGTAGAACATCTGCGGATGTCTGCGCTCACAGTCATGTGAGACAGCGGCAGCGATTTTCGCACTCGTAGTAGCAGCCATCTCAACAGCACATTCCACCAAATTTGCCAACGAGCACCGTCACATTACGGTTGTGATAACAGCGGCGTTGCTGGCCGCCTAGGCTCGTGTACCATTTCGGGAATAACTACCAAAACAGCTCACTTTGTTTGCCGAAGCCACAACCCTATGGGGCACAATAAGTTGAAGGACAGTTGGGACGGAGCCAGCTAGGCGAACGAGGCCACGGTTTACGACCCGCTGAAAAACGTATAATTGGCCGCCCTGCTCCACTTGAGGGCGAGCAAAAGGAGATTTGCATGCGGCCTAGAATTCTCTCCGTCGTGCTCTTATTCGTACTTCTTACCTCTCTCAGCTTGTTTCTCACAACAAACCGAAATCAGGCAATTCAGCGCTTTTGGCGCCTTTTCCTATCTCAGCACCCCGTCGTTAAATCTTACCCAGCGCGGATTCGATGGCGACTTTGGCGTCAACGTGCGCAGTTGGCTGACGCTGGGTGGCGATTTCAGCTACGCCGGCGGCCATAGTTCGCTGGTGCCGAGCGATCTTAATGCAGACCACGCAGGCGAAGTTAGCGCCGTTTCTGCCGTTGCTGCCGCCGGGATTCGTATTGAAAGTCCCTTACAACTCTTCGACCTATACCTATGAGGCGGGACCGCAATTCAATTACCGCAGATTTAAAAAGGTTACCTTCTTCGCGCGTCCGGCGCTCGGGGCACTGCATGCGAACTTCACTGCCAAGCCGGACGACCCAATAACAGCGGCGATTGTCAACGGCCTTCTGAACGGGAAAACTTCGCAATCTGACACCGTAGTTTTTTACGGTTTTGGAGGCGGGATTACCTGGGAGGTTACCCCGAACTTCGGTCTTCGTGTCGCCTCCGATTTCGTTCACTATAACTTTTTCTCGAATTTGTTGGATGGCGGTCGTAACAGCGTGCGGGTCGCGGTGGGAACGAAGTTCTCGTTTGGTAAGAACATCCTCAAGAAGTAGGGACAGGAAGCAGAATTGCCGTTTCGTGCGCGTCCTCGCAATCGGGAGGACGCGCTATTTTTTCGTTAACGGCCAGACCTTAGCGTGTTCCGCGGAATGCGATTGCGAGTATCGGCAGGCAAGCGTCTCGAGCAGCTCGAGTCACCGCCGCAATTGCTCGTTTTGCCGCGGCGCCTCACAAACTCCCGGCGTCCGTTGCGATATACTTTGGGGTTTGCCCATCACTGTTTGGCGGGCAGTAGCACGCAAGCCGGTCCAGTTCTGGAAGGAGAACTTTTCCCTATGTCATCCGCAGCCGTTTCCTACGCACGCGAGAACCAGAAACGCTTTCTCGACGAGTTGAAAGATTTGCTTCGTATCCCCAGTGTCAGCACCGCCGAAGAGCACAAAGACGATGTCCGCAAAGCTGCCGAGATGGTGGCCAACGATCTGAAGCGCACCGGCTTCGAGCATGTCGAGATCATTTCCACCCAAGGCCATCCGCTGGTTTACGCCGACTGGCTGCACGCCCCTGGCAAGCCGACGGCGCTGTGCTATGCGCACTATGACGTGCAGCCAGCCGAACCGCTGGACGAGTGGCACACTCCCCCATTCGAGCCCACCGAGCGCAATCAAAACATTTACGCGCGCGGCGCGGTCGATGACAAGGGCCAGCTCTGGATGCAGCTCAAAGCCTTTGAGTCGCTGTTCAAGGCGGGCAACGGCAAGCTTCCAATCAACGTCCGCGTGCTGATCGAAGGCGAAGAGGAAGTTGGCGGCGAGAGCATCGAACAATTCGTGAAGAAGAACGCGGGCTCGGAAAAACTGAAGGCCGACTTCGCGCTGGTCACCGACACCGAATTGTTCGCTCCCGATCTTCCCACGCTGTGCGTCGGCCTGCGCGGTCTGCTCTATACCGAGATTCAGGCGCAGGGAGCGAAGACCGATCTGCATTCTGGTGTCTACGGTGGCGCGGCGCCCAATCCGTTGTTCGCCCTGGTCGAGATCATCAGCAAGCTGAAAGACGCGGATGGCAAGATCCTCATCCCCGGCTTCTACGACGACGTGCAAAAGCCGACCGCCGACGAACTGAAAGCCTGGGAGCATCTGCCCTTCAACGAAGAGGACTATCGCAAAGCTGAAGTGGGATCCAACGTGCTGACCGGTGAGCCGGGCTACTCGGTGCTGTATCGTACCTGGGCACGTCCTACGCTGGAGGTACACGGCATGCCCGGCGGATTCGTCGCTCCCGGCGCAAAGACGGTGATTCCCGCGCGTGCGTCGGCCAAAGTCTCGATGAGGCTGGTGCCCAAGCAAGACCCGGACGACATCCTGAAGAAGTACACCGAGTACGTCAACAAGCTGACGCCCAAGGGCATCCAGATCAACATCAAAGTACATAGCAAGGGTCCGGCCTGCGTGGTGAACACCGACAATAAGTTCGCGCGCGCCTCGGTGGAAGCCATGCACGAGATCTTCGGGAAAGACACCGTGTACATTCGCTCGGGTGGTTCCATTCCGATCGTGACCCAATTCGAGGAAGACCTGAAGATTCCCAGCATCATGATGGGCATGGGTCTGCCCGACGACAACCTGCACGCCCCCAACGAGAAGTTCCATATCCCGAACTTCTATCGTGGGATCGAGTCGATCATTCGCTTCTTCCAGATCTTGGGGCAGTAAGGCAGTGGTCAGTGGCTAGTAGGAACTAAGGATACCCACCCACCCAAGGTTGCTGGCGAGCAATACGCCAGGCAATGCGCTCCTCAATGTTGCGTTGAGCGCAATTCGACATCGCTGGCAACAATGGCGAATTGCACATTCATCGGCAGTTTCGATCAGCCTTGAGACGAGCCCCGTAAGGGGCACGTATGCGAACGACGCGATCAAAGGGCTGTGGACTAGCGGATTCCGACTTGTCCTCGGACGCTATCGATCAGTTTGCTCGAGTCGTAGCCAATCCCATCCTTGAAAACAGTCTCCACCTTCTCGATGTCCTCGATGTTCTTGGAGGGATCGCCCTTGATCAAAACGAAGTCCGCATCTTTGCCAGCCGCGAGAGTACCTATCTGATCCTGCTTACCGAGATATACCGCGCCATTCTCCGTCCCGATCCGGATAGCTTCAACCGGGGTGAATCCAGCCTCGACCAGCAGTTCTATTTCGCGCTGATCGCCGAATCCAGGAAGCGTGCCGCCATTTCCGGTCGGATCGGGACCGGCGAGCAATAGCCCCCCAGCCTTCACAAATGCAACTTCAAACTCCATCTCTTTCTTGAACAAAGCCGTCATTGGTGAATCCATTAGCACGCGAGCACGCGCGGCGAGATAACTCTGCGCGGATTCGGCCGACATGGCATCCAGCACTCTCTGTTGCAACTTCGGTCGTCCAGGCACAAAGGCCTCAAACACTGGCAGCGTCGAGGTCACCGCGACGTGATGGGCGACCAGATCATGAATGAACGCTTGCACCTGCGGACCATTGGTGTCGAGTTTGGCCCAACTGTCGCGAGCACCGGGACCCTGTGGGCAAACATCCGGCTTCTTGTCTGGCACGAAATCAGTGGCGGTGAAGACCGGGCCATGCTCCAGATCGTCGATACCCATAGCGATAGCTTCGTGCCAGGTTACAGAGCAGAGATGTCCTGTCAGCTTGAACTTGTGCGCATGGGCTTGCTGGATTGCCGCCCCCAGTTCTTCTCGCGTGATGTTCATGTAAGCCTTGTACGAGGTCATTCCCTCGGCCGCCCAGTAATCCACCAGGCGCTTGGCGTCGTCAGGCCCCGTGAGTTCATGCATCTGCGCGAATACCGTGGGGGCGCCTTCCAGGTAAGGTGCGGTCGCATCAATCTTTGGGCCGGGCATAAGGTTCGCATCGATGCGCTGCTTGACCTTCAGATCGGTATACGGCTCCACGCTACCCGTGGTGCGTAAGGTGGTGACCCCCGCGGCCAAATACAGCCGCGGCGCGGTATAAGGAATTTCTGCGACATACAGCCCTGGTTCGCCGATTTTTCCGTCGGCGCCGCGCTGCACCGAAACCGAGTCGGTGTAGTAGAGATGGTCGTGCATTCCCACCAGGCCAGGGATGATTGTGTACCCGGTACGGTCGAACGTCTGCGCTCCGGCGGGCGTCTGAACGGTTGCGGCGGGCGCGACCGATTGGATCCTGCCGTTTGCAATCACGATCGCCTGGTCTTCCTGCGGCGCGCCGCCCGTTCCATCGATCACGCGGACGTGAGTCACGACAAACACTGGCGCGCTAATCGTTACGAAAGGCGCCACGTCCGTTGGCTTCTGGCTTTGCGCGACGGTGAAAGTGTTGGCTACTACCAGCAAAAATAAAAACAAGCGACGCATCATGCACCTCGTAGCTGGCATTATCCACCGGTGGGCTAAAGAATATGGAATTTCTGAAGGCTGGCGTCAGCCGCCTCCTATGTCTTAATCACGATTGCGACGATATTGTTTAGTCGGACGCTGCAAGGATAAAGGGCCCGGCGTCAGCCGTCACGGTCCCCTTTAACTTTGTTATCCCGGGCGCCCTTTCTTCGCACCACCAGCCCCGAGATTCCCGAAATGGGAACAATTATCTGCCGCCTGCATTTCGCAACGCGAGCCACTGCCTTATGCGCAAGCGATTCTCTTCCACCGCTCTCCCTCTTCTCCCCGATGTTGGCGTTCAATCGTTCGCCGCTGCTTTTCAGATTTTTTAGCAACCTGGCTGCCGTCGCGTCCTTGTCTCCTATTTCACGCTCTGCCGAAGATCTACCAACACCTGATCGGCGGAGCTGACCCGAATGAATCCCAAACGGGGATATTCCAGGTCAAGGATGACATAGACCGAGAAGGTCAAGATGGCTGCGAAGCTGAGCATGTGGGTCCAACTGCGCATCTTCCGGCCGGCCATGCCAAATCCCGCCAACAGCGAACACGCCAACGCCAACACACCCAGCATGGCAAAGATGATCGTCGGGGGATGAGTCTGTGCGGCGACGCTCCTGGTGGTGGTGATGTCAATCATCTGGTTCAGGGCAGGCAGCAACAGAATGGAAGCCGTCGTAGTATTCGTTTGCTGGCTGGCCGCCACGGCGTTCGTCCAGATTACTTTCTGCAGCGCTTCGGCCCGGGCAATTTCTGCGTTTACGGCCGGCATGTCGGGAATCTTTTGATAGACCGCGAGCCGTGTATCCAAATATTGCCGAAATAAATCCCGCATCGCCGGCTGCTTTTGCGCGGGCAACAGCTCGATTCGCAGGTAAGCCGTGCCTATGTCGTTGGCCTCTTCGGCAACCAACTGTCGTCGCGCGTCAAAGCGCGAGGCAGCTCCGGAAAACGTAAAGGCGATGAGTAGGCCGAGCAGGCCAAAAACTGCACCCTCGACAGCGCCAAAACCTGCGCTACCGGGCCCATCCGCGTCTTTGGCGCGCCGCAAACCGATGCGGCGACCGATTTCCAAAAACAATAGTATTCCGACAAATAACACCACCAGGAACACCGTCGTTACCACCCAAAAGTCCATCATTCTGCCTCAGGTACTGTTCTATCATTTCGTAAGTGAAACCGGATATTATCGACGGAGATGCATGGGCGGCCGTAGCCCAAGTTTGCGGCGGATGGCGGCAGTCATAGCGAGCATGGGCAAGAAACTGAATTACCCGAGTAGCTAGATTTCCACTTCGACATGGTCCGGTCGAAGCCTACACAAGGAAGGCTACAGCGCATTCGCTTATTGCCGGCAAGCCGAACAGTAGCCTCCAACCTCGAGGCGGGAGACTAGAATTTTGAACTGACAGTCTTTTTCCACTTGCTGTTTCAGTTTTTCGTAGGTGTTGCTGACAAACTCTGTAATTTGGCCGCAGCGCAGGCAGGCGATGTGGATGTGCTCGCGGTTCATCTTCCTCTCGTAGTAATGGCCTTCCCCCCGAATGTGCATCAGGTCGAGTTCGTCGATCAGCCCATGCCGCTTAAGCAGTTGCAGGGTCCGATAGACGGTGCTGCGGTCCACGGAAGCATCCACTCTCTGCACCTTGCGCAAGATCTGGCTGGCATCGAGATGCTTGGTTGCGGTTTCGATGACGCGCAGAACCGCGCGCCGCTGCTGGGTGATGCGAATGCCGCGTTCGCTGAAGTAGGCCTGCAGACGGCCTGGAATCTGGGTTTGCGGAAGAGGCATAAAGTCGGAACCTCCGGTGTTGCAACTGGTCGCAAGAGGACTGCGACAAAATCTTTTGGCATTTCTTGACAGCAACGGGAGCTGCCCGCCAGCATAGATAGGTTAGCACTAGATGCGACTTAGTCGCAAGTAGAAGGGCTTTGACGGATGCAAGCCCTCAAGCTCGGTAGCAAGGCTGCCTCGGAGGCGGAAATCCAGAGTCCAATCAATCGACTTGGCGGGCATCGAACGCTGAGGTTTGGCAAGCACGCACGCGTATTCGCGTCCTTCGTACGCGGTCGCCTGGCCCGATCAGTTATATCGCGCTGCTGCTCGCGGGAGTGGGCCTTCCATCCCATGCTCAGGAATATCCCTATTTCGTTACTTATTCGCAGGAGATGGAGGAGCCGGGGAATCTTGACGTCGAAATGTTCAATGCAGTCGGCAACCCTCCGAGCGGTAATAGTTTCATGGGATCGGATATCGAGTTTGAGTATGGCTTGAAGGGATGGTGGACAACAGAATTTTATCTCGACGGGCAAGCCACGCAGGCCGAGAGCACGATCTTTACCGGGTTCCGGTGGGAGAACCGGTTTCGCCCGCTTTCTCGTCAGCATTGGATCAATCCCGTCCTCTATGCCGAGTTCGAAGACATCAGCGCCGACAAAACCATACGAGAGGTTGTCGGTCACGATGGCAGGTATGACTTCCTGGTGCCGAACCGGCTGGCACGCCTGGATATACAGCGCGAGATTGAGCTTAAGCTGATTTTAGGCAGCAACGTTCGCGGTTGGAACATCAGCGAAAACTTCATTGGGGAAAAGAATCTTGCGGGCGATCCGTGGGAGTTCGGATATGCATTCGCGGCGAGCCGTCCTTTGCAACTTGCCGCCAGCGCGCACGAATGCGCCTTTTGCGCGGAGAAGTTTCAAGCGGGCGTTGAAATATACGGTGGCCTGGGCGATACCGACGGCTTCGGGTTACACCTGACCTCGCAATACTTGGGCCCGACCGTTAACTGGACGGCTCCGAATGGCATGACGGTCGCGGTTTCGCCGCAATTTGGATTGA
The DNA here is from genome assembly GCA_963763725.1 of uncultured Acidobacteriaceae bacterium. GTDB lineage: Bacteria > Acidobacteriota > Terriglobia > Terriglobales > Acidobacteriaceae > Bog-257. Next base: position 109,016 of record CAVXQI010000014.1, read on the forward strand.
ACGGCTACAGCATTCCCGTGTTGTATCGCTTTTCGGTGTCTTACGAATTCCAACAATTCTTCAGTCACTTCCACCGGAGTGGGCAATGAATAGTAGGCCAGCATTATTCTTCATCGCGGTGCTTGCCGTTCTTTCGTTCTCGCTGGCCGTATTCGCGACTTCCAACGGGGCGTGGCTAACGAACGTTCCGCAACGCGATCGGGAGCGTGTCAATCCCTATCGCGACCAGCCCGAGGCCATGACCGCCGGCCGTCGGATTTTTCTCGATCATTGTGCCCACTGCCATGGCAACGATGCGGACGGAACCAAGAAGCGGCCTTCCCTGAAAAGCACACGCGTGCAGCAAGAGGCCACCGATGGCGACCTGCACTGGTTGCTGGTGAACGGGAACCGCAGCCAGGGCATGCCATCGTGGGTCAAGCTGGGCGATCCCCAGATTTGGCAAGTCATCTGCTACGTAAAATCGCTGCATTGAGCCAGACTGGAAGTTCGCATTACCGAAATTTGTTGTAAATCGAGAGTCGTTTGTCCCGGTTTTTATCTTGTTGTAGTCAAGTTCCTGCATACTTCAGCTAACTGATCGACTGAGGTCCACGTCACTTACTAAATGAAGAATAAGGAAAGGCCGTTAGCCGTAACGACGAGCTGGTCAGGATGGAATCATGTTGAGAATTGATATCCACGCTGTGCATCCGAACGTGACGCTGCGCTGCTCGGGTAGAATCGTGCTCGGACTTGAGGCGGAAACCCTGCGCTACATGGCGACATCGCGCAGGGAAAACTGTCTCACTCTCGATCTGAGTGGCATCTGCGTAATCGACGCCGCCGGCCTCGGGTTGTTGGTCGAGTTGCAATGTTGGGCCAACGATCGAAAGAAGAGGTTGCGAATCGCTCAACCCTCAAGATGCGTGCGAAAACTGATCACGCTGACAAAGCTGCAATCCGTCCTTCAGATTGGCGGTTGCGAGAACTTTGGCGGCTTTAAGGAGCGTGAACGCGCCACCTCAGCGACGGGCGCGGAGCGTGTCATGAGCGCGTAAGCGGAGGTATTCGCTGGCCGTAGGTTTGCCGCTGAAATGTCTGCGGCAATATCATTCTTCCCTGCTAACGTGAGATGCAGGGTCGCCAACGATCCTGCATCTCCACGCACATTCTTCCTCGCGCGCCATTCCAGATGAGAATATATTTACGTTGCTAACTCTGGTTCCGCCATGCATAAAAGCAAAAGGAAGTGGATACTCATCGGCCTTGCGCTTTTGGTCATCGCCGCCCTGATAGGGTTTACGCTCACCAGACAAACGGCGACGCTGCGCCTCAACAGAAACGCCGCCGGGACCGCTACGGCACAGGCTAAGCTGGTAAACGAAACGCCGCTGGAGACCGCACTCAGTCTGGCTAATGCGGCCAGTACCGCTGAAGAACAGCAGTTGGCCAAGGAGGCCATTCGCGTCGCCGATCACGAAGTTGATCTGGCATTCGCCATGGCGCTCCAGCAGGCCCAGCAGAGTCTTCCTCCGCAAAACAACCAGACCAAACAGATCAATGCCCGGATTCACTCGCTGCAAAACCGTCTGCAAGAGGTGCAAGATAACGCCACTCGGCTGACCACGCTGGCCGCCCATCCTGGCAAGAACGATGTGGATACCATCCAGCAGCAGCTGGAAATCGCCCAAGCGAGGGTAGGGCTGCTAAAAGATGCGATTGACGACGCCAAAGAGGACCTGGTCCGCGCCGGTGGCGATCCCCAGGCGCTGATACAGCAGGAACTGGAGCAGCATGAGGCTCTCGCGCAACACAATAACGACGCGGCCTCGCAGACAAAACCGGCATCGTTCGATGTCCAAGGTAACCTGATTTCGCAATATCGCGCCTGGCGACGGCTGCGTGAAAACCAGACGCGCCTGCGCGAAGCGCAACAGCAGGCGAATACTGCCGCCCAATCTCTGACCCACAAGCACGAGGCCCTGCAAACAGGTTTGAGCGACACAGTCCAGGGTGACGACTTAGGATCGATTCCGAGCGACACCACCACGGCTCCTCCCGCCGGGAACGAGCAAGCTACTACCATGGCCAAGGTAAATAGCTTGTCGCAAAAAACAAAGCTGCTCGCGGAGTACAACAGGCGCATCCAGGCCGAGGAGCAACTGGTAGACCTGTACGCCCGGAGGGCGGGAATTCTCCAGGATCAACTTCGGGTCGCGTTGCACGCCATATTGCGGTCCCTTCTCTGGATACTGCTGGCGCTTCTCTTCCTGGTCGTGGCCGAAGGACTGATTGAGCGCTTCTACATGAGTCTAGGCCCCGGTCGCCGGCAGCTTAGCACCATGCGGCTGGTGCTCCGCCTGGTCTCTCAGCTCATTGGCGTGTTGCTCATTCTGCTGGTGCTTTTCGGAGTGCCCAGTCAACTTTCGACGGTGCTGGCTTTGGCGGGAGCCGGCCTGACCGTGGCTCTGAAAGATTTCATCGTCGCCTTCTTCGGCTGGTTCATCCTCATGGGCAAACATGGTCTCCGGGAAGGCGACTGGGTCGAGATCAACGGAATTGGCGGCGAGGTCGTTGAGATCGGACTGCTGCGTACGATCTTGCTGGAAACCGGAAACTGGAATGATGCTGGACATCCCACCGGCCGCAAGGTGTCCTTCGTCAACAGCTTCGCCATTGAGGGCCATTACTTCAACTTCACCACCACCGGACAGTGGCTATGGGACGAGCTCGATGTTCTGATTCCAGCGGGGGAAGATCCGTACTTCCTGTTGAATTCGGTGCTGAAGCTAGTGGCCGAGCAAACCCAGGCAGACGCGAGCCAAGCAGAACAGGAATGGCGTCGTGCCACACATAATTCAGTGACCCAATCGTTTTCGGCGGCCCCGGCGATCGACGTGCGCCCCACGAATCTGGGCATTAACCTGGTGGTGCGTTACGTAGTGCATGCGCATGATCGCTACGAGGTTCGGACCCATCTCTACCAGGCCATCGTCGCGCTGTTACATTCCAATAAGCCCGCCAAGAGCGGCGATGGCGCCGTCGTGGCAAACTCGTAATCCACTGGGGAGTTTGCCATTACTTTTTCGTGCTAGTCGCAGTCGAGTGGGCTTTGGCTTCACCCTTGGTTTGCAAGCCACGAGTTTTCAGACGCATTTTTTGCCGCGCTTTGCGAAGGCGATTCTCGCGCGATTTATCACCATTGCGAAATGACATTGTTAGCACCTCTCTGTGATGCTACAGCATTGCCACCGAAATCGCTTTAGTAAGTACGATCTATCCAGACCTGCGCGCTGCCCCATTGCTGAGCCGAATCTTCAGCCTTCACCATGATCGTGTGTCGCCCATCGGAGTTCCGATCCAGGCTTGGAACGACGGCGCACCGGCAATGGTCTTCACCAGATGGCCATCCACGAAGACCTGGTACTGAGTAATCGCGCCGTTGGGGCTGGAAGCATTGGCGTGGAGATTGGTGTACGGACCCGCGTGTTGCCCGTCGTATGGGCTGGTGATGTTTACGGTTGGCGAGCCTTGCCGGCTCACGGTATAGCCCGCCGGCGAAGACATATGGTTGACGATGCTGGGCTTGCCAACGGCTTTGACGAACGTCTGATAGGTCCCCCGAGGAAAGTCGAAGGTTGACAGATCGAGCGAGTGGGTGCCAATACCGTAGTCACCCAGCGACATCAGATTCTGACCGTCAGCCGAGATGAACGCTGTGTAGTGATCGAGCGTCGATTCGTCGGCCACCTGCCAACTCAACATGTGCCCGGAGACACTCGCCGAGATCGTGAGAGGTCGGCCACCTCTTTTGTGACCTGATGGGGGTCTTGGGAGCTGAACCCGATGTTAGGGTGCGAGCCGTGTCCCCAATAGGGAATGTAAGTGGTATAGACCTTGGCCCCCTGCTGTGAAGGCGACAGCAAAGTGTGGATATTTACTTTGCTGACGTTGCTGGCTTGCTGATCTCCGTTATCAACGCACTGACCATGGGTAACGGTTGTAACTTCGCATCCGGGAAAGGAATTGGCGGCAGCAGTGTTATTTCCACTCTCCGCCGCCAAGGTAGTATTTGGAACAATAAGTTGATCGCGAACAATGTGGTGGTTTTGAATCTGAGCTTGTGCTGTGAAAGGAGTTAAGAGGGCCGCAATAAAAACGGCCAGTATCTTCGACATCAGAGCACTCCGAGCGCATGGCTTTGCCTACCGCCACACGTGGTGTAATGGACCCCTGGGAAGACTTGTTGTGGAACGCAGCGAGTATAGAGTCGGGCGGCACGGAAGCACCCCCCGTCAATCCCTCAAGTGCGCTCAGTTTTTTGTCCCTAGTTCTCGCGTCGTCACGGCAAGAGCGGCTAAGGTGGCGCTCCGCGTTCGAAATAGAAGGGAATATCAAAGCGACTGAAACCGCCAAACCGTTCGCTGTGGAATTCGTCAATTGTGATGAGGCAGAGGAGCGCCTACGCCGAGCGAGAGGGAAGGAGAGAGGGAGAGGAGATCGAATCGAGAAGCGGTACACCCCTGAGTGGGGCACGCAGACGCTGAGCGATTATCGCTGAGGTTTGGAAGAACCGCAGCGCGGCCGGACATAACGAGTCCGCTTGCTGTTAGCCTTGGAGCGCGCGGCTACCTTCAGTCGTTCGATCTCGGAAAACTGATTCGCCGCCATCTCTTCTATCAGGTCCATGATCGTCTTCTGCTTGATTTCGCCAATCTGTATCAGTTGCATGCAGCACACAGTAGACGAAGTTGAAATGTGAATCATCCCCCGAGGGTCGCAGGGCCTCTACAACCTCTGGGTCACGGCTGCGACCTCGCGAAATCGGACATCACCAGTGCTAGAATTCAGGATCAATTAACTGTTTGCGACATGCTCCCGAGCGGTAACAGCGCGTATTGACTCTCCACTATCGTGTGCACAGACGATCAAGCCGGCCAACAAACTCCTTACCCTGAGTTGGTTGCGCTCACGGGATACATGGGCGCTGGCAAGACCACGGTTGGCCGTGCGCTGGCCAATCTTCTTCGCTGGTCGTTCTTTGACCTCGATCACGAAATTGAACTAAGGCAGAAGCTGCTGATCCGTGAATTGTTCCAACGCTATGGCGAGCCCGGTTTTCGCGAAATCGAGACCGACAGCTTGGGCTCTGTCCTGCAACAGGCATCTGGTCCCACTGTGATTGCCCTGGGTGGTGGCACGTTTGTACGGTCAGCGAATGTAGAGCTGTTACGAAGGCGGGAAGCGCATGTAGTTTTCCTGGAGACCGCTGTCGAGGAACTGTTTCAGCGCTGCCGAGCTGCGGATCAGCACCTGCAGCTAAACTCGCGGCCACTCGTCGCCACACAAGAAGCCTTCCACGCCCTCTACGCCCAGCGCCTTCCGTACTACCGCACTGCCGATCTCACTCTGGACGCAACCGGTAAGGAGGCCGAAGAACTGGCGCAGGAAATTGCTTTGACGTTGCACTTATTCTCGGGTTGGCACTGAGGTTCCAGCGTTGGCCGCGGTCCACCGCCGCTCCCCGAACGTGGTATAACTTTGTCTTTCACCACCATGCCTCAGCAGAAAATTCCCGTGGGAATTCTTGGCGCTACCGGCGTTGTCGGTCAGCGTTTCATACAGTTGCTGGAAGCCCATCCTTGGTTCGAAGTTGCGTGGCTGGCGGCTTCGGATCGATCAGCCGGACAAGCCTATGGAGACGCCGTGCGCTGGCGTTTGAAGACACCCATCCCTGAGCGTGTACTGGAAATGCCCGTGTCGAGTGCCGCTCCGGAAGGCGCTCCACGAGTCATCTTCGCCGCGCTGGATGCGGGCATCGCGCGTGAACTCGAGCCGCAGTTTGCTGCTGCCGGTTGCGCTGTGGTCAGCAATTCCAGCGCTTTTCGGATGCAGGAAAACGTGCCCCTGGTCATACCCGAGGTGAATGCCAGCCACGTTGCCTTAATCGAGAAGCAATGCTGGCGCAAGCAGTCGGGCGGCTACATTGTCACCAACCCAAACTGTTCGGCAATCGGATTGGTGCTGGCCCTGGCGCCGCTGCACCAGAAATTCGAGATCGAGTCCCTGTTTGTAACCACGATGCAGGCGGTCAGCGGGGCGGGATATCCCGGAGTCGCTTCCCTCGACATTCTGGGCAACGTCATTCCCTATATCGCCAAAGAGGAAGAAAAGATGGAGGAGGAGACCCGCAAGCTTCTCGGACGATTGGCCGGCGACCGGGTCGAGCCCGCGACGTTTCGCATGACGGCGCACTGCAATCGAGTTGCGGTGGAGGACGGACACACCGAATCCGTGTCGATAAAGCTAAAGCAGAAGGCCGCGCCTGAAGAACTGATCGCTGCATTTAACGGCTTTCGCTCAACTCCCCAGGAGTTGAAGTTGCCGCTAGCGCCTGCGCAACCGATCTTTTACGATGCCACCCCGGACCGGCCGCAGCCGCGCTTCGATGTAGACCGTGGGAACGGGATGACGGTGAGCGTGGGACGGCTTCGCCCGTGCGGTGTGCTGGATTACAAGTTCACCGTGCTCTCGCACAATACCATCCGCGGCGCCGCTGGGGCAGCTCTGCTCAACGCCGAACTCCTCAAGGTGCAAGGCTTTCTGTCGTGACGCGGGAGCTTTCTCTTCGTTCGCCGGTGGTGCGATTGTGATCGTGATGAAGTTTGGCGGTACGTCGGTGGAGGACGCCGCCGCCATCGTTTGCGTCGCGGCCATTGTGAAAACGCGCTTGCCGGAGCGGCCCTTCGTGGTCGTGAGCGCCCTGGCCAAGGTGACCGACCAGTTGCTCGCCATGGCGGCGGCCGCCGGGCGGGGCGAGCGCGAACAGGCGCTCGACATTTGCCGCCACCTCCGCGAGCGTCATTACCTGGTCGCCGGCGAACTGCTGAACACTGGTTTGCACACCGACTTACATAGTGAGTTGGGAGAACAGTTCGATTCGCTGGACGAACTGCTGCGGGGAATTGCTGCAGTTGGTGAGCTGACGCCACGCACCTCCGATTACGTGGTTTCTTTTGGCGAGCGTCTGTCAAGCATGATTATAACCGCTGCTTTTCTGGCGCGTGGCATTCCAGCAGCGCTGGTGGATGCGCGCCAAGTGATGGTTACAGACTCGCAGCACACCCGTGCCGTGCCTCAGGTTGACGAGATAAACATGCGCCTGCAAAGTCAGGTTAAGCCGCTACTGGAGCAGAATCGAGTGCCCATCATGGGGGGCTTCATCGGGTCCACGCGCGAAGGCATTCCAACGACCATCGGCCGCGGCGGCTCCGATTTTTCCGCCGCGCTGGTCGGCGCAGGCTTGCATGCCGATCGCATTGAGATATGGACCGACGTGGATGGAATGAAAACCACCGACCCTCGTATCTGTCCTGAGGCGCGCCGCATCAAGGTCATCAATTTCGAGGAAGCCGCCGAATTAGCATACTTCGGCGCCAAGGTGTTGCATCCTGCGACCGTGCTTCCCGCGGTCGAGAAGGACATTCCGGTCCTGGTTTTGAACTCGCGCAACCCGTCGAATGAGGGGACGCGCATATTGTCGAGGACACCGCGCTCACGTTCCTTGTTTAAGGCGATAGCAGCCAAGAACCGCATCACCATTGTCGAAATCGTTGCCGCACGCATGCTCATGGCCCACGGTTTTCTGGCCCAAGTATTCGAGGTATTCGCGCGTCACCGTTGTGCGGTTGACGTGGTATCCACTTCCGAAGTCAGTATCTCCCTCACGGTCGATTCCAATGAAGCCATTCCCCAGATTGCTGCTGATCTCGAAAAACTCGCGTTCGTGAAGTATTCGGGCCGCAAAGCAATCGTTTGCCTGGTGGGCGAAAATTTGCGCGACACGCCAGGAGTTGCGGCGCAGGTCTTTGACGCCATTGGCAACATCAACGTGCGCATGATTTCGCAAGGCGCATCGGAGATCAACCTGACCTTCGTGGTGGACGAAGCCGATGTCCCGGAAGCGGTGCGGCGGTTGCATGCCAAGTTCTTTGCCGAGGTCGACCCCGAGGTGTTCGATTGAACCCCGCACCACTTCGGCTACTGGTATTGGGACGCGGCAAGACCGGCAGACTGGTCGCTGAGGTTGCACGCGAACGCGGACACCAGGTGCAGAGCATTGCCTCGAGCGAGAACCGCGACGCGACATGGCTCACGGACGAAAATCTGCTCGGCTTCGACGTGGTGATTGACTTCACGACGCCACAGGCCGTGGTCGCGAATATCGAGGCCTGTCTGCGTGAGCGCGGAGCCATGGTCGTCGGAACCACCGGCTGGTACGGCGAAATCGATCGCGTCCGCCAAGCCGTGGAGAAAGCGGGTACCGGATTCGTCTTTGGAACAAATTTTTCCTACGGCGTGAACCTCTTCTTTCAGATCGTGCAGGCAGCGGCGCCTGCGTTGATGCACAATTACCACGGCGACATTACCGAGCGACACCACATCCACAAAAAAGATGCGCCGTCGGGAACTGCCGTAGCTCTGCAACGATTACTGGAGCAGGCATCGGGAGAACGCGTCGAGATTACCTCGGAGCGCGAAGGCGATATTCCCGGCACTCATACACTGGAATTGACTTCGACCAGCGATCGCATTGTGCTCACACACGAAGCCAAGTCACGCCGTGCCTTTGCCGAGGGGGCAGTGCTCGCGGCTGAATGGATCGTGGGGAGGACGGGCTTTTACGACTTCAAAGACATTCTCGCGCAGCTCTAAAAAACCGTTTTCACCACAGAGACACAGAGAAAAATCTATTTCACCCGGACACGGAGATCATGGAGTTTTATTGTTGTTTCTGCTCCGCGCGCTCCGTGTTTTCCCTGGTGAAAGCATTCTTCTCTGTGCTCTCTGCGCCTTCTGTGGTTCAATCCTATTTCTTTGAGATTCACCGCTCCGGGTATTATCCTGCTGAGATGACATTGCGTGGATGCGGTACTGCCCTAGTCACCCCCTTTAAGTCAGATGGACGCATCGATGAAGAGGCCCTGCGTGGCCTGGTGCACTGGCAGGTCGAGTCGGGCATCGACTTTCTGGTTCCCTGCGGCACGACTGGCGAAACGCCGACCTTGTCGCACGATGAATGGCTGCGGGTGGTTGACTTGACCATCGAGGCAGCGGAGGGCCGCGTGCCCATCATGGCAGGCGCGACCTCGAATAACACGCTCGAGGCTGTAGCCAAGACCGAGGAAATCTCGGCGCGTCCGGGAGTCGATTACGTCCTCACTGCGACGCCTTACTACAACAAGCCCACGCAGGAAGGCGTGTATCAGCATTTCAAGGCCATTGCCGAGGCCTCAGAGAAGCCTTTGGTGCTGTATAACATCGCGGGACGAACCGGAACCAACATCGAAACCAGCACGCTGCTCCGCCTGGCCGAGATTCCCAATATCGCCGGGGTGAAGGAGGCTAGCGGAAATATCTCGCAGATTGCCGAGGTATGTGCAACGGTGCCGAAGGACTTCCTGGTGTTCTCCGGCGACGACGCCGTCACGCTGGCCGTGATCGGCTTGGGCGGCGCTGGGATTATCTCCGTGGTGGCCAACGAAATTCCCACAGAGATGGGCGCAATGACACGGGCGGCCCTCAGCAACAAGTGGGACACTGCCCGCATGCTCTTCCGCAAATATCTGCCGCTGATGCAGGCCAACTTTATCGAATCGAATCCCGGTCCAGCCAAAGCGGTATTGACTATGATGGGCCGCATTGAGGAGGTCTATCGCCTGCCGCTGGTACCGATGAAAAAGGAAAATCGCGCGAGGCTGGAGAAGATTGCAGCCGACGTCGGTCTGCTACAGGAACACCCGGCAGCGACGTCCTGAGGATGGTTCGGCAACCAGGAGCTTTCAAACCCACAGCCTTCCAAGTATTGTTACGTCAATACTGGGTTTCTTCTTTCATGGCCCTTTCATCTTTTCTTTGACGCTGTGGGCCAGTTTTTCGATCTCCTCGGCCTTCTTGATCACCTCGACTGACAGCATGTTTTCGTTAGTTCTATCCACATATTGCTTCAGCTCAGTTGCCAGTTGTAGCAGCTTTGCGGTTTCCTTCCTAAGGTTTTGTTGGCGCTTCACATTTTCTTCGACCGCCATTTTTTGCCTCTGTTGAGCTTCCCATGCCTCCTCCTGGCGGCTTTGCTGCGGTCCGGCCGCCGCAAGCGGAGGGGAGGGGTCGGCGGTTTGCGCATAACCCGCGATCTCAGAAATGAAAAGAAAGAGCGCACCTCCAAGGAGCGTCACGCTTCTTAACTTACGCAACAAGGTGATTGAGTATGTCATAGGAATATCGGGATTATATTCCGGGTGCTGGTGTTAAGAGCAACTTTGCCGACGGTGCTGTCATCCGCTACTCTGAAGTCCAACTAATCCAGGAGAATATTGGTTCCAGTGCTACAACCCTTGCAAGCCACTTTCATGTTCCCCGGCGGCGGTACAGATGGCCTTGTCCGTATGTTCGGCGACTGGGGCGACGACACGGTCGGCTTCGTGCGCCATCAGGTGCCGCGCATCGTCGGCGTCCTCATCATTGCCTTCATCCTGGCCCGGCTGCTCAAGATTGCGTCTCGGCATTTGGCCGAACTCGGCAACCGGCAAGGTTTGCCGTCCGCACTAAGAGCGCAGCAACTTCGCACACTGTCGAGCGTCATCTACAGCGTTGGAGTATTCGTCGTCATGTTCCTGGCGGCGCTGCAAATCCTGCCGCTGCTGGGCATCAATATGGGCCCCCTGCTGGCCAGTGCCGGTATCGCTGGATTGGCCATAGGATTTGGCGCGCAGACCCTGGTCAAGGACTTCATTAACGGCTTCTTCATTTTGGTGGAGAACCAGTACGACATCGGCGACACCATCAAAATTGGCGCCGTACAAGGGGTAGTTGAGGATATGACTTTGCGCCGCACCATGTTGCGCGACGATAACGGTAGCGTGCACACCGTGCCTAATGGCGAGATCCGGATTGTAACTAATCTAACGCGCGACTGGACTCAGTTGCCCTTGCATATCTCTGTGGCCTATGGCGCCGATAGCGATCAGGTGATCCGCCTGCTGAAGGAGATTGGCGAGGAAGTGGCCAACGATCCCAACTTCGCGGAAATAATCGTGGCCAAGCCTGAAGTCCCCGGAATCGAGAGGGTAAGCGGCAGCGAAGTGGATTACCTGATGCTGGTGAAGACGCGGCCGGGATCGCAGTATGCGGTCAGCCGGGAGCTTCGGCGGCGAATCAAGGCTTGCTTCGAAAAAAATCGCATCGAGCCGGGCAATCCCAACCGCTGGTACGTGGTGGACGCGCCCAAACCAAGCGGAAGCTAGCATCTTGCGACCTTATCGCTGGCATCTCATAGCGCACGATGTTGGGTAAAATTACTGTCGACTCGGTGGCCGCGACCCTGCTCGTGGGTGGCTGGTATTGGTGGTTTCGACGGGCCAACCGACGCCGATCCGTGCAAATTCTGAGTTGGATTGAACAGGCTTTTTCCAGCCATGGCTCCGTCTCTTGCGCGCGTTGGCACGGCGCGTCGCGCTTCCATGTCGATCTCCGGCTATGTCCTTCAGTGTTTCGACGGGCGTCCTTGGCGGTGCAGCTTAAGCCTCGAGAAATGCCACTAAGCTGGCTCCTCGTCTGGGCTCGCAAAAGCAAAGAGACGGTCACCTTCGAGGCGGAACTCGATCACCGCCCGAGCCGGAGCCTTCATATCCACAAGCATTACTGGAGCGGCCGAACGCGGCGGACGAGGCCGGCTTCGCTGTCGGGCTGGCAGGTCGAGAGTCTTACTCCCATGCTCATAAGCACGAAACCCAACTGGCACAATGATTCAAGTCACATGCTGGAAACGCTGCAGACGTTTACCCGCACTTGCGATTTTTTCTGCGTAGCGGTTCGCAAGCAGCCCCCACACTTTGTAGTGACGGCGCCGCTGGAGTCGCTGTCTCCTGAGGGCCACGAGACGGGAATGTTCGATGTGCTGCACGAGCTGGCCAGCATTGCCTCGGCCTCAACGTACTAAAGCGCCACCTTACTTCGGCGGGCCACCCAATCCTGCCCACTTCTCCAGCAAGCCGAGCGTTGCGGCGAAATCAAGATCGTCCCAGCCTTCTTCGCTAGACAACTCGTAAATTTCGTCCACCGTTTCCAGCGCTGGCAGCTTGACACGGTTTTCCTTGGCCGTGTCGAGCATGAGGTGAATGTCTTTGTGCATCAAGCGCAGCGGGAAATTCGGCGAATAATCGCGTCGCAGCACGAACGGGGCCTTGTAGTCCACCACTCCCGATCGCACCATGGACGCCTGAATAAGTTCGATGAGCTTGTGCGGATCGACACCCAGCTTGGAAGAGAGTACGAATGCCTCGGCGAAGCCCTCGTAGATGAGAGCGATCATCAGATTCATGCTGATTTTTACAGCCTGCCCCTTGCCGGTCTCGCCGATGTGGATGACCAGCTTGCCCATCGCCTTGAACAGAGGCTGCAGCGCCTCGACGGCCTCGCTCGCACCGCCGACCATGAAAATAAGCTGTCCGCTCTCGGCCCCGATTTTCGAGCCTGTAATGGGAGCATCCACCCAGTGGACCCCGCGCGCATTCACCCGTTCGGCAAAGCGCAGGGTTGCTGAGGGTGAGATCGTGCTGGAGTCGACGACGATCATGCCTTCGCGTAGCGATTGCTCGACTCCGTCTTCGGCAAAGACAACGCGCTCCACGGCAGCGGTGTCGGCCACGCAAATCCAAACCACCTCAGCGTCCTTAGCCGCGTCGGCAGGAGAAACAGCCGTGGTTGCGCCATCAACGTGTTGCCGGGCGCTGCGGTTCCACACCGAGACCTCGTGTCCGGATGCGACCAGTTTGGAGGCCATTGGCCGTCCCATGATGCCCAACCCGAGAAAGGCAATCTTCATTCGCTTCTCCTCAGTTCTGGGATTCCCCAGCCGATATCGTGGCGCAAGCCGGGGCATAGAGCTAAACATTTGATTTAAGCTGAGTAACTGGCTAAGGTCAAGCAGAGGTCAGACCGGGTAATGACTCAGTTTCGGCGTTATATAAAACAGATTCGGGTAGAGCAGGCCTTTTAGGCCCGCGTTAAAGCTGCCCCGGAAAATCGAGTACCGCAGGACGCGATCTGCGCCTCTCCTGTTTGCCCACACGGGGCTCGGGTTCGGAAGAGTGCTTGACGCGGGCTTGAAAGGTCCGCTCTACCCGAATAGTGCAAACTGACACTCCCTCGAAGCCGGGCCAGGGTCGCCGCATCGCGCGCATCCCTGACAGCGTCTAATAATTACCAACTCCATGTTAGGAATCACAATCCGCCGCAAGGCAAGGCAGTTTGGAACTCTGGTGCGCCATTCGGCCATGACGCCTCGTACTGGCGTTGCTCGCAAGCCCGTACTCGCCCGTCGCGACGAATTGGGCGTAACTTTCATTGGACATTCCAGCTTCTTCCTCCAGATGAGCGGCAAGAACATCCTGGTGGACCCCAACTTCGCACGTTGGATTTTCGTTCTTAAGCGGCTACGCCGGCCGGGACTAAAGCTGCGAGAGCTGCCGGCTATTGATGCGGTACTGGTTTCGCACGCGCACTTCGACCACCTGCACCGGCCGTCTTTGCGCGCGATTGCGTGGCTCACGCGACGCAAGACGGGCAAACGGCCAACCATCATTGTGCCGCGGCATGTTCGCGACCTGGTCAGCGACCTGGGCTACGGGCGCATCATTGAATTGGATTGGTGGCAGAACTTCCAGCTCGGCAATGTAGAAGTCACGCACGTTCCAGCGCGCCACTGGGGCGCGCGCATCGTGCGCGACACGCACCGCGGTTTTGGCGGATACGTTCTGCGCTCGGGTAAGCACTCGATCTATCACGCTGGCGACACCGCATACTTCGATGGCTTCCGTGAGATCGGCGAGCGCCTCAAGCCTGAAGTCGCGTTGCTTCCCATTGGCGCTTATCATCCTGATTCGTTTCGCCGGGTGCACACCAGCCCGGAAGATGCCCTGCAGGCGTTCCTGGACCTGGAAGCGCGCTGGATGGTTCCGATGCACTACGGGACATTTCGCCTCTCGTACGAGCCAGTGGATGAGCCCGTCGAGCGTCTGAAGGCCGACGCGAAGCGACGCGGCATCGAAAAGAAGATTTGCTTGTTGGAAGAAGGCGTGACCACGTTCTTTGAGTAGCACTGATTGCCGCTCTTCACGCTAGATTATTCACTGCGCAGGTAGCCTTAAGAGGCACGGTTTCAGAGGTTGCTGAAAAAGTGGGTTTCGGCGGATTTTTTGAAGGAGCGCACCTTCAGGTGCGCCGTTAAGCTCTTTATTTTGTCACTCCGAGCGGGCTTCAGCCCGCGAGAACTGTTGCTTTCTCGACTTTTTCAGCAGCCTCTAAAGCCGTGCCCTTTCAAATCTAAGTTCCTAGGAGAACCCGTGAGAAAAATCCCTTTCGCACTTTTCGCAACCTTATTGCTGTCTTGCCTGTCTTTCGCCGCTGATACCTTCCAGACGGCCAAGGTCGTGAAGTGGGAGAACTCCACCTACCAGCAGAAGAAAAATAAAGTTGGGCAGTGGGTCGTTTACTCGATCCAGGCCGATCCAAATACCACGTATCAGGTCGCTCGCAAGAAGGAAACCAAGCCCAAAATGCAGCCCGGCGACACGGTTCAGCTTGAGGTAAAGGGCAACAAGGCGACGGTGATTAACGCGCAAGGCCACAAGGAGCAGTACCAGGTCGTAGGACAGGCGCAAGGCCCAGGACAGTAAGATTCTGGCCTAGAAGGGAAAAGCAGGTCCCTCGACTCGGACCAAAGTCATCGCTCGGGATGACAAGCTGAACGTTTGGCGGATAGCGAAAGGCGAATAGCGAAAAGCGGGCATTAATCCAGTGCCTGCTCCAAGTCCGCAACCAAATCTTCCACATCCTCAATCCCGACCGAAATCCGCACCATGCCATCGGTCAGGCCGATCGCCTTTCTTCCCTTCTTCCCGATAGCGGCGTGGGTCATGCTTGCCGGATGTGAGATCAGCGTCTCGACACCGCCCAGCGACTCGCCCATGGTGCAGAGGCGCACCCGCTTCAGCAACCGCTTGGCATTGGCGAGTGAGCCAGTCTCGAAGGTGATCATCGAGCCGAAGCCTGACATCTGCCGACACGCCAGATCGTACTGCGGGTGGCTCTTCAGTCCCGGATAGAAGACCTGCTTCACTTTCCGATGGCGGCTGAGATAATCGGCCATCACCCGTCCGCTTTCGTCGTGCTGTTTCATGCGCACGCCTAGCGTCTTCACGCCGCGCAGCACCAGCCAACACTCGAACGGGGACATGATGGCGCCCACAGCCTTTTGGATGAACGCCAGCTTCTCCGCCTGCTCTTTTGTGGTGCACACCAGAACGCCGCCGAGTCCGTCACTGTGCCCGTTGAGGAACTTCGTGGTCGAGTGCAGCACCATGTCCGCGCCCAGTTTGATTGGCTGCTGAAAATACGGTGACATAAATGTGTTATCGACCACCACCTCGCAACTGTGTTGGTGTGCGATCTCGCTGACGGCCGCGATGTCGGTCAGGCCCATCAGGGGATTGGTTGGCGTCTCGATGTAAATGTAGCGCGTGTTTTTGCGGATAGCGCGGTCCACGTTGCGCGGGTCAGCCGTATCCACGTAAGTGAATTCCAGACCGAAGTTCGTCATTACTTGGTTGAACAGCCGGGGCACGCCACCGTAGAGATTATTGGAGGCGACGATCTGGTCGCCTGACTTCATCAACTGACACAGCGCGCCCACAGCGGCCATTCCGCTCGCAAAGACGGGCGCGGCGATGCCGCCTTCCAACGAAGCAAGGTTTTGTTCTAATCGCGTCCGGGTGGGATTACCGGCTCGTGAGTAATCGTAGCCCTTGGTCTTGCCCAGCTCTTCTTGAGCGTAAGTTGAGGTAGCAAATATTGGAGGAGCGACGGCTCCGGTGGACGGGTCGGGGTCGTTGCCGACATGGATGGCGCGAGTGGAAAAGCCGGGAATGTTCTTCTTTGGCATATAGGGACTATTTCACCACGGGGACACGGAGAGCATGGAGAAACTTGAAAACATACGTAACGCGAGGTCAGCTGCCAGACGACGGAACTCTCCATCGGAACCCACTTCCGATTCTCCTTACGGAGGAGGAAGTACTTCCTGCCGCTGCTCTTAGCATCCATTCCAGAGATGAAGCCAACATTGATAAGCGCTTGTTTTCGCCGGGCATTGAAGCCGACTCGAGAGAAAGAAATAGAAAAAATCTGCATGTCCCATCCGTCGAGCCGCTCTTTTGGAGTTCATCCTTCTCCGCCAGGCCGTTGCAGTAACCCACCTTCATACCGTTACATATGGAGTTGCAGTCGAAAGTCGATGTGTAGTCGGCAACGATTGGACGGGAAGCGCGTCCCGCCTCGCAAAATCCTTCCCACATCGCTTCGGCGGACGGGTTGGGGTTTGCTTGCTGCGCCAGCGAAAAGCACGAAAAAACTAATACGAAAGCTGAGATGCGAGCGAGTTGACCCACAAGAACTCCTCCGTGCTCTCCGTGCCTCCGTGGTGAAACTAAGTCTTTTCGTTGAAGTGGAAGATGTCTTTCGACAGGTAGCGCTCCGCAGAATCGGGAATGATCGTCACCACGCGCCTGCCCGGGCCGAGTCGTCGCGCGATTTGGATCGCACCAAACACGGCTGCGCCGGCGCTCGATCCTCCGAGAACTCCCTCGATCGCGGCCAGTTTCTTCACCATGTCGAACGCGTCATGATCGCTGACGGCGATGACCTCGTCCGCGAGGGAAAGATCGCAGGTCTTGGGAATGAAGCTCGCGCCGATGCCTTCCACCTGATGCTCGCCTTTGGGCCCTCCACCCAGAACCGAGCCCTGGGTCTCGATCACGATCGCTAATGCTTTGGGATTGCGCTCTTTCAGGTAACGCGCTACCCCAGTAAAGGTGCCGCCAGTGCCGGAGCCGATCACCACCGCGTCAATCTGCCCGCCCATCTGCTCGTATAATTCGCGGGCGGTGGTCTCGTAGTGGAAGTCCGGGTTGGCCTGGTTCTCAAATTGTCCCGCGACGAACGAGTTGGCCGTCTTAGCGGCGCGGTCTTTCACGTAGCGGATGGCGCCCTCCATACCGTCTGCCAGAGGAGTGCGAATCACCTCCGCGCCGAGGGCCTCCATGAGCGTGACCTTCTCCTGGGAAAAGCCTTCCGGCACGGCAAGCACGGTTTTATATCCGCGGCCCGACCCGATCAGCGCCAGCCCAACTCCGGTATTGCCGGCTGTAGCCTCAAAAATAGTTGCGCCTGGCTGCAGCAAGCCTGCTTCCTCTGCCTTGAGGATCATACCCAGAGCAGCGCGGTCTTTGATGCTGCCGCCAGGATTCAGGTACTCCAGCTTGGCATAGACATCGGCAACATTGGGTGGAACTACTTTTCGAAGATGAAGGATTGGAGTTTCGCCGACCAGCTCGGTGATGTCTTCGGCGACTCGCAGGGAGGCCATTTCAGCAATCTTCATGGGCACCTAAGGACGCACTATCAAGCGTACGCGAATCGGAATCGGTCGGTCAATTCAGAAACTCGCGAACTCCATGAGCTTCCGCGCACCGATATACCAACATTAGCTCTGCTCTAAAAGGATGGCAGGACCCGTGGCAGCGGTTATATCAAACGCAGATGTAAACACATATCTACCCAAGGACGTTCCGTGAAATGCCTCAACCTCGAAGGGGTTAATTACTGAAGAGCGGAGCCGAGAGTGACGATTCTTTGTTCGAGGTAGCCGCTGACTTTGCGTTTCTCTTCTGTGATCTGCAATTTGCGCTGCCAGGTTCCGAAATTCTGTTTACGCATGGTGATGGTGTGCTCTCCCCGCGGGACCGTGAAGGCGGATGGAGCTTTTCCCACAAGTCGGCCATCAACGTAAACGTCCGCCCCTACCGGACTGGACCAGAACTCGAGGGTGGCCAGCAGAACCGGAGGAGCAGCGGGGGCAGGCGGCGACGTCACGGCGGTTTCCTGGCCGCCGAGAGACTTGACCGGCACGTCGCAGTTTACGTAATAAACCGGCAAAGAAGTTTTCAGCGGAACTCGCGATGCCGTCAACTGGCTGGAATCCGCACGAATGTCTCCCAACACGCGATCAAGCAGCTTTTCCTTGGTGTGCAGCCAGCCTGATATTTCTTTCAGACTAAGCTGCGAGACAATGGCGCCTTGCTCGTTGTAGGCACGAACAAATAGTACGGTGGATGTCTCGCTGTGCAGCAGGTTAAGGGTCTTGGTGTTCGCCGCGCCAGGTTGGTTCGACGTGAAATGCCACATCTCTCCGTAAATCGCGCTGAGCGCACTGTTTTCAGAAATCGGCGCTGCGTTCACATATTTCAGAACTGACGGCACCAGCCCGGTAAAACTGTCCTGCTGGGTTGAGAACACCACGACATAGTTTTTGGCCCGCGCGTCGGGGGCTTGAGCGAAACACAGTCCCGGATATCGTTGCTGGTGCTTGTTGCTGCCAATCGAATGGAGGACGAAGCTGGGAATGGCCGCGACTGGCTGACCGCCCGCAATTACTGCAAATGAAATGTTCTTGGGACACTCTGCTGGAGTCAAAGGCGTTTGTCCAAACACGAGTAGGTTGGTTAGTAAGATCCCAGCTAATGTAACCAGTGTTTTCATTGCCAGCTTTCTATCCGATTGCGGTATGTGCCTCGACCACTGATTTCGGACCCGACCGCAAGCGTTCGTCGTAAGCACACCTTATTGTGTTAACCGTAAGAGAATCTTAGCTGCAATGGTTTGGAAGGCTGTGTTCAGGTCGGCTGTACACGTCGCCGACGGACAGTTCGGTACATACAAGAACAACCCTGCCGGTTGATTTGGAGCGTATGTAGCAGGAAAGGCGGGGTCATTTGCAATTTGTCCCAAGAAAGTCCGAGTCGTTACACTCACCCCACTACCCAAACCAATGACATAGATATACGTGGGGATGGGAGTTTCCGTACGCAGGGCCGTGGCGGTTAAAAGAGCGCGATATTGGGCCTCGGCGGTAACGCTAGATTGTAGAAATGCTTCCTGTTTCTTATCGCGCTGCGAGTAAAACGTTGTCACATATTTACCGGCACTTTTGCAGTAGTCGCCCTTGCTATCGTACGGCAAGGCCCCTTTCGATGCACCACTTGTGCTGACCGTGCCCCAGTCGGTTCCATTCGTTGGGTCGAAAAAATCTGGGGTAACATTGGTTTGATCATATCCCCCATAGTTGATAAGCTTTGCGGTCGGACAGTTAAACGTGTCCTGAATAGTGTTCATTAACCCATCGGTGAAATATACCACAACCTTCGTGACGTTCTGTCCCGGTTGCGGGATAACGCTATCATTCTGCTGTTGAGCAAGTGAAAGAGGCGGCCCTGTAATGGTGCTTGGATTTGGATTAGTACCCGCGCCTGTACCAAACGTGCCGCCGCTGAAGTTCAGGGCTTTAACGGCTTTTGTAATCGGGCTTATGAAGTTGTAGTTTATTGGAAAATCCACTGTCGCATTGGAAGCGAAGCTAATCATTGCAACTTCGTCGTTGGTGTTGCTAAAGTCACTGACGAAACTTGGAACTGCAGCTTGGAGCGCAACCCCTCCTTTGTCGTGACTACTATCCATTGATCCTGAACGGTCCAATACAAGTGACATCACCAGCTTGCCCCGCGTGGCTATGGCGGTGTCACTTACGTTCATAGTTGCGAACTTCGGGATATACCTCACGAAGATCGTCTTCACCGCGGCGGTGGCTGCCACCTTCACCTGCTGGTCACCGTAGGCGTCTGTTGGGAACGTAATAGTTGGGGTAGGCGCGCCAGCCCCAAAATTTGCTTTGAACATATAGGTGGCAAGGCTGCTCGCCGTCGCTTGTCCTTGCGACAGGTTTTTCATGCCCGTAAGACAAGCGGCATCCACAGCCGACGACAACTTCGCCTTGGTGACATAAAGAAGTCCCGCATCAATAGCCAAACCCGAGAACAGTACTAGAACCGGCAACACAACGGCCAACATGATAAGGATTTGCCCTTGCTCGCTCTTCATGATATTGACGTGGCGCATAAGTATCCTCGTTAGTAATAAGCCGCGCGATATAACTGGCCGGGTAAGACATTGTTTCCCAAAAACATCGCTATGGGCGTAATCGTGCTGTACGAGTAAAATACTTCGGTTACATAAAGACTTTGGTTCAGTTGTAAGGCAAGGGCTGCGTTACTGGGGAGGGTGGCGTTCGAGCTGCCGCAACTCCCTTGTCCTTTGAGGCAACCGACTTTACTGCTGGCTGCAATTCCACACTGAGAAGCTTGGGCGGTAACCTGAAGGCTAGGGGCGCCGCCAGAGCATGGGTTGGCTGAACAAGTGACGGCGGTGACAATAACGCAGCCCTTAGTGCTCATGCTTAGATTATGGCCTGCATATGTGACTACGGCCGCTACTGTCTTTGCAGGACTGACGCCACGCGAAGCCATGCTGGAGCCTTCTCCAGCCAGGTTGGTCATTACTTCGACGTCGTAAATGGCCCGACTGCAGTCAATGATCCCGAAAACAAGAACACATAGAATGACGAGTACTAAGGACAACTCTACCAGCGCCTGGCCTGACTCCTCTGTATGTATCAGCATACGGCCTCTCTAACTTTCACCGGGTGGAAACGGTTCGTTGTTAAATCCCGCACTTACGGTGAAGGTATACTGGCCGCCACGAAAGAACTTCCCTATTGGCGCGGTCGCAAAAGAATATGTGTAAGTCACGGTAATGGTTATGATGTCACCCGGGCCGCCAGCCTGATTGGGACACCCGCCGCCGTTAGGGGTGCAGGTTATGCTAATGTCACTGCCATTAGAGCTATTAAGGAGACCATTTGAGGCAATCTGGAGGGTTTGGACAATTGAATTGTACCGACTAAGCTTACAGGCACCGCTGCTGTTAGTTACGCATTGCCCTGTGATGGCATATCGTCCCGCTTGCCGGACTGCATTTTGGAGGGTTAATTGTGTATAAAAGAGAGACGCAAAGTCCATGGCGCCTAGTATGAGCAGCAGAAAAAGCGGTAATGATATGGCAAACTCCACCATCGTCTCGCCGGAATCCCTTGCTTTTGTCATATTGTGGCCCTTTCCGTAGAGTACGCGCACGACGTACCCATCTCACGTGCTTTACCGTCTTCTCCCTGCCGCAATAGCTTTGCTATTAGCGTCGGCTTAGAACCGTTGCGACACGTTACTCTTTGATCGACAACTGGTCGCCAACCGAAGTCGAGGTCTGGGCGATGGCCCCGACCGGCAACTCCAAGACGAAGTGCGCCTTCCAATGAATTCCGCTCATTCGGTAAGGCACCAGCGCAGGCCGCACGTGCACCACTCGCCAGTTGCGAGCGACGAATACCACGTCGATGGCAAACCGCATGGCCACGGTATGGATGGCTTGCGACGGAATTATCAGCAAACCGGCACCCGGTTCGAGACCGGATTGGCCTAACAGCCCGACCATCCGGCTCCAACTCGTCTCGGCTATAGCAATGCGCTCACCCAGCACCGTCTCCCGGGTGCGGTTGACAACCGTAATCGTCTCCATCGGCGGCTGCTTCTAGTGCCTGGTTCCCAGGTGTTTCGCCGACGACATGCGTTTGCGCCGGCCGATTATGACAGCCAGCAGGATCACAGCGATTACTCCAGCTACCACCCGAATCATCAGAACGGTGTCCATAATTTACAGCCTCCAGTCGTTTTATTTAGCGACTTGTTCCAGGCCCTGCATCAGCGTGATAGCGGCCGGACCAAGAAGCGCTACAAAAATCGCGGGGAAAATAAAGAACACTAACGGAAAAACCAGCTTGATGGTGGTCTTGGCGGCGTTTTCCTCCGCCGTCAGCATGCGTTTTATGCGCAAAGAATCGGCAAACTGCCCGAGCGCCCGGACTATCGGAGTTCCGAGTTTTTCGGTTTGCATCAGCATAGCCACAAACCGTTGCACCGAATCCAGGTCAACCCGGTTGGCCATACTCCGCCACGCATCCACGCGGGGCTTGCCGGCCCGCTGTTCGCGGCTGATGATAAATAGTTCTTCACTCAATTCGGGGCACACCGGTTTCATTTCCTCGGCCACCCGCAGCACAGACTGGTCCAGGCCCAAGCCTGCTTCCATGCAGATCACCAGCAGATCCGTCGCCTCGGGCAGCGCCAGGTCGAGTTTCTTCTTGCGCCTGCTGATGGCATAAAACAGGAAAACATCGGGAGCAAAGAAGGCGGCCGCGCCCAGCCCCAGGCCGTAGACCAGCAGGTTCTGCCCGCCGGTAAACGTGGCCAGCAGAATTCCTACAACCGGAGCCAGCGCCTTGGCGCTGAGATAGGTGTCAACGTCTTCGGGCCGTCGGAACCCGGCGATGCTAAGCCGGAATGCCAATTCTTCGTCATTGGAGCGCAGCCAGTTGCGCAGTGGGGTCAGCGGACTCGAAATGACCGCGATCATGTCCTCAACCCGATACTTGAAGGGAATCTTGGCATCTCCAGGCGGAGCTCCCAATTCAGCCAGCCGGGTTTCGGCCGGCGAACGCTCCCCCGCGACCAGGAAGATAATCAGAGCGCTGGCAGCGAACAGGGCGATGGCCACGAAAATCGCAAGCAGCAACGCACTCATATCAGTACTTCACCTTCACAATCCGCCGGATCACGAAGAACCCGATGGTCATGCTGATCAAGGTCCCGTAAATCAGCTTCCGGCCAACCTCGCTCTTGAACAGGGGGTCTCCGTAGCCTGGCCTGAGAATGCTTAGCATGATGAAGCAGAAAAACGGCAACGCTATGAGGATGGCCCCGGTCAGCCGGCCTTGCGCGGTATAGACCCTTACCTTTTGCTGTAACTGAACACGGGAGCGCAGCACCGCCGCCGTCTTGTCCAGCAGCTCAGCGAGATTTCCCCCGGTTTCCTTCTGTACGAGGATGGCCGACACCAGAAACTGCAAATCCCGTAGCGGAAATCTCCGGTTAAAGTTCAGCATGGCCTCGCGAAAAGGCAGACCATAGTTCAGTTCATCGGCGGTGCGGCGAAACTCCGGTCCCAGGGGATCGGCCATTTCTTCCCCCACCGTCACCAGTGCGCTGGGCAAGGCGTGTCCAGCCCGCAAGGCGCGCGAGATCAAGTCGATGGCATCCGGCAGCTGTAAATTGAAGCGGCGGAGACGAGAAGCACGTTTATAGAGGACCCAGAAGAAAGGAAGAAACCCCAGCGCCAATCCTGGAACCCATCCCACGAAACCCACCGGCACTTTCCAGTTGCCGATGATGGCACCTACCATAACCATGCATAGCGAGAAGAAGAAAAATCGGCCAACCGTCCATGGCAGCTTGGCCTGCTCCAGCATCAGCTGGAGCTTCGGAGCCAGACTGCTGCGGCGAAGGAAGCGATCGAGGCTGGGAATCGTGCTGAAGGTGACCCGCTTCATGATTCCTTCTATCCCATCTTCCGGTGTAGGGTGGCGGTCCATGGCGTCAAGACGCTCGCGGAACCGCTTATCTTCCTCCGAGGGCTCCGTGAAATACGCCACCGTAGCGAAGACGGCCACCAGAACAATCAGGAATATAGTGATCATGGACATACGTGGCTCCGCCTAGACCTCGAAGCAGTGTTCGAAAACGCTGGGGGAAAGAACAATGCCGGAGGTTTTCAGCCGTTCGGCAAATTTTGGCGATACTCCCGTAGCCTTAAATCTTCCCAACACCCGCCCGGCGGGATCGATTCCGAGCTTCTCGAAGACGAAAATATCCTGCATGGCAACCACCTCACCAGCCATGCCGGTGATCTCCGTCACGTGGGTGATGCGGCGGGTACCGTCGGCCAGGCGGGCAATCTGCACGATGATGGCTACGGCAGACGCAATTTGCTGGCGAAGGGCCCGTTCCGGGAGGTTGAGGTTGGACATCAAGGCCATGGTTTCCAGCCGGGCCACAGCATCTCGCGGGGTGTTGGCATGAATAGTGGTCAGCGATCCGTCATGGCCGGTGTTCATCGCCTGCAGCATGTCCAGGGCCTCCTCGCCACGAACCTCGCCGACGATGATGCGGTCCGGCCTCATACGCAAGGCATTGATCACCAGTTCGCGCTGGCGCACGGCCCCGCTGCCTTCTACGTTAGGCGGCCTGCACTCCAGGCGGACCACGTGTTCCTGCTGGAGCTGAAGCTCGGCAGAGTCTTCGATGGTGACGATGCGTTCGGTTTCCCCGATGTACCCGCTCATCACGTTCAGCAGCGTCGTCTTGCCGGCGCCGGTACCGCCGGAGATGACCATGTTGAGCTTGGCTCGCACCGCTCCCTTCAAGACCTCAAAAATGGGACCCGTGACGGTACGATTGGCGAGCAACTGCTCCGCGCCGATCGGGATCTTTCCAAAGCGGCGTATGGAGAGAATTGGACCGTCCACCGCCAGCGGCGGAATGATGACGTTGACGCGTGATCCGTCGGGCAACCGCGCGTCGCACATGGGCGACGACTCGTCCACCCGCCGGCCAACTTTGGAGACAATCTTGTCGATGATGTGGCTGAGGTGCGCGTCGTCCTTGAATACCGCGCTCGTCTTCTCCAGCACGCCAGCACGCTCGACATAAACTCTGCGGTAAGTATTAACCAGGATGTCGTTAATGGTGGCATCCTGCAGCAGGGGCTCCAGCGGCCCCAGTCCGAAGACTTCGTGCAGCACCTCGCGCGACAAGCGCTCCCGCTCCATGGTGCTGAGCGGCGTGTTCAGCTTGACTATGAGTTGCTGAATCACTTCCTGCACTTGCAAGCGCGCCTTGGAATCCTCGAGCGACGTCAGTTTTTCCAGATCGATCTGGCTGAGCAACTCGCGATGCAGCGTTGTCTTCAGCTCCTGGTACATCCGGGTGGAAACTCCGATACTGCGGGCGCCGACCTTGCCGAGACGCATATCGGGAGCAAATGTTTTTTGTCCGCTAGCCATGTTTTATCCTCAGCTCAAAATCCCAACCGGGCCAACCATCCCCGCGTCCCGTTGCTCGGCTGCGTCGCCATTTCTGCGCCGAGCAGCCGGTCGGCCCAATAATCGAAGGCCACCGGAATGTCCGACTTCTGGCCCGCCTCCAGCGGAACCCCGGCATTGATGGCGCTTATGATCAGGCCATAATTGTTGGGAACCTTCACGGCAATCTTGCGGTGCAGGGCGGCTTCAATCTCCACTTCGCTCAGCGTGCTTCTTCTCGCATAGCGATTGAGCACGATGTCGATGCTGTCCTCCGGGTAATG
Source organism: uncultured Acidobacteriaceae bacterium (assembly GCA_963763725.1). Lineage (GTDB taxonomy): Bacteria > Acidobacteriota > Terriglobia > Terriglobales > Acidobacteriaceae > Bog-257. The sequence continues at coordinate 134,258 of CAVXQI010000014.1, forward strand.
CAGGCTGGTCAGGTACTCGATTGACCGCAGCGCGTTGCGAATCGCCGGCAGCTCCGGGGTAATGACGATGGCCAGCCGGTCCGACTGCCGAATGGCGGCGCAGGTGTCCTCGGTCAGACCCGGCGGAGCATCAATGACCACGAATTGGTAGTTTTCCGTGAGAAACGCCAGCGTATGCTCGATGGCTTCCGAGGCCGCGTGCGGAAATGCATGGATGGCTTCGGGAGAATCCAGAACATCCAATCCGCTGCCATGCTTGGAGAGAAAGCCCTCCAACAGATCGGTGTCCAGCCGGTCGGTGTTGTGGACCAGTTCGTAGAAGCTGTACTGATGACGGGCCAAGCCGAGGTATAAGGAAGCGTCGCCTAGGGTGAGATGCGCATCGACCAGCAGGCATTTCAGCTGGTGTCGTTGTACCAGGTTCAACGCCAGATGCAAGGCCAGCGAGGTAACGCCGGTCCCCCCCTTGGCGCCCATCAAGGTGATGACCCGGCCTTTTTGTCACCTCCAGCTTGCCCTGACGGCGCGCCTCCACATGCGCCAGCGCGTCCAACACCCGGTCCGGTTGAAACGGCTTCAGCAGATATTCCGAACAGCCAGAGCGCATGGCGCCGATGATTCGTTCCGCACTCGGGTCTTGGGAAGCGGCAAAAATGGCCAGCCCGTTATCGCAACCGTCACGCAGCCGCTGGCTGATCCGGTCGCTCTCCTCCCCGTCGTCGTCGAAATCGATGATGCAAATGCGATGCTGGAAAGGCTCCAGCATCCTCATCACTTCGCGGGCGGTGATGTGCCGGTCCACATTGTCGACCACATAGGCGCCGGGAATTTGTGCAACCTGGACGCCCAGGTTCTCCCGCGAAACCGGATCCATGTTTATGCAAAGAATGCCGACGCGCAGCTCGGAATGGCGCGAGCTACGGATGGTTGCGGTGTCTTCACTGGTACTCACTTTGATACCCCCGGAGCCGGAACGGAATTCGCCGGATTGGCCGCGCCCGGCAGATGCTTGTCGAAGGAATCGAGGTTGAGATTTTGTACCGGCATGTTCACCTCCGGCTGCGGGCCGGGAACGGGTCCGGAGACCGGGTCCACGATCGTAGGCGTAACCAGCACGATCAGTTCAGTATTGGTTTTATTGATATTCCTCGACTTGAACAGCTCTCCCAGGATGGGTATGTCCCCGATGCCCGGAACCTTGCTCAGCTGCACCGTGGTGCGCTGATCCAGCAATCCGGCGATTCCGAAACTCTGGCCATCTTTAAGTTCAATTTCGGTTTCCGCACGCCGGGTTTGAATGGCCGGCATGGTGAACCCGGAAATGGTTATCGCATTGGTGTAATCGAGGGAGCTTACCTCGGGAGCAACTTTCAGCCGGATGGTGCCGTTATCCTGGATGGTCCCGACGAACTCCAGCTTCACTCCATAGGGCTTGAAGACGATGGTGACCGTCCCGAAACCTGCCCCGCCCCCGGTGTTCTGCACCACGGGATAAGGAAACTCGCCACCGGCCAGGAAATGTGCCGACTGGCCGCTGATGGCCAGCAAATTGGGTTCAGCCAGGATCTGCAACACCTGATTTTGCTGCAGCAGCTTGATAGTGGCGCCCAGATTAATGTCGGGACGGAACAGGAAGATGTTTAACAGGTCAGACAGGTTGAATTGCGTGAAGCGGTCAATGATGCTTCCGGAAGTCTGGTTTTGCGTATTGAGGGTGGTGGGGCCAAACTGCTGCGTGGAGACCGTGCCAATAGTGTTGGTTGCCCCCGTGCTGAAGAGATTGACGCCGAAGGCGGACAGCCGGGCACGATCGGCCTCGGCGAAGCGCACCTTCAGCATCACTTGTCTCTGCCGTGGCGGCCCGGCGATTTGCAGTCCGTTGACTACTTCTTTGGAGTAGTTGGCAGCCATCTTCAGCATCTGGTCCACGATCGCGGCCGAAGGCACCACGCCGACCAGCATCACCTTGCCTTCCTGCGATTGCACCTCGACGCCGCTGTTGGGAAACGATTGGTCAAGAGTATTGCGAAGCGGGGTCACATCCACGTCCGCAAATACATCCAGCATGCGGTTCTGGCCCATTTCTTCCCACAGCATCAGGCTGCTTCCGCCCGGCTGCTTGGCGGTAACCACCAGCTCCTGCGGCGAGGTCAGAACCGATTCAATGACCGTGGGATTACCGGTAAGAATGCGCTTTACCCGCGAAGGCGTCCGTATCAGCAACGAATGACCCACCACCACGTGCAAGGCTTCGGGTCCCTGGTCGCCCGCCTGACCGGGATTGGCGGCGGGCTGCTGGGTTGAGGCCGGAGCCTGCGCCACTCCGGGGATTTGCGCTGCGGCCTGCGAGGCTGATGCCGGAACTGGGGCCGCGGCCGAGGAGCGCACGCCAACAGGCTGGTCTACTGCGGCCACCACGGTGGCCAAACCAAACGTCATGCCCGCCAACCACGCGATTTGCCACGACAACTTTTTTCCATTCCTTGGTTTCGGTTCCACAGGACGCTCCGTTTCCCTGATGCTAGAACTTAACGACGCTCTTCTTGATGCCATCGTAGGTTTCAACCTCGTAAACGCTCGCCACTTTGGAGGGAGCCTTCTTCATCGCCACCGGGGCTGTCTGCGGAGCATTTCCTTGCAGGTCTTTGAGCTCCACTGGGCGGCGCTGCTGCTGGACTTGGTCGGAACCATTGCGCAGCACGAACTGCACTGTCCCCTGATTGCTGGCCAGCACCAGCTTCTGCGCGTCATCCGGCGTGAGCAAAACGGTCACTTGTTTCACGTTCTGCGGCTTGCCGGAGGGGTCGGGTTCAGTCTTTTCGCCGGTGCTCAACACCACGACGTTCTGCAGCACCGTCGCGGTTAGCGGCCGCTCGCCATCGGCCGGGTGGAGGGTCACCAGCACGTCCACGTGGCAACCCGGGAAGAGAAATCCGGAGACATTATTCACTTCGTTGGTCTGGATCGCGACCGCCCGCATGCCATCCGGAATTTTGGTGGTCAGACCGATGGTGGCGCCGGCCGCGGCCAGCAGTTGTTCGCGAATCGGTTCCTGGGCGGCGATGGGATACAGCGACGATCCTGCCCAGCACGTTTTCGGGTTTGTTTACGCTTCCCGGCAGCGGAACATTCACCGGCCAATCCACCAGCACCATGTCCTCCAGCGCCAGCTGCTTTCCCGGCTCCAAGGCTTTAGAAGCAGCCACCACCTTGATGGGCTTCGCGGTCGTCGCGTACTGCCGCTTAATGCGGGTGTAGAGAAAGAACGTCACTACGATGGAAGCCACCAGCGCTATCAATAGAGCCAGACCTAGCCGACGATTCTTCGTAAGTCACCTCCACCAGATCGTCAGGAACGCGTACAACGTCCCTGTCGCTATAGCCAAACCGTACGGCATCCTCAGTGCGGAAGGATTATCCAGATTCAATTCCGGATGGGACTTCAAGCCGCTCCAGGAATGAAACATCAGCACCGAGCCAACATTCCTGAGGGTGGTGGCCGAAGCGGCGGCGGGCGAGTACATAGACCAGGGCGAGTACGCCACCTGCAATCGCGGTCGCGATAAGCACCACCACCGCATGGGACGGACCAACCAGGCTGCCGATGGCCGCCAGCAGCTTTACGTCGCCGGCTCCCATGGCCCGCACCAGGTAAAACACCAACATCACGCCGCCCGCTATCAGGCAACCCGTCAAGGCGCTGCCCAGTCCCCGCCATCCCAAAAAGAACCAACGCAGCAAAATCCCCATCGCGATTCCCGGGTAAGTCACCCAGTTCGGGATGCGGTGCTGGCGCACATCAATGACGGCGGCAGTTATGGCCACCGCCAACGCGTCCACCCCGAGAATCAATTCCGTATTCATTAGATTCAGCCGAACCTAAAAAAAGGGAAGCAAGCCTGCGCGACCTGCTCCCTATCATGCAAACTAGGGGCCTGATTCATAACAAGAAACTAATGGTTAGGTCAGCCGGGGCTGGCCTGGTTGAAAACAAAGAACTCGGCCCGGATACGCGGCCCCTCATGCAAGGAAAAACGGAAGCAAGCTGGCGTGGCCTGCTTCCCCACCCAATCCCTAGGCTGCGTTCAGCGCGGTCGCAATCGCGGTGAACCTGGTGCCAATTGCCGTGGCCACGCCTTGCATGGCAGCGACGCTCGTCACCGCAATCAGGGCTGCGATCAGTGCGTATTCGATCAGGTCCTGGCCCGACTCTTCCTGGTGCAGGTTCTTCAACATGTTAAGCATTCTGTAGTGCTCCTTTTCTTCTATAGTCACTGCCCTTGCGCAGCTACTTAAGACTTTTCTAAGAACCACAATTGGCTCTAAAGACTTAAGGACTTAAGCGTTGTGCTGAGCAGCACCCTTGATATTGCAATAGCAGTGCCAACTTGCGGATCGTCTGGATCTCTCCAACCCCAGCTCTTAGTTTGGCGTGCGTTATCAAGCGGCTACGACATGAATCCGAGCATCGTTAGGAAAAATTAAGGAAAAATGAGCGCACCGTAGCTGCGGAAGTGTCGAGCGCCTACAAAGTCTGCGGCTCATTTGCCGCAAAATCCTGCACAAAGTCTGGCGGGACCTAGCAAAATCCATTGCGTCTCCAAATTGGCGCTACTTTCCTGCGATGATGGTCAAAGTGCATGATGGGAACCAAATTCTGGCGTACTTGATTGTTTCGGCAAGGGAAGCAACGTCTAGGCTGGGTTATTCACCAGCAATTCACGCTTTGAAGGGGCACGGCTTCAGGCGTGCCGTACAGGACTCCCCCGAACTTGGCTTTAGCCGCTGAGGGACTTCGTCTTCACTGGCTGAACCCGAACTCCCTCAGGGGCTAAAGCCTATTTCTTGAGTGACTCGATACGGCACAGCTGAAGCTGCGCCCCTTCAAAGACAGCAACCCAGGGTGCCCCACCCAAGCTTCTTCTGCTTTTGCTTGGGTGGGGACTTCGCTAATCGCGCGGAGCTGCTGTCTGGCCGGGAATGTGATAACGCTGCATCAACCGGTTGCGGAGCTGATTAACTGGGCTGATAGGCGTCTCGTTGTCTTGCTTCATCGTCGCCGCGGACTGGGCCCTGGGTGCGCTGATCTGCGGAGCGGGCGCTTCGATCATGGAGTAGTCTTCACACTCGCCGGGATGTTTCTCGTCGCATGGGATCAGCACGTAAGCACGCCCGCATAGCAGAAAATCTGCAGGCTGGCAGCCGGAGGGTACGCCCAAGCCGGCAATCTCTCCTCGCTCATTGATGTTCACCGCAAACACCAACGTCAGACTTGAGTTCGCTGGGATAAGAGCGTTCAAGTCAACCATCGGGCCACCGTTCTCCCACAGAAAGGCACGTGCGTTGCCGGGGGTGCGCATTGATCCGAGAAGCACCGACAACCTGGCTCTTTGAATTAATGGCATACGCAGCACTGGTCGCGCCAACATTACCTAGATCAGTCATCACACCATGCTTCCAGAGGAAAGCGTCGTGAGCACCGGCGTTGGGAAGATCTGCATTCCCCACAACCTCCCCGGCTTCGTTGATCCAGTATGCGGCTTCCGTTATCCCCACCCAGGGTGCCCAGGTCTATGAGCCCTTCTTCTTGTTCCACAGGAACGGGTGGTTCGTCATGTCTCCTGCCAGATTCGATTGGCCGACTACCTGACCTCGGTTATTGAGGCTAATCGGGATAGCCGATGGTGCCTCCAAGAGTACCGAGGTCCGACATCGTTCTCGTGTCGACCAAAGAAACGGGTCCAGAGTCGGAATCCCAGTATTCTGATTGGGCGTCGAACTTGCGTAAAACAGGAGCCAGTCACCTGCCCGCTTTGGTTGATAGTGGTATTGCCGAAACCCGGGCAATCGGGACCGCCCAAGGTACCCAAATCTTTCATCACGCCCTCCTCCCACAGGAAAGCACGGATCTGCGTTCCCTCTCCGGAGAAGGAATCAGGTATTGCGTTCGTGAGCCCCTCCATCAGCTTGTCCGACGGTTATTCACAGCCGGCAATCGCTTGTGCTCTGTATGCCGCCGAGCGTTCCCAAATCGATCGTCTGATCGTCGGTCCAAAGGACGGCACGGTTCTCCGGGAACCCAGTCAGCGGATCGATTGCACCGTTTTGTGAGAACCCAACGATCCATCCTCGTTCGTTTAGTGAGTAACCAGCGCTGCTGTTGACACCGGTAGCGCGCCCAAGCTCGGTGAGCACGCCATCGTCCCACCGAAAGCGTGTGACCGACAAAGCAGTCCGAAGGTTGTACAGATTGGGGCGTAGGGATCGGAAATAGGAGTATCCGCCTACCCCGCGAGCGTTCCCGATTGTTAAGCAACCGTGGCCCGGCTGCTCCATTTTCCAAGGTGTAGCTCGCGGGTCCGCCAAAGGTCCCCATATCAATGAGCTTGTACTGATGGTGCTTTGATTTATGTTCTTGCGATGGGTTGTCTTGCGCTGCCAGCCAACTGGCATCGCCAGCGCGGCGAATAGATACACTACGGTCGTCCACATCCATGTGCGGGATTTCATGTTCTTCTCCTCTTTACTTCGCGAATGGCGATTCAGGCTTGCCCGGAGCGGAATCGCCGATGAGAACTCGCAAGCAAGTTCACACGCCGGAGCGGACTTGGGGGAACCGTCGGCAGTTCCGCGCCGGCAAGGTGATTGCAAGACGGAACTAATTCGACGGTGCAGCGCGGCTGGCCAGGAATGTGGTACCGCTGCCTCAGCGGGTTCCGCAACTGATTTTGTGTTCCGGTCGCTGATTCGGGGTTCTGGATTGGCTGGGCCGAATTATTCGTAATGGCCGCTGTGCTCGCCAGACCGGTGTCACAGTCGCCAGGACTATTCTCGTCGCACGGAACCAACACGTAGACATGGCCGTGAATCTCAAAATCTTTTAGCGGAACGCCCGGAGGTACACCAAAACCAGCGATCTCGCCACGATCGTTGACCTCCAAAGCCAACACCAGTTGCAGGTTCGGGTTAGGAGAGGCGATTCGGGTATTCAAATCGACGATTGAGCCGTTTTCCCAGATGACGGCGTGCTGTGCAGTAATCGTCGCGGAAGGGTAGTTGCAAACTCCTGGCTGCGCCCAGGATGCGCCTACAATCTGGCCTGTTGAATTGATCCCCCAGGCGTCGCTGCATCTATCGCCAGCAAGTGTCCCGAGATCTTTGATCTTCTCGCCCTCGGCCCAGAGAGCGCCGCGGCCCGTCTCCTCATCCGAGTAGTAGGCGAACCCGACGACATCTCCCGCTTCATTGACCCAGTTTCCTTGGCCAAAACTTCCTCCAAACGTTCCCAGGTCGACCAGCTTATGCCCGTCCCAAAGGAAAGGATCGGCCGCTCGATCTCCTGCCAAATTCATGTTGCCGACGAGCTCACCTCGGTTGTTGAGATAGTATGGGTTGCATTGGGTACCCCCGAAATTGCCGAGATCCTTTATACCTTTGCCCTTCTCCCAGATGAATGGGTCAAAAGGTGGTAGGCCGCTCGGACCGGGCATCGAACTCGTATAGGAAAACCCAGCGACCTGCCCGCGATCATTATTGAACTGGCCAAAGGAATCCGGGCCGCCAAGGGTGCCTAAATCCTGCATCACTCCGTCCTGCCACAGGAACGCTCGCGACTGGGTTCCGCCCAAGAAAGAATATTGATCTGGGATCGTATTCGTAACAACCCCGGTGGCTTGACCGAAGTTATTGACAGCCAGTGCAAATCCTTGGTAGCCGCCCAGCGTTCCCAAGCTGAATATCTCGCCATTCTTCCAACCTACAGCCCCGGTTTGCGGTATGCCCATCAATGGGTCGATGAGGCCGTTCTCCGAACCTCCCACGACCAGACCAGAGTCATTCAACGATTCCGCGTAGCTATTGTTGACGCCCGGCAGAGCGCCCAGATCCATTAGGAGGCCGTCCTGGAACTGAAATGCATGCGCCACCAGGCAATCCGGGTCGAAGCAGTTTGGGGAGTAGGGATCGGGAATGGTCGTCTCCGCATTGCCCACGAGAGTTCCACTCTTGTTGAAGAGCGCCTGAGACTCGCCAAAACTGCTTCCGGGACCGCCGAACGTCCCCACGTCGTAGAGCTTGTACTTTTGTTGCTTTGATTTGTTGTCTTGCGGTGGACTGTCTTGCCCTGCCACACCAGCCGACATCGCCAGCGCGGCGAATAGATACATTGCGGTCATCCACAACCATGTGCGGGATTTCATACTGCCTCCTTTGTCCTTCTTGTTTGGTGGGGAGGAAGGCAGTAACCGCCCGACGCCTCGGTGTCATGCCCCGCCTTACCGGACGCCGTTGCGACATTCGGTATTGCCGCGGAGCACTAGCCGCACTAGAATCTGCGCTGGATGGCTTTCCAGACCGCATCCATCCCCATTTGTCGCGCACCATAACTCTGTTGCGGTTTAAAAGTCCTTCCAAAGTTCTAGGAAATTTCTGGAAAATTTCTTGCAGGCCCTATGAGCAGGCAGACAAAGCACTTCTACGCGTTCGGCCCATTTCGCCTGGACTCCGTGAAGCGCGTCCTGGTGCGCGACGGCGCTCCTGTGGCCCTTGCTCCCAAGCTAGCTGAAACCCTGCTTCTACTAGTTGCGAACGCCGGTCACCTGGTGGACAAGGACGCCCTGATGAAGCAGGTCTGGCCCGACGCCTTCGTCGAGGAAGGAAACCTCAACAAGAACATCTTCATTTTGCGGAAAGTCCTGGGGGAGTGGGACGGCGGGCGGGAGTACATCGAGACAGTGCCCAAGCGCGGCTACCGGTTTGTCGCTCCGGTCAGCGAAGTGACTCATGCCGAGGGTGATCCTCAACCTCGGACCTCTACCGGCGCGAACCTGCTTGGCAAAAAGGTTTCGCACTACCGCGTGCTGGAGATCCTGGGTGGTGGCGGCATGGGGCTGGTGTACAAGGCTGAAGACCTGAAGCTGGGCCGGCGTGTTGCCCTGAAGTTCCTGCCGGAGGAAGTAGCAACCGACTCTCTTTCGCTGCAGCGATTCGAGCGCGAGGCCCGCACGGCTTCGTCGCTGAACCATCACAATATATGCACCATCTACGAGTTCGGAGAGCACGAAGGGCAGCCGTTCATCGTGATGGAACTGCTGGAGGGCGAAACGCTGCGCGATCGCCTGGCCACATCCGCAGCTAAACGCGTCGCTCTGGATAAGATTCTAGACATCGCGATTCAGATTTGCGAAGGATTACAGGCTGCCCACCAGAAGGGCATCATCCATCGCGACATCAAACCGGCGAACATCTTCGTAACCACAGAGAAACGGGTCAAGATTCTGGACTTTGGCTTGGCCAAGTTGGCGGCCGCAGCCGACGAAATCGCGGCAGAAGACCTAGGTGAGGACGGGGCTGACGGAACTCAGGTACATAGCAAGCGTGAAACAGCCATTGAACACAGCCTGACCCGAACCGGGATGTCGATGGGAACGGCGGGATACATGTCGCCAGAGCAGGTGCGTGGCGAGCAACTGGATGCGCGTACCGACCTATTCTCCTTTGGCCTAGTGTTGTACGAGATGGCGACCGGGCAGCGGGCCTTCAGCGGAAACACCGCGGCGATTCTGAAGGATGCCATCCTGAACAATGTGCCGCTACCAGTGCATGAACTCAATTCCACGCTTCCACTCAAGCTGGAACACATCATAGGCAAGGCCATCGAGAAAGATCGGGATGGGCGCTACCAATCCGCGGCGGAGGTGCGTGCGGATCTGGAGACGCTCAGGCGTGCTCCGGAACAGACGGTGGTGAAACCGCCGCTGCTTCGTCGCCGTTGGAAAGTTGTAGCAGCAGCCACCATTGCGCTTTCGGGGTTAGTGGTAGGAGTAGGAACTTCGAAACTTTCCAGCGGGCCCAAAAAGCTCACCCAGAATGACACCATCGTTCTCGCCGACTTCGCCAACCAAACCAGCGACCATGTTTTTGATGGCGCTCTCAATTCAGCTCTGAGGACCGAACTGGGACAGACGCCATTCCTGAACGTGCTCGGCCTTAACAAAATACGTGGAACGCTGAAGCTGCAAGGTCAACCCGAAGATGCCAAACTGACGCCCGAGTTGGCGCGCCAGGTCTGCCTCCTAACCAACAGCAAGGCGGTGGTGGCAGGCTCGATTGCTGACGCGGGAGATCATTATCGGATTGCATTGCGGGCGCTGGAGTGCCAGGCAGGCAGGGTCCTGACAGTTGCGGAGACGGAAGCTGAGGAGAGAGATCAGGTTGTCGAGATGTTGGGCGTCGCCGGCTACCAGTTGCGACAGAATCTCGGCGAGCCTCAGGACTTGCTGCGGAGGTTCAATGCACCGCTGCAAAAGGCCACGACGTCGTCGTTAGAAGCTCTGCAGGCGAATTCCCTGGTTGGTACCGGGGGGCAAAATCCGGATGGCATCATCAATAGGAAGCATGCAGTGGAGCTGGATCCCGACTTTGCTTGCGGCATACAGCGGCCTCGGCGTTGATTACTTCAATCTTGGGGAGACGAGCCTGGCCCTGCAAAATTTTCGCAAAGCATATCAGTTGCGCAGCAGGCTGACAGTCCAGCCAGCAGCTTGAAGTGCAAGCGCTATATCATTTCCTAGCCACGGGGGAATTGGAAAAAGCCGTTGAAGACTACAGGAGCCAGGCTCAAACGTATCCCAACACCAGAGGCGTGGCCCATAACCAGGTGGGGCTCATATTCAACTTGCTGGGACAATACGAGAACGCCGCTGCGGAAGAGAGGGAAGCATGGCGCTTGTTGCCAGATAGCACCAGCCCAGTAGTAAACCTCATGGTGGCCTACATGGCGTTGAACCGGCCAGACGAAGCGCGGAATATTTTCGACGAGGGCATGGCGCACAACGTGGGTGACTCGCAGATGTGTTGGATGCGCTACCGGTTGGCTTTTATTCAGGGTGACCAGGCGGCCATGCGGGAGCAGGCAACCTGGTCGGCAGCTCATCCGCCAACGGATGACTGGCTCCTTTCGGAGCAGGCGGTCTCGGCATCGTATGGCGGTGTGATTCGCGTCGCGCGCGAGCTCTCTTGGCGCGCGGTGCAATCGGCCAGGGATGCCGGGCGGGAGGAGACGGCGGCGGTATGGTGGGCGCGGCAGGCGTTGGCCGAAGCAGAGGTCGGCGAGGGTTTGCGCGCGCGTGAACTGGCCAAGCAAACGTTGGCGTGGCGCAGTGGCAAGGTGGTTCAGATCATGGCCGCGTTGACGTTCGCGCGCGCGGGGGATACTGCGCAGGCAGAAATTATCGCCGCTGTGCTTAATCAACAGTTTCCAGTAGACACGATGGTACAAAACTATTGGCTCCCAACCATTCGGGCGCAGGTCGAGATGTCTCACAGAAACCCGCGTAGGGCTATCGACATTCTGCAGGCTACAATTCCGTACGAGCTGGGTATTCCCAGTGACTATTCTGGTCCCGGGAATCTGTTGCCGGCATACGTCCGGGGCGAGGCGTATCTCCAGGTGAACGATGCTCAGCGGGCCGCGGCCGAGTTCCAGAAGGTAATCGACCATCCTGGCATCGTGGTGAATTTCATCACCGGTGCGCTGGCGCATTTGCAGCTCGGCTCGCGCGCAGGTGATGATGGGCGACAAGGCTGCCGCGCGGAAGTCGTATCAGGATTTCCTCACCCTCTGGAAGGACGCCGATCTCGACATCCCCATCTACCAGCAAGCCCAAGCCGAGTACGCCACGCTTCGGTAATCAGTCCAAACTTTTATTTTGTCGCCGACACTCGGTGCTTGGACGTGGTCGGCATTCCGGACGGACCGTCGGCAAACAAGAAACTATGCGGTTGTTGTCGCGAGATCACCTTCACGCTAGACGACCCGGTCGTTTGAGTCTATGAATGCTGGGAGACCCACGCAGCAGGAGTAAGGTCTGGGAGGCGCTGGATCGGGAGATCGGCAAACCCGGGGAGAACCGCGGCCAAATAGTCGCGCACTGGGAGTTTCACTCTGCGACAGCTTTCCACGACCGACAGAATCGCCGCAACCTTGGGTCCCGCCTGTGGACTGCCGATGTGTATCCAGTTCTTCCGACCCAGTGCCACGGGACGCATTGAATTTTCCGCTAGGTTATTGCTCAGTTCAAGCTCCGGATACTCCAAGAATCGGGTAAGTTTCCTCCACAGTGCGAGCGCGTACTGGCAAGCCTTGCTGAGTGCACTGGAGGGCAATGCAACGGACTGTGCTGCTTCGATCTTGCTACGGATATCATCCAAGAGAGGCTTGGCTCTTTCCTGACGAAGACCATGACGCCCAGTGAGACCAATTCGTCTACGGCGAGCTTCCGCGTCGATGGCAAACAGTTCGTCCATCAGCGCCACAATCGGAGTTGCAACCGGGTCTCGTGGATTTAGCTGCACCACCTCGAAAAACTGTCTTCTAGCATGAGCCCAACAAGCCGCGTGTGCCATTCTCGTCCCGCCGATCTGGTCGTACGCGGTATAGCCGTCAGTTTGGAGAATGCCTTCAAACTGTCCCAGGAACTGCTTCGGTCCATCGCGACCGCGGCCTAGGCGGAAGTCGAACACCGCGCTCCCTCCAGGTCGGCTGTACTGCCACAAAGAGGCTTGATGATTCTTCCCCCGGCCCTCGCGCATCTGCACATCCACCGGGGTTTCATCCGCCTGGATGTAACTTCCGCTAATCAACTCTCGCCGCATCGCCGCGATCATAGGAACTAGCAACTCGCCGACTTTGAGGACCCAGCCGTCCAGCGTCGCTCGGCTGATTCTCAAGCCGATATCTCTTTCCAGAATCACGCTCTGTCGATGGAGGGTGTGTGATTGCAATATTTGCTGACGACCGTGTCAATGACGATGCGGTCACTCGCCAGACACTTCTCGATGATCCGTGGCGGCAACGGGGCTGAGACTACTCCGAGCTCCTCTCAGGATCGGCAAACCCGTTTCTCTCGTTTCGCGACCAGCACGAAGTACTTCGCCGGTTCCACATCCAGCTGGGAACTCTCCTCGTAGCCGATCACTACAGAATCTTTGCCACAACTCTTGCACACGCGCTGATCCGGTGTGCAAGGCAGGATCCGCTCGACGCGAGGAAGGTTCGCAGGCAATTCCTGACGGCCCGGATGCTTGCAGTATCCGTTCGTTGAGCGTCGCACCGGCGTGCACTCACTATCCGCCTGCTCGATCATTTCACTGATGACGGGCTCAAGCTCGAACAATTCCATTTGCGCGTGGGAGAGTTTTTCGCCGCCCGCTCCATACTTCTCGATGCGCATGAGCCGCAAACGCTCTTCCAGCACGCGAATCCTCAGCTCCGCATACTGCAGCCGGCTCCTCAGTTGTGCGATGAGTTCCAGATCGGCTGGTGCTGAGGGAATGAGAGCTTCACTCACAATGGGCTACTGATTTACCAGAGTTGCTCAAAACGTTCAAGCACTTATGCAGCGGCATGCCCTTCGGGGGAGCCTTTCGGTACCACCGCTTGTGCCTGGCTTTGCCCAAATCGATCCCACCTAACAAGAGAGAGAGCTCTTCGTGAGTCAGGACGACCTTGCCCTGCGAATCGCCGGATTGCGGCCAGGTGAAACGCCCTTTCTCTAATCTCTTGGCACAGACCCAGAGTCCGCTGCCATCCCAGACCAGGACCTTCAACCGATTGCGCTGGGCGTTGCAGAACAAGAACAGGTGCCCGCTAAGCGGCTCACACGACAATCGATCCCGGACCAGACCGTACAGCCCCTCGAAGCCCTTGCGCATGTCGGTGACCCCGGCGGCCAGATAGATCCGTGTGGCTGGACCCAACCCAAACACGGTTTACGCCCGCTCCAACGCACTCACCAGGCGCTCGAAGGTGTGCATATCAAAATCGCGCTGCACTTCGATTCGGCGCCCGCCCGACAGCACCACGGCCATCCCACAACTCGGTTCGTGATTCGTCGGCGATTTCCTGGTGGCCAACTCCACCGGCACCAACCCGCCGGCACGAAGAAGCTCTTCTACTCTTTTTCTTCCAGCGTTGTTTCTTCAGATGACGGTCGAGCGTGCCGAAGCTCAAACCCCGACTACGGCAAAACTCGGTGCGTCGCTTGCCGCTGCTTACAAACTCCGCCACTAGCTGCTGAACTTCCGAGACAGTGAAGTTGATGGCAGTGATTCCAGACCCCCGGACTACTTCAACGGCAGTGGGCGTTGGCAGAGAGTCGATTTCCAGGAACGGGCTGCATAGCGAATCGATAACAATGCTGTCGTGATAAAGGCTCGCAATGTGGGCCGGTAGGCCGGCGAAATCTTGTGCCAGAGCTTTCGGTGCAAACTTGACCAGCAGAAGCAGCTGCGGAATAGTGGCGACGAAGTCCCGTCGATTCATAAGTCGTTGTATATCTGGATGCGGCACCGGATTATATAACGCCAAGTACGCTTGTCGAAGAGCAAACGCTGCGTTCGTGCTAGCATTTCTTCGCGTCGGCTGGCCTTTTCGGCGAGCATCATCGATCCGCCCGAAAGAGAGCATTCATATGAAACATGTCCTTAGATTGCTAACCATCTCCTTCATTCTTACTTGCCTGGCAGTTGCACAATCCCCGCAGCAGGCGCCCGCGCCGAGTCCCGCGCAGCAGATGATGGGCTACTTCGTCGGCAATTGGAAGTTGCAGGGCACCGTGAAGCTCAGCCCGACTGCTCCGGCCGGACCTTTTACTTCCACCGAGCACAGCGAATGGGTGCCGGGCAGCTTTTTCGTCGAAACCCATTCTTCCATGAAGTCACCCATGGGCAATATTCGTGGCATGCGGATCATGGAGTACAACCCCGCCGACAAAACTTATACCTACAACGCATATAACAGTCTTGGGGAGCACCAAGTCGCGATTGGCCACGTTCAAGGCAACGTTTGGACATGGACCGCGGAAGAAAAAATGAACGGCGTTACCGTGGGTGGACGCTACACCGTGACTCTTGTCTCTGCGACTTCGTACACCTTTACGTCTGAAGTGTCCACCCCCAGCGGAGGATGGAATACCGTCATGGAAGGCAAGGCCACGCGCGTAGCAAGTCGGTCGAATCAGTAGAGTTCGAACCGCATTTCCCTTCAATCGGAAGCTCGGCGACCAAAGCGCGGAGCAACGGCGTAATAGAGCTGCACCGCAACGATGAAGGCGATACTCCAGTAAGTGCTGAAGACGCAGAGCAAGGCGCCGAATGCGTAAAGCGCTTGCGCGACCACGATGCGCCGCTTGATTGCTGCGGAGACAAGTGGCGGCATATATTCTTTCACCAACCCGCTTCCCAACGCGCATACCCAACTAAAGTAGAGGGCAGTTCCCAACAGCAGAATGTTCAGCCAGTAGACCAGCAGCGCGAGACGATAGATTGTGAATTCAGCCAGAAGCGCGGTCGAAAACGGTGTAATGGAGACAAGGAACAGGAAAGCAATGTGGATCCACGCAAGACTGCGGTCGGAGCGAACCAGGTGGTTCAGTTGTGTCTGCTGACCTACCCAGAAAATCCCCAACGTCATAAAGCTCATCGCATACATGAGCAGCCGCGGTGAGAGGCTGGCGAGCGCTCGCCAGAGGTCATGATCGTTATGAATCGATTCAACCGCCGGTGCTCGAAGATCGAGGACCAGCAAGGTCATCGCGACGGCAAAGATCCCATCGCTCAAGGCGGCCAGCCGTTCCACACTTTGACCGGCGATGCGGTTGTAAGAGGTCGTCATTTACTCACCCGCGTCTTAGCGGTCCATCCCGCAAGCGCACTAAAGGTCAGGCCAGCTCTAACTCCTAAGACGAGTCGGTTCATGAGCCTCGCTTCTACACTAATTGGCGCGCGCACCGCAACTGGGAGCTGGACCCGTCGCGCGATTTCGCCTCTTTCCATCTCCTGTGTTATAACCGCCTGTTTCCACTTTGTGCGCCGCCGCCGGGTGCACCCACTCAAAACTGTCGTCGCGTTTGCACTACCCGGAGGAATTACTTGGATTTCCAGCTCTCGGACGAACAACTGCAACTGAAGAAAATGGTGCGTAACTTTGCGGAGCGCGAGATTGCTCCCAACGTGATGAAGTGGGACGAAGCCGGCACCTTCCCTCTGGAGGTTATCAAGGAACTGGGCAAGCTGGGCTTGATGGGCACCATCTTTCCCACCGAGTACGGCGGCGCCGGCATGGGCTACGTCGAATACGTCACCGCCGTCGAAGAACTGTCGCGGGTGGACGGTTCCGTGGGCATCATTGTGGCGGCGCACACTTCGCTGTGCTCGAATCACATCTTCGTCGCCGGCAACGAAGAGCAGAAGCGGAAGTATATTCCCAAGCTGGCCACCGGTGAGTTCATTGGCGCATGGGGTCTGACGGAACCGGGCGCGGGCTCGGATGCTGGCGGCGCGCGCTGCACGGCTGCACGCCGCGGTGACAAGTGGTTGCTGAATGGCACCAAGACCTTCATTACCAATGGCCACTACGCTGACGTGGCGGTGGTGGTTGCAGTTACAGATAAAACGGCGCACACGCATGGACTGTCGGCATTCGTGGTGGACAAGGGCACGAAGGGATTTCGCTCCGGCAAGAAGGAGAACAAGCTGGGTCTGCGGGCCAGTGATACATCGGAGTTGATCTTCGAAGACTGCGAAATTCCTGCCGAGAATTTGCTGGGTCAGGAAGGCCAGGGATTCGTTGACGCCATGAAAGTTCTTGACGGAGGCCGCATCTCGATCGCAGCGCTGGGGCTGGGTATGGCGCAGGGCGCCTATGAAGCCGCGCTGAATTACTCCCGGGAGCGCAAGCAGTTTGGCAAGCCGATCAGCGAGTTTCAGGCAATTGCGTTCAAACTCGCCGATCTTGCCACCGAGATCGATGCCGCGCGGCTGCTTACTCATCGCGCCGCGGCGATGAAGGACGCCGGCATGAAGACCACGCTGGAGTCTTCAATGGCGAAGCTTTATACCAGCGAGGTCGCAGTGCGCTGCGCCAACGAGTGCGTCCAGATTCACGGCGGCTACGGATTCATCAAGGACTATCCCGCCGAGAAGTTTTACCGCGACGTCAAACTCTGCACTATCGGCGAAGGCACCAGCGAGATTCAGCGACTGGTTATCGCGCGGCAGATCCTGAAGGATTGAATTGGTGAGGTAGTTCTTTAATTTGCACGAGCAACAGAAAACGACCGGCAGTACGCCGCCACTATTTACTCACACTCGCGTCGCACCGTGACATGAAACCAAATCCCATCCAGCAAAACCAGCTTGGAGTGGTCACCCACGCTATGTAGCTTGGGCAGCGGTCAGCATGGGTTCGGCAACCCTGAGTTTGCCCACCGAACCGAATAAGGAACCAAAAAGTATGTATCCCTCTGGTCGTAGCTTCGCCTATTCGTTATTCCTCGCTTTAGCTCTTATAGTTCTTACTTCAGCCAGCCGCGTCAATGCGTCAGAGAACATGACTCCTCTGCTGCTCGGGGTGCAAGATGCGCCGGTGCCCTTCATGGGTTCGGACGGACGCGTACACCTGGTGTACGAGTTGGGGATGACGAACTTCTCCAGCGCCAACATCACTGTCGAGAAAGTTGAGACTCTAGGAGATGGCGCGGTGCTGCAAACTCTCGACACCGCCGCTGTTGCGGGGCGCCTTCAGCCTGGGGGCCAGCGCCAATCTGCAGGAACCCTTGCCAAAAGTACCCATGCGCTGCTCTTTCTCAACATTGTGCTTGCGCCCGGCGCCGCAATTCCGCATGAGCTTTCGCATCGCGTGGCCGTGCACGTTGACGCAGCCCCGCCTGGTCAGCAGGAATTCAGCGAAAGTGGCGGCGCCATTGCGGTGGACCGGCGCCCGGTTGTGGTCATCGGTTCTCCCCTGCGCGGCCCGCGTTACATTTCCGCCGATTCCTGCTGCGACGCCACCCGCCACACTCGCGCGGCCATGCCCATAGACGGGCGCGTCTGGGTAGCTCAACGCTTCGCCGTGGACTGGGAACAACTGGACGCCAGCGGTCGCATCTATAAGGGCCCGCAGCAGAGGCTACAGAGTTATGCCATCTTTGGCCAGCCGGTTCTTGCAGTTGCGGACGCTCACGTTGTGTCCGTAACCGATGGCTTTCCCGAGCAGACCCCTGGCAAATTTCCCAGCAATATCGCGCTGGATGAGGCCGACGGGAACTCGGTGGTCCTCGATCTCGGAGATCATCGCTTCGCGCTTTATGCGCATATGCAGCCGCGAAGCATTCAGGTCCATCCCGGAGACAGCGTCAAGCTTGGTCAGGTTATCGGGTTGGTCGGAGATTCGGGAAACTCAATTGTGCCGCACCTCCACTTCCAGGTGACCGACGGGCCATCGTCTCTCTCGTCCAATGGACTGCCCTACGCAATCAGCAATTTTGAGATTACCGGCAAAACTCCTGGCACCGAAGCCTTCGACGAGGCCGAATCCAAGGGAACTCCACTGGCAATCACACCGGTCTCCCCGCCAGAGACGATAAAGGGAGCGATGCCACTCGACCAACTGACTATCTCTTTCGCCGCGCAGTAGTCCACGAACTGCCAACGAGCGTTAGAGGCGAATTTCACCAGTACGCCGCCCCTATTTACTCACCCTCGCATGGCACCGTGACATGAAACCACAATCCCATCCAAGCAGAACCAACTTGCGTGGGTACCCGAGTGTACAGGAAACTAGTGCGGTCACTAATAACAAGACGCCATCTCATAAATCGCTTCGTGTCAGGGCACGGCTTCAGACGTGCCGCAACGAGTCCAACCCTCGCTTGGGCTTCAGCCTCTGAGGGGCCCTGTTCTTGCAGGGACTTAAAACCCAGCCCTTTTCCGCGTTTCATTTGGCACGACTGAAAGTCTGCCCTGACACAACCCGGAACGATTTATGAGATGACCTCAAGAACAATTAATGGTTTTGACTGCGTTAGTGCTTGACTTTGTCTCGAACTAATCGTAGGGTTGCTCATCTTTCCGTATCATGTGTGGGATATCAAGCTTCGGAGTATCTAGTAGTGCTACTTGGGAGCGGCCACTTCATATCCTTACCGCCTGCCCCCAACCAATAGCAGTCTGGGTTCCTAATACGACTGCAGGACAGTCGTAATGATGGCTGACTCGGTTCCTCCGGGCTCACGAACAGAACTCAATAATCGTCTCGAGCTGTTGGGGGAGCCGGAGCGGAATTCTAGTTAGGAGGTTCTGGCCGTGAAAACTCAATTTTGGAATGCTGTGCTTTTGCTATGCGGGTTGGCGGTAATGGGATTATTCTCTGGCACCCCGCGCAGTCTGACAACCATCGCCTTTGCGCAGGAACACCCATTTTCCTCCAAACTAGTTGTCGTCCCGCAGGAGCCTTTCGTGACCAACGACGGGCAAATGCCACCGGCCTCGCAGTACTCGGGACCGTTCTTCAAGCTCAGTCACAACTGGCCACAGAAATCGCTGGGTCCGCTGAAGAACGCTCCGTGGTCGCAAGCCATCGGCGGCAAAACCATCAACCAGCAAAATGCGGCGGCCTATGTAGCGGCGTTGAAACAATACGTAACCCCGAACGCCCGGCAATTGGTGCTCGATTATGCCAACTGGGACGCCGACAAGGCGCATTGGTATACGGAACCGTGGCTGGGATCCATCCGCGAGAGCATCCACGGAACCTATACTGCCAGTCAGTTTGGGCCGTCGATCTTTCCCGGCACCGGCCTGACACAGACCTTTGATACCAACGTGCTCACCTACTACGACGAGCGGGCCGCCTACACCCTCTATAAGGTGTGGGGAACCAACGCCATGAAACCGAACGTCAAAACCACGGATTTTCAGTTTGAGGAAGGTTCGGTAGTGGTCAAGGCAGCCATGTTTTGTTCTGACAACCCTAAAGTGCAGACCAACTGGTGGCCGGTAACCAACGGTGCAGCCATGTGGCCGCTGTATGTGCCGATACCGCAAACCCAACCGCCGTCCCCGCCGTCGCCACCGAGCGTGGCCAACGGCTACCTGATGCAGTTCGACATCATTGTCAAAGACTCGGTCTCCGCGCCCAAGACCGGTTGGGTCTTTACCACCCTCGTGTACGACGCCAATGCCAGCGGCAGCGATGCGTGGGACAAGATGGTGCCGCTGGGGGTGATGTGGGGCAATGATCCCGGCGTGACCACGAACGCTTTGCAGGAAACCTGGATCAATCCCAGTGCTCCCACATATTCAACCCAGACGCTGGGCTGGGGCGGACGACTTTCGGGTCCGAACGACGGCGGTCGGAACGACATTCAAGTGGCCGGGAAGCAGATGCTGAATGAGCCTGATTCCTCGTGCATGAGTTGCCACGGACCCGCGGAATGGCAACCCCAAAAGCACGCCATGTTGTCGTTCCTCTTGCCGTCGTTTCCCATTCCTCCTCCCAGGGTCAATCAAAATCTGCGGGAGCTCGAAGAACCCTCTAATCTGTTCGCCGGCCCCGGGTTCCCCGGATTGGTCGCGCTGGTTCCAGGACCGCAACGGAACCGAGCCTCAGGATCCCAATACCGGCTCAAACGCAACCGACTACGACATGGTGTTCGCTTTTAAGACCCTCCCCGCGTGGTGGAAAGCTATGGGCCCAGCGAATACCCCGACGCCGCTCGGTCTGCTTCCGCTGCGAAACGGTTTCAATCAATACTCCGGTGCGCCGCTTAAGCCGAGTCATTAGGTTGAATGTGGCGAGAGGCGGTCCGAAAAGCTGGATCGGGCCGCCCTTTCGAGCCAATTCCTGATAGAAGCGACTCGGGGGCGCCAATCTTGTGCCCCAAAGCCAATGGAGCGTTTTCGATATGGACAGCAACCACCTTGTACAGGAAGTTCTTGATTTCTGGTTTGGATCGCCGGACTCGGGAGAATTGGGCAAGCGTCGTCCGATTTGGTTTCAGTCAACCGATCAATTTGATCAGGAGATTAGGCAGAGGTTTCTTGAAGCCAATCGGCTTGCCTCAACGGGAGCGTTGGACGATCTGAAGCAGACCCAGATGGGAACCCTGGCACTGATCATATTGCTGGATCAGTTTTCGCGAAACATTTTTCGTGGGGCAGGAGAAGCGTTTGCCAACGATTCCAGAGCCAGGTCGCTGACCGAGTACGCACTCGAAAAAGGCTTCGACAAGAATGTCCTTACGGTCCAGGGACTTTTTTTCTATCTCCCTTTTGAGCATGCTGAAGATTTGCAATTGCAGGACAGAAGCGTGAACCTGTTCGTGAATCTTGGAGACGCAACTTCCCTTCAGAATGCCATCTGCCATCGTGACCAGATTATCCGGTTTGGTCGTTTTCCGGACAGAAACCAAGCGCTGGGACTCCCAAGTACGAAAGCCGAAGAGGAGTTTTTGAAGAATCCTTTTTGCTGAGCCCTCGGAGGGAGCGGCCGCGATGGGTACCTGATCCTTCGGCTACGGCTCTGCGCAGGCTGCCAGCTTCTCTTGCTTGGGACGTCCCGAAAATATTTCTCGCGAGTGAGCAATATTGAGGCACCCGGCTGGGTCACAGCCTGCTGTGGGACCGCAGGGCCCTCTTAAGATCCAAGTTTTTTGTTACATTCGGCGACTGAAGCAGGCTATGATTTGCCGCCGGAAGGGAATAAGCGATGAATCGTCACCGGGGTACTTTCGAGGGAAAATCTGTTGTCCTTTTGATGCTACTCGGCGTCTCCTCAATGGCGCTGGCAGACACCGTAACCGTCAGTATTGTGAATAGCCAAACCGTTCCGATCTATCTCAGCTTTACCACGCTGAACCAGGCTCCAGGTGTTATCACGTGGAATTCATCCGGGAACGGGTGTGTCAACACCGGCATAGGTGCAAACGCTGCCTACACTCAAATTAAAGCGAAACAGACCTGTACCGCGTCGGTTGACACGTCCAATAGTTCCTCACGCTTTTGTGCCGCCTTGGACAAAGCGCCTGCGAACTGCATGAACGCCCAGACGCAACACCTGACCATGGTCGAAACCAATTTTGAGGCCGCCAGCAATCCCGGCTGCTTCAATTCCGGAGCTGCCTGTGTTTGGTATGATATTAGCGTCATCCCCTCAACCTGCACTGACACTCTTTGGCAACAAAATCAGTGCGCCAACACCGGGGGTGCTTCCTACAATCTGCCAGTGACCCTAGCTTGTAGTGGCAATGCGTCAGAGCCTGTTTATACCTGCCAGGGACCGCCGAACAGCACATACGGTCCGGAAAATTACCCCAGCAAGTGTGGAAACCCGAATGCGACCTGTGCAACCGGCACACCTAATTGCACCAATGGAGTCAGCACCTATTTCTATCCCATGTTCGATCCGCCCGAAAACGCGTATCAGCCGAACGCCGTTTGTGTAAAAGGCAGTCTGTCGATCAGCTTTCTTTCCGGATCCTGAAATCGGTCTTGATTTGGGCACTTGAGAGTGTCGCTGCAAGGCCCCAAATGCAGGCCAACCGTAGAAAACCTCTCCGGCGAAATTGCCGTCACATACTCAGCCACATGTGGGAAGGACAATCTGGCATATGACAAGGAGTGAGATATGACTAAGGTGATGACAGCTTTGCTGGCGATTTTTTTGTCCCTTCCAGCGATAGCTTTCGCCCAGAATAGTGGACAGCAGGACGACAAGAGCACGCAGAACAAACAGAATCAAGCAGCGATGGCCAATGAGATGGGGACCAACGCTCAACCCAGACAACACATGTCCGGCATGGTCAGTAATGGCGGGCAGAATTTCGCCAGCGACAACAAGATCTATACGGTCAACAATCCTAAGGCGCTAAAAAGCTACGATAACCAGTCGGTAGCCGTCGTGTTCCAGTTCAATACCGACACCAACACGATTCACGTCATTTCGGTGTCTCCATCTCAGTGACCGTAGAAGCTGGCTTCGGTCTGTGCCGATGTACCACCGCTCCTGCCGCGGCAAACTCTGCGGCGGGAGTTTTTGTTATTTTCATCTCGATACAGTAGTTAAATCATCCGGTGCACGAGTGCCCTGGCTTTGCACTGCGCGGGTTCCCACCCAACGCTTCTTGGGTGGGATAGTTCTGCAACTTTCACGGACGATAGAAACGAAATTCCGCACGTCCAAAACTCTTTCGCAGCATCTAACGATACGGATTGATTACCGAACGAGGTTCGCTTTGAAAGCACTCCGCTTCAGCATTGCCGCTAGTTTTTTGTTTTTTGCGCTCGTTGTGTTTGCAGCCCAGAATCCGCAGCCTGACACGATTCTGACCGCGAATCCTGTCTTCCAGAAAGACTGCGCGAAGTGCCACGGTAAAACCGCCGAAGGCCGCCACTTTGGCGGGCCCTCGCTCATCTCCGAAAAAACCGCCTCCGCCTCCGCCGAGGACCTGCGCAGCATCATCACGAATGGCAAGGGTCATATGCCCAAGTACAGCGGGAAGCTAACGCCAGAGGAAATTGATACGTTAGTCCAGCAGATCAAAACTCTTGGCAAGAAATGAATAGCCGACAGTGCCAGTTGTTTTTGGCGCTAGCCGGAAGGACCGGCTTGTGCGGGTAGCCAAGCTCCTTGGTCAGGATAACTCTGTAACTCTCAGGAAGCATAGAAGCGAATTGGATCGAATGCGCCCGCCCCGATTTGACAGCCACAGCCACCTCGACTGTTATCATCTTGCCGTTTCCTGAATCTGCCGCCTGAGCCGTTTTGAGGAGTGCGCATGAAGCGTCGTTCTCAGTGGTTGTTACTGAACTTTGCATTCCTAGCAGCGCTTATTACGCCGACAGCCGCCAGCGGAGCCACGCGTCCGGCCAACTCCGACGAGGCCCGCACCGAGCGGTACTTCCAAGGCATTCGCAACAATCCCAATCTGCTGCTGGCCTTTCTGCGGGAGATGCCCAAGGGAGGCGATCTGCACAATCATCTGTCAGGAGCCATTTACGCGGAATCGCTCATCCGGTGGGGTTCTGAGAGCAACGACTGCGTCGATCCCAAGACCTTCACCATCAGCGCCGGCCCTTGCGATTCCACCATCCCGATCGCTAAAGCCTTCGGCGACCCCGGCCTCTATGCGGCAATGATCGACGCCTATTCCATGCGCAACTGGCAGTTGTCTGGCCAATCTGGGCACGACCACTTCTTCGACACCTTTGGAAAGTTTGGGCAAGCTACGGACGGCGCCGAAGGCAAAATGCTCGCCGAGACCGCTGCCCGCGCGGCCTCGCAGCACGAGGTGTATCAGGAGCTGATGGTCACGCCGACCGGCAAAGAGCTGGAAAAGCTTGCCGAGTCCGTTGGATGGAACGATGACTTCGGCCAGATGCAACAGAAGCTGATGGACGGCGGGTTGCCACGGATATTGGCGACAGCCAGCCAGCAACTCCGAGCCGCGGAAGTATCGCGCGACAAGATCCTTAACTGTGGCGTACCTAAAGCCGATCCTGGTTGCCAGATCAAGCAACGTTTCCTCTTCCAGGTCGCGCGAGGCAAGCCCAAAGAGGTGGTCTTCGCGCAGATCCTCTCAGGGTTCCTGATGGCGGGGGCCGATCCCAAACTCGTTGCTCCCGATCCCGACGTGCTTGGGCTGAACCTGGTGATGGCGGAAGACTGGTATGTCCCCATGCGAGACTTCCCTCTCCACATGCGCATGCTGAATTACTTCCACGAACGCTATCCGCATGTGCACATCGCGTTGCACGCGGGGGAACTGGTCGAGGGCCTTGTTCCGCCCGAGGACTTGCAGTTTCATGTGCGCGATTCGGTCGAGACGGGTCACGCCGAACGCATCGGGCACGGCGTTGACGTGATGAACGAAAGTCGCCCGTTCGAACTTTTGCAGGAGATGGCCGACCGCAATGTGATGGTGGAAATCTGCCTCACCAGCAACGATGTCATCCTCGGCGTTCGCGGACCGCAGCATCCGCTGAGCGAATACATACGCGCTGGCGTGCCGGTGGCGCTCGCCACCGATGACGAGGGCGTCTCCCGCTCCGACATGACCCACGAATACCTGAAGGGCGCCGAGGACCAGAATCTCAGCTACCTGCAGTTGAAGAAGATGGCGCGCACCAGCCTGGAACATGCCTTCATCGGCGGCGCCAGCTTGTGGCGTGACGGCAAAGCGTTCAGCGCGGTTAAGGAATGTGCAAGCGAGAAGGCAGCCGCGACGCAACCGTCGGCAGGATGCCAGAAGTTTCTGGACGGCAGCGAAAAGGCGCGCTTGCAATGGAAGTTGGAAACCGAGTTTCGGCAGTTTGAGGCGAACCCGTGGATGGTTCTCGACGATCGCAATTCCACGGCAGCGAAGTTGAAGTCGCAGGCTCGATGAAGACGGAGCCAGGCAGCAAGCAAGGCTCTTGGGAATATCTGATCAAGCAAGTTGAAGTCCCCCAGGGGCTAAAGCCCAGTCTTTATATCAGGCACTTACGGACGGTCTGAAGGCCGTCCCCTTCAAATCCACACTTAATCAGAGCTTTCCTAGATGGAGCGTTCGGCGTCAGCCATTCGCCGGGGCAGGTCGTGGCCGATTACATGGCGAACCTGGAGGCACGTCACGAGAAGTGGTGAAGTTTCGAGCAGGAATTTGTGTCGAGACTATTTGGGCACGTCGACAACGGAGACACGCGCAGCCTTCGGCGCTCCGGGTTACCGCGGCCGCAGTTCGGCCTTTAAGTCGTGCTCAGTGAACCCACAAACGGGCCCCGGAGCATACTGTTACAATACCGTTTTGCACAGTAGCTCTGGTATTTCCGGATGAATGGTTCTGTCGTAAAGCTACAGCTGGCCGCGTCTGGCGGGCCCGTCAAATACCAGAATCGGGACGGCGGCCACCAACACTTTCCGTTTGCACCCTACGCCTAGAATTTGGAATGACGTACCACTTTGACAGCACGTTTCACCTATTCCGGCGTCTCAACCCTGGGAACTTCTCATACTCCGACGGCGCAGAGCCTGAGGCTCGTCTTCTTAGCGTAGTTACCAGCGCGAACGACCGAAGTACATTCTCGCCGGAATTGGCTGCTTCTATAACCGATTGGGTTAGCGAGTATCACCTTAGCAAGTCGAGGCACTGCCTGCTGCGTCCCCTCGGTATTCAAGCAGGAAACAAAGTTCTCGAGCTGGGATGCGGCTGTGGCGCAATAACGCGCTTCTTGGGCGAAATCGGCGCGGATGTCGTCGCGGTTGAAGGCAGTGTTGCTCGGGCGCGCATCGCCGCGGAACGGTGCCGAGAGCTGGCTAATGTTCGCATCATAGTAGACGACCTTCTCCGCTTCGAAAGCGACGAACGCTTTGATTTCATATTGTTGATCGGGGTGCTTGAGTATGCGGCTGTTTTCTCTGATCATGAAAACCCCTTTGAACACTATTTGCGCTCCGTCGCCCATTTCTTGGCGCCTGACGGTAAAGTTGTTATCGCAATCGAAAACCAGCTGGGATTGAAGTATTTCAATGGATGTGGCGAAGATCATGTCGGCACACCTTTTTTTGGCATTCAGAACCTATATCAATCTAAGACAGTGCGGACTTTCGGACGGCGAGAATTAATAGGACAGCTATGCGAGGCCGGGCTGTCTCACGTTCAGTTCTACTATCCCTTTCCCGATTACAAGCTTCCCTCCGTGATTCTCTCGGAAGCCGCATTGGGTAATGAGCAGTTTGACGCAATTGACCTGCTGGCTCGATGCCATGCTCAGGACTATACTGGCCACCCATTTCGGAGCTTCGACGATGCGCTCGCCTTATCGACATTACACAATAACGGCTTGCTCGCAGATCTCAGCAACTCCTTTCTGGTTACAGCCACAGCGCAGCCAACCCGCCGTAAATACGTCTGTCGAGCTTGCGACGTCTTTTGCGGTGCATCGCGCAGCAGAATTCTGTACCCAAACAAAATTCATTAGCGCCGGCGATAGTATTCGGGTTCACAAAGAGTATCTGACTAATACTCCCGCTCAGGAAATTGTGCTGGAGGGCGGACCTAACCATCAGACATCGTCTGGATGATTCCTGCTATCGCCCTGGGCGGCAATTGCTTTGGCAGCTTCTGCAAAAGCGGGCCCGTACGAGCGATCCGCAGAGCATTGTGGACGCGTTGCGGCCGTGGATGGGCTTCCTGTTGCAGCATGCCCGCGTACCGGCGGCACAAATTGCGGGCCTGGGCGAAAAACCGGCCGCTCTGGCTTTATATCGGCTGCCTGCAACATTTGTGGACTGCACTCCCTTCAATGTGCTCGAAACGAACAGTGGATTGGTTGCAATTGACTTGGAGTGGACGAGTGATTGTGAAGTTTCGCTAGGATGGATTGTTGCACGAGGTGTCCTTTATTCACTTCTAGCGGGAGTCCCTTCCGCTAATTCCCTGAACTCGAACGCTGAAATCACTAACGCGCTCTGTTGTGAATTTGGACTCTCCGTGTCTGACGCAGGAACTTGAAGCATGGATGGAACAAGAAACGCATTTCCAGGCCGCAGTCATGGGGGCTGCGACCGTTAAGCCAGCGATTAGGATGACATCTGAGGATCCGGAGTTGGTCAAGCGAGATCGCCCGGCTAAATCAGGAGGTGGCGGAGCGGGACGATCAGCTCACAAGTGTGTATAA
This sequence comes from uncultured Acidobacteriaceae bacterium, assembly GCA_963763725.1. GTDB lineage: Bacteria > Acidobacteriota > Terriglobia > Terriglobales > Acidobacteriaceae > Bog-257. The sequence continues at coordinate 161,753 of CAVXQI010000014.1, forward strand.
CACGCTTGGCACACGCGATGGACAGTTGGTGGAAGCGCATCAGGCGCTGGCTTCACGTGATGAAGAGATAGCTTCGTTAAACCGCACTATCGGCGACCGAGAGCAGGACATAGCACGTTTCCGCGAACAGTTCCAACATGCACAGGAAGAAATTGGCCGTGCACATCTGGAAATCGGCCGGGCACAGCAGGACATTGGCCGCACCCAGGAGGAACTCGGCCAGGCACATCAGGAAATTGGTGGCCTGCAACAGCAGATATCGACTGTTCAAAGTCAACTGGGAGCAATCGAGGCCAGCACAAGCTGGAAAGTAACAAAAGTATTTCGGGCTGCATTGTCCTCTTATCCGAGGCTACGCCGAGCTCGCAAGGCGTACCTTGCGCGTAGCCTATTGGACCGCTACCCTACAACTACCGCAGCGGCTTAGGGCTCGCCGGCGTTTGCTGAAAGAACGAAACCAGATTGCGGCTTCTCCTTTATTCGACGGGAATGGTACTTGCGGAAGTACCCTGATGTGGCGGCTGCGGGCTGGGATCCTCCGCTTCACTATGCTTGCAATTCGGGCGCAGCGAACTCAGAAACCCAGGTCCAATATTTGATGCTGCTTGGTACTGTGAGCAAAATCCCGATGTTTCAGCGAGCGGGATGAATCCTCTGCTGCACTATCTGCAATTTGGTGAATCTGAGGGACGCAAGATTCATAGAGTGCGAGATTATGAGGCGCTGGCGATAGAGCCGGGACTCTCGAACCCGCAGGTCGATCGCCGCCACATCGAGCTTATCGAAAGGTCAGGCCTGTTTCACGGGTCTTGGTATTTGAATCATTACCCGGATTTGCGACACGCCAGGGTCGACCCTGCTGTACACTATCTGGCATTCGGCTGGAAGGAAAGAAGAAATCCGAGCCTTCTTTTTGATACTACCTGGTATCTACAAGAGTATCCAGACGTTAGGAATGCAAACACCAATCCGCTTGTACACTTCCTTCAGGTCGGAACGTTCGAGGGCCGATTTCCGAGCCGGGCTGTAGCAGAAGCGGCCCTTCCCGAGAAGTATATGAGCAGTGTACGACACTACTTCGTAAACTCGACGCATAACTTCTATAACCTGGGATGGTCTGATCCGTCCGCTCCGCAAGTCTCAATAATTATCCTTAACTTCAACAAGGCATATCTAACCCTTCAATGTCTATCCAGTTTATGGGACCATACCTCTGGTCGTAAATACGAGATTGTGGTGGTCGACAATGGAAGCGCCGCCGGCGATCTGGAATTGTTGGGCAGCATCAAAGGGCCATTTAGACTTATACGGCTCAGTGTTAACCGTTATTTCGGTGAAGGAAATAATATTGGCGCCGAGGCTGCGCGCGGCAAGATACTTGTATTTATGAACAACGACGTTGTCGCCACAGCAGATTGGCTGCCGCCCTTAATGGATGCTCTGGAAGAGCAGCCGACGTGCGGGGCCACCGGGCCAAAGTTCCTTTATCCAGACGACCGCTTGCAGGAAGCAGGAGCGTTGATCCGGGAAGACGGTACGGCCCTGCAGCGAGGGAAGAACGGCAGTCCCAATGATCCGCAGTTTAATTCCCCCCTAGTTGTCGATTATGTTTCGGCTGCAACCGTAGCCGTCCGAAAGGCTGATTTCGAGCGAGTGTTCGGCTTCGACTTTCGTTGGGAGCCGGCGTATTACGAGGATGTCGACCTATGCCTGAAGCTGGCTGCTATTGGTATGAAGACGTGCTACATCCCATCGTCAATGGTAATCCATTGCGAGAACTCCACGTCCTCTGACAATCAGTTCCGGTTGCGACTAGACAATATCGTTGATATCAACCGCTCCAAGTTCTTGGGAAGGTGGGGGGCCTATTTAATCACTCGGGATATCAGCCTGGCGCAGAAAGTTGTCGGACCTCCGTTCCAGTTACAAAGTCCGCGCCATGATACCAATAAACCGCGGGTGGCTCTCTTTACTCCATACGCGATGATTCCGGGCGGTGGGGAGCGGTACCTGTTAACAATCGCAGAATCACTGCTGTCGCACTACGATGTGTCATTGATAACACCTGAACGATATTCACGGATCCGCATCTCTACTATTGCCCGGCTATTCAATCTTTCTCTCGCAAATCTACACATTACCACGCTAACATCTTATGGGGGTGGAGACCCGGCCGATGTGTGGATTGCAATTGGTAATTCCATCATTCCGCCAGCGTTAGCCTTAGGGATTCATAACCTCTTTCTGTTGCAATTTCCTTTTCCCGTCGATTCACATGTAATCGAAGAGGGCAGTGGACTGTGGGGCCAATACGAACGGGTAGTTGTCTATTCTGACTATGTTAAGGATCACGTCCGGAAACTGATTGACCGTCACATGTTACCCGATCGCGGGATCGATATTATCGCACCGGCGGTTGATCTACCTGCCGCATCGGACCCACTGGAAAAGACGCCAGGCTCCATCATAAACGTGGGGCGCTTTTTCAGCGGCGGCCACTGTAAGAAGCAAGACCTGCTGATCGAGGCATTCCGTTGCATTGTGCACCAGAACAGCAATTTGCCGCTGGAATTGCATCTGGTTGGCAGCCTGCACCCGGAGCCTGAGCACCGCGAATATTTTCTACTCTGCAAGCGGCTGGCAGAAGGCCTACCGGTTTATTTCCATCTAGATGCCGGGGCGAGCGAATTGGAAGATCTTTATCGTAGTGCGTCACTCTACTGGCACGCTACAGGTATCGGAGTTGATCTTTCTGCTGAGCCCGAGAAGGCGGAGCATTTCGGGATCAGCGTGGTCGAGGCGATGTCAGCAGGCTGTATTCCAGTGGTATATGCTCAGGGTGGTCCTGCCGATATCGTGGAAGATGGATTGAATGGATACCATTTCCGCGATGCCTCTGAGCTACAAGCCATCACTGTCCAGCTAGTTCAGCAGTCTGCCCAACCAACTGTGGAGAAGATGAGACTTGAAGCGCGGAAGAGGGCATCCTGTTACGATAAGCCACGTTTCAGCACAAGGTGGCAAAAGCTGATCGAAGACGTTCGTTTAGTTCTTAGTTGATTCGGGTCTGGCGAAGCGGAGGTGACCATCCGTCTTCCTGGCTTCGACGGAAGCTTGATGAATTCGCTTTTCAGCATTGTATCGGGAATCGCCTGCAAATCCGCGCTCGCGATGGCTGGAGCCGCGACGCACTCATGTCACCACTTGCTTCAGAGCAGACTAAGCTATGCCACCCAAATACTCAATGACTTTGCAGACTGACAGCCATCTTGTTCCTACAGCCGCAAAGGCGCTCAAGAACCCGGTATGCCTTGCGGCTATCGGCATGTTCCTTATCCTCGCATTTCTGATATACGGACATGTCTTCTCCATGGGCGTATGCTGTGCCGATGACGCAACCAATGCCATTGTCGCAAAAAACCTCGCGTTTGGTTATGGATACTCCAATTCCATACTGTTCGATGGCACTCCCGGCCTCAAGCTCTTCGATCCCGCAATAACGACCGGGCCGACGCTTGTCCTTCCCACTGCGAGTTTGATTTATGTTGTCGGCAACGTAGCTTGGGCCCCCGGCTTCGTGACAGCAACCGCCAGTCTGCTGTTGTTATTTCTCGTCGCTCTTGGATTGTGGAAATACAACAGTTGTAGCAGCGTGTCGGCTTATCTATGTCTGTTGATGTTTCTTCTATATTCTGTAACTGCAATTGAGTTTCTGCAATGGTATAGCCTGGTCGGCGAAATACCAGCCGCTCTACTCGCCGTTCTCGGTGCTGTCTTGTTGGCGAGCCAGCCCGAGAGGCGGTCGGCCGTCGCGATGTCTGCCTTCATGTATGGATTGGCGTTTATGACGAAGACGTTAGCGCTGCTCTGTTTCGTGCCAGTCGTGCTTTGGCTCCTGGCGAGGACAGGAAGGCCAGCTACTCGGCGTCAGCGCAGTGGCGATTGCTTCATTGGCGTATTAGCTTTTGTAGCCCCCATGCTTGGGTTCGAGCTATGGAAGGCCCTCAGCCTCGGTCTTCCTTCCTACATTCGCAACCTTCAGGAATCCCTTACTTTCTTCACAACTAACTCGGGAACGCTCGGCTCCGGCAATGTTACCGCCGCATGGACAGCAGCGTGGAGCAAGTGCTTACAGGCAGCTGGTGTAATGCACCACGATTTCGGGTATTTCCCCCTGGCTATTGTATTAGTAGCAACCGCTATTGCAGCTCTCATCTACCGATATGCTGGATCGCATAATACTCGTTTGTTGTTTGGCCTATTGCTTGCCGGTGCGTTAGTGAATTTAGCTTGGTGGTTTTTCACCTCAAACGGCTGGGCGAGATATGCATTAATTGGCCTGTTTCTGTATTCGGCCGCTATTTCTTGTGTTGTATTCATCGAGCAACCGAGAACTCCTGCGGCTGGCTGTTGTGCTCCTGCTTATCAGCGTTTTGTGGACAGGGTATCAACGACTGGCTGGCCCAGTGCAATTGGTAATGACGTATAGGTATCGACGTGTGCCACGCCTCAAGAACCTATCCGCGACGGTGGCACTCTTAAATAAGCTGTCGCCGGACAAACCGTTTGTTATGGGGTGGTGGCCCACGGCAGGGGATATCGAGTATGCTATGCCGACTGTTGGCAACTTCGTCCAATACGATTATGCTGATGCCATGCGGAGTAACCATCCGGTCATTCTCGTTCGCAATAAGATATGGGTAGCTTGGGGGACGACCCCGGAGTTTACGAAGTGGGAGCAAAGATGCAACGACGTTCTACTCGACGCACCTCCCTACCTTGTGTCGCAATGTCCAGCAATAACGAAACCGCCGCTGCCATCTGTCCTGGCGGCTGGCGAGCAGCTACCGAGAGGACAGAGTCTCTATTCGCCCAGCGGTAATGTCAAATTGGCGCTAGCAAACAGATGGCGATCTGGTGGTTTATAGGTCTGGAAGGAGGATCTGGGCATCCGGTAGCCTCGGGAGCAGTTCGGTGCATCATGCAAGAAGACGGGAATTTAGTGCTTTATGATTCTCTCAGGCGACCAGTTTGGAACAGCAGGACTTTCGCAGCGGGCGCTTTCTTGCGAGTGCAAGATGATGGAAACGTCGTTATTTATGGACCCGAGGGAACACCACAATGGGCGACCTTCCGGGGGCAGCCTCCATCCCACTGATGAGCCACCCAGCGTTTTCTTCCCGCAGAGAAATGGAGGCCCTGGGCAGAGTTGAACTGCCGACCTTCGGTTTAGGAAACCGCTGCTCTATCCATCTGAGCTACAGGGCCGCTCGTCGTAACCGGTTGGACTACCTTAGTTTACCGCAACGGGGAGTTGCGAATTGGTCGTTTCTGTTGCCCAATCGTTGCGCAATTGCGGAACGGCGCTTTCCGTTTCGCCATAGCCGCCGTTGCATCGGCTGGCGCGGTTTTGATAATCACGGATGGATTCTCTCAAGCCGCCTGCCGTTCTAAATTAAGTGGGTTGTGGCGGATAAAGACGTAGTGTCCTAATTTGATTCTGGCCGTGTGGCTTCTCTGCTGTCAGTTTCGACTGCAATGACCTCATACGTCCAATGCATTCCTGATTTCGGTGGCTTGGCCTGTATCTGTTGCCTAAAACTGCGAACCTCACCCCCCGGCACCAAGGATTCGACGCGGAGGTCACTTCCATCAACTTCCGTATTGCCCTTGCGAATACTGACCCTGATTGCGACTGCGGTGATGTCGCTGAGAGAATTGTTTTTGATTCGTCCCTCAATGATGCATACGGGCCCTAGATCCTTTCCCAAAATCATTCGCGCCGGGCTTCGCGTCATCACCATGTCTTGCAGCTCCATCGCATCGAGCATGGGAGACTGAGGTTCCTCTTTGATGGGGGCAACTTCGCCGGAGGAAGGCTGAGGCTTGCAGGCCACAAGGAACGATTGCGACAGCGCCAAGAGGAGCAAACAAATTCCCACCAGCAAATCAGCGTTGCGACGCGCGTGTCCGTTAGGCACTGTTTCCTCACTGTTCTAAGAGCTACTCGAATGCGCTCCGCAGTATTCACCCAGGCTGGTCACCGCTTTCAGATGCTCAACCTCGAAGATGAGCGGAGGAGTCATCACCTCGCGCTTCGAGAGCTGACTCGCATCGGAGCAACCCCCGGCGGAACCATTGCGACTCGATGGCGTCAAACAACTCGCGCGTATCGGCTGCCCGCATGAGCCAGGAGAGTCATCAACCCGTTGAGCATAGGATGTCAAATTCACGCATCGAGCCGGCCAGTTCAACCGATCCCGCGCAGATTGGCGGGGATTGAACGACGTCGAATGTCGTGAACCACTTCTATTTCGCCAATGTTTTTCCATATGTATGCTCAGGATACGGTTCTCCCAGCCTTGGTCGCGTGTTATGAAAGCACGCGCCATGCCATCGATTTACCCCCGTATTTTGTGCAGGTTAAGCGGCTGAACCGGCGAGGTACCGGGGAATTTCGGGTGAGCACCGGGAAAAATCTGCCATTCGTCGCATTGATTTCCGCCGCCGATTCAACCAATTAAAGCAAGTTTAGAGCGATGGACGAGGCAGGCGATGGAATTGACGCACGCTGAGAAGCACCCCGACCCGGGTCGCGCAAAAGCCCACCTGCCAACCGCCATGCCCTCGGATATCTGACCTCGGCCAGGCGGGTGGCGTCCACCCCCGAGCAGCTTCGTTCTCATGGACTATCCGGAAGTTTGCTGCTGGTTTTGGTCGCAGCACTACAGCTGGTGTGGTCCTGCTTTAAAAGGGGAACGCCTTCAGGCGCCCTTGAATCAACCCGAGGCCCCGGCTTCAGCCAGTGAGGGATCCTCTTTTCAGAATTCCGGCTTCTGCCACGAGCTGTTAGGGTTCCCCATTGTTCGGATGTCACAAACTACTGTGACTTTGGTCGTTGCCCATCCCCGGAAAAGAGTTAGAATACAGTTGGAATTGAAAATGATTTTCAACTTCATCTTCGGCCGGCGTCGCCAGTCGCGCAAAGCGCGCACCGCTTTGGCGGACTTGCAGCTCGGTGAGACTGCCATCCTGGGCGATATGGAACTCGCGCCGCCCGTAGCCGAGCACCTCATGAACCTTGGCTTCGTGCCTGGCCTGGAAGTCACCGTCGCGCGCAGCAGCCCGGGCGGCGATCCTCGCGTGTACCGGGTGGAAGGCACCGAAGTTGCCATGCGCCGGGACCTGTCACGCCACATCCACGTGGAACTGACCGGGGCACCAGCGTTTGGAGACTGATGCATGAGTGCCTCGACAATGAGCTGCCATGCAGTCGCGCGGCCCAGGGACGAATCTCTCGGAACGTCATATCGCACAGTCGCTGTTGTCGGCCCTCCTAATTCCGGTAAGACAACTCTTTTCAATCGCCTCACGCGCCTGCGCCAGAAGGTCGGCAACTTTCCCGGGGTTACGGTTGAACACCACACCGGGTACGTGCGCGACTCGGAAGGCAATGAGGTCGCGCTGATCGACTTGCCTGGCGTCTACAGTCTGACGCCCAAGTCCGAAGACGAAAAGGTCGCGGTCGATGTCCTGACCGGACAGATGCCGGGCATGTCACGCCCGGACGCTATCATCGTGGTTTTGAATTCCACCAACCTGCATAGCCATCTGGTTTTGGCGGGACGCGTGATCGCGCTTGGCCTGCCGACGCTGGTGCTGCTGAACATGGCCGACGAACTGCGCAAGCAGGACGGCCACGTGGACGTGCTGTCGTTGGCGCGCCAGTTGGGCACGCCGGTCGCGTTGGTCAGCGCCACTACCGGCGAAGGTATTGTTGCGGTGCAGAATTTCCTGTCCTCCGCGGCGGCCAGCCCTGAGCCCTTGGAACTGCCAGTGGTCGGAAGCACGCGCGGTTATCGCGAGTGGGCCGTCAAGGTTGGCACGAACGCGAAGTATCGCCGTCCCGCCACTCCGGTTTGGACGCAGCGGCTTGACTCCATATTCCTGCATCGCACCTGGGGCGCAGTCATCTTCGGCCTTGTCGTCATTGGGGTCTTCCAGACGATCTTCGCAGTTGGGCAGCCGCTCTCGAACCTGCTCCAGCATTTCCTCGATAGCAGCGGCTTGCAGATCGGGAATCACCTGCCGCACGGGATGTTCAGTTCGCTGATCGTGAACGGGGTGTGGAAGGGAACCGGCTCGGTGCTGGTGTTCCTGCCACAGATTTTACTGCTGTTTTTGGTCATCGGAATTCTCGAGGACTCCGGATATCTGTCGCGCGCCGCGGTCATCGCCGACCGGACCATGTCGCGCGTTGGTCTAAATGGTAAGAGCTTTATACCGCTCCTGTCGGCGTATGCCTGCGCCGTGCCGGCGATCATGGCGACGCGCACCATCGAAAACAAGCGCGACCGCATCGCCACCATCCTGATTGCGCCCTTCATGACGTGCTCAGCGCGGCTTCCCGTTTACACGATGGTGATTGCGGCCTTCCTCCCGAACCGGCCCGTGCTCGGGGTATTCCTCGGAACGCGGGCGCTGGCGATGTTGGGGCTATACATTCTCGGGTTCCTTATGGCGGTGTTCACGGCGCGACTGCTCAAGTCGTCGATTCTGAAGAGCAAGGACGCGCCTTTCATTCTGGAGATGCCGCCGTATCGCTGGCCCACCCTGGCGTCGCTGGGACTACGGTTGGTCGATCGCGGCAGGGCGTTCCTGTATCGCGCGGGCACGGTGATCATGCTGGTTTCGCTGCTGCTGTGGGCGGCGACTAACTTCCCCATGCATCATGGACAACCACCCGAGGTACAGAACAGCGTTGTCGCCAAACTGGGACACGCCATCGAGCCTGTGATTCGTCCGCTGGGCTTCGATTGGAAAATCGGGGTCGGACTGCTGACCTCGATCGCCGCGCGCGAGGTAATCATCGCCACGCTCGGCACCTTGAATGGAATCGATCCTGAGTCACACTCTGCCGATTTGCAGGCGGCGCTTAAGCATGAGCTAACACCCGCCGGCGCTGTGGCCCTGCTTGTCTTCTTCGCATTCGCCATGCAGTGTATGTCAACCATTGCCGTGGTGCGGCGCGAAACCAACGGATGGAAGTGGCCGATTCTACAGTTCAGCTACATGACCATTGTGGCCTACATCTCCGCCTTCGCGGCCTACAATATCGTTGGACATTTAGTCCCCTGAGTAATTTTCCGCTTGCCCGGTGAGAGTAAAATCATCTTAACTGGGGATTCAGATATGGCAACTCTACAGACATCGTTATCGGAGTATCTGCGGACAAGCTACCACCCTGACCGTGACTACGTCGACGGCGAGGTGCAGGAGCGGAACTTGGGAGAATTCGATCATGGAGCTGTACAGGTTTTCCTCTCAGTGTGGTTCTTCCAACACCGTCAAGAATGGAACTTGCATGTAGTTACGGAGACTCGGGTTCGGGTGGCGACTGAGCGCGTGAGAATCCCGGACGTGTGTTTGGTCTCACGGAAACAACCGATCGAACAAGTTATTACCACTGCACCGCTTGCGGTGATTGAAATCCTCTCACCGGAAGACCGCATCGTGCGCTATAACGAACGGCTGGCGGACTATCGTCAGATGGGTATTCCCAATGTCTGGGTGATCGATCCGGCGAATCGTGTGGGTTACGACTGCAGCACGGCGGCGTGGCTGCCGGTTGAGGAATTTCGCATAGCCGGCACCCCGATATCCTTGCGGCTCAGCGATCTCTGGAGTGAGCTACAGACGAATCGCCGAGGCTTAAGCCTTCTTGTGTAATCCGACTAGTTCCTTCACCAGCCCCGGCAGCACTTCTCCCGCCTTTCCCAGCACTACCTCATCGAAGAACTTGCTGTTGGCGGGCTCTTCCGGCCCGATATATATCGGCGCGGGCGCGATTGATGCGGGCCATGCGCACAAAGCTGGCTGCCGGCTCGACTACTCCCGAGGTCCCAATGGTCAACAGCACGGTGCATACTCTGAGCTGCTCGAAGATACGATCGAGGGCGAACGGAACTTCGCCAAACCAGCAAATATGCGGTCGCAGCATTGCTCCGCATTGCGGGCAGGTGGGAATTTCCGCACGCGACAGATACTGGCGTTCGTCGTCAAAAGGCGCGGAGTGGCAGGTTTGCGCGTGAGCAGCGGGTCTGCATCAGCCGGCCGTGCATGTGAATGATGCGTTGAGAGCCCGCCTGTTCGTGTAAGGAATCGACATTTTGTGTGCAAAGGAAGAAGCGCTCATCCAGCGTGCGCTCAAGCTCCGCCAGCGCACGATGAGCGACGTTTGGAGCAACCGTCGCCGCCCGCTTGCGGCGCTCGGAATAAAACTGCCAGACCAGTTCCGGATTGGCGTGGAAAGCCGCGGGTGTGGCTACCTCTTCCACGCGGTGCCCTCGCCAAAGTCCATCGGCGCCGCGAAAGGTGGGAAGTCCGCTCTCGGCGCTGACCCCCGCACCCGTCAGAACGAATACCCGGTCGTGCGGCGACAACGGCTTGGTCATTGGCCGGCCCGCGTGCCGCTCTGTAAAGCCGCGCCGCCTTTCAGGTATTTGTCGAACCATTCCACCGTACGGCGAATGGAGTCAATCTGGTTTTCGCGCTTGGAGAACCCATGACCTTCTGCAGGGTAATAATGCGCGTCCACGGTACGGCCTTCCTTCTTCAGGATTTCGACCACCTGCTCGGCCTCTTCCTTGGGCACGCGAATGTCGTTCTCCCCTTGTAGAACCAATAGCGGCGCTTTTTCGTTGCGGATGTATTTAATGGGCGAAGCGTTCTCATAAACGGTTTTGTCTTTCACGGGATCGCCGAGCAAGGTTCTCTCATACTGTTGCAGCAGGGGGTCTTCGTGTTGCAGCATGGAGTACCAGTCGATGATGCCGAACATCTCGACGGCCGCCGCCCACACGTCCGGGGTTTTGCCGATCGCCATCAGGGTCATGAATCCGCCGTAGGAACCTCCAGTAATGCCGATCTTCTTCGCATCCACATAGCCGCTATCGACCAGAAACTTAGTGGCATAAACTTCGTCCTGCAAGTCGGCCCCGCCGAGGTCCTGATAATTGGCTTTCTGGAAAGCCATGCCGTAGCCGGTTGAGCCGCGCACATTCGGAGCGATGCAAACGTACCCGCGCGAGGAGAGTGCAGCGGCTATCGAGTTGAAGTAGTCCACTGTTTGTCCAGTGGGTCCGCCGTGCGGCAACACCACCGCCGGGTTCGATCCATCGCGCTTGAGGTTGAAGGGCATCCACAAAAACGCGCTGATCATCTTCCCGTCGAAGCTCTTATAGTGGACAAGCTGGGCCGGCGGCAGATCGTTGGGATTGAGACTGGCCACCGCCGAGTAAGTAACTTGACGGGGCTTCGGCGATGCAACATCGTACACCCACAAGTCAGACGGCCGCTGCGAGCTTTGATGACTCAGTAGCAGCGACTTGCTATCCGGCGAGAATCCTGTGGGAGCGCCTGCGACGTTGGTCAAACCTTCGGGCATTGGAACCGTGGAGGACTTTCCCGCGGCCATGTCGTAGAGGTACGTGGTCGTGAGGCCATCGGCATTTACTTCGTAGGTGGCGTACTTGCCATCAGGCGAGAAATTTCCGCTGGAGGCCTCCCACTGCGTATCGGTGATCCACTTTAGTTGTTTGCTCGCAATATCCAACACGGCAGCATTTTGATATCCGCCCTTCTGATTGGAGGTGACCAGCACGGTCTTGCCATCGGGCGAAATTGCACTGGCCGTGAAGATCACGTCGCCCTGGTGGGGAGTAAGTTCCTCGGTTTGGCCGCTGGCGACCTCGATGCGGTAAACACTGGAATCGGTGAAACCAACATTTACGTGATTGGCAACGATGTATTTGCTGTCGCTGCTCCAGTCCGCTGCTTGCCAAAGGTGGTTCTTGGTTTGCTCGTTGGTAAGCTTTTTCACCCTCCTGGTTTGCCAATCGAGCAGTGCGATATCCACCGTGGGCGAGGTTTTTGGTTTGTAGGCGAACGCTATGGTCCTGCCATCCGGAGCAAACAGCGGTCCGTTCTCTGAGATGTCGGGAGTGTTGGTCAGATTGACCGGCACGTCGCCGGCGCTGCCTACCGCGAACAGGTCATAGTATTCACTGCCACCGAAATCCTGTTCGTACACAATCTGTTTGCCGTCCGGCGACCAGACCGCACCGAACTGCCGGTCGTCGGAGACGGTGAGCTGCAGCGGCCATCCGCTGTTGGCGCCCACTTTCCACAGATTCATGCGGCCGGTGAAGTTGGTGCTAAAGACGATCTCCTTCCCGTCTGGCGACCACGCTGGCGAAGAAACCCGCCGGCTGTAGAACAGATCGTCGATCGGAACAGGATGAGCAGATGACGAAGCAGATGAGATGATCGACTTCGGATCGGTGGGTTTGCGATCATCAGGCGAATCGGCGGCAAAGGCGATCGTCACGAGACACAGGAAGGCGGAAACAAGAAAGGCGACCCATTTGGCGCTGCTCTGCTTGCGCATGAGAACCTCCGGCAGATTTTCTTCGGCTACCCCAACTTGCCGTTGCTATGGTGCACCGAGCGATGCCGCGACGTGCTCCACTGGTTACATAATCCTACCGCGTTTCTATATACTGAGTGGTTCGGTCGCCACCGGTTTCGGCTCCGGGCACCAGTGGTCGCATCCGTCCGGCCGGTAGGGAATCTATAACTTATACATGCAATACGCAAAGGCCGAGGCCGCCCGGTTGCGGAGCCCGGCCAGGGAGATTAGTCATCCTTTGTCCACTGTAACGATGCCGAGCAACGGCGGCGTTGACAGCGAAAAGCTGGAGCCGTCTTGGACGCGTTCCGCCGCTGGGGCTATTTGCAGGCCAATCTCGATCCCCTGGGCCACTTCGCTCCGCTTCCCATCCTGAACTGGACATCTCCGGCGAGGCGTGTCGATGCGGCTCGCCGTATTTATTCCGGCAGCATCGGCGTCGAATTCATGCATCATTCCTGATCCCGGAGCGGCGCCAGTGGATCCAGGAGCGGATGGAATCGGCGCAACCGAGGAGCCGGTTGACCGCTCGCAGGATTCTCGACCAACTGGTGCGTGCCGACATTTTCGAGCAGACCATCCACTCCCGCTACATCGGAACCAAGCGCTATTCGCTGGAAGGGAATACTGCGCTGATCCCGCTGCTGGACGAGATTCTCAATTCCGCCTCCGGACAAGGCGCGGAGCAGGCGGTGCTGGCGATGAGCCATCGCGGGCGCCTCAACGTCATCATCAATATCGTGAGCCGTCCCGCGGCAGAGATTTTTGCCGGATTCGAGGATGTTGATCCGCGAAGCGTGCTCGGGCGGCGGCGACGTGAAATATCACATTGGCGCGACCGGAATTTTCACCGGCGCCAGTGGCGGCCAGGTTCGCATTCATCTGGTATCCAATCCCAGCCATCTGGAAGCGGTCGATCCTGTGGCTCTGGGGCGCGCGCGGGCCAAGCAGACGCGAATTGGGCGCGAAGGCAAGATTCAAGGTCCTGCCGGTCCTGATGCACGGGGATGCCGCCTTCGCGGGGCAGGGAATCACGGCCGAGACGCTGAATCTCGCCAACCTGCGCGGCTACACCGTCGGCGGCACGGTGCACATCATCGTCAACAATCTCATCGGCTTTACCACCAATCCCGACCGATGCCTATTCCGGCCGCTTCTCCTCCGATCTTGCCAAGCGTCTGCCGATTCCGATCTTTCACGTCAACGGCGAAGATGCCGATGCGGTGGTGCGCGCCGGCCGCATGGCGCTCGAGTATCGCTACGACTTCGGCACCGACGTGGTGGTCGATCTCATCGGTTTCCGTCGCCATGGCCACTCCGAGGTGGACGATCCGACCATTACCCAGCCGATCCTGTATCGCAAGATCAAAGACCACCCCATGCTGTACCAGATCTACGCCAGGAACGTCGGGTCTCGATGCGCAGCCGTACGTCGAGAAGTTTCAGGCTGAACTTGATGCCGCGGAAAAGGCCGGCAAGAGCATGGTCAAGAAGCCGGCGATGCGCCAGTTGCCCAGCTACTGGGCGCCCTTTCACGGCGGTCCGTACAATCCCGCCGATGAAGTGGACACCGGGCTTACGGCCGATCGACTGCACCAGATCACGGACGGCCTGGTGAAATATCCCGAAGACTTCCACATCCATCCCAAGGTGCAAAAGCTGCTGGAGCAGCGCCGCGAGATGGGCTATGGCAAGCGCCCGCTGGATTTTGGCATGGCCGAGGCACTGGCGTTCGGCTCGCTGGCGCTGGAAGACACGCCGATTCGCCTCAGCGGCCAGGACAGCCGCCGCGGCACCTTCAATCAGCGCCACTCGGTGCTGATCGACATCGTCGACGAGAAGGAATACGTGCCTTTGTGCCATCTGGCGCCTAATCAGGCGCGGGTCGAGATTTACAACTCGGAGCTTTCCGAAGCCGCGGTCATGGGCTTCGAGTACGGATATTCCCGCGACTATCCCGGAGACCCTGGTCGATGTGGGAAGCGCAGTTCGGCGACTTCGCCAATGGCGCGCAGATCATCATCGACCAGTTCGTCGTCGTCGGGCGAAGACAAGTGGGACCTGCTGAGCGGACTGGTGTTGCTGTTGCCGCACGGTCACGAAGGCCAGGGGCCGGAGCATTCCAGCGCCCGCATCGAGCGCTATCTGCAGCTGTGCGCGCGCGACAACATGCAGGTCTGCCAGCCCTCGACCGCCGCACAGTATTTCCATCTGCTGCGCCGGCAGGCTCTGCGCAAGTGGCGCAAGCCGCTCATCTGCTTCACCCCGAAGAGCATGTTGCGTCATCCCGAGGCGCTGTCGCCGTTGAGCGAGCTGGAGCGTCCGCGCTTCCTGAATGTCATTCCCGACGAGACCGCCCTGGATGCCAAGCGCGTCCTGCTGTGCACCGGCAAGATCGGTCACGAATTGCGCATGGAGCGTAGAAAGCTAAAAGATGCGGGACCGGCGATCATTTCGCTGGAGCAGATGTATCCCTTCCCGGAAGACGAAATTCGCGCAGATCCTGGGCCGCTACAAGAATGCGGCCGAGTTCATCTGGGTGCAGGAAGAGCCGGCGAACATGGGCGCGCTCTCTTTCGTGACTCCGCGCTTGAAACGGATTCTTGGCTCAAAGCTTCGCAGCATCAAGCGTGCCGCAAACTCGACGCCAGCAACTGGCTCGGCGAAAGCCCACGAACTGGAGCAGAAGACGCTTCTCACATTGGCCTTGGGCAAGGGGGAGTAGAACTCAGAGGCCCCCGTCTGTCTCGCTCCCAATCGCCTGCCAATGCCCGGGCAGCACTTCATTTTGCCGTGACCCAACCTCGATCTCGCCAACGACCCGCATATATGTACTACTTAATTATCTTACGTACCTAATAATACTTACCTTTATATAAACAGACGCAAAGCAGTCCATCCCTCTTTTCTACAACTTCAGTCGTACTACAGTGCACTTCGTCCCGCATGAAATTCTACTGAATCCAGAATATGGAGGTCCGTTTTTCTACCAAAACAAATAGACGCACGAGCTTCGACAGCCGTAACCTGCCTGTAATCAGTGTGAATCTGGTGGTTACTCCCGTGCATGAACTAATCTCGGGCGAATTCCTATATTCCCCTTTCCAACACAATTGAGTGCGGAGAGTGCGATGAAACGAAACACACTAAGATTGCTATCCCTGCTTGCGATTTTAGCGCTGTTTTCGGTATGGGCCTTTGGCCAGGCCGAAACAGGCGCAATCAATGGCATTGTTACCGACAAAACAGGCGCAGTGGTCGTGGGCGCCAACGTGACGGCGACTTCGAGTCGACACCGGACTGGTTCGCACTACGACCACGGGGTCAGCCGGTGAATACGCCATCACCAATCTTGCCGCCTAAGACGTACAACATCACCATCGAGGCGCAAGGCTTCCAGAAATACACTCAGCAAGTTAAGGTCGGCGTTGGATCCATGAACGATGTCTCGGCAAAGCTTGCTGTGACCGGTGCTTCCACCACCGTGGAAGTGACCGGCTCTGCGGAAATGGCCGTGGTCAATACCGAGAACCAGACCCTGTCGCAGACCATCAACTCCCAACAGGTTGCGGATCTACCTACGCTGACCCGCAACCCCTATGACTTGGTTGCCACTTCCGGCAACGTTACCGAAGACAACAACAGCGATCGCGGCGCGGGTTATGCGATCAACGGGCAGCGGTCGTCCGATACCGACATCCTGCTGGACGGCGGCGAAAACGTCGATCTGTTTACTGCGACGGTCGGCCAGAGCGTTCCGCTCGACTCGGTGCAGGAGTTCAGCGTCCTGACCAACAACTTCACGGCCGAATATGGCCGCGCCAGCGGCGGCGTGGTGAACGTTGCCACCAAGTCCGGCACCAACGCTTTTCACGGGACGCTGTATGAATTTAACCGCGTGTCGGCGCTGGCGGCCAACACCTATAACAACAATGCCCAGCGATTTGCTGCATTCCAAAATGGCAGCTGCGTCGTCGGGCAGCCCTGCGATGTGGGCAACTTCGGCTTCACCCGTAACCAGTTCGGCTACTCGATTGGCGGTCCGATCATGAAGAACAAGCTGTTCTTCTTCAGCAGCACGGAATGGACGCGGGTTCGCAGCAGTTCTCAACAGCACGGCGGATATCGTCGATCCGGCCTGGTTGGCGTTGCCGCAGGTCAACCCTGCAACCGACGAACTTACTTCAACGCAGTTTGGCACAGATCCGGCTCCAACTTCCAGACCATCTCCAAGGTCAACTGGGGCACAGGCGCTCGGTACCAACCGACCCGACAGTTTGCGCTCCCTTGTCCTGTAACGCTCCCTTTGCCTTGGCGGGCAGTACGCCGTGCCGACGGACTCCGGCGGCGGCTTTCCGCAGAACACCTACAGCACGGTGGAGCGCATTGACTACAACATTACCGACAAGACCACCTTGTATGGCCGCTATGCGCTTTATAGCGAGAACGAGTTTGCCGGCACGGTCAACAACAGCCCCTACATTGGGTATGACACCGGCCAGACAAATTTCAACCAGAACGTCACCATCAACTTGACCCACGTCTTTACCCCGAGCTTCGTCAGTTCGACCAAGTTGATTTACAACCGTCTCAACAACCTTCAACCGCTGGGGCACGGCGCCTGTCAGGTCCGACGCTTTATACCTCCAGCGTTGCGGTTCCGACCCTGCCGGGCACCAACGGCTCGCTGGTCTACCCGGGATACAACGAATTCAGTCCCGGCAACGCCATCCCGTTCGGCGGTCCCCAGAACCTGTATCAGATCTATGAGGACCTGAACTGGACCAAGGGCAAGCACCAGTTCAAGTTCGGCGGCGAACTACATTCAGACGCGCGACAACCGCGTATTTGGCGCCTATCGAGAATGCCGTCGAATCGCTTGGACCGGGCGACATCACTTCTTCGATTCAGAACCTGCTGATCGGCCAGATCTACCAGTTCCAGGGCGCTACCTACCCGCAGGGCAAGTTCCCCTGCAGCAAGGACTGCGGCGGGCCACGACCATTGTTACTCCCGACTGCACTCTGACGCTGCCCGCGACTGAACCGGCGTTCGGCCGCAACAACCGCTACAACGACGGCGCGTTTTACGCTCAGGACTCCTGGAAGGTAACTCCACGGCTGACCTTGAATCTCGGCCTTCGTTGGGAGTACTACGGTGTGCAGCACAACGCCAACCCGAGCCTGGATTCCAACTTCTATCTGGGAGCCGGATCCAATATTTACCAGCAGGTCCGCAATGGCACGGTCCAGATCGCCGACCAGAGTCCCGTGGGCGGACTGTGGGCGAAGGACACGAACAACTTTGCTCCGCGCGTCGGCTTTGCCTGGGACATCTTCGGCGACGGAAGCACCAGTCTCCGCGGCGGCTACGGTATCGGCTACGAGCGTAACTTCGGCAACGTGACTTTTAACGTCATTCAGAACCCGCCAAACTATGCCGTAGTCAGTATTCGACAATGGAGTCGATGTTCCGACCCTGCCCATCTACACCGACAACGCTGGTCCGTTGGCCGGTACCGGAACCAAGGCCCTACCCGCCGCCAGCTTGCGCGCGGTGCAAGCAGAACCTGCCGACCGCTTACTCGCAGTTCTGGTCGGCGGCGATTGATCGTCAGGTCATGCGGAACTCGGTGCTGTCACTCGAATACTCAGGCTCCAAGGGCACCGGTCTGTACGACATCGCCAACCTCAACGATGCCGGCTACGGCTCGGCCTTCCTGGGTGACGCTCGGGCCGCCAACCGCATCAATTACCAGTACAGCAACATCAACTACCGCGGCGGGCGGGCTTCAGCAACTACAACGGCTTGAACGTGAAGTTCTCGACCAGCAATCTCTTCAACAAGGGCTTGCAATTGGTCGCCAACTACACTTGGTCGCACTCCATTGACAACCTGTCGTCCACGTTTAGTGATGGATACTCCAGCTTCTACGGGTTGGGATATCTCAATGCCTACAATCCGAGCTCTGGACAAGGGCAACTCCGACTACGACACCACGGAATCGCTTGGTCGTCAGCGGCGTGTGGGACCTGCCGTGGATGAAGAACTCGAGCAATGCGTTCGCCCGCCAGGCACTTGGTGGCTGGAGCATGTCTCCGATCATCCTGGTCCACTCGGGATATCCGTTCTCGATCTATGACTGCACCAACCTGACCGGATCGTCCGGCTATACCTGTCCGCGCTGGATTCCGGGTGCGCCCGACTCCGGGAGCTGGAAACGCCGGGTTCCAGAATCTCAGGCCCCAACCTGTTTGCCTATATGAACCTGCCCATGGCTGCCGATGGCACGGTTGCTGGAGCGGGTAACGTGCTGGCGGTTCCCAACTGCACCGGGCTGTACGGTGTCGGTTGTTCGTTCAGCAACAACGGTCAGGCTGTCCCGCCGCGCAACGGCTTCCAGTCTCCGGGTTTCTGGAACATTGATTTCGTTGCCATGAAGAACTTCAAGCTGACCGAGCGGTTCAACTTGCAGTTCCGCGGCGAGTTCTACAACCTGTTCAACCACCACAATAACTACGTTCTCGGCAGCAATCTGGACATCGAGCCGGGAACCAGTCAACAAATCCAGGCCGAGAGAGGCACACCGTCGGCCGGCTGCGTTTACTGTACGCGTGCCCGACGAGCGGCGCAACATCCAGTTCGCTCTGAAGCTGATTTTCTAGGCAGACTGAATAAAGACCTGCTGTACTTGGGGAGCCTTCGGGCTCCCCATTTTTTGGCTGTCTGTTTGGGTGTAGATTCGTGCATCCTCCCGCGGCAGGCTACCCCCAAGCAGGCGCCAACCCTCCGTTACAACTTGCATCTAACTGTTGTGAAAGAAAAACACATCGGTTTTCTAGGCGGGAAGATATTCGTTACAGCTCTTTCCGTTTTCCTCTTATTCTGTTTGACTAGTTGCGGTAGTGGTACGACCGGAAACGATCCCACCGCTCCCACTTGGGACTACACTGCGCTCGGCGACTCGCTGGCCTCGGGAACCTTAGCGCAGGAAGGCTATGTCGCGCGTTACGCCAGCTACACGAATCAAGACACCGGCTCCAATATCAAAACCATCAATCTTGGCGTGCCGGGTTGGCACAGCGGCGATCTACTGAATGCGATTCAGACCGATCAGATTCTCCGCAACCACATCACCACCTCGAAGATCGTCACCTGGGACATCGGGGGTGACGACCTGGCAAACGCCCACGATCATTTCACCCAAGGGACCTGCGGCGGCACCGACAACGAAGATTGCTTCCGTACCGCAGTGTCCACGTTTGAGCAAAATTGGAGTTCCATCATCACCGAGTTGCTGAAGCTGCGCGCCACCAACAACACCATCATCCGCACCATGGACATCTACAATCCCTACGTCGCCTCAGACATGCAGAAAGGAATCTTTACCACGGTTGAGCCGTACCTGGACCAGGTTAATAATTACATCCACACTACGGCTGCGGCCCATAACATTCCGGTCGCCGCCGTTCACCAGGCGTTTAATGGGACTGATGGCACACAGGATCCCGGTGCGCAGGGACTCATTGCTGCTGATGGCTTCCATCCCAACGATGCCGGCCACAAAGTGATAGCAGACCAATTCCGGGTTTTGGGATATGCACCATTGCATTAGGACAGGCCGAGCAGTATGGCCAGTCTACACGGGTGGTGCGGGCTTTACCCTGGATTATTCATGTGGACGTTAACCTCCGCCCCTTCCCGTTTGCGCTCGAAGCAAGTGCACGCGCTATCCTATAGGGCCGTCCCCGCCACCTTATTGATAGCCTTACTTCTCAAAATCCCGAGTCGACAATATTTATCAATTTGAGGCTGTTTTTGCTTGACCAATGGAGCAACTTTCCCTATGCTTGCGAACGTCGAGTGGGGAGTCACAATTCTGCGTCATTAGTGCCAGAATGCGTAAGTATGCGCTTGCTCTCGCGTTTTTTATTCGCGTAAAGCGCAGAGTCTTTCGGGCACTCTGAAAATGGGAAGGTTCGCGACGCGGATGGCAGTACCTCGCCGGACCTTCAAAAATACCTCATCTAACCGAGGAGGGCAGCGCTTTGCCCATTCTCTGAGTTCAAGACCCGATTCCTCGTTGTCGCCACTTCTGAGAGTGAATCGCTCACTGAAGTCCTGCCTGGACTGGATCCGCGATAAATTCGTACCCGCACTCTATCTACTGGGTACTCCATCATGCAAGCGTCAAGGTTGGCGCCTGCCTGGTTGAGTCTTGCACCTGATCGCCACCCTTCGTCTTTTCAATACTCAGCTCAAGGATTGAAGATCGTGAAAAAAACAGCGGGAAGAAGTGTTACGGAAGTGCGCATCGTCGAGGCCGCTGTGCAGCTTTTCTCCCGTCGGGGGTACAAGGGTACCAGTACACGGGAGATCGCTCATCTGGCCGAGGTGAACGAAGCCACCTTATTTCGATGCTTCGTGAGGAAAGCTGACCTCTTCTGGGCGGCAGCCGAATCGCGGCTGAACCGGTTGAAGTTAGGGCGAGAGCTGCAACATGGCCTGGCAACTGACGTCGATCCAGCGGTCGTTATTCCCATGCTCGTGACCTTTGTGGTGGACAATGTCTCACAACATCCGGAGATGATGCGGCTTTTATATGTCGCGGGTTTTGAACTGCCGGGCGCGGACCGGATGTTCCGCGAGCATCTGGGGCCGATCTTCGACGCGGTGAATACATACTTCGCCAGGTGCGCGGCGCGCGGCGTAATTTGCGATTTCGAACCGACCATGGCAACGCTCGGCCTGGCCGGTCTAGTGAGCGCTCATCAAAACCTGCATCATCTGTTTACCGGGCGCGACTTGCCTTGGGATGCTCGCGATGCGGCTCCGGCCTACGCTCAGTTCTGGCTGAATGCTCTCCGCCAGCCGGTTCCAGTGCGCAAGAGTGCAATTAGCACCGAGTAATTCGCCGCGCAGTTTCTACCCGCTCCAACTGTAGTTTCTCCGTGCTTTCGCTTTGCGTCATCGAGTACCCACTTCATACGGGACCCCAACCTGGGTTCTGCGGAGATCGAGATTTGAAAGCTCGTCCGAAAGAGAATACATATCTACTAAACTTCTGGAACGGTTTTGTCGCGCTGCTGGTGCTGTTTGCCTTCGTGCTGGCGGCTTCGCCGAGTGCCACCGGACAGACCCAGTCGAATGCGGCCGCGACCCAAGCTTCACCGCCACCCAGATGCCAGCGGGAGGACTAAGCCGGCGTGCAGAACTCCCCGGCCTCGCCCAGCATCGTCGTGGATGACACCAAGACTCTGCCGACCGCGAATGCGGCCAAAGCGGCGCCCGCCCAGTCAATGACCTCCGCAAGAGCTATCGAGCTCACCGACTTCCAGCAGATGGTTCTTTCTTCTCTAGGCAAGGTGCTCCCCATCTATGGTGTGGGCCTCTTCGAGAATGTGCCAACAACATTCGCCCCCGTGGATCGCGTTCCGGTCACGGCGGATTACGTTGTAGGCCCCGGCGACGAGCTCCTGATTCGGGCCTGGGGACAGATTGACTTGGATGTCCATACCCGAGTCGACCGCAACGGTAATATCTTTCTTCCCAAGGTTGGGAACCTGAATGTTGCGGGGCTGAAATACGCTCAGATTGAGGAATTTCTCAAGTCGCACATCGGGCGCATCTACCAGAATTTTGATCTGAACGTGACTATGGGTGAACTGCGCTCGATCGACGTGTTCGTGGTAGGCCAAGCGCGGCGTCCGGGTCGTTACACGGTCAGTTCCTTGAGCACGCTGGCCAATGCAATTTTTGCCTCAGGCGGACCGTCGCCCACCGGTTCGATGCGTCATATCCAGCTAAAGCGCGGTTCCACGCGTCGTCACCGATTTTGATCTCTACGATTTACTGCTCAACGGCGACAAGACCAAAGATGTCCTTCTGTTGCCGGAGGATGTGATCTACGTCGCTCCTATCGGGCCTCAGGTTGCCATGGGAGGGCAGGTCAATGTGCCCGCTATTTATGAGCTCAAAGGAGCGACGGATTTGGCAGAAGCAGTTCGCCTCGCAGGCGGGCTATCCACTACGGCGTCTGGCGGCAAGGTTTCTGTAGAACACATTAAGGACCGGCAGGTGCACGTCGTGGAGCGAGTGGGGTTGGATGCTGCCGGCTTGGCCCATCCCATCAAAGACGGCGATGTGGTGAATGTCACCCTGGTGTCTCCCCGCTTTGAGAATTCCGTGACTTTACGCGGCAACGTGGCCTCGCCGGGCCGCTATCCTTGGCACGAAGGCATGCGAATCAGCGATTTGATTCCCAACCGCGAGTTCCTTATCACCACGGAATACTGGAAGCAACAGAACTCTGTGGCTCTGCAGGCGACGCAAGCCCAAGGGAGGGCGGGCGGGACCGCGAACGAGTTGCGGCATAATGCCCCAGAGATCAACTGGGATTATGCGGTGGTGCAGCGTTTGAGTCTCCAGGATCTTTCGACTCAACTCCTGCCCTTTAATCTGGGCAAGGCGATTTTGAACAACGACGATGCCAGCAATCTGGTACTCCGGCCAAGTGACATTGTCACCATTTTTTCGCAAGCCGATCTGCGTGTTCCCGGGGAAAAGCAAACCAAGCTGGTGAGACTGGACGGGGAATTTGAAGCCGCTGGAATTTACCGGGCAAAGCCCGGCGAGAGGCTTCGCGATCTGGTATTGCAGGCGGGCGGGCTTACCCCATCAGCCTACCTTTACGGCGCCGAATTTACCCGCGAGTCAGCGCGCGTCGAGCAACAGGCACGACTGGACATGATGATTGCCCAGACCGAGCAACAGGTCGCCCGTCAGGGGGCGCAGATGTCGCAGAATGCGAGAACTTCCGATGAGGTAATTGCAGCCAGAGCCAGCCTGGAGGCGCAGCAGGCCAGCCTGGAAAAGCTTCGCCAATTGCGGGCCGATGGCCGCATCGTCTTGAATTTGCACCCCAACGACCATACCGTGGATACCATTCCCGACATCACCCTTGAGGATGGCGATCAGTTCTTTGTGCCTAACCGTCCGATCGTGGTGAATGTCGTCGGCGATGTCTACAATCAGGGTTCCTTCATCCAACAACCTGGCAAAACCGTTACGACGTATTTACGGAGCGCTGGCGGTCCTACTCGTGATGCGGACAAGGGCAGAATCTTCGTGGTGCGTGCCAACGGAGCCGTCGTCAGCAAAGATGCTGCGTCGTACTTCTGGTCAGGAGGATTCGACAGCATGGTACTGATGCCCGGCGACAGCATAGTGGTCCCCGAGCAGACCAACAAAGGCAGCCTGGCGCGGGGGATCAAAGACTGGTCGCAGGTCTTGGCGAACTTTGGATTGGCGGCTGCGGCGATCAACGTCCTGAAGTGATTGTCGAAGCCGCGGGCGCCCTGCCGCAGGAATAGTTAGTCTGAATTTCGACGATGGAAAGATACAGCCGAAGCAAACATCGCTGTAAGTAACTAGAAGATATCTCACCAACCGGTTTGTGCCAGGGCATGGCTTCAGCCGTGCCGCAAATAGCCCGTTACGGGCCGGCTTTAGCCCCTGAGGTACTTCGCTTTGGCCCGCCCCGCTATTTATGACATGGCTTCTAGTTCTCTAGTGGAGTAGGTACGTATGATGGAAAGCTCGAGAGTATCGGAAGCGGAGGGGAGGAGCGGAGCGGCAGTCTACGAGCCCCTGATCTCGAAAAGTCCAGTCGATACTGAGTACCAGAACAAAGCCGACATGATCGAGCTGCTGCTGGTACTGGCAAGGCAAAAGAAGAGGATTCTTCAGATCACCGCCGGGGCAGCTCTCTTAGCTGCAGTAATCTCCTTCCTTATTCCTAAAATGTACACGTCGACCACCACCATTCTCCCCCAAGAGCAGAGCCAATCAGCGGTGACTTCATTGCTGGGCCAACTATCGCCTATGAGCGGACTAGCGGCAGCCGATGACCTGGGTCTAAAAAACCCTGCGGACTTGTTCATCGCCATGCTGAAAAGCCGTACTATCGAAGACCATATTATCGACCGGTTTGATCTGCGAAAAGTCTACGGATCGAAGCACTATCAGGATGCGCGCAAGCGGCTCGCGAGCCGCAGCGAAATCATCGCGGACAAAGGCGGGCTGATCTCCATCGCGGTGACCGACCGTGATCCCATGCGCTCAACCCGACTGGCCAATGCTTACGTGGAAGAACTGCATTCGCTCAACCAGAATTTGGCCGTGACCGAAGCCTCGCAGCGGCGGTTGTTCTACCAGCAAAAACTTGACGCAGAACGTGAGGACCTGTCGCGCGCGGAGTTGGCCCTGGAGCAGGCACAAGAGATGAGCGGCCTGATTCAGCCCGACGCTCAAGGAAAAGCGATCATCCAGTCAATGGCTGATATGCGTGCGCAGGTAGCAGCCCACGAGGTGCAACTGCAGGCCATGCGCTCGTCTGCGACTGAGAACAATCCCGATGTGAAGCGTGCTGAGCGCGAATTGGCTGGTTTGCGAACTCAGCTGGCAAAACTTCAACGTGATACCGGGGAACTTGGCAATGGCAACCTCGAGGTACCAACCCGGCAGCTGCCGGAGGCACAGTTGCGATACATCCGCCGGGCACGCGACCTCAAATATCACGAGGCATTTTATGAGTTCCTGGGCAAACAGCTCGAAGCTGCCCGGCTTGACGAAGCCAATAACGCCGTTCTTGTACAAGTCGTCGATCCGGCAGTCCTACCCGAGCGGAAGTCCAGCCCGCGGCGCCTTCTCATTGTGCTGGTCTCGACCATGATTGCCTTCGTGTTGTCGTGTCTCGGCGTGCTTGCCGCGGAGGGGATACGGCGCAAGCAACAGGATCCCTCTGACCGCGCACGTCTCGCATTGCTGCGCCACTCCTTAAGGCTCTCCTCCTGGAACTCATGAGTACGGCGGCGCAATCCATTTCGAAGTCTGCGCCGGCGTCCTTCCCGATTCCACTGGCTGCTTTCGAGGTGTTGGCCTATTTGGGAGTAGTCGCGATTGCCACGCTATGTTTCCTCTTAGGCTGGCTTCCGACTAACGGCGCGGTGGTGTTGACCGTACTGCTGTTGTCTTCACTGATTTTGTTAGCGTGGAAACGCTTCGATCAGGGTCGTCATCCTTGTTTCCTGTTTCTTTGCGTACTGTTGCTCTTTCAAGGTGGCCGGCTTTTGGCCTATTGCTTCGGGGCCGAGACCGAACCGATGAGAATAAGACTCATGGTTTATAGACCATTCAATCTGTCGAGGGATGAAGCTGGTATCGTCCTACTTTGCTTGGTGCTATCGGCGATTTCCATTTATGCGCCCTGCCGCTGGAACTACCGGCGAATCCTGCCTCCCACCGATCCAGGCGTGGACCGCCTTCTCCCTTATCTGTATCTGCTCTTCTATGGCTCCCTGCCTGTCCAACTGTTCAAAAACTATCGCTATTTTGAATATATTCAGGAGCACGGTGGGTATCTCAGCATATTCTTGAACCACGGCGATCTCGCCTCTAGTGTGCCCCTACTTGTGCGCGCAATCTCACTCATTAGTTTTCCGGCCTTTGTGGCCATCTTTGTCATAGAACGGCGGCACAAGTTTCTTTATATCACTACAGCGCTATACTTTGCCACCTCTTCCCTGGTTTTACTGTGGGGCTCACGCGGGGCCATATTTGGTTTGATATTAGCCCTGTGGTACGTCGCTAGGATTAAGTCGACAAAAAAGCCTAAGGTCGTCCTGCTAGCGACGATGGTTTTAGTGTTGGTATTAGTAGCCGACGTCATCCAGAATACGCGCGAGGATCCTGATAGTACATCGGATTATTCATTCCTTCCCTTTGAATTTATAGCACTGAATGGAAGTTCGATCGACGTGACAGCGGTCGCGGTCAAGTACAGACATGTCTTTGCGCCGCATGTTGGAACTTATTTGCTCTATGAGTTGCAGAATGCATTTGTAGCCAACGACACGACTAACTATTTTTGGGGCAAGGCCCTGGCATTTGACGTACCCGTATTCCTCAATCCTGCCGGTTTTTCGATAGGGCGCGGAACCGGCGGCTCTTATGTGGGGGAAGCCTATGTAATAGGCGGCATGGTTGGCGTGGTCGCCATATCCTTGCTGATAGGATATGGGCTCCATCTCATGTATCGTCTTAGCCGGAATATCTTCGCGTTATGCGTCGTCGCCATGATTGTACCGGATGTCTTGGGTATGCCTAGAGGACAGCTTTTAGATTGGCTATCGGTACTTCTAAGAAGTTCCGTTTCTATTCTGTTTCTCGCATTGGGCTGGGAACTGTATCATCTCTTGATGTGGCCCCGGCGGACCCGGACTGTGGGCGAACTCCCCCAGCGCAGGTACTAAGGGTACGACAATATTTCGTCTTCCTTCCAACCATTGCATGTCAGGATCGCTTCCCGGCGAGCGGCTGGGGATGGAGTTCCCCAAGAATGAGCGGTGAATATGACCAGTATTTAAGCAGGTATTACTCGCAAGACACCACTCGCCTGGAGTTAAATGCAGCCGTGGTTCTGGATCACCATGGCGCGCATTTTCCCGCGGACAAGAGGGCGGCAATCCTGGAAATAGGGCCTGGTACGGGTACGCTAATCGGGTTTCTTAGCAGCCGGTGCGGCTATCAAAACGTCAGGGGGATTGATATCTGTCCCGAGGCGGTGGATGCCTGCAATAGGATTGTGCCTGGCAGCACCGATCTCATCGAGAATGGCGCCGCGTATCTTGAGAACCATAAAGAGGAGTATGACCTGGTCCTGATGCTCCACACCCTGGAGCACATACCGAAGGATCAGGTGCTGGCACTGCTACGGGCGATTTATGGTGCACTCCGGCCAGGCGGCAAACTGGTGGTTGAGGTACCTAACTGCGAACATCCCGTCGTGGGTACAAGAAATCGTTATGTTGATTTTACTCATACCCTTGGATTTACTGATCTGAGCCTGAAATTCGTCATGCAAAACTCGGGTTTTTTGGATGTGTCGATATACGGGTGCAGGGTTCCCCGTAAATCCCTGGGCCGCTTTGTACAACGCACAGCGCAGGATACGGTCGAGTTTGTTCTTGGTTTGCTTGTTCGCTTGTATAGGCCCGGAGATCCCATGATGCTGGCCAGCATTTTGGGGGCCTGTGCCACGAAGCAGGGATGACAGCTGGCGCCCATGGATGACCGATGATATCGCTGATTGTGGCTACCCTGAACCGCGTGACAGAGTTGGAGCGGCTGCTCGCGAGTTTGGACCGGCAATCCTACAAGGATTTCGAAGTCATAGTTGTCGATCAGAATTCCGATGACCGGTTAGTCCCGGTGCTGCAAAAGCACGCGCATCTTACGGTACATCATCTTCGATCGGAGCGGGGACTCTCGCACGCGCGTAATGTCGGTCTGCCGAGCGCCAAGGGAGAAATTATCGGGTTCCCCGACGACGACTGCTGGTACCCTGACGGCCTTCTTGCCACGGTAGTCCACTGGTTTAACTCGCACCCTGAATCGGGAGGCTTGTTCACCATCTTGCGTACGGAAGACAATGAGCCAGTTGGACCGAAGCGGCCAGCTGAAACATGTCGTTGTACCAGGGAAAACCTTTGGCACTGCGGTATCTCGCCGAGTGCTTTTTTGCGCAGCGAGGTTACGAAGGCTATTGGGTTCTTCGATGAGAAAATTGGAGTTGGCGCGGCCTCTAAATATCAGTCAGGCGAAGATATCGACTATTTCCTTCGCGTTCTCGCTCACGGGCTCCAGATGTACTATGAGCCGGCTATCACTGTGCATCATCCCTCTTTTCATTCTGCTGAGCGGCTCCGCCGAACGACTTACGGCTATGCGTTAGGAGGAGGTTATATCCTGCGTGCGCACGATTATAAATTGCGGTATGTGGCCAAGAGCATTCTTAGGTCATTTGGAGGAGCAGTTGTCAGCTTGGGCAAGGGCAATTCTACATTGGCATATACATATCTTGTTCGTGGAGTAGGACAGTTGCAGGGCTATATATTCGGCCCGAAGAGCCTTAAGGGGACAGTCTGATTCAATAGTCCGCTCACCGCCAAGGTCATGACAAGTTCCCTACGTCAACTAACTCGCAGCATCTATCATCTAGGTTCAGGCGAGATACTGGCACGGATGTGCGGTGTCGCTACCACTCTATTCCTGGCTCACCGGTACGGTGTAATAGTACTGGGGGTCTATGCGCTTGCGCAGAGCATGTCGCAATACTCACTTCCGTTCATCGATTTTGGTCTGAAGCACGTGGGGGCTCGGCTTGTAGCGCAGTTTCCTGACGCCGCGCAAGAAACGGTCCGCCGGGTCCAGAAACGGCGACTCCTGATGGCAGGGATCCTTGTGCCTGTCCTTCTAGTTTATGCCATAGCAACCGGATTACCTTCGAACTTAAAAGTTTTTCTATTTGTTTTTTCGGCAGTGAGTTCTTTATATGCGTTTTCGCTGGATTGGGCGGCATGGGGAAAGGAGCACCTGCGCCTCGTCGGCCTTGCCAAGGCCATTATTGCCGCCAGTGTCCTGATTGCTTTGGTGTTGGGAAGAAACAGTGGACGCGTCCTTTGGTGGCTGGTGCTGGGCAATGTCGCGGGTTATGGCTTGCAAGCCCTAACATTTTGGGCGTGGTGGAGGAAACACAAGCCTGCGGACGACAACTTCGTCGCTCCGTCTGCAATCGATCAATCGTTGGAATGGCGACGCAGTAGCATTATGGGCCTCGCCTGTCTGTGCAATCTCGCTTTCAACACGATTGACATGCTGATGCTCGGGGTCATGTCTAACCCGCAGCAAGTGGGACTCTACAGCGCCGCCTATCGCATTGTTGGTCAGATTTTGTTTACCTACTACATGGTCACCCAGGCTCTCTATCCTCGACTGGCCCGGCAAAATCTGCAACAGCGAATTCACATGTTGAGGCCCCAGATTCTGCTCTTCCTGCTTGCTGCGGGAGTTGCAATTGCAGCGCTCCTGTCCGTCGCACGCCGTCCCTTACTAACAATCCTGTTCGGACATGAATTTCTGCCCGCAACTTTGCTTGTCCTTTTGTTGGCGTGGGCCATACCGTTCGACTTTCTGACCTCTTACTTGAGCAATGCTTATATTGCGTGGGGCATGGAGAAGAAAATCCTCCTCTGCACCATCATTGCAGCCGGCAGCAACGTCGTTCTGAACCTGATCTGGATTCCGGTATACGGCGCGACCGCAGCGGCCGTGAACACTTTGATCTGTTACGTGATCTTCCTGGCTGGTCTAGCGCTGGCTGGAAGGTTTGCCAAGGAGCTTTCAAGCGTCCAACAACCACAAGCGGAGCTGACCGCCTAGCGCGGCCACAATCAAGAGCCGACTTATCCCAGGTTTTCCAAACCCGCGTATGTGCTGGGGGCCTTCATCGACGGTTTACCCCCAGGCGCTTGGGGTTAACCATCTTCGCCTTCGGTCAATTGGTAACATGAGTTGCGGGCGTATGACCGAGCCCCACACCCGTCAAGACTGCCCCATACATGCGCATTCTCTATGATCACCAGCTTTTCTCGCTGCAAAACGCAGGCGGAGCGTCCCGCTATCACTACGAACTGATGCGGCATCTTTCCCGGTTTCCGGATGTGCGGCCAGAATTGTTGTTGGGTCTAAATGCGACGATTTATCCCTTTCAGGAACTGTCCGGCGGAACTACCCGCGTGACCGGCTTTCGTGGACCATTGGGTCCGGGAATATGGCGTTATGGAGTCAACGAGGCGCTCAGCAATGCCATTGTGCCCTTTCGTGGCAGGATCGACGTGTACCATCCGACATCCTATCGCCACATGCCCCTGGTGCGAAGCCGGCGACTGGTCATTACCCATCATGACTGTACGCACGAGAGGTTCTCTAAAGCATTCCGCTACTTCGAGGAGGTGGTGCGCGCCAAGAAGTTACTGTTCGCGCGCGCCGATGCAATTATCTGTGTATCCGAGGCGAGTCGCAGGGATCTGCTAGAATATTATAAGGTGGAAATTGCCAAAACCTGCGTAATTCATCACGGTCTGACCCACTTTTCGCGGTCCCGGTTTGCCGCTGAAGAACTACGATCGGCCTTGCGTCGGGATTATCTGCTTTATGTCGGTTCACGTGCTCCCTACAAGAATTTTCCGGCTCTGCTGCGAGCCTTTCGTGCAGCCAATTTGCAAGACGAGCTGGACTTGCTCGTATTGGGCGGGGGTCACTTGACCCCTGAGGAGGCGGCGATGGTGGACCAGATGGGATTGGGTGGTCACTTGATTACCATTCCGAGAGTGTCCGATGAACTTCTGGCCGAAGCTTACGCCGGAGCAAGGCTTTTTGTTTATCCGTCCCTGTGGGAAGGTTTTGGGTTCCCTCCGTTGGAAGCTATGTCCCTCGACTGTCCGGTAGTAGCTTGCCGAACATCGTCGGTGCCGGAGATTTGTAAAGATGCCCCGTTTTACTTCGATCCCCAAGACGGTGAATCGCTGGAGCGGGTATTAGCGAGAGCAGTCAGCGACCACGAAGGCCGCAAGCAAGCGATCGCGCGAGGCCGGGAAGTCGCTGCCCAATATACCTGGAAGAGATGCGCGCAGGAAACTCTAAGACTATATCGGGAGTGCCAATAGAGCACCTAGCCGACCAAGGCAGACGATGGAATTCCCCCTCGACCTTACCATTATCATTTCCAGTTACAACACACGCAATCTGCTGCGCAATTGTCTGGAGTCGATATACCTGCACACTCGAAGTATTACCTTCGAATTGATTTGCATCGACGACAACTCTGAAGACGGCAGCGCGCAAATGGTGGCTCAGCAATTTCCAGAGGTGATCCTTATTGGCAATAAGGTCAATCAGCTCTATGCCAAGAATCAGAACAGCGGCCTGAGAATGTCGCGTGCGCGCTACGCTTGTCTGCTGGATAGCGATACCATGCTGACCGGCAATGCCTTTCAGGCTTTAGTTTCCTTCATGGACGAACATCCCGAGGTTGCAGCTTGTGGACCGAAACTGTTGAATCTTGACGGATCGGTGCAACACTGCGTCCGCGGTTTTCCCACAGCCGACGTGTTTTTCTTGCAGGCCGTTAATTGGCACAAGATGTTCCCTGGAAGTCGTCTGATGAACCGCTATTACCATACCAATTTTGACTATGCCATAGCGCAACCGGTGGAAAGCATCGGCACCACCGCCTACGTCATGCGTCGCTCGACGTGGGAGAGCGCAGGAATGCTTGATGAGCGGTTCCGGCTCGCAGTGGTAGACCTGGCATATAACTACATGTTGAAGCAGAAAGGTTACAAGGTATACTACACGCCTTGCGCCGAAATCGTTCACCTCGGCAGCCAAAGCATCAACCAGAACGCCCTCAGCTCACTTCGCGATCAGTGCCACGCGCTTATTCAATTTAATGAGGCATACGACTATTTTGGTCCAGGGCGGCCGATGAAACTATTGGTTCGCTGCGCTGTGATGGTTCGTTATTACTGCAAGCTGCTGGAGTATCACTTGAGCTCCGATAAGCGCGTGATTAAAGGCCCTGGGGCTCCCGCTAAAGACGTCGCGGAACGGGCCGCTATAATGCGAAACTCCGACTAAAGCTCTGCCTATAGATTGTTGTTCGTATCTGCTGCTGCCCCAGAGAACCCTCATCTGCCATTCGCCGCTTCCAAGCGAGCAGCGCCAAGGCATTTGTGGAACTACTTGCCACCCTGCACCTGTTGACCAAAGATACCCCCGAGAATGTCTTTACGGAGTAATCCGATGAGCCGTCCATTGCGTACTCTGTTATTCAGACCGATAGTCATAGCGCTTGACGTCTTGCTGATCAATGCCGGATTTCTGCTTTCATTTCTGTTTTGGTGGAATCGCCTGCTCACGCGGAGCCAAAACATTTCAGCGTACTTGCAACTGGTGGTGGTTATCTCCTTGGCGACAGTCATCACGTTTCATCTGCTCGACCTCCATCGCGACTGGCTGCGGCGATCGCTGCGGCACGTTATCTATTCCATCATCGTTGCGGTATGCATGACCTTGTTAACCACGATGGCTTTAGGATTTTGGAGCCGTCACTTTGCCTTTCCGCGCAGCGTGCTACTAACCGCCGGCATCATCCAAATCGGCCTGATTTCGGCTTACCGGATTTACATGCGCAGCCTCTACAGACGCTGGTTCGGCAATCGAAAGACCGTCGTCATTGCCGACTCTGAGCGGTGTGCCTGGAGTATCGCAAGGAAGTTTGAAGAACATAGTCAAGGTTTGTACTCCATTGAAGGGTATGTCTTAACCCGCGACCTGGAATTGCCCTATACCGAGCTCCAGGATGCCGAAACAGTTATTTTGGCGGAGGGTCTCGAGGGGAAAGAAGAAATCATTCTGCACTGCTTCAGGGAGCATAAGGAAATGCTCGTCGTGCCCAACCTCTCCGAACTCACCTTGTTTGGTGCTGAGGCGCGGGAAATAGACGATGTACTGATCTTCGGTATTCAGCCACACCGCTTGAATCCCGCCGAAGAGTTATTTAAGCGATCCTTCGACTTAATCGCAGCCTCCGGGGTGCTGCTCGTTATTAGTCCAGTTCTGTTGGTTGTGTCGGTGGCAGTTCGGCTAACGTCGAAGGGCCCGGTATTATTCCATCAGGAGCGCGTTGGAAAGGGCGGCGAATTATTCCACGTTCTAAAATTTCGGACTATGGTATCTGATGCCGAGAGACACAGCGGTCCTGTACTGGCTATCGAACGCGATCCGCGTATTACGCGTTTTGGACGTTTCCTGCGCGCCACCCGGATCGATGAACTGCCCCAGTTGTTCAACATTATCGGGGGAGACATGAGCTTGGTCGGCCCCCGGCCGGAGCGAGCCTATTTCGTGCAACGCTTTGAAAAGGAGCTTCCGGCCTATGATCTACGGCATGCTGTGAAGCCGGGTTTGACTGGGCTCGCACAAGTAATGGGCCGCTACGGCACCACTGGGGAAAGCAAGCTGCGCTTTGACCTGCTTTATATCTACAACTATTCGCTGCTACTCGACTTGAAGATCCTTCTGCAAACCGTTCGCGTGGTATTACAACGCGAACAAGCGGCCGGTTTGAGGATGGCAAAGACGCCCGCGGACCGGCGCTCTGCGATGGGTGCCATTGAAAGGATTCGTCCGATCAATGACGTTGTTGAGCAAACGAATTCCCAAACCGATTGAGCGACCCACCTACCCGGGGGCGCCGCGTGAATCGCGAGCGCCATATGTTCGCCAATAGGGGCGGCGAACTTTTCGCCGGAGTACGCGAAAGGCGTGGACAAAAGGACGCGACATCAGCCAAGTCACCGAGCCGTCCGTGAATAGCCGGACTATTCCACTGGCAAAGCTGGTCGCATGTCGCATCTCTTCCACTGCCAATCCCGTGGAGTACGTTATCCGGCGGTACGCGACGATCCGCGTATCAAGTTGTTCGGCCCACTGATTGACGATCGAGAGGGGTTCTTCGTAAAGTCGGTGCCGTTTTGACTGGGACATGCTGCCGGCATGTATGCGATAGCGGCAAACGGGTTCCTGCACGGCACGCGCAGGATATCGTCGCGCCACGGCGACATACAGGTAGTAATCGGGAACGGTCTGAATCGCGCTCGGAATTGGGCCAACTTCTTCCACGGCGGAGCGGCGCATCACAACCGAGCTCATGGCGATGAAACAACCGTTAGCGAAAAGTCGAGTGAAGATGTCGCCTTCGGGCAAGGGCTGAAATTCATGTGCATAGTCGTAGTCGCGCTCTTTACCGCTGGGATAAAACTGGATCGCGCGGCCGTAAATGATACCGGTTCGCTCGTCCGCTAAAGCCATCTGCTGTTGCAATTTCCGAGGCAACCAGACGTCGTCCTGATCGAGGAAGGCCAGCCAGTCTCCCTTTGCCTGCCGGATGGCCCTGTTCCTGGCCTCGCCCAAAGAGGTGTCCTCCGGAGAAAGAAAATAACGAATCCGGGGGTCCCGATATCCAGCAATGATTTTGGAACTGTCATCGGTGGAGCGGTCGTCCCAGACGATTAATTCCCAGTCCTGCAGCGTCTGTGCCATCACGCTGTCCACAGCCTCGCGGAGGAAAGAAGCACCGTTGCGAACATTCATGATGATGCTGACCCGCGGCATAGACTATCGGTGGCCTTCAGGCTCGAAGTATAGCTGAGGCAATTGCCGAGGACAGCAGCCAGAACAATCAGCGTTCCTTCCAACCGCGGTCGCCATCCACCTACCCCAATGAAGATCAGAAATGTTTTCTTTTCGTTTGCCAGGTTGGCTACTGGCGAAGTGTTCGGGAGGATGGCCACCTTTGCGTTGTTCGCTTACGTGTCGCGCCAGTTCGGGGTACAGATCCTTGGAATTGTCGCCCTCGCCCAAACCGTTGCCGTCTACATCATGGAGGGCTCCGATCAGGGCCTAAAACTGATCGGTGCACGGCTTCTAGCCCGCAATCATGCGCTCGTCACGTTCGTGGTTCCATTCGTTCTGAGACGGCGTGCCGCGCTTACCGCTATTGCTATTGTCTTGGGCGCGATTTACGCAATCTTCGGACCTGTGCCACCGGTCGCGCGCGCTTGTGTGCTGATGTTCGACATCGCCGTAATCCCATACGCGTTGGCGCTCGATTGGGTAGCTTGGGGACTCGGCCACTTTGGGGCGCTGGCAGTGTGGCGCAGCGGTGTCAGCATCCTCTACGTGGCGATGGCGATCATGGCCATGCGTCTTACGCTGCGACCGATTGCATCGATATCAGGCGCCAACGTTCTGAGCGCATTGGTGGGGGCCGGCTTCTTGTGGATGATGTGGCGGCTACGTTGGAAGAAACGCCAAACCGATGTGACCAGGGAAGATATCGCAGCTGCTGCCGAGGAATTACGGCCGTCTCGAGTTGTTACGCTCGGATTATCGAATTTTATGAACCTGGTATTCATGAATTCCGACATTCTGCTGCTGGGAGCCATAACCAGCACAGCCGAAGTCGGGCGTTACAGCGCAGCCTGCAAACCGCTCTATATCATTTTTACCGGTTTCTGGCTGCTGACGGATGTTCTTTACCCCTACCTGGCAAAAGTGGAAGCCGGCGCGCAGGCCTACAGAGTTCTGCTGATCACATTGGCAACGCTGGCAGCGGTTGCGTCCGCCGCTGCACTGGGCATTGGCCTGCTCGCTCCGCAAATTCTGACCCTGATATACGGATCGACTCTGGGCGCGGCAGGACTCTTTCGAATTCTGCTGATCGCACTGCCCATTGACTTTTGCTTCTCGCTGCTCTGGACTGTCCTGGTGAGTCGCGGCTACGAACGGCCCGTGCTGTATTCGCTCGGGGCGGCTGCCGCCATCAACGTCTTCTTGAACCTGGTATTCATTCCACGTTTTCAGGCCGGGGCGGCGGCTTGGGCCACTGTGGCCTGCTATGCCTTGCTGCTTTCGGCCCTGTTAGTTTTTGTGCTGAAGAACAAGATTTTATCAACCGCTCCGGCAAGTGAGACGCCGGAGACAAGCGCGGTTTTGGCTTGAGCCTTACTTGTCTGCGTCTGGAGTATAAGCAGCCGTCGGTGCCGCCATTTCCATGTTCCGGCCATCCCCTATTATTCGCCAGTAGGGCCGTTGAGCATTTCGCCGGATGACGTGGAATGCGAACATAAACGGCCGCGCCAACTGCGAGGCCACGGAGCCTTGCGTGAACAAGCGAGTAAGCCCTCGAACAGCAGTGGCGGGCTTTCGCATCTCCTGCAGCGCTATGGCGGTAAAGTGCCTCTTTCGGCAGAGCGCGACAGTTCGTGGGTCAAGCGCATCAGCCCATTGGTCAATTAGCCACAACACTTCCTGATGCATCTTGAGGGCGGTTAGCCGCGACATATTAGCGGCATGCATGCGATAGCGGCAGACCACTTCTTGTACTGCTCGCACCGGGTATCGCCGCGCGACGGCAACGTAGAGCCAGTAATCCGGAATGATTTGAATTGCGTCTGGTATGCCGCCAATGGCTCCGATCGCCTCACGTCGGAATACAGCAGAGCTCATGGCGATGAAGCAGGAATCGGTGAAGAGCTGATCGAAGATTTCGCCTTCTGGAAGCAGTTTGAACTCGTGCGCCTGGTCGTAATCGCGCTCCAACCCACCGGGATAGAACCTGACAGTCCGGCCGTAAATCAGCCCGACGCTCTCGTCGGCCAAAGCCATTTGCTGTGCAAGTTTCCCGGGCAGCCAAATATCATCCTGATCGAGAAAAGCCAGCCACGCTCCCGTTGATTGGCGAATCGCGTGGCTGCGAGCCTTCCCTAACGAGGTTTCGCCCGATGAAAGAAAGTAGCGGATTCTAGGATCTTCGTACTCGGCAATGATGCGCGCGCTCTCGTCAGCGGATCGGTCGTCCCAAACAATCAGTTCCCAGTCACTGAAGCTCTGCGCCAACACGCTGTCCACGGCGTCACGGAGCGTGCAAGCTCCATTGCGAACATTCATGATGACGCTGACGGAAGGCATAATCATCTCGCGTCCTGCGCATTGAGCTTAGCTGATCGTCCAGGTCTGATGGGACGAAATCATTACGCAATAGATAAGTACCTGCCAAAAGACAAGCGCAATACCGGTGACGCCGGAGACCAGCAGAAAGCCATCGACCGTGTCGAGATTTTTCGGTACGCCGAAGACCAGCCAGCCATGTATCAGTCCGGCGATCATAGCCACAACGATCATGCTAAGCGCGATGAGCGGGCCTGAGGTCGACGTTTTCGTGCCAACCTCCGCCACAGGCGGCGTGTTGCGATACCAAAGCAGGACCCAGACCCCCAGAGTTATCAATCCGATCACTGTGCTTAAGTACTGCAGGATATAGAACATAGGCAGTACTCCCACAACTGGCACTTTAAAGACCTTGTGCAGCCAATCCCGCCGCCACCATAGCCAGGAGTAGGGATGAGTAAACGCATCCCAAACCAGGTGAGTGGCGATGCCCAGCGCCAGGGAAAACAAGATAGCCACGAAACGGCCGAGCCCGCCGAACTTGAATTCTCCCAACTGACCACGCAATCTCTGCTGCACGCTGCTGGGCAGCAACGTCGCAGCGGGCCGCTTGATGGCGGTATGAAATAGCCAGAGGGCGAAAATAGAAGCCGGAAGCGTGAATTCGATAACCCCAGGAAACTCGTGGCTCAAGCCCCGACTGTCGGTGCTGCCCACGATATAGGAGAAGTCTGGGGCCATGCTGCCCACCACGAACGCCGACCACACCAGGTTTAATTTGCGAAAGGGCAGCACCGCGGCTACGTGGGACAGAGTGAAAGGCATACAGTGGAAAAAGTTGGCTAGATCTGATTGCTTTTAGTGTGTCCGGGTAGTGCGGCGCTTTAGCGCCGCGTGAACCCGGTCCGTTCCCAACTGAGCCGGCTTCAGCCGGCGACACGGATCTGTAGTCGGCTGAAATCCGACTCGGCAAAGCTACGGCAGTCGCAACGC
The DNA here is from genome assembly GCA_963763725.1 of uncultured Acidobacteriaceae bacterium. Taxonomy (GTDB): domain Bacteria; phylum Acidobacteriota; class Terriglobia; order Terriglobales; family Acidobacteriaceae; genus Bog-257. The sequence continues at coordinate 199,629 of CAVXQI010000014.1, forward strand.
GGGCCTGAAGGCCCGCACTACCCGGACCCAGTACTTCCTAAACGCGTTCTAAGTTTGCAGGCTTCTGAAATAGCCAGTTGGCACTCCAAAAAGGGCGGACGCCAACGCAAATCTTTCCAACCAGCATTGATTCGCCTTGTCAGTATATCCGACCACCCCTTCGATTCAATTCCTGCGGCTACGACTCGCCGCAGTGGTTCTTCAATCATTTACAATCAACTCACACGTGGAACTTCAAGACTACCTCTTATGAAGCGCGCTCCGCTGACAGGCGGGCAATTCCATCCAGTTGAAGAAGCCAATGGCACTCCGGCTATCGCTGGTGGCGAGCCCATCCGCACCCATGACCGGCGGCTCATCTTCGGCGCCCCGGTGATTGGCGAGGCCGAGATTGCGTCGGTCACCGAATGTCTGCGCAGCAATTGGATCGGTCTTGGCGGAAGAGTTGAGCGCTTCGAACAGGAGTTTGCGCGCTACAAAGGCGCGCCCTACGCCGCTGGGGTAAGCAGTGGTACGGCCGCCATTCATCTCGCGCTGCTAGCGTTGGGAATCGGGGCAGGCGATGAAGTAATCGCTCCCGCCATGACGTTTTGTTCCACTATTCACTCCATCATGCACACCGGAGCAAAACCAGTTCTTGTGGACTGCATCCGTTCGACCTTCAACATCGACCCGGCCCGAATCGAAGAGCGAATTACTTCGCGAACCAAGGCCATACTGGTCGTCCACATGTGTGGCCGCTGCTGTGAAATGGAGCCAATCCTCGATATTGCTCGCCGTCACGGATTGCGTGTTATCGAAGACTGTGCGCACGCCATTGAAGCCACCCATCGCGGGATTCCAGCCGGGTTGATGGGCGACGCGGGCTGCTTCAGCTTTTATCCTACTAAGAACATCGCCACCAGCGACGGCGGGATGGTGATTACTCGCGACCGCCGGTTGTTCGAGCACGTGAAAGTGCTTTCCCTGCACGGCATGACGGCTGATGCTTGGACCCGGTTTGTGGGCGGTCCCACTGGATACGAAGTGATTGCCCCGGGCTTCAAATACAACATGACGGACCTGGCTGCATCCCTGGGCTTGCCGCAGCTGACGACCGTCGAGGAGCGGTGGCGAAAACGGCGCCAGATCTGGCTGACCTATGTTGAGCGTCTGAAGCATCTTCCGCTGTTGCTACCGCCGCCGCCTGCTCCAGCCTCACGACACGCCTACCATTTGTTTACGCCGCTACTGGTTCTGGAAGAGCTTGGGGTTGATCGGCAGACCCTTATCGCAGCGCTTGATGCCGAGAATATTGGTGCCGGTGTTCACTACGTTCCCGTGCACCAGCACCCTTATTACCGGCAGCAATTTGGATTCGTCGACTCGGATTTCCCTAATGCGGCGTATGTGGGAGAGCGCACCATTTCGCTGCCGCTCTCCTCTGCGACCTCTCCGCAGGACGTGGATGACGTGGCCACCGCGCTGACCCGCATTTTCCGCTACTACACTGCCTCGACTTGACCGAAGCTCCGAAGAGCATGTCCGGGCGTCACATGACGTTTTTGAAAAGGCACGGCTTCATTCAGCGCTGGGTCGAGTGGAAAATAAGATCGAGTCCCTTCAAGGACGGCACAGTTCTCACACATACTCTAAAGCCCAACTCTTGGCACTCACCATGGCACGGCTGAAAGCCCTGCCCTTTCAAAAACGCGGCTCCCCTTTTGACGAACTCTCTGACGAAGCTTGTATTTGCTCTGCTCCTCTGGTTCGCCTATACCTGCCCCGCTGCGAATGCTCAGCAGCCGGCGCCTTCGGCTGACACAAACGCATTGCCCCCTCAAGCCGCCGCTGTCCCGGTTGATGGCTCCATCCCTCATCCCAACGAGGCGAACTTTCTGCGACATTTGGCGCAAGATCAAAAAGATATTTGGACCAGCCCATTCCGCCTGAAGCCCACCGATGCCAATTGGCTGGTTCCCATGAGCGGCATTGCCACCGGCCTCTTCGTTACCGATCCCCAAAGTTCCTACGCCATGCGTTTAGACAATCTGCACTTGCTCAAAGTCGCTTCGGATGCGGGCGTAGCGTCAGCCGCCGGAATGACCGGAGCCCTGTATCTCTGGGGACATCTGACCCATAACGAGCGCGCGCGAGAAACCGGCGTGCTGGCGACCGAGGCGATGATCAACGCTATCGGAGTTGACTATGCCATGAAGTTCGCCTTCGGGCGCGAGCGGCCGATCCCGTCGAGTTTCCAAAACATCTTCTTTCATGGGGGAAACTCATTTCCGTCGGACCACTCCGCGGTGACCTGGGCATTCGCTGCGATAGTTGCGCAAGAGTATCCCCACCCCCTGGCTGAGCTTGGGGCTTACGGGTTGGCGCTGGGAGTCAGCATGGCACGGGCTGCATCGGAGCAGCATTTCCTGTCGGACGTATTCGTAGGAGGGCTGCTCGGCTATCAAATCGGCCGGCACATCTACAAGACGCGGCACAATGCATCCCTGGATGACGATCTGAAGATCGTAGCGGAACAGACATCGGCGCCCCGTCCGGGCAACGTCGGAAGCACCTACGTTCCGTTGGATAGTTGGATTTATCCCGCGATGGAAATGCTGATTGCGCGTGGCTACATCAACACCGCATTCATCGGACTGCGGCCGTGGACCCGAATGGCTTGCGCTCACATGCTCATTGAAATGCATACGAACGTCCAATACCACACCGATCTTCCGCCTCAAATTTTGCAGCTCCAGAAAACGCTTGATGCGGAATTCGCGGATGAACTGGCGGCTTGGGAAGGACGACCGGTAGATTCGATCCACCTGGATTCGGTATACACCCGCGTCATGGATATTGCTGGAAGGCCGGTGAACGATAGCTATCACTTCGGGCAAACACTGATCAACGATTACGGGCGGCCGTACTGGCAAGGAGTCAACAACACTACCGGATTCAGCGCCAGCGCGAACGACGGCCGATTTGCGTTCTACGTCGACGGTGAATACCAATACGCGCCCACCATCCCGGCCTATCCGCTATCGGTCCGGCAGGTGATCGCGAATGTCGACCTGAATCCTTTGCAACCGCCGACCCCAATCTCCGCGAACCAGTTTCGTTTGTTGGATACCTATGTCTTGGCAAGGTACGGAGGTTTGGATTTCTCGGTAGGCAAACAAAGCATGTGGTGGGGACCGGGCGAAAGCGGCGCCATGTTGATGAGCGATAATGCCGCCCCCTTCTGGATGCTCCAAATCAACCGCACAGAACCGACCAATGTTCCGGGATTGTCAAAATTTCTGGGGCCGTTTGAGGTGTCCAACTACTTCGGCGCGCTCGCGGGACATCAATTTCCCGCAGGGCCTTACATGTTCGGGCAGAAGATCAGCTTTAAGCCCACCGAAAATCTTGAATTTGGATTTACTCGCAATGACGTGTTCGGCGGTCAAGGACACGTGCCCATTACCTTCGGTTCGTTTTGGAATAGCTTCACCAGCTTCACCGACGTTACCCCTCAGATCAAGTTCTCGCGCAACGATCCCGGCGCGCGCCATGCCAGCTTCGATTTCTCCTACAGGCTGCCCTTCGTGCGCCGTTGGTTGACCTTGTACAGCGATTCGCTGGTGCACGATGACGTCTCTCCGGTCAGCGCGCCTCGGCGCTCCGCAGTCAATCCCGGAATCTATCTCACGCATTTTCCCCGCTTTCCCAAACTCGACTTCCGCGCCGAAGCGGTCTATACCGACCCACCTACCCCGGACAGCAAAGGCGGTCAGTTCATCTATTGGGAGGTGATCTACCACGACTTATATCTCGACAATAAGTTTCTGATGGGGAATTGGATTGGCCGCGAAGGCAAAGGCTACCAGGCGTGGAGTACCTATCACCTCAGCCCCCAGAGCAGCATTCAAGTGGGGGTCCGCAACAGCAAGATCGCCAATGACTTCATCCCCGGCGGAAGCACACAGTGGGACTGGAACGTTTCAGCTATGCTTCGCGTTCGCAAAGATCTCGAGATCAAGTCTTTCCTGCAGTACGAAACGTGGTGGGTGCCCGTGCTGGCCCCTACTCGGCAAACGGATTTCACCAGTTCTGTCCAACTGACCTGGTGGCCAACCAGTGTTGGGATACGCAAAGCCTTCCACTAAGACAATGCCACGTCGCGGGCTCAGTGTCTAAAGCCATCGTCAAAGAGAGCCGTTTACGGCACGGCTAAACAGGCCGCTGAAAAAGTCGGAGCGTAATTGGTGGAATGTGGCTCTGCTGGGGGCCCCCGCATTTATGCAGGGACAGGAGCGCTTCAGCGCTCCGGGATGAAGTTGGGCGTTTGATCGCGCGCTTTAGCGCTGGGCATCGAAAAGCCCAGGGGCTAAAGCCCATTGCGCGATGGAACGCTTTTCCGCTGGACTGAAGTCAGCTCCCCCTGCTGAAGCAGGCGGGTGCCACCCAGAGCGTTCACCAGAGGTTTTCAGCCGCCTCTAAAGAGCATGTGTGAGAACTGGTTCCGAGTGGCACGGTGGAACAGTTGCGCAAGAATCCAGCGCCGTAGGCGCGGAAGAGTTTAGCCCAGCACGGAGCCGCAGGCGGAGTGCTGGGTAGAGTGGAGAATGGATCCGAGTCCCGTAGGGACGACACATGTTCTCACACACCCTCTAAAGCCGTGCCCTTCAAGGCGCGAGTTGCTGATGAATAATCCAGGCTTTAGGGACGCCACACTCTTTCCTGTTCTTATCCAGTCTCGGTTCTCACCTGGAATCCTCATATTCCACGCGCTCGCACCCCCTGAGGCTTCTTCCAAACCTCCCCAACTTAAGTTTCCTTGCTCCGTTCTCGAAGCGAGGACAGACCCGTTTACAATGAGTAAGCCGAAGTCCAAAACGGGCCTGTAGCTCAACGGTTAGAGCAGGGGACTCATAATCCCTTGGTTGGGGGTTCGAATCCCTCCGGGCCCACCACCTCCCTAAACTCCTGAACAACCCGAAGTTCTTCTTCGCGTTGACTTCGGAAGAGCTTCGTAGGGAGTCCCCATCCCCTCTGTCGACTTCCCTTGACAAGCTTTCCACCCCGTCCGACCATGCCCTGTATCCCATTGAGGTGTTCATTGCGGACTCGGCAATAACTCGCGGAGGGCGACGATATGCAGCACACACACTCCACCGATCCAGTCGATCTCAGCAACTTCACCAGCCGTATGGTGAGTCCCGCGCCATTGGCGAAGATCGGCAAAGGCGGCTTTCGCGAATTCAAGGAGTTTGCGCTGAAGGGAAGTGTGCTGGACATGGCGATTGGCATCATCCTCGGTGTGGCCTTTGGCAAGATCATCAACTCCTTCGTCGAAGACATCATCATGCCCATCATCAGCGCTAGCTTCGGCAAGATGGACTTCTCCAACATGTTCGTCAGCTTGACCGGAAAGCACTTCGATAATCTGGCAGCCGCCAAGTCGGTTGGCGCACCCACGCTGAACTATGGGGTGTTCATGAATGCCATCCTCAATTTCGTAATTGTGGCTGTGGGTGTGTTCTTGCTCATTCGGCAGGTGAACCGTTTTCACCGTCAGCAAGGCGGCGCCGAAATGAAGGAATGCCCCTATTGCTTCAGCGGAGTCGTAAAAAAGGCGACTCGCTGCCCCTACTGTACCTCAGCGCTGGAGCCCACAGCATTGCAAGGTGCCAGTTCGTAGCAAGGCAACCTGGGCTGCATGATTTATGAATGTTGAGGTGCTCGCATCGCCGTAGAAGTCTATTTTCTCGGGAGCGCTCCTTGCACTGGCTGAACGTCTGGTTCGGTTTCGATGGTCATGGCACCTCACTAGGACGCGAGGTGGTCGCCGGACTTACGACCTTCACCACGATGTCTTACATTGTGGTAGTCAATCCCGCTATTCTCTCGACCGCTGGAATTCCTGCAGGCCCATCATTTGTTGCGACGGTACTGGTGGCTGCCTTCGGCTGTTACCTCATGGCGTTTTACGCCAACCGTCCCTTCGCCATAGCGCCTTACATGGGCGAAAACGCCTTCATAGCCTTCACGGTTTGCAAGCTGCTGGGCTTTCGCTGGCAGACGGCACTGGCGGCAATTTTCATCGCTGGCGCGCTGTTTATCCTGATGACCATCCTGCGGCTGCGACAGTGGATCGTCGAAGGCGTACCGACTTCGATTGCGTTACAGCTTCGCGGTAGGCATTGGGTTGTTTCTTACCTTTATCGGGCTGAACCAGACTGGATTGGTCACCCTCGGCGTCTCGGGTGCTCCGGTGCAAGCGGGACATCTGACCTCGCATCCTGCGCTGGTAGCCATGTTCGGCTTCGTGTTGATTGCCATCCTGGTGATCCGAAAGGTTCCCGGAGCGATTCTGCTGGGCATTGTTATCACCGCGATCGTGGCGTTCGTCGCGAAAATGGCCCCGTCGCCCCACGGCTTGGTCAGCCTACCGCCGAGCTGTCGCTCCGATCGTGTGGCAACTTGATTTTCACGGCGCGTTTACCTGGCGCGCCTTCCCCGTGGTGCTCACCATCTTCATCATGGCGTTTGTCGATACTATGGGCACCCTGATCGGACTTTCGGCACGCGCCGGATTCCTCGACGACAACGGACAACTGCCGCAGATCGAGCGTCCTATGTTGGTCGATGCGATCACGACTTGCATTGCTCCCGTCCTGGGCACCACCACGGCCGGCGCTTACGTCGAGTCGGCCACCGGTATCGAGGCTGGCGGACGCACCGGATTTACCGTCTTCATTACCGGAACTTGTTTCCTGCTGGCGCTCTTCTTCTCGCCGTTTGTAGCGGCCATTCCTCCGCAGGCGTACGGGCCTGCATTGATCATCGTTGGTTTATTCATGCTTGCGCCCATCACGCGCGTTGACTTCGCCGACTACACCGAATCCATCCCGGCGTTCGCGGTGGTCTCGTTGATGGCATTCACCTTCAACATCGCCATCGGAATCTGCGCGGGGTTCGTGCTCTACCCCATCTGCAAGTTAACTGCTGGAAGGTCGAACCAATTGAAGCCCGGACTGTGGGTATTGACAGCTCTCTCGCTGCTGTTCTTCATCTTTTATCCCTACAGCTAGGCGAGGATTTTACCGAATACCGGTAGAGCGGCGCTCTAGCTGGATTATTGTTAAGCGCGCGTATGTTTTTGGTGTCATCCTAAGCAAGCGCAGCGAGTCTAAGGACCCCTATTGCTGCACGACTCTTTGGGCAGCTCTTGACAGGGGCAACAAGTTTGGGATGGCGGCAGCCAAAGGGTCCTTCGATTCCTCGTCCGCTCGCCGCGGCGACCGGACTCCTCGCTCAGGATGGCAGGTATAAAGGGGTTTTCTCAACCCGACTCTTATGATGGCATTTGCATTGATAGGATGAAACAGCAAGGAGAGCCTGTGCCTAAGTTTTCTGTCGTCGACAACCTGTTGAAAGAAGTTCAGGTTCCGCAAGATGGGACCCTGAGCCGCACCATCCATCGCGATGATAACGTGAAGATTGTCCTCTTCGGTTTTGCAGGAGGGCAGGAACTATCGCAGCACACGGCGTCAGTGCCAGCCATCATCGAGATTCTTCAAGGCGACGCCCGCGTCACCCTGGATGGCGAAGAGAAAGAGCTGTCTGCCAACTCATGGGTATACATGGAGGCAGGACTGCCCCATGCCATCTACGCCCGCACCGACCTGATTATGCTGCTAACCATGCTGACTGGAGCAGCAGCGAAATAGTGCTTCGCGGGCCTTGAGCGGACGAAACCGAAAGTATCTTGTCGTTACGGCATCTTCGAACTTGTTGTAGAGGTGGATGCACTGCTTAGCGGCGCAGTTAACATTTGGAAATGAGCCGGCTTTTAGCCGTTGGTGAAAAAGTCGGTTCCGGCGGATTTTTGGAGGGGTGCCCCTTTAGGTGCGCCGTTAAGCTCTTTATTTTTTCATCCTGAGCGGGCTTCAGCCCGCGAGGGATCTGCTGTTTCGACTTTTTCAGCAGCCTCTTTAGCCGTTGGGTGAGAAAAACATTATTTCCAGGTGTTAAAGCGAGAGGCAAGAAGCGGCGACAGTTATGCACGTCTGAAAGACCATGCTCCACCCATGGAACACGCGTGCCCAATATCGCTCAAGCCTGATTCCGTAATTCTGCCCTCGAACGTGCAGTTTCGCGATGCGGAGGCGGCCCAGCGAAATCTCGCTCACATTCGCCAACTCGTGCCGTGCGGGAGTTCAGCGAGGCGCTCGCGGCTTTGCTCCCGAGTTCGCCGAATCCCGACGCAGCGGTCAATCAGTTTGAACGGCTGGCCGAATCGGCTTCGCCCGATCTGTTGCGCCTGCTGGAGAAGCATCAGTTCTTGATTCACTACGCGGTTGTGGTGTTCGCCGTCAGCTCTTGGCTGGGCGAGACGCTGATCCACAACGCCGACCTGTTTCACGGCTTTGTCCGCGACAAAAGCTTGGACCGCACCCATTCGCGCGAAGAATTCCAGGAGAGCTTCGCCCGGATGCGCTCGCGCTCTTTTGAAATCGATACGGCGATACTGCTGGCCCGGTTCAAGAAGCGTGAGTACGTGCGCATCATGTTGCGCGATTTGCTTGGAGTCGCTACTCTCGCTGAAACGACGGCCGAGATTTCCGCGCTCTCCGATGTATTGATCGAAGAAGCTCTGCGCGAAGTCCATTCCAACATGCAGCACCGCTATGGCTCGCCGCAGCAGCTTGATGCCGAAGGGCGCGTAATCGATTCTCGTTTTGCCGTGCTGTCTCTGGGCAAACTCGGCGGCAACGAGCTGAACTATAGCTCCGACATCGACCTGCTGTATCTCTACGACGGTGGTGTCGAGCCCCCGGGAGCGGAGATTCCTAACCGCGAATACTTCATCCGCTTGGCCCAGCAAACCACGGAGCTGCTCTCGCGCCACACTCGTGAGGGGCCGGTCTTCCGAATCGATCTGCGCTTGCGTCCCCAGGGCAATGAAGGCGAACCGGCGGTGCCGCTGCCCCATGCGATCCATTATTACTCCCACGTCGCCCATGATTGGGAGTTGCAGGCCATGATCAAGGTGCGCCATTCCGCAGGCGATCTGGGCCTGGCGCGCGAGTTTGTGCGCCGGGTGCAACCCTTCGTCTATCGGCCTGAGCTGAACTTCGTTGCCATCAAGACGGCGCTCGCCTCGCGGGAGAAAATGGGAAGTCACCGCCGCCGGCGCCTGCTGAAGCAGACGGGCCAGGGCGGCATCGATGTGAAGATCGACCGCGGTGGCATTCGTGATATCGAGTTCCTGGTGCAATGCCTGCAGCGTGTCTATGGCGGAAGCGAATCGTGGCTGCGTTCGCGAGGTACGATGTTTGCTCTGCAGAAGCTGTACGACAAGGAACACATCGGCAGCAAGGACTTCCATAACCTCACCAACGCGTACGAGTTCCTGCGCAACCTGGAGCACCGCCTGCAATTGCGCCATGGTCAACAGACGCATCGGCTGCCCGAATCGCGCTGGGAGCTGGAAACGTTGGCGCGGGGCCTCGCGAGGGAAGGTACGACGGCTCCAACCCCCGAAGAGTTCCTGGCCCATGTGCAAAGGCGCATGTTGGCGGTAGCGGAGATTTATCAACGCGTCATCTATCAGGAGCAGAGCCAGGACCATCACCCGCCTGAATTTCAGTTGCATCCGGAGACTCCCGCGACCCCTGAGAGTTCCTACAGCCAGATGATGCAGCGGCTGGCGGTCGATTCTCCGCGGCTACGGGAAATAGCCGGTACCGCCGAGTTGTCGCAACATGCACGGCGCAACCTCGATCGCTTTCTCAGTTCAGCCGGAACAACGTCGGAGCGTTATGGCGCGGTGTTGCGCTCGCCCGAAGCCGTGGGCCGGGCGCTCACCATCTTTGAATTCAGCGAATATCTCACCGACATCCTGGTTCGGCATCCCGGCGGAGGTTTCCCTGCTGTCGCAGATTGAGAGCTTTCAACTGCGGGGCAAGGGCGAATTGTTCGACGAAGGTCCGCGAAGCGAGAATGCTGTACCCGATCCCGTGTTTGCCTACCTGGCCCAGGAAAAGGTCGATCGCTCCGAAGCCAACGCGATCTTGCGAAAGCATTACCGCCGCCGCGTGTTTCTCTCGGGCGCCCGCGATCTGTTTCAGTTGCGCGAAGTTTTCGAGTCGCTAAGCGAGAACACCGCCGCGGCTGAGGCTGCGATCCAAGCCGCCTTGGCTATTGCCGGCGCTCCTGCCGGATTCGCGGTTATGGGGCTCGGAAGGTTAGGGGCGCGCGAATTCGATCTGCTGTCGGATGCGGATGTTTTGTTTGTTTGTGACGAAGCTTGCGCGCAGGAGGAGATGCAACGAGTTGCGGCGCACATGATGGATGCGCTGACCGCATATACCCTCGATGGCACCGTATTTTCTGTGGACGCTCGCCTGCGTCCGCACGGTCGCGAAGGTGAATTGATCGTCACGCCAACCCAGTTGGCCGCATACTTCCAGGAAGAGGCCAAGCCGTGGGAAGGCTTAACGTATCTCAAGTTGCGCCATGTCGCGGGCGATCGGGAAGTTGGCAACCGCGCCTTGGAGGCCGTGCGTAAGGGAATTGCAGAGATCGCGCGCCGGCCTGATTTCGATTCAGAATTGCAGGACGTTCGCCTCCGGTTGGAGCGGAGTGAGACCTCCGCAGAACTTTAAGACCGGCCCGGGTGGCGATTTATGACCTCGACTACCTGGCTGGTTCGCTGCAGGCGCGGCATCAACTCTGGCTTGCGGGAAATCTGCGGGAGCGGCTGAATCTGCTGCATGAGCATGGGTTACTGGATGCCGGCGAATATGACCAACTCACGCAGAGCGCGCTGTTTCTGCGTACCCTCGAGCATCTGGTGCGCCTGGTGACCGGACGAGCGCGCAAATGGCTGCCGGTCGCCGAGCACCCCCATCGCGCCCTCCAGAAGCTATTGTGGAGGGTGCTGCGCGCGGATGACAGCTTCGATCCCGAAATGCGGCTGTCCGAAGTTCTGCGGCAGACCCGGGCCATCTACCGCCAACGTGGTATGCCGTAATCCGGGATTTCATTGAAGCCCCTCGGCTGCGGTGATACCGTAGAAGGTTCGGGAGAACCCGGCAAGCCTTTCTGATCCGGACGCGGCGGTGGATGGCCAAGTGGGGGCCGCAACTGTTTTCGTGCCCATGACTCGGTTTTCGGCGTGCTGCTGATTCTGCTAGTGCTTCCTAGTCCCGACACATGGCTGTTTGCAGCTTAGGGTCACTTTATACCCATACTTCCTCGAGGTGCCTTGTGGCGGCTTCTTACAATGAAATACCTTTGCCCTCCAGCGGGACCAAGATCACTTACGAAAACGGTAAGCTTGTTATCCCAGACAATCCCATCATTCCTTTCATCGAAGGCGACGGCACCGGCCGTGATATCTGGAAAGCGTCGGTCCGGGTATTCGATGCGGCAGTTGAAATTGCCTATAACGGCAAGCGCCGGGTCGCCTGGTACGAAGTCTTCGCCGGCGAAAAAGCCATGGACCGCTTCAAGACCTGGTTGCCCGATGACACGGTCGCTGCCTTCCGCGAGTTGCGCATCGGCATCAAGGGCCCATTGACCACCCCGATTGGCGGGGGCATCCGTTCGCTGAACGTCGCTTTGCGCCAGCTCCTCGATCTCTATGCTTGCGTTCGTCCGGTGAAGTATTACCAAGGCATTCCGTCGCCGGTAAAGCATCCCGAGCGCATGAACATCGTCATCTATCGCGAGAACACCGAAGACGTTTACGCGGGCATCGAGTGGAAAGAGGGAACGCCGCAGGCAAAGGAGCTGATTGACTTCATCAACACCAAAATGCTGGCGGGCACCAACAAGCATGTGCGTGAAGACTCCGGCATTGGTATCAAGCCGATCTCCATCACCGGCACCAAGCGCCTGGTGCGCATGGCCATCCAGTACGCGCTGGCTAACCATCTCAAATCGGTGACCATCGTGCACAAGGGCAACATCCAGAAGTTCACCGAAGGCGCTTTCCGCGAATGGGGCTACGAGTTGGCCACGCAGGAGTTCCGCGATCAGGTCATCACCGAGCGCGAGAGCTGGATCATCGATAACCTCGACAGGAATCCGGGATTGTCCATCGAAGACAACGCCAAGATGGTCGAGCCCGGTCTGGAGTTTGCGCAGCAGGACTTCCGCGAAGCGCTCTACAAGGAAGTGAAGGGCGTAATCGACAACATCTACGCCACCCACGGTAAGGGTGCGTGGAAGACGAAGCTGATGATCAACGACCGCATCGCCGACAGCATCTTCCAGCAGATTGTTACCCGTCCCGATGAGTACGCGGTGCTGGCGACGCCCAACCTGAACGGCGACTACATTTCCGATGCTGCCGCTGCCCAGGTCGGGGGACTCGGCATTGCGCCGGGCGCCAACGTCGGAGACCAGCACGCCATCTTCGAAGCCACCCACGGCACGGCTCCGAAGTACGCCGATAAGGACGTGATCAATCCCGGCTCAGTCATGTTGTCGGGCGTGATGATGTTCGACTTCATGGGCTGGCACGAGGCGGCTCGCCTGATCGAGGGTTCGCTGGAGCGCACCATCCTGCAGAAGAAGGTCACTTACGACTTCGAGCGCATGTTGGAAGGCGCGACCAAGGTCAGGACCAGCGAGTTCGCGACGTCACATGATCCAGAACATGGCGCCGGTGGCGGAGCTGGTGGCGAAGTAGCCGAGCCGTCCTGCCAAGGGCGTCTTTACTGCTCAAGGCGGAGGTTCGGGTAGCGCCTTCAGTCCGCGTTCGGTTTCGGCACTTTGGAGTACGTAAGAGAGCAAACTTGGCAATCGCAGGTGGAACCTGCTGGTCGAAAACCCAGCGCCGAAGCCGGGGACATAGTTTAGCCCAGCACGGAGCCGCAAGCGGAGTGCTGGGTGTAGTGGTTCAGGGACGGTACCGTTCTCACGCATTCTCTTACCGCCGTGTCCGGGTTTTTTGTTTTGAGGAGGCCGTCCTTTGCCTCCTCCACTCTTCGGATTCATGCTGTGACACATCACTAAATTATTCAAACACTGTGAGGCATCATGCGTAAAAAGGTAACCGTAGTTGGTTCTGGCAATGTGGGCGCCACCGCGGCGCACTGGCTGGCGTCGAAGGAACTGGCCGACGTCGTACTGATTGACATCATTGAAGGCGTGCCGCAGGGCAAGGGTCTCGACCTGCTGCAGGCGATGCCGATCGAAAAGCGCGACTCATATGTCCTCGGCACCAACGATTACGCCGACACCGCGAACTCCGACATCGTGGTCATCACGGCGGGCATTCCGCGCAAGCCCGGCATGAGCCGCGACGATCTGCTCAACACCAATTTCAAGATCATGAGCGATGTGGTCGGCAAAGTGGTGCAGTACTCGCCCAATTGCATCCTGATCATCGTCTCCAACCCGCTCGACGCCATGGCGCAGGCGGCTTACAAGCTCAGCGGCTTTTCGCGCAATCGCGTGATCGGCATGGCCGGCATTCTGGATTCGGCGCGCTTCCGCACTTTCATTGCGCAGGAACTGGATGTTTCCGTCGAGAACGTCACCGCCTTCGTACTCGGCGGTCACGGCGACACCATGGTCCCGCTGCCGCGCTACTCGACGGTGGCAGGCATTCCCATCACCGAATTGATGGACGCAGCTACCATCGAACCGCTTGGTGCAGCGCACCCGCGACGGTGGCGCCGAGATCGTGAAGTATCTCAAGACCGGCAGCGCTTACTATGCGCCGTCGGCCGCGGTCACCGAGATGGTCGAGGCCATCCTCAAGGACAAGAAGAAGATCGTGCCCTGCGCCGCCTATCTGGAAGGCGAGTACGGTATCAACGGACTGTTCGTCGGCGTGCCGTGCAAGCTGGGCTCCAACGGCATCGAGAAGATCCTCGAGATCAAACTGACCCCGGAAGAGCAGGCCGCCCTGCAGAAGAGCGCCGACTCGGTGAAGGAGTTGGTGGGCGTCATCGGGGTTTGACGCTTGGATCGTTGCCGCCTGTCCCGTCCGGTCGCCTACGTTGGTTCTGGAAGACGCCACAATATGGGAGGAACACATAGTGGCAGACGAAGTCGAGGTACTATGTGACATTCATCACAGCCCGATGAAACTGATCCAATATAAGTGGGGTACGTCCCGTGGGAACGACAAACGTCAGCACATTCATGCATTGTTTGGAATGCACGCGTCACTACTCCCCCCTGCAGGGGTACGTAGACATAGGTAAGCGAGCGATGGACGCCACCAGTCGAAGGTCGAAGCTTTGCCCCAATGAGCAGGGCGCATGGCATGGTTCCATGGCGATTGTAGGGGTGAAAGACGGCGACTTTGTGTGGAAGTGTCTACACAGGGAATGTACGGAGAAGCGTATGGCCTGAAGAGTCAGAAGGAGAAGACGAACAGGTTGTCTTCGTGGGGCAAAATGAAAAACATACTACTCTCGGCATTCGTGTTGATGTTGGTTACCACCGTACTATGTCATGCAGCCGAGAAGCCGCGGCAATGGCAGTTGGGCCTGCTTCGGGGAATGGGTTCGGAGTCCTGGACTTCAACTTCCACCGCTCCTGTCACCTGCACAACCGGAGTCGGTTGCAGTGGTGGTCAAACATCTTCATGGGGTCATGAGACCCTTACTTTCCAGATTAGCGACGGCGAGCAGACCTATGTAGCCGGGCGAACGCTAAGTTGGCGATGGCAGCACGATCCCAAGGTCACAGAGAACGGCCTGATGAAATTCGCAGTCGAGAAAGATCAATTGATCTTTCTGGGAGACGACGGCCGAGAGTTCAAGACCCACATCACAAAGAAACGTATCAACACTGTTGCCGACCAAATTCAGGAATGCTCCTTGATCACTGAAGTGCTGTCCCAGCGCCTGTCAGGATTCAAGAATTCTGACTTGATACTAGTACTCGGACGGTACGCTAGCTGTGGATCTGTTGGAGTGAATGCTGCGAACGTTCCGCTGGTGCAAGGAGTCGAGCGCTCCGTGTCCTCTCTTCTGTCTGAAGAACAGGCCCGGATTACAAAAAAGGATGCTGTGAGCGATCTGTCGGTCACCGACTCGGTCGCACCGGACTCCTGCACACATCTAGGCTCCCAATGCAGCGACAAAAAGACTCTGGCGTCGATGCCCGATAAGAATCTATTTGTCTTGTTCCGCCAGGCTCAGGGATGTATCGCTGCCCAATTGAGTGGGTCAACGGGGCTTCCCGAACCGGCCACATCGCGCGCTCAATTAGATTTAGCTGTTGAGGGCGTTAGCCGATTAACTGGCATCCGAACACCAAACAACTAAGGTGGTCCGGTGCCCCACGACGCGCTGGACTGTTTTCGCTGTGGCAGCGGTGGCAGAAATCCGAGAGTCGCATGAAGAATGTTGAGGTCGTTTCAAGAGCACCGAGCTTTCGCATTCGCATCCAAGGCGCGCCATCTCCCACAGGTTGGTTTGTCAAGTATCTATCTGGTATGGATGAGAGATCGGGCGTCAAACCAGGCTATTGGCTGACGGAGTGGCGTGTAAGTTCAGACAACGTTGCTACGTTTAACTTCGAGCCGGAACCGATTATTAGTTTTGACACAGAGGCGGAAGCTGACCAGGTCTCTAAGGATCTCCGGGAATCAGCGGACATAGAAACGGCTGTCGTTAAACTTTAGGCGCTTCTGGCCGCGGGCCGGGTGTCCCTATCCAGCTTCTTTTGCTTGGGGTGGGGATTTTCCCTAAGCTACTGCCCGGCTGGTGCGGACCTGCAAGCGGACACCTTCCCGCCGCTGAAGGTAGGCAACGATTCCAAACAGGTTGCTGGCGGTTGGGTTTCCCTTTGGGCCAAACATCTGGTGCAGGGTCTTTACATGTAGCTTCGTCTCTGCGGCCAGTTTGGGAAACCCTACTGTGGCATTGATGTAGTCACGCAAAAGCTCCTTCCCCAGCGCTACCTCTCCGGCGAGGAGGCTTTCAATGGCATCGCGGAGCAGCCCCTTGCGAAATGCAGCGTCGCGTCTCACTCGCGCCTGTACGGTTTCTCTGAAATCTCGTGTTAGAACCATTTCTCACTCCTCCTCGAGCCGCTGTTGCTTCTTCGTCCGCTTGAAGTCTTCCCACCGCGCAATAGCCAGTTTGATGTCGTTCTGCTGGCGCTGTTTCGTCCCGCCACCGAGCAGGATCACAATGCGCGCTCCGTCTTTGCCGAAGTAAACCCGATAGCCCGGCCCGAAATCGACCCTGCACTCGTAAACACCAGACCCAACACCTTTGACGTTCGAAAAATTTCCCAGCCCCACGCGATAAAGGGCAGTTGTCACTTTCCGGGCCGCCTCTGCGTTCAACCGGTCAAACCACTCACGGAAAGGGCTGTGATCATCGCGATCCTGGTATTCGCGGACCTCGATCATGATCATATGGTAACATATATGATACCATTGTCACAATTTGAGCCAGGTCGCCCCGTCGTCCTGATCGCTCCCGGACTATCTTGCTTTTCGCACCACCGCCCAATATGCCGATAAGGTCTCGCCGAGCGGAGCTTGGCGCGCGCCGAACACCGCCGCTATCGAACGCAGCACCATCCCCACAATGATTCCGGTGCGCAATGTCGCCACCTGACGGCTGGAAAAGTGTTTCCTTGCGTAGCGCAGCATGTTTCCGTACCAGAGCATCTGCTTATCGCGGAACGGTAACTGGCCCACGCTGTGCCCGCCGCTATGGCGAAACCGCGCCGCGGGGCAATAAATGATCCGCCCGCCGCCATCCAGTAAACGCTTGCATACATCGACATCCTCGAACCATACCGGAAAGAACTGCTCGTCGAAACCGCCAATCGACTGCCATGCCGCTCGTGTGACTGCAAGGCACGCCCCGGCAGGCTGCTCGACCTCCTGTTGCTGCGAATAGTCGGCGTCGAGACATCGATATCGTCGATTCACCGGATTGCGCGGCCAGAGCTGGTTAACCAGCGTCACCTCGCACAGCAGGCTTGCGAGAGTCGGTATCCTCCGAAACGTGAAACCTCGCGCCGGCTGTCCGTCGTCTGCCAGCAGCGCACCGCCGGCTGCAACTGCGCCAGTCGTTTCGAGGCACTGCAACAGCGCTTTAACGGCTCCTGGCTCGGCGATGGCGTCGGGATTGAGCACTAGCAGAACATCTCCAGAGCGCTCTCTTTGCCGCTTGATTCACGGCGGCAGCAAAGCCAAGATTTTCCGGATTTGCCGTCAGATGTACGGGATGCCAGGCGACGAATTCTTCCACCCGCCGCACGGTTTCGTCGCGCGAAGCATTGTCCACAACCACGATCTCGCAGTCTTCGCGCGCCAGCGCCTCCAGGCAGGCCCCAATGCTAGCGCCTGAGTTATGGGTCACGATAATGGCGGAGCAGCGCAACATAGGGTAGGAAGCACGCATTATAATCGTCGCTTCGTTTATCCTTCGAAGTGACGCGCAGTCACCACCGCTGTGGCTGCGCCCGGAGAGAACTTGGAAATCATCGCAACCCGGCTGCCCGACGTGCTTATCGTGAATCCGCGAGTCCACGAAGACCCGCGCGGCTTCTTCATGGAAACCTACCGCCAGAACGTGCTGGCAGGCGCCGGCATCGAGGACCAGTTTGTGCAAGACAATCATTCACGCTCGTCGCGCGGAGTGCTACGCGGGTTGCACTACCAGCTCCCCAATCCCCAGGCCAAACTGTGCCGGGTGGTGCAGGGTGAGGTGCTGGACATCGCAGTAGATATTCGTGTCGGCTCGCCCAACTTCGGGCGCTGGGTCAGCGTATTGCTCTCTGCCGAAAACCACTTGCAGCTCTACGTTCCCAAGGGTTTCGCGCATGGCTTCGTAGTCCAGTCCGAAACCGCCGACTTCCTCTACAAATGCAGCGACTACTACAATGCCAGCGGCGACCGAGGCGTGTTGTGGAACGACCCGGACATCGGCATCGATTGGCAAATGCCGTCGCCTATCCTGTCAGAAAAGGATAGGGGCTATCTTCCCCTTTCGCAGATCGCGCGCGACCAGTTGCCGCGATACCAACCATGAGCCTGCGAGTCCTCATCACCGGGACGACTGGCCAGATAGGCTGGCATTTGCAGCGCACGCTGGCGCCATTGGGCGACGTGACAGGCCTCACGCGCGATCAATTGGATCTCTCTGATCTTGACGCCGTGACGCGAACAATACGCGAGTTTGAACCTGACATCCTTGTGAATGCTGCCGCCTATACTGCGGTGGACAAGGCTGAGAGCGAGCCCGAATTGGCGCGGACCATCAACGCCTTGGCTCCCGCGCGCATGGCGGAGGAGTTAGCACGCAACGCCTGCCTTCTGGTCCACTATTCCACCGACTACGTTTTTGACGGCAACAAGCCCGCGGCCCAGGCCTATCAAGAGAACGATGCCACCGGACCGCTTAACGTCTATGGACAGACAAAGCTGGAAGGCGAGCAGTTGATCGCCGGTGCTAGGGTGTCCATACATCATCCTGCGCACTACTTGGGTATACGATACTCGCGGCAAGAATTTTCTGCGAACGGTTTTGCGTCTGGCTCGCGAAAAGGAAGAGCTGCGCATGGTGGGCGACCAGTACGGTGCGCCTACCTGGGCGCGAACAATCGCGGAGGCAACCGCAATCATTCTCGCTAGAGTCGCTGGAGCGCAACAGCGAAACCGGCTCCTGGCAGAGCGGGCTTTTTCATCTCACGGCTGCGGAGCAGACCTCGTGGGTAGGGTTTGCGCGAGCTATCCTTGAGGACTACGAAGCGCTTCTCGATTGGCCCGCGGACACAGGTGAGTTCGGTGGGCCCTTGAAGGCCAAGCGCGTCGTTCCCATCACCAGCGAGCAATTTCAGGCGCCAGCCCGACGGCCGCGAAATTCCGTTCTCTCTAACGCGAAGGTGCAGGCTACCTTCGGAGTTATGCTGCCGGATTGGCGAAGCCAGCTGCGGCTTGCTATGCAGGACGCGATTCGCTGATAATCTCTGTGTACCCGGCTGCCGAACAGTCCGTCTTCTCGCGCGCTCCGGTAGCGCGCTTCTGCAGCAGTTTGCAGATGAAAATGCCGGCAGATTCTGTAGCACGCACCCACACTGTTCGCGGCACAAGAACGGAGAGCTAATGAAGGGAATAGTCCTGGCGGGTGGCATCGGCACGCGCCTATATCCGTTGACTCGCGTCACCAATAAGCATCTGCTGCCCGTGTATGACAAGCCAATGATCTTCTATCCCCTGCAGACGCTGGTGGATGCCGGCATTCGCGACATCCTGATCGTGACCGGCGGGCAGAACGCCGGCGATTTTCTGCGTCTGCTGCAGAACGGCAAGGAGTTTGGTCTGCAGCAACTCAGCTTCGCCTACCAGGAGGGAGAAAGCGGGATCGCTGACGCTCTGCGCCTGGCCGAGCCTTGGGCTAAGGGCGACAAAATCTGCGTGGTTCTGGGCGATAACATCATTGAAGGCGACATGCGCGAGGCGGCCAATGCTTTCGATCGACTCGAAAAGGGCGCCATGGTGATGCTGAAGGAAGTGCCCGATCCCGAGCGCTTCGGAGTGCCGGTGTTTGATCAGGGTCGCATCGTTCGCATTGAGGAGAAGCCCAAGAAGCCGCTCTCGTCATATGCAGTTATCGGTATCTACTTTTACGACGGGACAGTGTTCGACCGCATTCGCACGCTTAAGCCGTCAGGTCGCGGCGAGTACGAAATCACCGACATCAACAACAGCTACATTGCGGAAGGTACGCTTCAGCACACTCTGCTGGACGGCTGGTGGACCGACGCCGGCACCTTCGAATCGCTATGGCACGCCAGCAACATGGTGCGCGACAAGGTACTGCGCAATGCGGAAGAGCCCGCGACGGTGCGCAGCTTATGAAGCTGCTGGTCACGGGAGGCGCTGGATTCATCGGCTCTAACTTCGTCCATCACGCGCTAGCCAAGCATCCGGAATGGAAGCTGGTGGTCCTCGATAAGCTCACCTACGCCGGTAATTTGAAGAACCTGGAACCGGCACTACAGCAGGGCAAGTGTGAGTTTGTGCAGCTGGACATCTGCGATCGCGCGCGTGCTGGATGCGGTGCGCGGATGCGATGCCGTCATCCACTTTGCCGCCGAGAGCCATGTGGACCGCAGCATCGAAGATGCCGCTGCATTCGTCCGCACCAATGTGGATGGAACGCACAACCTCATCCAGGCCTGCCGGGAAGCGGGAGTACCGCGATTCCTGCACGTCAGTACCGATGAGGTGTACGGCAGCCTTGGCGAGGAAGGCGAGTTTACGGAAGAATCTCCGCTGCAGCCTAACAGCCCGTACGCGGCGACTAAGGCGGCTTCTGATCTGCTGGTGCTGGCCTATGTGCGGACCCACAAGTTTGCGGCGGTGGTGACGCGCTGCTCCAATAACTATGGGCCGTATCAGTTTCCGGAGAAGTTTATTCCGCTGATGATCGCGCAGGCAATGGCGGGCGAGCGACTGCCGGTGTATGGCAAAGGCAGCAACGTGCGCGACTGGATCCATGTCAGCGATCACTGCACGGCCTTGGATGCGGTTTTGCAACGCGGACGCGAAGGCGAGGTTTACAACATCGGTGGTGGATGCGAGAAGCGCAACCTCGAGGTCGCGAAGCTGATTCTCGCTGCTCTGGGCCGCTCTGAAGCGCTCATTCAGTTCGTGAGCGACCGTAAGGGACACGACCTGCGCTACGCCATCAATTGCGAGAAAGCTGGAACGCGAGCTGGGCTGGCGGCCCGCAATTGGTTTCGAGCAGGGGCTGGCGCGAGACTATCGCGTGGTATCGCGAAAATGTGCCGTGGCTCGATGACGTGCGCACCGGCCAGTACCGCGATTACTTCCAGAAACACTACGTGCACCGAGAGAAGACCTTCGCCCCATAGCCTAAGTTCGCTTCTCTGAATTGAGAGCCGAATGAGACTGGTCACCTTTCACGACAAGCTGGGACGTCACCGTATCGGCGCGCTGGCGGCAGACGGCCGTATTGCCGATCTGAATGCCGCCTACAAGCTGTATCTGCGGGAAAACGAAAACGACGAGTCTGACGAGCATGTCGCCAATGCCCGCGTACCCACCGCCATGCGCTTGCTCTTCGAGGGCGGCGATCGTAGCCTGGACGCGGCCCGTGCAGCGCTCGACTATGTGACGGCGCAAGAGCCCGAAACTGGGGTCGACGGCGAACCTGTCTTTTACGGGCGCGACGAGATTCGCATCAGAGCGCCGATCATCCCCAAAAAGTTCTTCCACACTGCTGGCAATTTTCGCGAACATCATCACGAGGCCCAGCAGGCAGGCTTCTCGCATCCGGTGCTGCCGTGGATCGTATTCTTCCAGAACGTAGACGCCATCATCGGGCCTGATGAGCCAGTGATCTTCCCGCCGCATCTCACCCAGGAACTCGACTACGAACTCGAACTCGCGGTCGTCCTCAAGCAAGCGGGCAAGCATTTCACGGCCAAAGAAGCCGAGCAATACATCGGCGGCTATGTAATCTTCAACGACATAACCGCTCGCGATATTCAACGCCATGAGATGAAGTCAGGTGTGTTCAGCTTCTGTAAGGGAATCGATTCCTTCTGCCCATTGGGACCGCATATTGTCACGGCCGACGAGATCTCCGATCCGCACAATCTGGCGATGGAATTGCGCGTGAACGGCGAACCGCGGCAACGCTCGCATACCAGCAAGATGTCTGTAACCATTCCTGAGATCCTCGCGCATTATTCCGCAATGGGATATAGCGCTGGTGATGTGGTGTCGACGGGGACGGTCTCCGGGGTGGCCGCCTTCAGCGCCGATCCCAAGGCATGGTTCCTCAAGCCGGGCGATGTCATGGAGTGCGAGATCGAGCACATCGGCGTGCTTCGGAACCCCGTTATTTCATGGGAGCAGGCTTACGGGGTGAACGCGCCGGAAAGCCAGATTAAGCCGGGAGCGCTACCATGAGCGACTTCGCCGGCAAAGTGTGGACCAGCGAATTGAACGCACGACCAGGTGTGTGTCCCAGTTTCGATCGTTCGCACATGGTGCGCTTTTACGACACCACACTGCGCGACGGCGAGCAAACCGTCGGCGTGATTTTCAGTCCGCAGCAGAAACTTGAAATCGCCAAGAAGATTGACGAACTCGGCGTAGGCCGCATCGAGGCGGGTTTTCCCAGGGTGTCGAAGGAAGATGGCGAAGGCATCGCGATGATCTTGCAAGCGGGCCTGCGACACTCCGAGGTGTGGGGTTTTGCTCGCGCGACCCGTGGAGACGTGGAGGAACTGCTTCGGCTGGGATTGCAAGCCTCCGTCATCGAAGTGCCCATCAGCGAGATCAAGCTTAAGGCGTACGGCATTTCCCGCGATGAGGCGGTGCGGCGTGCGACCGAGGCGGTTCGTTACGCCGCGGAAAACGGTATCCGGGTCGCATTCTTCGGGGTGGATGGCACACGCGCCGATCTCGAGTTTCTCCGGCGCATCTACTCCGCAGCCCTGCAAGCGGGAGCGAAGGAAGTGGTGCTGGTCGACACCCTTGGAGCGTGTATACCGGAAGCTGCCGAATTCCTGGTGCGACGGATGCGAGAGTGGATCGGTTCAGATATCCCAATTCACTGGCACGGTCACAATGACTTCGGACTCGGAACGGCTGCGGCCATCGCGGCGGTTCGCGGCGGCGCAAGCTGGATTCACGGTACCATCAACGGAATGGGCGAGCGCGCTGGAAACACCGATATCGGCGAAGTAGCGCTTGCGCTGCAGTGCCTATACGACGTGCCCGTCGAGATGAATCTGGAAAAAATTCGCGAGGTCTCGGCACTGGTTTGCCGCGCGGCGAAATACCGACTGGAAGGGTGGAAGCCATTGATCGGCGACAACCTGTTTCTGCGGGAGAGTGGCGCGGTAGCCAGCCAATTTCATATTCCAGAAGCGATCGAGCCGTACGCTGCCGAGCTAGTCGGTGCAAAACGCGGGGTGGTTCTGGGGAAGAAAAGCGGCCTCGACAGTATTCGCCTGAAGGCGGAAGAACTCGGAGTTGACGTGCCAGAGTCCCGTCGCTCAACGGTCCTGGAATTAGTGAAACGCAAAGCTATTGCCAAGGGTGGCCTACTCAGCGACGATGAGTTTCGTTCGATTGTCAGCCAGCACGCACTCGACGGCGTCTGACCTAAGAGCTGCCCGTCACAACAACGGCGGCCCTTCGGCCGCCATTGGTATTTTCTTGAACGTTCAGAGCGCTACGGCTCCAGTACGTGGGTTGCTTTGTCGCCAGCGAATGTCATTTCGACCAAAACCCGCTGGTTCTGCGCGTTCTCTTTGAAACGCTGCTCGGAACGTGAAGCTTTTGCCGCGAGCGGTACCAGCGTGCACTTGGATTTGGCCTCGGCGGTTCCTTTGATCTGCTTGAAGATCATGATGTGCGTCTGGCCTTGCATTTCATGCGTAACGTTGTAGGCGCCCGCCGGCAGTAAGCTTCCGGCAACCACGGTCGGCTCGCTAAGGTTGATAGTTTGTTTTGTAGCAATGCCCATGGGATTGTCTTTTGCTGCAATGCTGCCCATCAGCGCCAAGACTAGTCCGATAAGGACGACGAACATTATTTTTCGCGTATGCATATGCCTCCAATGAAGCCCGATAATTAGTGGGCGATAAGAATCCAACTCCAGTGTAGACAGGATTCCCGAAAGGTGGTGTGTTGCCTGTCACAAAGCGGTGTGAGTTGCCCGGTGCAGCGGGTCCTCAGAAGAGTTTGCGCAGTTCGCGCCGCAGGATTTTGCCGGAGGCGGTTCGCGGTAGGGTTTGCACAAAATGGATTTCACGCGGCATTTTGTAGTGGGTGAGACGATCCGCAACGAAGTCCTGCAATCCCAATTTGGTTTGCTTGTTGGGGACCTCTCCTTCTCGCAGTACCACGAAGGCGCACGGAATCTCCTCGCCCGCGCTGTCCACTCGCGAAACCACACCGCAATCGCACACTGCGGGATGTTCCAGCAGCACACTTTCCACCTCGGCTGGCGCAATCGAGAAGCCCTTGTACTTCATCATTTCCTTGCGGCGATCGACCACGTAGTATTGGCCGCTGGCGTCGACACGTACGATGTCGCCAGACCAGTACCATCCGTCGCGCAACACCGCGGCACTTGCGTCCGGAGATTTCCAGTAGCCCAGCATGAATTGTGGTCCGCGCATTACCAGTTCGCCAATTTCGCCTGCGGCGACGTCGTTCTCCTTTTCATCCACAACCCGGCATTCGGTTTGTACGACCGGCGCGCCAACTGAATCCGGCTTGTACAGCTCAGGAAGAAGAAACCCGATATGCGTCACGGGGGAGGCTTCGGTCATCCCGTAGCCCTGGCGAATAGGAATGCCGGTGCTTTGGGAAAAGCGGCGCGTCAGTTCCGGGGCGAGCGGAGCCGCTCCCGACTTCACCCAGCGCAGGTGATGTGCGTGCGGGAATTTCCCCGTCTCCGCTGCCTGACAATACGCTAGCAGGGTGGGAGGCACGCAAAGCGTGACCGTCACCCCCTCCTGCACGATGGTTTCCAAGGAACGGTCGCAGTCAAAACGTGGCATCAATACCAGGGTGCATCCGCGCATCAGCGTGAGATTCAAGCCCACCGTCAGACCATAGATGTGATAAAGCGGCAGGAAGCATAACAGCACATCCGAGTCGCTGATGGCGCCGAATTCTCCCGGCGTGAGCGTCTGATATACGTTGGCCACCAGGTTGAAGTGCGACAGCATGACCCCTTTGGGCAGACCCGTGGTGCCACTGGAGAAGGGAAGCGTGGCCAACGCCACCTGGGAATCGTGCTCTGGCTCCGGCAGCCGTACGCTGAGATTTGGGTAGAAGAGCGACTCCCACGACTCCGACCCACTCGGTCCAGGATTGCGGATGGTGTAAACCTTGTGCAGGGCAGGAAGTCCGGAGAGGTTCATGCCGGTGAGTAGTGCGCCGTCGCTGATAAGAGCAACCGCCTCCGCCGTCTCCAGTTGATAGCGCACTTCGCGTTCGCGGTAGGTCGGGTTCATCGTCGTTGGCACCGCTCCGGCCAAGGTCGCAGCGTGGTAGGCGATGCCGAACTCCCAGCAGTTCGGCAGATAAATGCCGATCATCTCTCCGGGGCGAATGCCCGCCGCGACCAGCCCGCGCGCGGCCCGGTCCACCATTTCGCCGTAAGCCGCATAGGTGATTTGCCTTGCTGGCGTGCAGGAGGTGTCCACGACGGCGATCTTCCGCCCATGCTTGCGGCAGGAATCAAGTACGACGTCGTGGACAAACTTGCCCTCGGGTTTGTCGTAGAGCCGGGTGCGAAGACCTTCAGCTTGCTTTGCCATACTGTGTGCGCAAAAGTCTAACAGGTATTCATTTGGACTGGCGTCGGCAACTGGCGCCGGCAACAGGTGGAACAGCGTTTGTTATTCTGTCTGGCGGAGTTCAGCCGCGTCACTCGAGGAGCCCATGCGGGGACTGAAAGGCAAGCGTGTTGTCATCACTGGAGGTGCCAGCGGCATCGGTGCAGCTACGGTTGCCATATTCCTGGACGGGGGCTCTGTAGTCGCGATTCTCGACCGTGATGCCGCCGCGTGCGAAAAGATCCGCGCAGAACAACCTGGTATCGCCGGGGTGTTTGTTGCCGATGTTGCCGACCATGGCCAAGTGCAGCGCGCCTTCGCGGCTGTCGTGCGGGCCCTGGGTGGATTAGATGTCGTCATCAATAACGCCGGCATTAGTATTCGTCATAAGTTTCTCGATATCACGCCCGACGAGTGGAACCAGGTACTGGCCGTGAACCTGACAGGTGTCTTTTATGTGGCGCAAGCTGCCGCCCGCTACATGATGGCGCACGACGGCGGCGTCATTCTGAATACCGCGTCCACCAATGGCATCGTGGGTTATCCCTACTACGCCGATTACAACGCCACCAAGGCCGGAGTTATTGAGCTGACGCGCTCCATGGCGCTGGAGCTGGCGCCCAAGGTGCGAGTGAACGCGGTCGCGCCCGGCTACGTTCTGACCCCAATGCAACACGCCGAATACTCTGACGAAATGCTGGAGGCAATAAACCAGAAGATACCGCTTCGCCGGCACGCTCAGCCCGAGGAAGTGGCTGGGCTATTCGCGTTCCTGGCCTCCGACGACGCCACATACCTTAGCGGACAGGTGTATGTGATCGACGGCGCCGAGACGGCTGGCGGGCTGGCAAGCCGATAATCATGGCAAACTCTGTTTAGGCAGCGCATTGCGCTCCCATCTGACTCTTCATGCACTTGTCTGCTCTAATCGCCGGAGGTGTTTGCATATTCCTATGGTTTTATCTCGCTTTCGCTCGTGGATGCTTTTGGATGGTGCGAAGGCTCGGTACGAAAGAGGCAGGTTTGTCTGCCATCCCTGGCCCTATCGCGGTAGTCATTCCGGCCCGTAACGAGGCCGATGTCATTGGCGATTGCGTACTTTCTCTCTTGCAGCAGAGCTGCAGGGACGCAATTCGCATTTTCCTGGTGGACGACAACAGTGCTGATGGGACGGCGAGGGTGGCGCGTGAAGTTGCCGCGAACAACTCGCGTCCGGACGCGCTGACGGTAATTCGTGGCCAGCCATTGCCCGAGGGCTGGACCGGCAAGGTGTGGGCGATGCAACAAGGTATCGAGCAGGCGCTACGCTTGCATCCCCAATTTCTGTTGCTGACCGACGCTGACATAAAGCACTCGCGGGAAAGTGTGGCAAAACTTGTGGCTATTGCCGAACGCGGGAGATACGATCTGGCGTCCTTCATGGTGAAGCTGCATTGCCGTAGCCTACCCGAGAAGCTCCTGATTCCGGCGTTCGTCTTCTTCTTTTTCATGCTGTATCCGCCAGAGTGGGTTCGAAATCCGAAGCGCAAGGTCGCAGGAGCCGCTGGGGGATGCATCTTAATTCGTCCGGAAGCGCTAATGCGTGCTGGCGGAGTCGCCGCCGTCCGGGGTGAGATCATCGACGATTGCGCTCTGGCTCGCATGGTGAAGCGCCGCGGTGGGAAAGTGTGGCTCGGGTTGACGCCCGATACCTGCAGCCTGCGTGAGTACAAATCGTTTGGCATGATTGAGCGCATGATCGCGCGCACCGCATTCAACCAGTTACGGCATTCGATCTGGCTGATGCTTGGGGCGATGGCGGGTCTGCTACTGATTTATCTTTTGCCGCCGGTGCTGCTTTTCAGCGGCTCGCGTTTGCTGAGTCTCGCGGGGGCAGCGGCATACTTGGTGATGTGGGCAATCTATTCGCCGCTGGTCCGCTTTTACGGGCTGAACCGGGCGTGGGCGTTGACCTTGCCGTTCAGCGCGGTATTGTACCTGGCAGCGACGCTACACTCGGCGCTCAACTACTGGTCGGGGCGCGGCGGCCAGTGGAAAGGCAGAGCTCAGGACGCCTTGTACAACCCCCAGCCGTAACAGGAATCTTATGGCGTCTGGGCTTCAGACAGGCGGTTCGCAATGATGGTGTAAACCGACGCATTGAACGCTAAGCCGAGGTGTGTTCCTGAAACTTCATAATCGCTGCCGGCATTGCCGGTGATGCAATACCGCCAATCAACCACCCCGTCCTGCCGGGTGTAGATTGCCGTTTCAAACATCGAGCGCGGCATCTTGCGGCGCAGGGACGCCAGAAAGTTGCAGGTGCAGCGTCCGGTGTAGCACGCGGGTAATACGCCAGGGCCGTGCGCTTTCAAAATTTGCTTGCGGACGGACTCAGCGGCATGGAGGACGGTGGGATGAACTACGGTTCCACGGAACGGTGAGCCCAGGGTGATTACCGATGCGATATCGTCAGGCCTTTGGTTGGCAACCGAGCGGGCGATGATACCGCCGAGGCTATGTCCTACGAGATGAATCTTGCGTCCGGTTTCGCGGAGCGCCTTTTTGATGTTCTCATCGAGGCGATGCTGGATTAGCAGATCGGGACATTCCGCATTGAGGCCAATGCCCGAAAAATAAGGACGGTATCCAATTCGCGCCAGCCAGGAATGCAGCTGCCTCAGATAAGTGTCGGTACCGAGAAAGCCGGGCACCAGGACAACTCCCGAGCCATCGCCACGCCGTACCCCTAAGCCATAGTAGACGGGGGAGGCGTGCAGCAAGAGCACCTCAGCCCCAAACAACGCTTCCTTCCAAATTGTAACGTCGGCCTCTGCATAGTCTTGTTGGTAGCCATTGCTGGATGTGGCCATAGGCGATTAGGCGCGCTTCCTGTGACTTTCAGTTTCCACTTACGGCCTCCCAGATAAAGCCGATGCCAGTCAGCGCCTAATAGAAAGCGGACGGTTTGCGGCGTCTCCGGAGAGTTAGTGTAGCTGGAGCAGTCAAGAGTTGCCAGAAATTTGTAGATTTCTTGCAAAAGGGGGAAGTAAGCGATGGTTCACAGCGGAGGTACGAGCATCCCTTGGGCAGGCGCGCAGGTAAATCGGCGTGCCGCAACATCGCTGCGGCACGCCGACCAGCTCCTACAAGTCACACATTACAAAAAACTACATCGTTACGGCATCAGCTCAGATTTCAGGCCGTCGCGTGGGCGGCTTTCACCTTAATTGTCCGCGGACGTCTGCGGCGTGTTGTTTTGTTAATAGTTTTGTGCACCAGGGGACGGTGGATAACGGTGTCGATCAACTCCTTCTCCGCGTTTACGAAATGCTTCACGTTGTCTCGGGTAAAATCCGGCAGTTGCGTAAAAGCAGCCGGTGAGACCATGTTCAGCGTACGATTGGTGGCCTTGAGGCTGGCATTGACCTGACGTCCGGCTACGTCCATCAGCTTCTTTTGCGCCTCGATAAAAGTATCCGAGGCATGGCGGGCCAACTCGGTGATCTCTGTCGCCTTCCTGGTTCCGCCGTTCTTGCCCTCGGTCGCATTGTCGGCCTCTTGCTTAATAACGTCCAGGAACTTCTTCTGCGCATGGATGAAACTGTCGAAGCTTTCCCGCGCGGCCTCAACCAGACCTTCGCTGTCATAAGGCTTGCCGGCCTTTACCGCCATCAGCCAGTTGTGCATCTGTTTGTTGGCGATCTTAAGAATCTCCTGGTGCATCTCGACAAAGGTGTCGAAACCGCGGCGCATGAAATCGGTCGGCCGCTACGGCTACCGGCAAACCGCCAACCCGCTCCTTCATTCCGTTGGTAACTAGTTCGTACTCCTGCTGCGCCAAGCTAAGGAGCAACTTCTGTCCTTCAACGAAGTTCGTCACTCCCTCTCCGGTCAGATCGGTGAAAATCTCGGCTGGACAATATGCGGGATCGTTCAACCGCTCCCGCAGCATGTGCATTACATCCGCATTCTGACGCGTGATGAGATCAACCAGGATCCGTTGCGTGGCAAAAACGTTTTCGACACCCTGCTGCATCCATCCCGATAGCAGGGACACAAAGGACGATTCCCGAGAGTGGGCCATAGTGGGTTCGTGACTTAACTGTTCTAGGCATAATGACCTCCGTTTTGCTGCATTGCAGCATCAATTAAAACGCTAGTATTTCTTGCGTTCTTTGTCAATCTAAAAGTACAATTATTTTGCATTGCAACAAGGAGGCGGCCCCCATGGGACCGGATAAGGTAGTCATCAAGAAGTACGCAAACCGCAGACTCTACGACACTTCGGGCAGCCGCTATATCAATCTGGAAGATATCGCCGCCTTAGTCCGAAATGGGAAGGACCTGCAGGTGGTCGATGCCAAGACCGGTGAGGACCTGACCCGGGTGACCCTGACTCAGATTATCGTCGAAGACGCGAAAGAGCAGCCGACCGGATTGCCGCTGGAATTGCTGCGTCAGCTCATCGTCGCGTCCGATCGAGTTGGTCAGGAATTCATCATGTGGTACTTGAAATCGGCGTTCGACGCTTACAAGAAAGTGCAGAATACCTTGGAGAGCCGTTTGACCGATGTGCAATCGGTGGCGCTTGTCTCCACTGCAAATGATGAAGAAGTTCATTCCGGGATCGGCGGCGGAAAAAGCGAACGAACCTGGTACCGAGCTACAAGAACTGCGTGCGCGGATCGCCGAGATGGAGGCTCGTCAAGTGAAACCCAAGCCGCCGAAAAAAGCGCCGCCGTGCCACCGCCTAGACAGTTGCGGCATATTCGCGTGCGTTGTCGCAAAACACGCTGTTCTTGACAATCGCATCGGGGCGGCTCACGATTCGCAATAGTCCAGACACTTATGGCGCAGACTGCAAACATCGTGCAGCTGAAGTCTCGTACGCTGGCGGCTTTCGAAGCGTACATCCGCGCAGGCCGAAGCGGCCATGGAACCGTCCTTGCACGGGCGCGGCGCCTTCCTGTGGTCGGACACCGATCCCCAGATAGCACAGCAAGTGCGGCATGGAGACATTCCCGCGCAACTGTGGTCGGGCGACGCGTCCGTCAAGGTGCCGAATGGCCTGATTCACGACTGGATCGGGGCCGCGTTCATTCCGGGCACAACTGTCGCTGACACCCTTGCTCTGATTCAGGATTACGACAACCACAAAAATGTTTACCAGCCCGATGTGATGGATTCGAAGCTGATCGAGCGCACGGGCGACGATTTCAAGATCTTCCTGCGGCTGCTGAAGAAAAAAATCATTACCGTGGTGATCGACACCGACCACGACGTGCATTACTCATCGGTGGACGAGGCTCGCTGGTGTTGTCGTTCCCATACCACGCGGATTGCTGAAGTCGAAGATCCCGGCACGGAAAAGGAAAAGGTGCTGCCGCCCGATACAGGTTACGGCTTTTTGTGGCGTCTGTATTCCTATTGGCGTTTTCAGGAGCGTGACGGCGGCGTGGGTTTCGAATGCCGCGCCATTTCGTTGACCCGCGACATCCCCATTGGTCTGGGGTGGGTGATTGAACCGATTATCCGCAAGCTGCCCAAAGAATCGCTGATCAATACGCTAAGAGCGACGCGCGAGGCGCTGAGTGTGGCGTAACGGCTGGCGAAGAAGTTTGCTTTCCGCGGTGGTTTCAGAGAATTCCCATCGAAGAGATCACTCTCGTGATGACCTGGCCTCTGGTGGGTATTTGAGCGTGGCGCCCTGCCACCCCTGGCCGACGCCCGTATTCACAAGCTCTCGACGACGCAAAGGACATGCCAGAGGCTGAGCCGCTTCGCAGGCACCTTCGTCATCCAGTCCCAGGGCATACAATCAGGTTTCCGTCTTTCCAACTCCTGAATCTGCGCCAACGTGATGATCCCTCTCGCTCTCTTCGTCTCGCTCCTTTTCGTTTACAGCCTCGTATCGCAACGCTTGGAGCGAAGCGTCGTTACCGCGCCTATCCTCTTCACCACCGCAGGAGTGCTGATGTCTCCCGCTTTGCAACGGATTCTCGGAACCCCGGTGAATTCGGAGATCTTTCTCGGGCTTGCCGAAGTTGGCCTGGTGATGCTGCTCTTTACCGATGCCAGTCGCACCGACCTGAATATCTTGCGGAGCATTCGAAACCTGCCAGCGCGACTTTTGAGCTCGGGTTTGCTGCTGACCATTCTGTTGGGCGCGGTGGTTGCGCGCCTCGTGTTTCCACATCTCTCCCTTTGGGAAGCGGGAATCCTGGGCGCCATCCTCGCGCCGACCGATGCTGGCCTGGGGCAGATCATCGTGAATAGTCCACGCGTTCCCATGCGCATTCGGCAAGCGCTCAACGTGGAGGCCGGTCTCAACGACGGACTGTGTGTCCCCTTCCTACTGTTCTTTATCGCCCTCGCTGCGGCCGGGACAACAGCGAGTCACGGCACGCACCTGCCACGGTTCATTCTCGAACAGTTGGGGACTGGAGCGCTCGTCGGCGTTGCGATTGGCCTCGCTGGCGGTTGGCTACTGGACCTCGCCCGTCGCAAGGACTGGATGGCGGAATCGTTCCAGCAAATCGCCGTGGTTACGTTGCCTCTACTCTGCCTGGCAGCGTCTGAGCTGCTGGGCGCGAGCATGTTCATTGCGGCCTTTGTCGCGGGTCTGGCGGTGCAGATCGGATTCAAGGAAGCCGGCAAACACAGCGTCGGGTTTGCCGAAGAATGGGGCCAATTGCTCAACCTCTCCGTGTTCTTCCTCTTTGGACTCGTGGTGGTCCGCCATGGGTCGCAATTAAGGCTGGCAGCGTGGCTGTATGCGGTCCTCAGCCTGACCCTGGTGCGGATGCTGCCGGTGGCGATAGCACTCATCGGTACGCGTCTGAGCACGGCCAGCGTGATTTTCATGGGCTGGTTTGGCCCGCGCGGTCTGGCTTCGATTGTTCTTGGTCTGGTGTATCTGGAGCAGGAATTGCATTTGCCCGGAGAGTCAACCATTCAGACGGCGGTAATCGCGACCGTGATGCTTAGCATCTTTGCCCACGGCTTGAGTGCCGTGCCGGGTATTAGCTTCTACGAGCGGAAAATTGCATCGCTCGCCGACGCCGCGCCCGAGCATCAGGCAGTCGACGTTCGAAGATGACGCATGCCCCCAAAAACCAGGGCTTAGTTCGGCTTCGTGGCAGTTGTCCCCTTTTTCGGCGGCGCCTTGGCAGGCTTCGCCGCCGGCTTGGGATGGGCATCCTCTGTAATCTGCTGATCGACTCGGTCAGACTCCATTACGAACGTCGTCATGACTGCGTCGACGGCGAACTGGCTGGCGTCGGCCGCCAGAGGTACCTCCTTGAGCTCGGGTAGCGGTTTGCCCACCTTGTACAAACTGACATTCAGTCAAAGCCTCATATTTGGCCGGATCCAACACTACGCCTTTGGGCAGAGAAGCTGGCGGCAGCCCGCCGCTGTTGGGCTCCTTCACCTGCGTGGAAACTGTGTAGAGGATGTAGTCACATTGCTTAGAGCAGGGCCTCGGTCTCGACGTCCGAGTGCGGTCCTTCGGTTTCCAGCGCCACCGCTTCATGCTGGTGGCGGCCGATCTCGCTCATTAAGTTGAGGAGCAGGCTGTCGGTGGGCAGGGACTGACCGCTCATGTCCTTGATCTTGACCACGCCGATGCGCACCACGCCAGCGGCCTTGGGCGCGACGGCGGGCGCGGCAGGCGATGGTGGAGTCGCTGCGGGCGTAGCCGGAGCTGCTGCCGGCTCAGGCGCCGTCTCCGAATGCGTCGCGGGCACGCCGCCCATCATGGCGGACATGTCCATGACCTTGCAGCCCGGCGGCATGTCGAATAACGGTGCATCCAGGCTTGTGTTGGTCAGTTCAACCACTTCCGTCGTGGTGGTGAATGTACCCTGCTCTGACGTCATGGTCATGGTCTGCTTAAGCGGGTAGCCCGTCGTCGCCGCCGCCACCCTTCACCACGATGCGGTCGCTGCAACCGCGCTTACCGCCCGTGCCGCCGCAAGCTAAGGCGCGGTAGGACTCGTCGGGACAGGAAAATCCCACCGACAGATCGGCATACCAGCCGTCCGTTTCCATCTTCATGTGGGACTGATTGCAGGCATCGGGGCTGGACTCCATCATCATGGAACTCTTGATGTGGCGTGCCTTGTAGCCGAACATGTCCTGGCGCTCGCCGGTATCGGTGGAGGTGCGCGTGATGGTCACGACGCCACCCTTGCGGGGCGGCGTGGGTTCGCCGCCTGCCATCTCCCGTGCCATAGCCCCCATGTTCGGCGTCGCCGGACAAGACGTCTCGCCGCCGCCCATCGGCATTACCATGCACTGGTTGCCAGTGATCGTGATCATGCGCTTCTGGTCGCACTGGATGATACTGAC
Source organism: uncultured Acidobacteriaceae bacterium (assembly GCA_963763725.1). Lineage (GTDB taxonomy): Bacteria > Acidobacteriota > Terriglobia > Terriglobales > Acidobacteriaceae > Bog-257. The sequence continues at coordinate 233,262 of CAVXQI010000014.1, forward strand.
CGCGCCGCCGTGACCTCCAAAGCTCATCTCGCTGCGCTGGCGGGCTCCTTTGATGTACACCGTGCTCTCGGTGGTGTGGCCCATCACCGTGGTGCGGGTCTTGATTTTCAGGTCGGCTGACGCGATGGTGGAAAAGCAGAGTAGGGCGATTGCAAGAGCATAGGAGTAACGAAGCAGGCGAGTCACGGGAGACCTCCTTAAAAACGCGAACATTTTAGGGTGAAACGAGTACGGCGCAATTCTAAACAAATCAAAGGGAATACAACAGGGCTACTCTCTGTATGGCCCGCGGCACGCACAGATGTGACCTTCGATATAATCGCTGGCAATTGAAGGTGAATGTTCGAGGGCTATCGGCCATGAAACAAGACCTGCTTAAAAAGCCGGATATGCATACAACTTCGATCGCATGGTGATTTTAACCGCGAAGCTAAGAAGGCCTTCAGCGTAGAGTTTGTAGAGGAACACGACGAAGACGAACTCAACAGGCGCATCCAGGAAGGGGCCGAACCCAACGGATGGCGTTTCCATTTCAACTCCCTCCCACCCGAATCGGTAAGACGCGTACTTGAGAGCGTGCTCGGTTAATGGCTGACCGCATGATCCAGGACCGCTTGCGAGAAGAGTATTTTGATCTACTGCCCGATATCCGCCGAGTGGCAGAGCAACTTGAAGCGCAAATCAGGTACTACACGCTCCCGATACTCCGCAGCTTGAACCGACCACCGAACGTCTGGACGTCACATCGCGGATCAAGGACGGGAATTCGAGGAGGAGTTTGAGCGCTTGGTCCTGCGCGAAAGCATCACTTCCGCGGAATCGCCGGAGCCCGGGCCCGATTCTGGCTGAACGACAGCGACTCGGAAACAAACCTCCCGGCCGATGGGCTTCGTCCGAACCGGGTCCGTTACGCGCCGACCGCCTGGGCTGTTTCTGGTTCCTCGGGTGCGTTGGGCCCCGCGACCGATGCCACCTTATCGGAGCTTGAGGCTCTTGGCGATGTTTTCTTGCGGACCATCTTCTTCCTCGCGGCAGGAGTCTTCGCCTCCGCCTTTGCCGTCGCCTTTGCCGTCGCCTTTGCCGTCGCCTTTGCCACCGGAATCTTTGCGTTCGACCGTTTGCGCTTGCGCACCTGCGGCTTGGCTTCGGGTGCGTTTACAGCTGTGGCGGCAGCACCAGCCCGCAACTCAGCAAAACTTTCATCCACAAACTTCTCCAGGCGATGAAGGTCGGGCGCGGCGTGCACGTCGCCGGTGAAGCCAAAAAACGCAGTGCCGTTATAGGTCAGGATGGCGCAATTAATGCCCATCAATCCGCCGATCGGCACCCACGGATACCACGACAGCATCTTGTGACCCATGAGGTAGAGCGGCACCTGCGGGCCGGGGATGTTAGTGCAGATGATGTTACACAGGCTAAGGGGAAGCTGACTGGCAACCGGTCCAACGTTTTTCCAGAACGCGTTAGGCAATGTGGACAACAGGCCGCCCAGCAAGCCAACAAATTCAGCCGCACGAGTACGCTTGAGAAACTCTACTCTTTCTATTACCACGGCCAGCAGCTTCCGCGGATCGCGCATGTCGAGCGGGACGGGTACGGGCACGAAGGAGATTTGATTTCCTAATTCCGTGGCCTCTCCGTTGCCACGCACATTCACCGGAATCACAATGCGCAGCGACCGCCCGGTCAGGTCAACGCCACGCTGCTCGGCATAGCGGCCGAAGGCCAGGGTCACCGCGGTGAGGACGACATCATTCACCGTGCCCCCGCAAGTGTTCTTGATGGCCTTGATGTCGGCGAGCGGTACCTCGGTCCAGGCGAACTTCTGCGGCCCGTTGCAGATCACGTTGAAGGGCAGCCGCTCTACTGGCGCGGCGAGCTCCGTCATTATGCCCAGCAGCTCGGCAGGAACGTTTGCGGGATCGGCCACCGCCTGCTCCGCCATGTTAATCAATCCCGAATGCAGGGTTAGGGCCCCGTTGAACAGGGAGAGGTAGGACTTGGCGAGCCCATCCAGGAAGGCTGCTCCTGCGTCCCTGGCTGGCGGAGGAAGTTCCACGGACGGTTTCTTGCCGGAGATCGGTGGCGGGACCGGCGAAGTATCCATGATGACATTCATCGCGCCGACGCCGGCAATTCCATCCGCCATGCAGTGATGGATTCGAACGATGAATCCGGTGCGCCCTCGCTTCAGCGGCACCAGAGTGAAATCCCACAGCGGCCGCTGGCGGTCCAGGCTTTCGCTCACGATCTTTCCCGCGAGCGCTTTGAGTTCCTTCTCCGTCCCGTGTTTTAGGGTGGCCTCGCGAACATGGTTCTTAATGTCGAATTGCGGATCGAACTCCCAACTCGGAAGACCCAGGTCGAAAGAAGTAGGCACTACGCGCTGCCGATAGCGAGGAATCAGCGGAAGTTTCGATTCGACGTACGCGCGGCAGTCCGCGAGCTTGATCTCGCCTTCAAATACGCTGACCCCCGCGATATTCAGCGGCTGCCCCGGGCGTTCGATATGCAGAAAAAACGCGTCTCCCCAGGAGAAGGAATTGTTGCCGGCCCCGTTCGTCATAGTAGTTACCTCTGGCAAGCTTGCCTACGATTGCGACCCATGCGGGAACTGCACAATCCTGGGCCGCCCTTGCCCTCGCTCGAGTCATTGAAACGTCAGGTCAAAAAGGAGAATCGTGACGCCAGCTTCACTAGCTTGAGCACTTTGTAAATCTCGACGTTGACGTTGCGCAATACCAGCTTAACGGCTTTCTCGTCGGCTGTACCGGCTAACGTTTCCAGCGCCCGGAGCGCGCTCGGATCAATTCGGCGCACCGCAGAAAAATCCAGAACCATATCGCTCTCGGCCCGGTCCAGTGCTTCGATGGCCGCCTGCAAGCCATCGCCCACATGCTCTCCGTTAATTTCAAGCCATTCGGCATTCATTGTCATACGCACGACCATTCCTCAGCGGTTTGTTGTTGGGATGCCTTCGTCACCGTCGGCAGACTTCGTCCCCGATAAGCGCTCCAGAACAGATCGCTCAATTCGGTTAACAGTGGCATGCGCGGGTTTGACCGTCCCGAAGGATCGTCAAAGGCATTCTTGACTAAATCGGGCATCGCCCGCTCGAATTCTTCCTTCGAAATGCCCAAGTCCGCGATAGAACGCGGGACGGCCAATCTATCAAGCAACTGTTCTGTCGCGGCTACCAGATTATTCACCTTTTCCTCGATGGTGTGACCGCCCAGACCCAGCAGATCGGCCACCATGGCATATTTCTTATGCGCGATATATCCCCGCTGGTTCGGCGAGGGCATGAACTTGGTCGGCACTCCCGCATTGAAGGCCATGACATGGGGCAACATCAGCGCGTTGGCGCGACCGTGGGCGACGCCGAACCGCGCGCCGAAGGCATGAGCCAACGCGTGATTTACCCCTACCGAAGCGTTGGAGAACGCAATCGCCGCAATGCAAGCGGCATTGTGCATCATGCTGCGCGCCTCCTCATCGTTGGGGTGCTCGTAAGCTATGGGCAGGTACTTGAATACCATTCGAATGGCTTGCATAGCGTTGGAATCGGTGTAAGGCGAGGCATAAATCGAGACTCCGGCTTCCAGCGCGTGGGTCAAACAGTCAATGCCGGTATCGGCGGTAAGGCCTTTCGGCATCGACATGACAAACTGCGGATCGACGATGGCCACATCCGGAGTCAGCGAGTAGTCGGCGAGGGTCACTTTGCGCCCACGTTGCTTGTCGGTCAACACGGCGAAGGGAGTGACTTCGCTGCCCGTTCCGCTGGTCGTGGAGATGGCAATCAATCGCGCGCGCGTGACTTTTTCGGTGGGGTACTCGACCACGCGTTTGCGCAGATCGAGAAACGGCGCGGCCAGTTCTTCTAAATCCGCCTCCGGCGATTCGTACTTAAGCTTCATGATTTTCGCCGCGTCGATTACCGATCCGCCGCCCAACGCAATGATTTGGTCCGCCTTGTAGAAGTTGAGCGCTTCCACTCCTTGCATGACGACCTTGACTTCCGGCTCCGCATCGGGAATTACGGAAACATGCACGAGGGTTTCGGGTGGAATGTGGCGCCGCACAGTGTCTACGTGGCCGATCTGTTCCATGGCCGGATTGGTGATGATGATGGTGGATCGGGATGGCAGACGGCGCAGATTCTCCACAGCGTTCAGGTTGAAGTAAATCTGATTGGGGACTCGGAACCACATATGGGCTTGCGTCCTTCGCGCCACGCGTTTGATGTTGAGGTAGTTGTACACATTTACGTTGTCGGTGGTGCTGTTGCCTCCACCGGTTCCGCAGCCGAAGGAGAAGGTGGGCACCATGTCGTTGTAAATCCCACCCAAGGCTCCGATCGATCCCGGCGAATTCACAATGATCCGGCCCGCGTTGATCACGTCGCTGAACTTCTGAATGACCTCATCGTTGCGCGAGAAAACGACCGCCGTATGTCCAATTCCACCCGCATGGTTCACGTCTACGCAGACTGTGAGCGCTTCATTGACCGATTTCGCTCGGTAGACGGCGAGCACGGGAAACAGCTTCTCGACGGACAGCGGATATTGGCGACCCACGCCTTGAATCGGAGCAATCAGAAGCTTGGTGTTCGGCTTGACCGGCAGACCTACCATGCGCGCGATATCAGTGGCTTTCTGACCGACTGCCATCGGTTGCATGAATCCCGTGTTGGGATCGATCACCGTGCGTCCCAGCAGTTCTGTTTCTTTCTCGGTGCAGACGTGCGCGCCCAGCTCCGAAAATTTTTGCAGCACGGTGTCATAAATCTCGTCATCGATCACCACGGTTTGCTCGGAGGCGCAAATCGTTCCGTTGTCGAAGGTCTTGGAGGTGATGATGTCCACCACGGCCATGTTCAGGTCTGCCGTTTTCTCCAGATAGACCGGGGTATTGCCCGGGACCTACACCCAAGGCTGGTTTGCCGGAGCTATAAGCGGCTTTAACCATGCCCGGTCCACCCGTGGCATCGATCAGGCCAACGTCTTTGTGCTGCATCAGATAGGCATTGTCTTGCAAGGTGTGCGACTCCAGGCAAGTGAAGACGCCTTCGGGCGCCCCGTGCTTCAATGCCGCCTCATACATGATCCGTACGGCCTCGAAGCAGCAGTGGGTCGCGTTGGGATGCGGACTGAAAATGACTGCGTTCCGCGTCTTGATCGCCATGATGCATTTGAAGAGCACCGTCGAAGTGGGGTTCGTAATAGGGGTCAGCGAAAAGATGACCCCGATCGGTTCAGCCACCTCCACCACACCGCGTTCCGGAAACTCGCGAATGGTGCCAACCGTTGGTTTGTCTTTGATGTAGTTGTAGACAAATTCTGTGGCCACCATGTTCTTAAGGGCCTTGTCTTCCACCACCCCAAGCCTGGTTTCCTCAATCGCAAGCCGGGCGAGATATTGAGCCTTTTCCAGTCCAGCCAAGACCATCGGTTTGACAATGCGATCGACGTCTTCTTGCGTGTATTGCGTGAAGACGGCAGCAGCAGTCCGGGCCTGACCGACAAGCCCTTCCAGGTAAGCGATCCGTTCTTCACTGAGGCTTGCAACCATCTCTGCCATGCTTGTATCTTCCTTTCAAATTCCCCTGCGATTACGCCTCAGCAGCTCCCTTGGCGGTCGCCCCGTCTCAAGTTCCCAAAATGAGAAGCAGGAACTTCTTCATAATGCGGTAGCTAAGACCCGCGATGCAGTGACGAGCGAACCTGTTAGCTGTGATTCCCGTTACGGGAATGCGCCGGCCCAATTCGGCATGGCCCGCCAACGAATACAGCGTTGTAACTGAACCAAGCGCCACCAACAGTGGAATAATTAACTGCGGATCGAAATTCCGTCACCATATCCGCAGCATTAGCCCCAACACAGGAGTCTGCTATGCCGTCCAATCACGGTGAATGGGATTTCGACTTCATCGTCATCGGCTCAGGTTTCGGAGGGAGCGTTACTGCGCACCGGCTGGTGGAGAAGGGCTACCGGGTGGCGGTAATGGAGATGGGTTGCCGATGGACACCGGAGAACCTGCCGCGTACCAGCTGGTCAATTCATCGCTGGTTCTGGCGTCCCAGTCTCGCGTTGCGGGGCTTCTTCAGCATGAGATATTTCAGGCATGTCACCATTCTGCACGGCTGCGCAGTCGGCGGAGGGTCCATTACTTATGCCTGTACTCTGCTTCGACCTCCCGACAAAGTTTGGGAACACGGATCGTGGAAAGGTTTGGCGGAGTGGAAGTCGGAGATGCCGCCGCATTACGCGACCGCATCGCGGATGCTGGGCGTCACGGAGAACAAGATCCTCGGACCTGCGGATCACCTGCTGAAGAAAGTTGCCGAGGCCGTGGGAATCGGAGAAACATACTACCGCACGAGCGTCGCTATCTTTCAATCTCCTGAAGGAGAGCCTGGTGGCCAGACGTTTCCTGACCCATATTTCGGCGGAGAAGGGCCGGAGCGGACGACCTGCAGAGGTTGCGGCGGCTGCATGATGGGTTGCCGCCACGGCGCAAAGAACACCCTCGACCAGAACTATCTTTACCTGGCGGAGAAACATGGCGCCCAGGTTTTCGCGGAGACCAGAGTAGTGGATGTAAGGCCGCTTGATGGCATGACCGACGGCAGCCGTGGCTATGAAGTCTTCACGCTGAAATCCACGGCCAGGTTCAATCGGCATCCCCGACGCTTTACTTGTCGCGGCGTGGTCTTTTCGGCGTCAGCGCTCGGCACCATGGAATTGCTCTTTCAGCTCAGGGAAAAAGGCTCGCTGCCCGCGATCAGCGATCAATTGGGCAGGCGAGTGCGCACCAATTCCGAGTCGCTCATCGGAGTACGTGTGCCAGGTTCCGGCGATGACTTGTCCAAGGGTATTGCCATCGGATCGGGAGTTTACATCGATGAGCACACCCACATTGAAGCGGTCCGTTATCCAGATGGTTCCGATACGATGGGCATGCTGGCAACAATCCTAACTGGCGGTCGCCCCGGCCACGGGCGGATTGGACTCTGGATCCGGAATCTCTTCGTCTCCTTGCTGTGCCACCCCTTCAAGACCTTGCGCTTCCTTCAGCCCGTGGGCTTTGCACGAGAAAGCGTGATTCTACTTTGCATGCAGGCGCTCGACGGGCACATTGACATGCGATGGGAGCGGCACCTCTACTGGCCGTTCAGGAAGTTTCTGGTCAGTCGCGGGCAGAGGGTACCCACATTCATTCCCAAGGCCAATGAATTTGCCGAGAAGTTCGCGCAGATTGCTGGAGGCACAGCAATGAGCATGTTGCCTGAAATACTATTCGATGTCCCCGGTACCGCCCACTGCCTCGGAGGTTGCGTAATCGGCAGTTCGCCTGAAAATGGCGTGGTGGATTATCGCAACCGCGTTTTTGGATATAAGAACCTGTATGTCTGCGACGGGTCGGTGGTCGCCGCCAATCTTGGAGTCAACCCCAGCCTCACCATCGCCGCTCTAACCGAGCGCGCGATGAGTTTCATCCCGCAGGCATCGGAGACCTTATGGAACGACGCTGCCGAGCAAGCTGAAATGCAGAGCCAATGACGGACTGCCGCCAGGTCTCTGCTGCCGCTTACTTCTCGATCAGGCAGTACTCGCCAATTTTCTGGCTGCTCTCCGGATCGGCCGTGGTCGGATAAAGATCGACGTTGGCGCAGTCGTACATCCCCCAATTCTTGGGGAGGCGAACCATCAAATAGGTCCCCGCTTCAACCACCTGGCAACCCGCCATTCCCTTATTGCAATGCAGGGCGAAAGACGCGGCGGCTTGCTGCGGGGTCGCAACTTGATGCCCTGTGACAATCACGACACCATTGTTTACTTCGCTGCCTTTTACGGTGATGGTGGATTTTTCCTGCCCCATCATTTGACCTGTGATCAACAATCCAAAAAACCCCAAAACAATGAACAGGTTCCGCATGGGCGTAGCCTCCTTCTTCGAGAGTTCGTGTGCGCAGGCTCCGGCGCCGGGGGAATGCAACGGGCCGAGGATGTTATCGCTCTGCCCGAGGCTTCTACTGAGGAGCCCGCCTTCAGCCTAATGTTCTGGCTTCGAGCAGTGGTTTGTCTGTGACGCGTGATGCAGGATGCTGGTTAACAAACAGAAGCGAAACGGTCTCATCTTGGAAGCGGACCGAGGACTTTCTTAGCAATGCGGAACACGGAATTGGGAGGGCGATTGCTGATAGGGGCATATATCGTCCAGTTCTGCGCTTTTGTATGATTCTGGAGGCAGTAACTGGCTGGAGCTTATGATGAGATCGACGCAACTTACACGCCATGTTGTCCGGTAAGCTTGGAAGGAGACTTTAATTATCGATGTTTTTCAAGCGTAAGCGAAACAGCAAATCGGTGACCGTCGGAGATGCAAGCGAACAATCCGCTTTGGATCCGAAGATATCCCCGCTGGACTCGCCGGTCGCCCCGGAAGGTGCGACCGTGTACGATTGGCTCCGAGCCAGGATTCAGGAAGAACCTTATTGGTTTCTCAAGATGGAATTACCGGGCGGCTTGGTCACGCCCGGATGGAGCGATCCCAAGCTGGACAAATTACCGCACTACGGCTTGCCCGAGGACCTGACAGGAGCGCGGGTTCTGGACATCGGCCACGCCGAGGGGTTTTTCAGCTTCGAGGCGGAGCGCCGAGGAGCGGCTGAAGTTGTCGGCGTCGAAAACTATCCGCCGATGGCGCGCAAATTTGAGATTTGCCGGGCCGCCTATGGATCGCGCGCGCGCTCCTACCTGACGAGTGTGTACGACCTCAATCCCAAAACCTTCGGCACCTTCGATCTGGTGATGTTCTTCGGTGTTCTCTACCACTTGCGGCATCCGCTGTTGGCCCTGGAGAAAATCCATTCGATATGCACGGGGACGCTGCTGATGCAAACCTCCACGTGCAGCGATCGCAGCGACACACCGCTGGCGGAATTTCACCCCTTCGGCATCACCAGCGGACCTCAGGAGAATCGCAGTTGCGATCCGACATGCTTCTGGTTCCCGAACATTGCCGGCTGCCTGGCGATGCTGCAACACGTCGGCTTTAAGGACGTGGAACGTATCTCGCCCAAAGCCTCGGCCGGGGGCGTCTTCCGCGCCAAGGCAGCGGTGCAGCAGAAGGGAAAGCCGCCGTTGGAAGAAACCGCCCCATGGTCTTGAGGACTCCTTATGGGGAGGAACTGGAGTCAATTGTGCGCGACTCAGATTGGTCCTCGAGACCGGCGCAGCCGCACGGCTGCGGCGAGGAATACCGCGGCGACCGCCAGGCCGATCCATAGTCCCGGGCTGGTAAAAACATGGCCGGGAGTGAGGTGTGTCATGGGATCCATCGGAAGCCTTCCCGGCAGGGTGACGGCTGCCCCGCCGCCACGGATGCGGTCCTCAAGCATGGCGGCGAAGTGCGACGTGTTGAAGGCAATCTTTTCTGCGACGCCGATCGCGAGCAGCGGTAGTGTGGCCCATAGAAATGGCGCGCGCCGCGCCCAGCCTGAGACCAGCAGCAGCCAGGCGTAGATTGGCGCATACCACAGCGCATGCACCATCACCAGGTGGTAGAGCAGCAGCAGCGACATCTGGGGCAACGACAGCTGCGTCCACAGCGTTGCGACGCTCAGACCGCTCCACAGCAATACTGCGGAACTCAGCAGCAGCATGATGAACTGTGTGACCACGGTGACGGCGAAGGAGAGCAGCGGAATAACCACGAGCGGGATGCTCGCCTTCGAGAGCACGGTGGTGAGATCGGAGACCGGCAGCGACTTCCAGAACAGGATGCTGCGATCGCGACGTTCGCCGTGCAGCGCGTCCAGAGAGTAGAACAGCGCGATGATAAAAGTGGTTCCCATGATCAAAAGCGCGGCGATATCGTAGGGCCGCGCGATCAATTTATGCAGCTGCATCGGGTCGAGCGCCGCTGCTGCACGCCACTTGTGCGGCAGACGAATCGCGCTGATCGAGTAGCCGAACAGGAACAGGCCGGCGACGGCCAGCGGCGCGACGTAAATTGAACGGTACTCAAACAATTCCCGTCGCACCGACCAATACATCGGCCGAGTCGGAGAGATCAGTGCTGGCGCGACTCGCTGCGATTCGAAAGACTCGGGTATGGAGTTCGATTGCGTGTTCAATGCGCCGCTCCTTGTGCCTGGCCGGCCTGACTGCCGATGACGGCAACGAACAAGTTGGCGATACTGGGCTTGCGCACGTCGCCCAGCGCAGCCAGTTGTTGGCGATCCACCCCATCGAACAACATAACGTTGCCGCCGATCGCCTGGCGCTCATACATCGGCTTGAGCGCCCGTGCCGCCGCCGCCTTTTCGGGACGCACCATTACTTCCACATAACGCGACTCCACCTCTTCCATAGTGCGGTCGAATACGATGCGTCCGCGGTCGATGAACATGACATCGGTGAGCACGTGCTCGATCTCCTCCACTTGGTGGGTCGCCACCACGATGGTGCGGTCATGATCGAAGTAGTCGTGCAGCAGGGAATCGTAGAACTGCTTGCGATACAGAATGTCGAGACCCAGCGTCGGCTCGTCCAGCACCAGCAGTTTCGCGTCAATCGCCATGACCAAGGCCAGGTGCAGTTGGGTCACCATGCCCTTCGATAATTCCCTGACCTTGCGGGCACCCCCGATGCTGGTATTCGCAAGGAAACTCTCCGCCTTGGCACGATCAAAGCGCGGATGCACGCCGCCGACGTAGTCGAGCAGATGCGAAACCCGTGCCCAGCGGGGCAGCACCGCGACATCGGCAATGAAACAGACATCGCGCATCAGCCGGTCGCGCTCCTTCCAAGGGTTGCGTCCGAGCACCTTCAGCTCCCCCTGATATGAGGTGAGGCCGAGAATCGCGTTGAGCGCGGTAGTCTTGCCGGCGCCGTTGGGGCCGATGAGTCCCAGGATGCGGCCCTCTTCGACACGTAAATTCACGCCAGCCAGCGCCATCGTCGTGCCGAACGCCTTGCGAAGTCCGCGTGCTTCTATGCATGCCATGGCTTCAGCCCTCCTCCTCGTTGCGGTTCGACTTCGAGCGGCGGCTTGTGCCCGCCTCCAGCAGTTCTTCCGGGGTCAGGCCCAGCCGCTGAATAGCTTCGTGGATCCGGGGCCATTCTTCGGCGAGAAATTTCTGGCGTTCGCTCTGTAGCAACAAGGTCCGTGCGCCGGCATTGATGAACATGCCGCGGCCTCGCCGCGACTCGACAAGCCCCTCGTCCACCAGCTGCTGATAGCCCTTCAGGACCGTGAGCGGATTGACCCGATATTCGGCCGCGACATTGCGTACGGAGGGCAGCGGATCGCCTTCCTTGAGCACGCCGTCGAGGATCATCGCGACCACCCGGTCGCGAAGCTGGCGGTAAATCGGCTGACTGTCGTTCCACTCGCGGTCCATCAAGTTTTCCAGAAAACTCTCACCAGACCTTAACAGAGATATTGCTTACCTAGTTCTTCCGGTGCAGGTCGAAATGCGCGTGCATCGGCTTGTCCCCTGGCATCATGTAGGTCCAGTCCTCGGTATGGTGGTTCGCGTCAATGATCGTGAACACGGCGTGGTGCATGTAGCCGCGCTTGGTGCTACCGGAGACATCGACCAACGTAAACTCCACTGTCTTGCCGTCGGGTGACATCTTGCCGGTCATGTGCGGCCGATTACCAGCGTCACAGTAGTGGACCAAGTCGAGCTGGTCGTCATTCACATAAAGCATCGTTACTGGATGGTCGTACTTGCTCGCATCCAGCAGCGTGTTCGCTTCCTGCATTTCGTGCACGATTGCGTGTCCTCTGGAAGTCACGCGTAGCGAAACGTGGAGCGGCTTGCCGTCGCTCATCTCGGGCATCTCTGGGATTGCCACAGGCCCTTCCCAGTCTCCCGCGAAGGTCTTCATGGTGTCGAACGATTTTTGCGCCTCCGACGGTGCGGGTTTGTCGTCGCCCTGGTGCGCGTCAGACATCTGCGCGCCAGGTTTCGGCGCGGCGGACTGCGCGAAAGCCACGGTAATGAGCGACATCAGAACAACAACGAACAGCATAAAACGAAGGGATTTCATGTTTCATTCTCCTGGAGGAGTTCAGTTCTTTGCTTGTCGATGTCTTGGCTGCAGGGTTGAGATCGATTCAGCATCGAATGAACTCTCGTATCTTATGTACTGTTATAGTTAACTATAACACTATATATCGTGTCAAGCTGTGTCAATTTTTTTTGGGCGCGCGCCTGATCCAGAAATGGCTCAAGGCGGGACTATTGGAGGATAGTCAATGGTCGGAGACGAAGCTGGGTACTCTCAAGGAGCAGTTTCGCCACTGCTCGCAAACGCTGCACTGCGTGTTCGACCTGTGATGGGACCGAGGTTCGCGGAATCGTCGCGCTGCATCAGTGAGGGGGTACTAGACCCTTGTAGTTCGAGGTACCCGGCAATGGCGGAAAACTGCGGATGCGGGTCCCTCATCAGCTCGGCTACAAGAGCGTCAAATTCATTACGGAACCGACGGTCACCGGCGATCTCAAAAAGTTCGGTAGGCGAGTGGCGCATCTCTGCTGGCGTTACAGACAGCGTCAGACTTCTCTTATGCCCGGTTGTCGGCAATCCGGAGGTTGGGAAGTCTTGCCCGCCCTGCTTGGTGCCCCGACAACTCCTGCGTCGTCGGGGCTGGCTGTGAGGTCGAATTGCAAACTATTGCAGCTTCTTAACGCTCCTGAGCAGGCTTTTCAGGTCGTTATTGCCGGTCGCGAAACCCGATAAAGTTGCCAGGCAAACGCTCCCAAACCCAGGCAAACCACACCGAAGTGGACCAGCCCGCCAAGATACGGGATGAACCTGACGATGGTGATGATCAGCAGGCCCACCAGTAGTCCCAGCAGCCAGTCGCCCTTGGTGGCCGCTGCCGGCTTCAGAAGTACCCGCCCCAGGAATGCTGCAACCCAAATATGTGCCAGGTATATGGCAGCGAGATACATGGCGAGCAACATTAGCGAGGCCGGAAGGCCAACCAGCGTGATGGCTATCAGGATTATGGCCACAGGTACGCCCGCCAGAACTGCAAATCCAAGCCCGAGGCTGCGCCATCCTGAGCCCACAGCCTGAGTGCTGGCCAGGAAGAAGCCGGGGAACAGAACCAAGCCCAGCCATCCCACCAGCATTGCAGCAGCAAGCCAGACAGCCTGGAAGAAGTAGAACTTGGGGCGCGTGAAATGGCTCTGCCTCACGCGCAACTGGATGTCACGCGTGCCCACAATGGTCGCTCCGTCGGCGATATGCACCTTTTTCAGCTGGCGCACGCGAGCGCTCAGGTTGCCGCCGACCCGGGCGGTGCTCGTCAGGGTAAGGCTATCTCCGGCCATGGTCAGTTCGCGGCCGATGTTGCCGCTCACATCGGTATTACCGGCGTATATGGTCGCGCTGCGATGCACCTCGCCCTCGAGGCTGACGTCGCCAGCGCCAACTACGAGGCCGTTGCCCACCCGACCCTGGTCATTTACACGCAAGGATTGCATCAGCCCGTAGAGGCTGTGGCCCAATTGTCCGTCCAGGTCGAGCGAATTCGAAAAATCGTAGATGTTGCCTTCCACCGTCCCGCTCACCACGGTTCTCTTGGCAAAACTCACCAAGTCTCCCTTGACGGTGCCGCGTACTTCCACTGACTGGCCAAAAGCCAGCAAGTCCCCATTGATGACCCCTTCCACGCGCACAATGTTGCCCGACGCCAAAAGGGTGTCGTCAACAGTCTGGTTCGCCTTTACGGTGACAAAATCGCTGTGACGCCGCTCCAGGGCAAGACCAGGCAAGGATAATGCGAGCAGCACGATCAGGAGGCGCATGCCAAATTGTCGTACTCGCCATCGGCGTCCTAGCAGCAGTGCGCTGCCGCCCAACAGCAACGCTAAAAAGAGTCCCCCGACGAACGCCGCGTAATCTGACAGCATGGCAGTACCTCCGTGTGCAAAGTAATAAGAAAGGTTGAAGATCAGGTTGGTGCGGCCGCTTAAGCTGAAGGGATTCAACCATTGCAGCGCATCCGGAATGCTCAGCTCATCGATCCAAGGGACAATGATCGAACCTACCGCCAGCACCGCGACCACGACCACCACATCACCCCACCCCAGAGACCACGGCAAGTGGGAGGAGCCCGCCGGGCTGGCGGCTTCTTCCGGAAGCTCTTGCAAGCTTTCGCCAAGAGCACGGTTCTCAGCGCGTAATGCGTCCAACCGTTGGCGGCAGCGCCCGCAGCGTGGCTAGGTGGTCTCGCAGGCGTCCCGCTTCCTCGGCCGCCAATTCACCATCCACGAAGATAGCGATGATTTGTTCCGAATAACATTCCATGATCACTGGCTCCCGTGGCCCAGTTTCCGGCGTAGGTGTTGCTTGGCCCGAAATAGCAATGCCGCCACGTCGTTTCTCTGGAGGCCCAACTGCTGTGCGATTTCGTCATAGCTCAATTCGCTGTAATAACGCAGGACCAGCGGCACCCGATAGTTATCCGGCAAACGTGCAATGGCATCCCGCACTTGCGCCCTCTCTTCCATACTGAGGACCGCCCCCAGCGGCGACGGCTCCGAGCTGGCCGCCTCGACCGCCACTCCTTCTTCAACTTCTACGATCACCTGCTGACCACGCTTCCGCCGTCGCAGAGCGTCGATGCATTGGTTGCCCGCCACTCGCAGCAGCCACCTGACGAACGGTACTGATCCGTCGTAGCTCTCGATGGAGCGCTGCAGCTTTAGAAAGACTTCGCTGGTGGCATCTTCCGCGCTCTCCCGAGAACCCAGCATGTAACGGCACAACCCGAATACCCGCCGGACATAAAGCCGATAGATCTCCCCCAGCGCCTCGGCATCGTGGCCTTGCGCGCGCGCTATCACGCTCTCCAGATCCGGCCCCTCCATGTGCGTGGCTTTGCCCTCGCGGGGCTGCGATCCTTTCGCATCGTTTCTCTTAGCGTCCATAAAGCAGTACGCTGCACATCGAACAAAGTTACACAAATTTTAAGTATGAGGGGCTGGACGACTCACGCGGCTCTTGCAAGATGCCAGTCTCGCAATCGGGACGTTCGACCCTGAAATGCCCCGGGGGGGCGATTAGCGCGTTCCCACTCAACCCGCGTTGAGCACCGTTCGGCGAACGGTGCCGCGTATTCATTGGGTTGCGCGCGACCGCGAACCATTCGCTTCTGTATAGTTTTTACAGATGCGAGAAACTTACCGCCGCTGGATGCACGACTGGGAAGCGCGAATGACCACTCGCGATAACAATCGCGTGGTGCGGCCCTTCGAGTGGGGTTCGGGATGGTCGAGCGGCTGGCCAGCGCTGAACAACGTCGCTCCGCCGCAGGAGGAGAGCGATAAAGCCGCGATGCTGGCCTATTGGACGGCCGCCAACGACCACATCGTCGCCAACAGCGACCAGTTCTATGCCTACAAGGTCCCGGCCGATTTCCGGCTGGAAAAGCGTAAGGTCGAGCTCTTCCATACCGGCAGCGACGCTCCCAAAAAGCAGCCGAAGGACAAGTAGGTACTTTCTTGCGCTTCACCTCGCCGGTGGGGTCGCCTTATCCCGAGAACAATTGCATGAACGCGCGCTGGTTTCCGGCGCGCGGTCGGCGCGCGGTGATCGTCATTCCGCAGTGGAACGCCGACGGCGTAAGCCAGAACGCGCTATGCCGCATTTTCAACATGCTGGGTATCTCGGCGCTGCGCATGAGCATGCCGTACCACGACATTCGCCGGCCGGCAGGATTGACGCGCGCCGACTACGCGGTTTCGGCCAACATCGGGCGCACCATTGACGCCACGCGGCAGGGCATCATCGACATTCGTTGCTGCCTCGACTGGCTGCAGCAGCGTGGCTACACGCGACTCGGGCTGGTGGGAACCAGCCTCGGCTCCTGCTATGCCTTTATCGCTGCGGCTCACGACAAGCGCATCAGCGTCAATGTCTTCAACCATGCTTCGACATCGTTCGGCGACGTGACTTGGACGGGACAATCGACCCGCCACATCCGGCAAGGAATCGAGAGCGTGCTGACCCAGGACGAGCTGCGCCAGGTCTGGCTGTCGATCAGCCCTATCGTGTACTTCGACAAGTTTGAGCGCTGGCCGAAAAAGTCGCTGATGATCTATGGCCGCTACGACCTGACGTTTCTGCCGGAGTTCTCCGCCCAGGCGGCGGGCGAATTCCTGCGGCGCGGCCTCGACACCACCATCAAGGCGCTGCCGTGCGGGCACTACTCCCTCGGCGAGAGCCCCTACAAGTACATGGACGCGTGGCACATCTCGCGCTTCCTGGCCAAGGCGTTTGCGGGGTAATTCTTCACGCCAGAGACACAGAGGCACAGAGAAATTAAAAGAAGTATGATCTCTGGCCTTCATTTCTCACACTTCTCCACGCCACCTTGGTCAACAGCTCTCTCATTGTTTTTCTGCTCGTTTTTTCTCTGTGTCTCCATGCCTCTGTGGTTCATCTTCTCCTTGCGCTCCGTGTCCTCCGGGTTAAATAGGCCCTTCCACATCGGGTATGACATGCCCACGCGCTACAATGTTTGCGATGAAGATTGCACTGGGATCGGACCATGCCGGCTTTGAGCTGAAAGAGAAGATCAAGCAGAAGCTTTCCGCGCAGGGTGTCGTAGTTGACGATCGCGGTACCGACTCTACTGCCTCGTGCGACTATCCCGACTTCGCGCGCGCGGTGGCGGAAGAGGTCGCTGCGCACGGCGCTGATCTCGGCATTCTGGTGTGTAGCACCGGAATTGGCATGTCGATCGCCGCCAACAAGGTCCCCGGAATCCGCGCAGCCAAGGTTGACACCGAGTTTGAAGCCGAGCGCTCGCGCGAACACAACGACGCCAATGTGCTGACGCTGGGCGCCTCGGTCATCGACGAAGATGCAGCCTTCAAGATCGTGGACAAATGGCTGGCTACAACGTTTGCGGGTGGCCGGCACGAACGGCGCGTGGAAAAGATCGCGGCCATCGAGCGCGAAGACGAAGGGCAGGCGTCTCATGCCTGAGACCACATCCATGGTCGAGCGTCATTCCGCGACCATACTGGAGGAGCATCGCGGCGAGTTCACGGTCAGCAGCGAGTTTTCGCGGATGGACATGAATGTGGTCCATGGGTATCTCTCCCGCGCGTACTGGTGCGAGGGTCTTCCGCGAGAGACGCTGGAGCGGGCCATGCGAAACTCGCTGTGTTTTGGGCTTTTCGAGGGTGAAAACCAGATCGGCTTCGCGCGAGTCGTCAGCGACCGCACCACCTTTGCCTACGTATGCGATGTTTTTGTGCTGCAGTCCCACCAAGGCAGAGGCCTGGGAACCTGGTTGATGCAATGCGTTGTCAGGCACCCCGAGCTGCAGGGACTGCGACGGTGGCACTTGACCACTCGCGACGCGCATTCGCTTTATCGCAAGTTAGGCTTCACGCTCTTGAGCAAGCCGGAGCGTCACATGGAGATATTCACGCCCGACATCTATAAGGTTCATAAATCTTAGCGAGGACGCAATCATGAAAACAAATGCAATGGAACGGCCGCTGGCGGAAGTCGATCCGGAAATCGCGCAGGCGATTGAGAACGAAGAGCGGCGTCAGCATGAAGGTCTGGAGCTGATCGCCTCGGAAAACTTTGTGAGCGAGGCCGTACTGGAGGCGGCCGGCTCGGTCTTCACCAATAAGTATGCCGAGGGCTATCCCGGCAAGCGCTATTACGGCGGATGCGAATTCACCGACGTGGTCGAGAACCTGGCGCGTGACCGCGCCAAGCAGCTCTTCGGCGCCGAGCACGCCAACGTGCAGCCGCATTCGGGATCGACCGCCAACATGGCCGCCTACGCCGCAGTCATCAAGCCTGGGGACACCATTCTTGGATTGAATCTCGCGCATGGCGGACACCTTACTCACGGCCATCCGCTGAACTTTTCCGGCAAGACGTACAAGATCGTTCCCTACGGCGTGACCAAGGAAACCGAGACCATCGATTACGACGATCTGGAGAAGATTGCCGAACGCGAGCAGCCGAAACTGATTATCGGTGGGGGCAGCGCCTATCCGCGGTTCATCGATTTCGCGCGCATGCGCCAGATTGCCGACAAAGTTGGCGCGCTCTACCTGGTTGACATGGCGCACTTCGCCGGACTGGTCGCCGGAGGCGCACATCCTTCGCCGGTGCCGCACGCGCAGATTGTTACCACCACCACGCACAAGACGCTGCGCGGTCCGCGCGCCGGATTGATTCTGTCGAAGGCGGAATATGCCGCGGCAATCGATAAGGTCGTATTCCCCGGAATGCAGGGCGGCCCGCTGGTGCACATCATCTCCGCCAAGGCGGTGTGCTTTCGCGAGGCCTTGCAGCCCAGCTTCAAAGACTACGCGCGGCAGGTTGTGGCCAACGCGAAGGTCCTGGCGCAAACCCTGGCCGACGAGGGCTTCCACATTATTTCCGGCGGCACCGACACCCACCTCATGCTGGTGGATGTCTTCGCCAAGGGCATGCTGGGCAGCGAAGCCGAGAACGCGCTGCACGAGGCCGGCATCACGGTCAACAAGAACGCCATCCCGTTCGACACCAATCCTCCGATGAAGCCGAGCGGCATCCGCATCGGGAGTCCGGCGCTCACCACGCGCGGCATGAAAGAACCCGAGATGCGGCAGGTGGGCAAGTGGATCTCGGAGGCGCTGCACAACCGCACCGACAAGAACGTGTTGTCGCGAATTCGCCGTGAAGTGCTGGAACTGGCAGAAGCGTTTCCGCTGTACGCCTCGCGAAGGGCAAAACATGCGGAGGCGGTGAAGGCGTAAGGGCAAAGTCTTAGGGAGACTTCACTCGTTCGGCAATCTCCGGATCGAGTCGCTCGTTTACAATCCGGCGGTCGCGCTGCTGGCGAATGTCGCGAAGCACTTTATCGGCGTCGGCGGCTGAGGGCTTTTTCCCGGAGCGAAATACCCATACGCCATCCTCCATCTTAAGCGCTGACCTGGTTGATACATTGGTGGCCATGTTCCAAGCTTAAGGTCGGGCGACTCATATATCAAATAGGATTTATGACATCCGTGAACCAGCCACACGGAATTGGAACTCGACAGGTTGGAGCAGCTTTGTTTTTGGTGAATCTCAAGAATCCCGCTCGGTTCACATCCGCGGTTTACACTTGAGTTAGTGCGAATCGCCATCGACATCCGGCGCATTAACGAGTTCGGTGTGGGGACCTACACCCGCAACGCGATTCGCACCCTCGCCCGACTGGACCAGGAGAACGAATATTTCCTCATCGGCATTCCCGGGAAGCTGCCTGGGACCGAAGGCTTGCCCGCGAATTTCAAAACGCTGCCCGCTCAACCGAACGAGTTCTCGCTCTCCAGCTACTTCGAACTGCATCAGTTGCTCAAGCGCTTCGGCTGTGACTTGCTGCATGTTCCCCACTTATTCTGGAAGCCGCAGAGGATACCGTGTCCCTACGTGGTTACGGTGCACGATCTGTTCGATCATCTCTACCGGGTAAATAGCCATTCCACGCTGAAACGAAGTCTGCATTTTGAATTCACCAAGCGGGTGCTGCATCGTGCCGCGCGCATCTTCGCCGTGTCTAATTTCTCCAAGAAAGACACGGAGCGCCTGTTCCACGTCCCGGCGGCCAATATTGAAGTCATTTACAACGCCCTCGACGACCGTTTCCGCCAGGGGCATGCCAGTGTCGCCGAGCGCGAGTTCATCGCCGAGCGTTACCAGGTGAATTATCCTTTCCTGCTCTACGCAGGCCGCATCAGCCCGCACAAGAACGTGGTCCGCATCATCGAGGCTTTTTCCGCGCTCAAGACCGAGTTGGCCAAGGAAAATCAGTTTGAGGACCTGAAGCTGATCATCATCGGCGATGAAGTCTCCAAGCATCCCGACCTGCGCCGCGCGGTGGTGAAGGGACGAGTGCAGAACGATGTGCGCTTTCTCGGCTTCGTGCCCATTGAGGTGCTGCGCATCTTCTACGATCAGGCGAAGATTTTCGTATTTCCCTCGCTGTATGAAGGCTTCGGCCTGCCGCCCCTGGAAGCCATGGCGCATGGCACTCCCGTGGTCACCAGCAACACTTCCTCCATTCCCGAAGTTGTGGGCAACGCTGCGGTCATGGTGAACCCCGAGAACGTATTCGACATCATGAAGGCTCTGCATCGCGTGCTGCTTGACCAGAGTGTGCGCGACAAGCTAAAGGCGCGCGGATTGCAGCAGTGTGAAAAGTTTTCCTGGGAAGCCGGCGTACGCCGCATGCTCGCGGTATACCGGGAAGTTGCGCGGCCCGCGTAACGGCGCGGCCGAAGCTGCGCCCCTTCACTTTAACCATGAGGCGATCATGAATAATCCAAGTTCAGCCCCCGTCTTCCCGTGACCGCTTGAGTCGGTGCGGTTGTCGACAAATGATCGCACCGGCTCGAGCATCACAGTATGGGCTGGGGACGCCAGCCGAGGGCCGGCCCTACCCAGTCTGCGCCAATTCTGAGAGCGCTTTAATTCTTCCCGCACGAATAACTGCGAAGTTGTCTCTGCTGCTCCCTGCTGGTACTCCGAGGCCGCACGTGGGTAGGGAAGTGCCACACCGCAAGGGCGCGCGGGAAAATACTGCTCGCCACTGGTTCCTTTTGAGGGGTGCGCTTCCCTTGGTGGCCATCCGGGGGCGCGCAAGTTGTTGAGGCGGCGAGCACAGATATTCTTAGATCTGAAGGGCATCGAATGGAAACCAAGTTGCTTCCAACTAGTTAACAGGAAGTTATTACGATTCCGGTCAGCTAAAAGATGCAACTGTTGCTCACAACCCGGCCATTCCTCCTTGTTGTTGTGGTTGCCGCATCCTGCGCGGCGATGCCAGTGATCGCGTGGGGACAGTCCCGCAATCCGTCGGGAGATGAGATTGTCAGCAAGATGCAGCAGGTGCAGGCCGAGGCGCACGACCACTCTGTTCCTTATACGGTGACGCGGGAGTATCAGCTCTCCAGCGATAAGGCCCAGCAAGCCAAGTCCCAAGTAATGGCGCAGATCAACTTCGTTCCTCCGTCGCAAAAGGACTATACCGTCCGCAAGGTGGAAGGCAGCGATCGCGGGACGGACATTGTACGCCGAGTGCTGAAGCATGAGTCCGAGATGGCCAGTCACGCCGAATCGCATGAGCTCACCACCCGCAACTATCAGTTTGCGCTGCTGGGGCAGGAGGCCATCGACGGACACAATTGCTACGTGCTGCAACTGACGCCAAACCGTCACGAACCCGAGTTAGTGAACGGCAAGGCATGGGTCGACGCAACCAGCTTCCAGATAAGGCGCATTGAAGGCACTCCGGCAAAGAGCCCGTCCTGGTGGATACGTGATCTTCACGTCACCATCAACTATGGCGCGGTGCAGGGTATCTGGACCCAGCTGGCTACCAGGGCCGTGGCAGAGGTTCGCCTGCTGGGAACCAACACCCTCACTTCTCGAGAGGTCGATTTGCAGACCGCGACCGTGGATGCGAGGAGTCGGACTCCGAACCGAGCCGCGGAACGGCGCAGCCACCCGCGTCGCCCAGCTATTACTGATAGCGCTGTCTGGGTGCCGCGCTAGGCCGTTGCTCTTGCATTCTCCTTCTGCATTCACGTTTTTCGCATCAGCCATTTTCCCTTAAGCCACGATCCGAAGCCACTTTTGGCGCGTTTCAAGACTTGGATTCCGCGCCCCTCGGCGATAGACTTACCAGCCATTAGGGAAGCGGGGAAGCTTTGTCTCCTCAATTCCACAAGTGCGCAGCAGACCGTAAGGAGGGTTTTATGTTGCATTTGCTGTGGATGGCGATTTTCGGGTTGATTATTGGAGCGTTGGCAAAACTGGTGATGCCCGGTGATGATCCCGGCGGGATCTGGAT
Source organism: uncultured Acidobacteriaceae bacterium (assembly GCA_963763725.1). Lineage (GTDB taxonomy): Bacteria > Acidobacteriota > Terriglobia > Terriglobales > Acidobacteriaceae > Bog-257. The sequence continues at coordinate 255,151 of CAVXQI010000014.1, forward strand.
CACGATGCTGCTCGGCATCGCCGGATCGCTGCTGGCTACTTGGGTGCTGAGGGCAATGGGCCATTACGACGAAACGCAAAGCGCCGGATGGATTGCCTCATTCATCGGCGCCTTCGTTCTGTTGGGGATTTACCACCTGATCAGGCGGGCCAGGGCGACGTAAAGGACGCGCCAAGCCCGCACTACCGGCGCAAGCGGATACACCATCCTCGAACCGCCTTAGATCGTAATAGATAGCTGCCGGGCCTGTAAGCCGAATTTTGTGTGCCGCTCCTTGTCCTCGCCAGGCTCTGAAGTCTGATCTGCGAAGACAAAGAGCGGCACGACGGTCATTCCTCTGGGCCGCGCATTACTGCGTGGCTCTAGCGACCTACCCGGAAGTTGTGACGCACCGAGCCGGCACGTGCGCTCGCGTGAGCGAACGCTCCTCCCCTATTTGGTCTTGCTCCGTGTGGGGTTTTCCCTGCCACCGTCATTACTGACGGCGCGGTGCGCTCTTACCGCACCTTTTCACCCTTACCGCGCCGTGAGGCGAGGCGGTATATTTTCTGTGGCACTTTCCGTCAACGACGCTTGAACGCCGCCGCCCGGACGTTATCCGGCACACCGCTCTGTGGAGTTCGGACTTTCCTCTACCTGCCCGCGCAACCTGATCTCCCGCCGAGGCGGGCCGCCGAAGCGGACGACCAGTGTCCGCGAGCCGGCAGCGACCGTCCGGCCCAGCAGCTAACGGGCCAATTATAGATGGTTGCAGTAACCTGTGTTGTCACGTCCTTCAACCATCCGGTTTCGATCCAGTCACAAGCGGAGAACCGTCAAGCAAACGAAGGTTGGGTGGGAGCGCCCGCCAACATTCATCGGTGAGGAGTCAGAGCGCAGCGGGCCGAGTACGCTGACTTCCCGCCAGATTGACCAAATCATTGAGGCGTCCCGGTCCAAGAAGCCGAAGCGATAATGCTTCGACCGAGAACCTCCTTAGTAGCGATCTCCAATCGGATACACTCCCGGCCGCTCATTGCCGCTGTACGCCATCTTCGCGAGGTGCACGGTGTATTCCGGCTTCGAGACCAGCGAGGTCAAGCTGAAAACCCGATAGCCATCGCCGCTGATTTCGGTGCGGCTGTAAAGACCGGGTTCTGTCTCTGTGAGTTCGCGGTTTCCGTGAAGCTGGTCGAGAAATAATTGCGCCGACTTCTGATCGGCCTGGCCGCGTTCACTCGCCGTCGTCAGCGAATCGGCGGCATACGACCGGATGAGCTTCTGCCAGTACTTCTCCAGCAATTCCGTGCTGGCGAAGACGTCGGCCCACAGGATCCGCCCATTGATGGCCACCACCACGCCTTTCGCGCCTTCCTTCTTCAACTCGCGCAGCATGCCGTCGTAATCGGCAGCGACGGACGCCACTCTCTTCTGTACCTCCGGATTTTCCATCGCCTTGGCGTACGAAGTGGATGCGTGCATGCTTGGGGCGGCTTGCGGAAGTGCTAGGGCCATGCCGGCCAGCGCTCCTCCCACCTGTGCCCACACCGCCTGCTGGTTGCGGTCGGCCATCGCCGGAGTACGCACGCTGGGTTGCACCATCGCCGAACTCATGCTGCGGAACTGCTCCGACGAGGCCACCCAGCGTCCTGGCTCAACGCAGAACACCGACAGATCGATGGGGCCCGACTTCGGCGAAACAATCCGATCCACGCCGATCACGCGGTCCTGCTTGCCGCCGGTCACCACCTCGCCGGCGAGCAGAAGCAGAGGACGGTCGGAGTTGTTAATCAAAACCAAGCGGTTCACCTCTGCCCCAGATCGCCGCGGGATGGGCGAGCCGCGTCGCACCAACCCCTGAAGCGAGCCCGCCTCGGTTACCACCACCGAGCCAGAGCGTAGACCTTCATCGAGCGTGAGCAGGCGGGCGGTGTCGTTCTCCGCGCCTCCGACAACCGGGAAGATGCTGAGGTTCCCTCTAGTAACGGGCGGCAAGACATGCGGTTCCGAATGTGCGGTGTTTCCGGCAACAGCGAAGGTTGTCGCCAACATGGCCGATGCGAACGACGCCAGAATTCTGAGATTCACGGTTGACCTCCGGAGGCGCTGGAGCGTCTCTTCTAAGCAGAGAACGCTGGACAGTGTTCTTCTTGCGCCCGAATTGATACGATTCGCCTAATGGCCTCCGCTCCCGCTTCCGCTCCGCTCGATCCGCAGGTGGTGGTGACGATCAGGGAGTTCTCTGCCCGCCACTATGAGCAGAGTGGCGCGCGGCAGTTTGGTATCTCGCCGGACGATCTTGCGGAGATTCTGGCGGAAGTGGTGTGTCCCTGGGAAAACGCCGCATCGGAGATCGCGGTGCGAAATTTCCTTGCCACATTGCGCCTGGAGGAATTGGTGCTGGCGCGCGCCTGTGCCGCCGGGGACAATCGCGCTTGGGAAATCTTTCTCACGCGCTATCGGGCAACGTTGTACGAGTCGGCATACAAGATCGCGAAGGAAGAAAGCGCCGCCCGCAGTTTGGCGGACTCGCTGTATGCGGCCCTCTATGGTGTGGACGCCAAGGGACAGCAGCGGACTTCCAAGCTTCGTTCGTATCAGGGGCGAGGTTCTCTGCAGGGATGGCTGCGTACGGTGGTGGCGCAGGAATATGTCAACCTGTACCGGCGCTACCCGGCGCGAAACCAGTCTGGACGCGGCGTTGGACGAGGGCATTCAATTCAAGGCAGCGGAGCCGGATGTTAGCGTCGCCGATGCTCGTGCCGAAGTCGCGGCTGCGAAGGAACTGACGGCGCTCGCCGCCGAAGAGCGTTTCCTGTTGGCGGCCTACTATCTTGATCGCCGGACGCTGGCGGAAATTGCCAAGCTGCAAGGCGTGCACGAATCCACCGTCAGCCGCAAACTGGAACGCGTGACCTCGGGATTGCGCAAGCGAATTCGCAAACGGATGATTGACGCTGGCATGTCTCCACGACAGACCGACGAAGCCATGCAGGAGGTGGATGTCCGCGATCTGCGCGTGAGCGTGAGTGAAACTTTAAGGCAAGGAAGCGAAAATATATCGTTCTATAAAGAGAAGAGCGGTAACCAAGGATGAAGCAGGAAATTCCCAAGCCGCTGCGAAACGCGCTGGCCCGGCAAGTTGTGGGCGACGTTCATCCTTCGCCCGACGTGCTCACTTCGTTCATGGAGCGCACGTTGCCCGCGCTGGAGAGCGAAGTGGTAGTACACCATCTGGCGCAGTGCGCGGAGTGCCGGGAAATTGTGTTTCTGGCGAGCGAGGCGGCAGAAGACGAGGTGCGTGAGGAAAGGTTAGTGGCGACAGCAGCAGCCAATCAAGTGGCTCCGAAGCCGGGGTATGTCGCCTCCTCACGTCCGGCGGGTGCCCCGGCTGACAGATCTGGTCCGCAGGTGGACCACGCGGATGCGATGGGCAATGGCGATTGCGGCGGCCGGGTTGGTCGTTGCCGGAGCGCTGGTGCTGCGACTCTCGCGCGGCGGCAGCGGACACAACGCCGCGCCGATCACGGTCGCCGGCAATCGTCCGGTACCTGCAATCCAGGAGACGCCGCAAACTGCGACCGCTCCAAATCCGCAGGAAGCGCCCGCGCAGCCTTCGGTTCCCGAGACCCTCCCCAAAGCGGCGCGGCACGGGACAATCGTCGGCCGTACGCCGAGAGTATCCTGCGCCAACCACAGCTGGGCGCAATGCCAGCGATGAATCCGCGCGCGCCTTTAAAGTTAGCCCTGCTTTGCCCGCGGCGGGCGCACCATCAACTCCTGCCGTAATTGGTGGAGCACCTTCATTTGCCGTTCCACCAACCCCTATGCAAAATTCGTTCGCGGAATCTGAAGCCACCCAGACGGTGCAACAGACTGCTCCATTAACGTTCGGCAAAACGCGGATCGGGGTACTTTCGGTGCATGCCGTACGGCCGCAATGGCGCATCGGCCCCGGCGGCCACCTTGAGCGATCCATGACGCCGGACCAATGGACTCGCGTGCTCGAGGACCAACCCGTCAGCTTTCGCGCGGTGGCAGCCGTGGGAAACGACATTTGGGCTGGCGGCAATAGCGGGGCCCTCTTCCACTCGTCCGATGGCGGCGAACATTGGAGCAAAGTTTCACTCGCTGCAAACTCGAACGTTGAGAGTGGCGCCGTCATTTCCATTCGCTTCGACGACGAGCAACACGGAGTGGTCGCTACCGACAGCGGAACTCGCTGGACGACGACCGATGGCGGGCTAAACTGGCTGACGCAGTGAGTGCGGAGGCGCAGCCGGTAAAGTTAAGTTCCGTCGGAATGACGGTGATGGCCTTGCTGGCCACGGCGGCCGGCGCGTACCTCTTGCAGGCTTGCGTTGCGATTGCCACTGGCCGCCACTTATTCGGCGATGGCTCGTGGCTGCCGCTTAGACTGCTCGCCGAGAATCACATCACCCACTTAAACAACAATACCTGGAGCGATTTTTTCGTCGGACGGATAGGCTCCTTCAGTTATCAGCAACTCCCCACGTTATTCGCAGCGCGCCTGGGCCTTCGTAGCCTGAGGGTCTTGTCGGTTGTCTTGGTATCACGCTGTTTTCGTTTGAGCCACTCAGTACCTGCACTGTTATCGATTTGCCCGCGACAAACGCTAATGCTCCTAGGCGTAAATCCCGCGTTGCCGGATGGTATACGCCACACGATCGATGGCCAGCATGTAGGCCGCAATGCGGTTGTTTACCTTGTGGGTCTCGGCGTAACGAACCACATCCTCAAACGACGACACCATGATGTCCTCCAACTGTTCGAGTTGACCACCGACTCTTTCCAGAAGTAGCCCTGCCGGTCCTGCACCCACTCGAAATACGACGCGGTGACGCCGCCGGCATTGGCCAGAATGTCGGGCATCACGAAGACATGCTTATCGCTAAGGACGTCATCGGCGGCGGCCGTGGTGGGGCCGTTCGCGCCTTCGACCAGGATCTTCGCTTTCACCTTGTGGGCATTGCCCGAGTTGATGACGTTCTCCGTGGCGGCCGGAATCAGGATGTCGCAATCGGTGATCAGCAGCTCTTCCGTATCTGCCGCGCTCAGCGCCTTTGAAGCCATGGATGGTGCCTTCCTTCTGGCGGTATTCCCACAGCGCCGCAATGTCGATGCCTTTGCTGTTGTACAAGCCGCCATCCCATTCGCCGATGCCAATCACCTTGTATCCGGCCTGATGCATGAGGATCGCGGCGTTGGAACCGACATTGCCAAAGCCCTGGATGATCACGCGGGTGTTCTCGCGCGTCATGTTGTTCTTCTTAATGGATTCGTCGCAGATGATCATTACGCCGCGACCGGTGGCTTCGCGGCGGCCGCGCGAACCGCCCATGTTCAGCGGCTTGCCGGTCACCACCGCCGTCACCGTCTGGCGCATGTGCATGGAGTAGGTGTCCATCATCCACGCCATGGTCTGCTCATTGGTGTTGACATCGGGCGCCGGAACATCCTTCTCCGGCCCGATAAACTCGATCAGCTCCGAGGTATAGCGGCGGGTCATGCGCTCCAGTTCGCCGCGCGACATGTTCTTGGGATCGCAAATGATGCCGCCCTTGGCGCCGCCGAAGGGAATATTCACCACCGCGCACTTCCACGTCATCCAGCTTGCCAGGGCGCGCACTTCATCGAGCGTCACATCGGGCGAATAGCGCACCCCGCCTTTGGCGGGGCCGCGGGCGATGGAGTGCTGCACCCGGTAGCCGGTGAACACTTCCAGTTGTCCGTTGTCCATGTTGACCGGGATGTGGACGATGATCTCGCGGTTAGGCTGTTGCAAAACCCGCCAGATGCCTGCCTCGAGTTTCAGTTTCTCGGCTGCCAAATTGAAGCGCGCCGTCTGTTGGTCCCAAGGATTACTTTCCTGCTCAAGAGTGTGTGCTGTAGCCATAGATTTCTCCGAATTATTGCGGGAGTCTTGCGGCACGATTCGGTGGACGCCCTCGCAGAGGGACGCATCCAGCATCGGCGGGCAAACCTTCAAAGTATATGCAGCCGGATGTGTTGCGCGCAAGGTAACCAAAGACGACCGGCAAAGGTCGGTGGATGGGTCTCAGCGACGCCAACGATTGTGGCAACAACTCTTGCGACGCGGATACAGGCTCAGCTTCATTGACTGGAATCCAAAGCGCAGCCTAGATTGAGAGGGAAGGGAGTGCTGTGTGATCGGCCAGGTTCTCGGTCATTGCCGCGTCGTAGCGAAGATTGGGGAAGGAGGAATGGGAGTTGTCTATCGCGCCTATGACGAAATGTTGCACCGCGACGTGGCCCTGAAGGTCGTCAAGAAGGATGCTGAGCTGGATGCATCGGCAAGCCAGAGACTGCTGCACGAAGCGCGTGCCTCTTCTTCTCTTGCTCATCCCAACATCTGCACTATCTACGAAGTTGGCGAGACCGACGGCGAACTCTACATCGTAATGGAACTGGTGGAGGGCAAGTCTCTGCGCGCCACGAGCGGAGAGGCGGGACTGGCGCCAGAGGCGGTTGTGCGATACGGAGTGCAGATTGCCAGCGCACTTGTCCGGGCCCACGACCGGGGTATCATTCACCGCGATCTAAAGACTGCCAATATTGTCGTTACTTCTGATGGTCTGGCTAAAGTCCTGGATTTCGGCCTGGCTAAACAGGTAGGCAGCCCAGCATCGGAGGGCGCCACCCGGTCCTTTGCAACCAGACAGGACGCATCCAGCGTAAGCGGCACTTTGTCGTATATGGCGCCCGAACTCCTGCGTGGCGAACCGGCCGACTATCGCAGCGATTTATGGTCGCTCGGCGTGGTGCTCTACGAAGCGGCCTCCGGACGGCTGCCCTTTGAAGGACGCACCGGCTTCGAGATTAGCTCGGCCATCTTGCGAGAACCGCCGAACGCGCTCGGCCCACCCGTGCCACCCGGCTTTTGGGCCATTATCCAACGCTGCCTGGCTAAGGAACCGGCGCAGCGTTATCAGCGCGCGGGTGAAGTTCAAGCCGCGCTGGAGGCGGTGCAGTCGGGCGCCATCGCTGCCCCGGAGCCTGGAGCCGATATCGCTCCGCCCAGGACTACGGTCTTGCACAGTGTGCGGCACGCTCACGTCCGGAAGGGGGACTTTCTTTTATTAGTGGGAACCACAAAAGGAGCGTTCATCCTTCGTTCCAACGCGCGGCGCAGCCGGTGGGAGATTGGTGGTCCCTATTTCCACGGGCACAATGTTTACGCGATGGCCTATGACGGCCGTGCGGGACAACACCGCATCTGGGCTTCGACGCAGAGTTATTGGGGCACCTTGTTGCGCTCCAGCGACGATTTCGGAAAGAGTTGGACCAATCCGCAGCAGGCCAATATTCGATTTCCCTCCGATACCGGCGCCTCCTTGAAGAACATCTGGCAGATAACGCTTGGCCGGCCCGAGGAACCCAACGTGCTTTATTGCGGCGTAGAACCGGCCGCGCTTTTCGAAACCCGCGACGCGGGCGAAACCTGGTCGCTGGTGCGTGGTCTGTTCGATCATCCCCATCGCCCCCGCTGGATGCCGGGCAATGGAGGCCTGGCTTTGCACACCATTTTGCTCGACCCCGTGGACCCTCAGCGGATGTACGTGGCCATCTCCGCCGGCGGCGTTTACCGGACCGACGATGGCGGGCGTACCTGGGCGGCGCAGAACCGTGGCATCCGCGCCATGTTCATGCCTGATAAATACCCCGAGTTCGGACAATGCGTACACAAAATCGCGCTGCATCCTGATCGTCCCGAACGCCTTTTCCTGCAAAACCATTGGGGACTGTATCGCTCTGACGATCATGCCGAGAACTGGATCGACATCGCCAATGGAGTGCCGTCGGATTTCGGTTTTGTCGCGCTCATGCATCCCAGAAATCCTGACTGCGTGTATATCGTCCCAGTTGAGTCCGATGAGTTTCGCTGCGCGTGCGACGGCCGGCTGCGTGTTTACCGGACCCGCAACGCCGGTGCATCGTGGGAGCCTCTGATGCGTGGTTTGCCGCAAAAGCGCGCTTACGAAACTGTCCTTCGTGACGCCATGACGGCGGATTCGCTGGATCCAGTTGGGATTTACTTCGGCACACGCAGCGGGCACCTTTTTGGCTCGCACGATGAAGGGAGGACATGGCAAAAGATACTTGATGGGCTGCCGTCGGTGGTCTGCGTGCGGAGTGCAGTCGTCGGAGACGCTTCGGGCAGCCCAATGCCGACACTGTCTAAGGCCCGGCCGGCAACTTCATCGCAAACCAAATCCCGATCGATGACCAAAACCAGATCGCAGTCGATGACCAAGTCGCGTCGAACCAAGAGGTGATCCATGCCGGTCACGTTTCACATTCCGGGCGCCTTGCGCGAATTTACCGGCGGACGCAGCACGGTCGACATCGCCGACTCTCCCGCGACTTTGGCCGATGCGTTGGCGGTCCTCTGGACACTCTATCCAGGCGTCCGAGACCGCGTCGCAACCGAGCAAGGACAAGTTCGTGAGCACATCAATATTTTCATCGGCGACGAAAATGCCCGCTATACGGGCGGCCTCGCGAGTCGCCTTTCCGCCAAATGCGAGATTTCTATCGTTCCCGCCGTCAGCGGTGGCTGAGAATTCTGGTGAGACAAGTTGTCGTCCTCTTCCATGATTAAGGGCTTGGCGGCTTTGAAGGGGCACCGCTTCAGCGGTGCCGTTTGCATGTCCGTGGAGAGTTGGGCTTCAGCCCCTGAGGGAATTCGCAGTTCGTGTCGATACCGAAGTCCCTCAGTGGCTAAAGCCATCGCCGGAGAGTAGGTCCCTATGGCGCGGCTGAAGCCGTGCCCCTTCAACGCTAGTCGGCTCAAATTTCGAAACAGGTGAACAATTCAGATTGAGCACTGCGGTTTGATTGAGGACGAATCGACCTCCGCAGCCGACGTAATAAAAACGCGATCACCCCTGCTGGTTTTTCTCCTCCTGAACTCCGATGGGGCGAAACTGATCGATCACAATAAACACCGTCAACACCGCGACCGGGAGATACAGCGAGCGTAGCTCCCACCTGCGTTTCGTAAGGGTCCCGATGGCGGCTCCCACTACGTAGCACACCCAGGTCACGGCCAGAAACGCAGCCTCCCGTACATCTTTTTGTTTAGGAGATAGTCTGACGATGTCAGACACAGCCCTGCCCGCTTGTGCAGCTTGATCGTAGCTCCAGAAGATGGCGCGAGTAAGCGATTCCGAGAACTTTGTCAGGGTCCCGGTGACGAAGGTAGTGTACACAGTCGTCGCCCCGACCTGCGTCATGGTCGCTGTCTGCACCCCCATGGCGAACGCCAGCAGCGCTACCAGGGAAAAGTACTCCGCCGAATGGAGGTCGACAACCAGGCCGAGCTTCATGGCGGGAGTAGCCCGTGCGAACAGTACTAACAGCAGCGCTTCTACAGCTAAGCTGTAGCTGGCGATCCGCTGCATGCTACGCCTGGCAGCCACGGTCATGGCGATCCGGGTAAGTATGATTCCAGTCACATAGGCAGCAATGGCGCATGCTGGCCGCAGCAGGTCGGAGAAATCCAGTTCACCGAGGTTTATCCCGACATGAATGCTGTTGCCGCTCATGTTGGCGGTGAAGATCTGGAACAGGGCAATGTAGCCCACAGCATCGACGAAGCCGCCAATCGCCGTGAGCATAAGCGCGGTCGCCACCTTGCCTCCGGCGCCGAGTTCAGGTGCGTTGTTCACAGGCGCGAGAGCGCCAATCTGGCAGCGTTGTAGCCACACATTCCGTGCACCCCGCCGCCCGGTGGAGTGGAAGAAGAGCAGAGATAAATATCGTTGGCCGAGGTGGCATATTGCCGCCGGGTAGGACGGAACAGGAATTGCCGCAGATTCATGGCTCCGCCACCGATGTCTCCTCCCACCAGATTCGCGTCCATGCTCTCCAGCGAGGCGGCATTGAGCACTCGGCGCGCCAGAATGCAATCGCGGAATCCTGGCGCGAAGCGCTCAATCTGCGCCTCCAGGCGGTCGAGCATATCGAATTGCGAGCCGTTCGGCACGTGGCAATAAGCCCACCCGACGTGCTTCCCTTGCGGAGCGCGGGTGGGGTCGAACAGAGTAGGCTGCGACAGCAAGACGAATGGCCGCTCGGCATGGTGTCCATGCCGCATCGCATCCTCCGACGCGGCAATCTCCTCCAGAGTGCCTCCGATATGTACGGTTGCGGCACGCAAACATTCAGCGGCTCGCCATGGAATCGGGTTGGACAAAGCATAGTCAACTTTGAAGACGCCAGGGCCGTAAACATAATTATCCAACTGACGCCGATAAGCCGACGACAATCGGTCGCCCGCGATTCGCAACAACTGACGCGGCGTCACATCGCAGAGCGTGACATCATACTTACCAAGCGTGGCGAGGTTTTCAATGCGTGTCGACAGGTGCAAGGTACCGCCGAGGCTGGCAAGATATCCGCACAAGGCGTTTGTGATGGATTGCGAACCACCGCGCGGGATGGGCCATCCCACGGCATGAGCGGTCACGCCAAACATTATGCCCATGGAGGCGGTCAGCGGTTCGTCGAGGGCCAGGATGGAATGTGCTGCCAGTCCGGCGAAGAGTGCCTTGGTTCTTGCGCTGCGAAACCAATGTTGCGCAATCGCCCTGGCGGAGGGAAATCCGACTAGTCCCAAATGCGCCAGCAGCAAGGGATGCCGGGTAAACAGATGGACCGGTCGTAATACCTCAGGGGCGAGTTCGGCCCAATGCTTGGCGAACGAACCCATCAATCGACGCCACGCTTTGCCGTCTTCCCCGAAGGCAATTTCGGCGGCGTCGAGATCGTGTTCCAAGATTACGGCGGTGCCGTCATCGAGCGGATGCGCCAACGGTGCTGACGGGTGGATCCATTGCAAACCGTGGTCACGCAAGGGCAGGGAAGAGAAGAATGGCGAACCTGCAGCCATCGGATGCACGGCGGAACCGAAGTCGTGCAGGAAGCCTGGTAGGGTCAGCTCCATGCTGCGCGCCGCGCCGCCGGGCAGTGCCTCGGCCTCGAATACGTCGACTTGCAAACCCGCCTGGGCAAGAACGATTGCCGCTGCCAGACCGTTGGGCCCTGCGCCGATAACCGCGGCTCGTCGTGGCGTCGCAGGCATAGGGGAATAGTTTAGAGCAGATTCTGAGTTGGCGTATCTCGGTGGAGCACCGCTTCAGCGCCGGGGTCCCCAGCACACGCCGACTTTGCATGCGCAGGGGTGCGGTCCCAAATACAAAAACCTTTGAACGACAGTCGCGAAGAACGGCGTCACGCGGCCTTTCGGTCGCTTATCGGCCTCCTTATGTTTCGCTACGCGCTTTGAGAGCAGCGACTTCGCTTTCTCCAACTCGGCCCGGCGCTCCGCGCTCAAATTATGCCCGGCACGGTTGATGTAATAAGTCAGCATCCGCATACCCGACCCGGGACCTTTGGGGGAAACCTTCTTGGAGGCCAGAGACTTTGCGATAGTGGCCGCGCTCTGGTTGAACAAACCCTCAGGCGGGTGAGTGGAATCTGTGGTCACCGTCTTCACCCATCGTTTGGTTTTCTTGGCTGGCATGGCCGTCTCCTCGTCCAAATCAAGATTCTTTGGACTAGGATGCGCTCCACCAAACAAGCGTTACTGCCGCGGCGGCAGAGGTTCCGGCCATTGCACGACGCCCACTTTGCCATCTGGAAGCCGCTCCAGCGCTGGGGCATACAGTCCGATCAGCTTTCGCCTCCACCACATTCCCGTGGCACGCTTCTCCTCCAGCGTGGTGAACCAGTATTGCCAGAGCACGGCACGCAGCTGCTGCGGCGGTGCCTCAGGGAACGGGTTGCCAGCGAACAACGCCAGCACGTCGGGAGAGCCAGCCAGCAAACGCTCCTCGGTGCTGGGCACAATCAAGTTCTCGCGCCAGGATCCCAGCGACGCGAACCACAGGTTCCAATCGAAGCGTGGCTGGTAAGGCGCATAAATTCCCGGCCGCTTACTTGGGTCTTGCGGCTTATAGCGAAATGGATAGGCCACCCAATTCTGCCCGTCGTTCGAGCCTTGGAACTCGATCTCCCAGCGGCCGCGCGTCATCACCGCAAACAGGCCGTAGCGATTGGCGATGCGAAAAGGATCGAGTGCGGCCACCGGCGAGGTGGGCAGCGGAAAGCGAGGCGAAATAATCCAGATCATTTGCACTGTTGTAGCGTAGAAGATCCAGATCAGCATCACGCTGGTAAGGGACAGTCGCAGCGCCTGCAAAGGACGTAAGGACTTGCGGTGAGGAAGCGGAGAGTCAGACTCTTGCGCCTCCACATGTTTCTCTGGCGGAACGCCAATCCGTGGACTGATGTACGCTCGCCACCGCTCTGGCATGATACGCAGCAGAAACCGGTCGTCCAGCAGGAGAAATCCCAGCACCAGCACCAGGTAGTTCAGGAAGGTGTAGTTTGCGGTCAGGATTACGGGGATCTGCCAGGCGGTCACGATGAAGAAGCACACAATCCGCCAGCGTCGCGGCAAGAACAACATGAACACCAGGCCGAGTTCAAGCACCAGTGTGGCGCCGGTTGCGAACGCGTGAAACCAGTGCGGCAGATGCTGCACATACCAGCCGATCCAAGTGGGCAGCGGGCCGTTCTGGTAGTACTCGTCCATCGCGGTGAAATTTCGCCACTCGACATCGCCGCTGGCCAGCTTCACCATGCCCGACTCGAAGTAGATGCGGAACCACTCCCATTGCAGCAGGAAGAGGCTGGCACGCGAAGGCGGATGCGCTCTGCCCAAGCCCGGGAAAAATCCTGGCGGCGCAAAAAATAGCGAAATAAATCCTGCCTCCAGCAACATGCCGTCGGATTGGTAGCCGGAAAAATCCTGCGCGGCGCTCACGAAGGAAAGAAAGCACACCAGGCAGATGAACAGCGCGCCACGCGGCCAGACGTTGCAAACCACCAGCAGCGCAGCAATCATCCCAACCCAGCAGATTGCGCTGAGCATGTGCGGGCCGGTGGAAAACCAGAGCAAGGTCGGCGCAAACCAGAAGCGGGCCAACCCGAACTGACGCGCGACCGCTTCGAGGTATTCGTTGGATGGAAGAATCCCCTGCGCGCCGATGAGCCCGCGAATCTGAAATACCAGCGAGAAGAAGGCAGAAAAATAAATCAGGCCGAGCGCGCGCAGGAAGAGCCAGCGCGGAAGCAGACGATCCGCGGTGCCGTATTCGGAATCGAACCACCGGCGAATGAAGGACGCAGGCCCCAAGTCCATGGCGGTCGAATTATATCTAGGACGCCGATGCGGCGTCTGGCATTGTAGCCGGAGCTGGGGCAGAGTTTCTGCATCTGCCGGTTGCGCAAGAATCCAGCGCCGTAGGCGCGGAAGAGTTTAGCCCAGCACGGAGCCGCGGGCGGAGTGCTGGGTAGCCTGGAAAATGGATCCGAGTCCCGTAGGGACGACAGATGTTCTCACACATCCTCTCTTCAGGACGGGCGAGCGGACCTCTGCCTTCAACTCCCCGTAAGAGTTGGTTACTCCGCGGGGTTGTCCCCTTTTGGGACAAAATAAATTTCGGTAACACCGCCAATTCACCCCTCGAATTGAGGCATAATATCGCCCAAGCTGTGCTGGCTGTGGGGAACTCCTCCTGTAAGGTCATGATGCAAAGCGTCTATTGTTGTCTACGATTGCTGGCGGTGGCGGTAGCCTTTCCGGTCATCCTGACCTATATCGTCATCCTGATTGCGATTCACCCGATCGTCAGCGTCCGAAATGGATTTCGCCCTGCTCTGCGGGTATGGATGGGCGTGCTGGACTGGGCGAAGGGCATTCCCGTGGGTTACAGCTATTGGGCGCACTACCAGGCATCCTCGATGGTGGACGAGATCGCCGTCCACCACGACGAATAGACCGCCGGTCGGCGTTTCTGTAATTGCATTCACTCCGAGCGGTGGAGGATAATCGGCTGTTGCCGCCGCCAGCGCCGTGGAGTGGCACTCTCTCTTTTGTGAATCTCCCGAACTACATCACGCTCACCCGGATCTTCAGCATTCCGGTCTTGATTTGGATTCTGTCCAGCAACCGCTTCAACTCCCCCAACGGCGAACGCGAACTGCTGGCTTCCTTCGTCTTCATTGCGGCCTCGTTGACGGACGCCATCGACGGCTATCTGGCGCGCAAGCGGGCGCAAGTGACCACCATGGGGATGCTGCTTGATCCGGTGGCCGACAAACTCCTGATTGCCGCGGCCTTCATCACCCTGGTGCAATTCAATCCGCGTACGGTGCCAGCGTGGATGGCGGTCATCATTATTGGGCGCGAGTTCCTGGTGAGCGGGTTACGATCCATCGCCGCCTCGGAAGGCTTCACCATTCAGGCCAGCGAGCTGGGCAAAACCAAGATGCTGGTGCAGATTGTCTCGGTGGTGGCGGCGATCATCGACCACCACTGGACACATCTTCCCTGGTACTTTCTGAGCTTGCCGGTGCATCCCATCGCCCTGGTGTCAATCTGGCTGATGGTGTCCCTGTCGCTGCTGTCGGCCGTCGACTACTTTGTGGGATTCTGGCGAAAGATCGACCGTCATGCCGAGAAGCGCCGCAAGCGGCGTTCGTTTGTGCTGAGCCGGCGCAGGAAGCGCAACGATGTCCCCGTCCTCTGAAGAACCCGCGACCGAAGTGCAGTCGTGCGAGTATTCGCAAGAAGAGCGAGATCTACTTCTGCGGCTGGCTCATCGCTCGATTGAATTGGCGCTGGAGGGACGCAGTGTTGATACGACGGCGCCCACGCCCCACCTCGCCGAGCTTCGCGGGGCTTTCACCACATTGCATCTGCTGGGAAAACTGCGCGGATGTATCGGGTACGTGTCGCCAGCCCAGTCACTCTACGCAACGGTGGCGGAGTCAGCCCGGGCCGCGGCTCTAGACGACCCGCGTTTTCTGCCCGTAGCGCCGGCGGAGGCGCCACAGCTGAAGATCGAGCTTAGCGTGCTCTCCCCTTTACAGCCTATTCGTCCTGAAGAGATCGTCGTTGGCCGACACGGACTGGTTGTCACCCAAGGCAGTCACCGTGGATTGCTGTTGCCGCAGGTTCCCGTGGAGTGGGAATGGGACCGGGAAACGTTTCTGGCACAAACCTGTCTGAAGGCGGGGCTCCCGCCGGACGCCTGGCAGCATGGCGCTCAATTGCAAGGGTTCACCGCGGAAGTGTTTGGCGAATCCTAATGGCCACGCTTTTTACTCCACTTCTTTGCCGCTGCGGAGAGCAGCGCTCACAGACACCGTCTTGCGCGAGACGGTATCCAATCCACTGATAATGAATGAGACCTTCGGAAATCAGCCGCAGCTTCAATTGGTTTCCCACTACTATAGCGCCCTAGTAGCACGCCTGATTCGTGCCCGCCGATAGACCTTTCTGCCGTATCTGCAATATTTTGTAAGAAGATAGTTGCAACTATTCTTGTGCATCTGTAACATCGTGCAGCTACATGCGCGCATCTGCAAGCAGTTACGCATCTCGAATTCATCGCTTTCGGTTGCCCCGAGTCTGTGTGCCAGTGGTGGGCTCCGATGCCTCCGACATGATCGAACGGGCCGAGTCGGTGGTGCGCGATAACCCTTTCATTGAGTTGAGGTTAGACTATCTCTCCCAACCGGGAGCAGCACTGCAGAAGCTGAAAACCTTCGTTGAAATGCATCCCGAGGCGACGGCGATTGCCACATGCCGGCGAGCCGTTAACGGGGGAAAATTTAAGGGTTCGGTCGCGGCCGAATTGGCCGTCTTGCTTAAGGCAGCCGACATTGGTTTCCCCTTGGTGGACATCGAATTACAGAGCGCTCAAGACTTAAAGGCCGACCAACTGCGCGACCTAACCGACCGGGTCGGCTTGATTATCTCCTACCACGACTTCCGTGCCACCAAGAAGCTGGAAGAGCAGTTCGCCGAGATGAACAAGTATCCAGCTGATTTCTACAAGGTGGTGTCAACGGCGACCAATCTGTCGGATAACGTGGTGATGATGAAGTTCCTGGAGGCGAATTCGGCCAAGCATGAGATGGTGGGCTTGTGCATGGGGGAACAAGGCATCATCAGCCGGGTTCTGGGAGTCCGGGCAGGCAGCATCTTTACCTTCGGCGCGGCCAAAAGTGGCGAAGAGACCGCTCCCGGACAGGTGCCGTTCAACGAATTGCGTGACGTCTATCGCATCGATAACGTAGATGCGGCTACCCAGGTTTACGGAGTGGCGGGCGACCCGGTTGAGCATTCGCTGTCGCCCATCATGATGAACGCGGCCTTTCGCCGCGAGTCCGTGAATGCCGTCTATTTGTCGCTGCATGCCAAGAACCTGAAAGATCTGCTAGCCTGCGTCCGCGACATACCGATTCGCGGGCTCAGCATTACCATGCCCTACAAGCGGGAGATCGTGGACGCGCTGGAAAATTCCGACCCGCTAACCCGTCAAATTGGCGCCTGCAACACCTTGGTTCGTAGCCTCGATGGCAAGCTGTACGGTTTCAATACCGATGTTGGCGGTATCGTAGCCCCGCTGGAGCAGCGCCTTCATCTGGCTGGCGCACGCGTCCTGATAATTGGCGCGGGCGGGGCCGCACGGGCGGCCGCTTTCGGATTGAAAGCGAAAGGCGCCGAGGTCTTCGTCACCAATCGCACCCCAGAAAAAGCGCAGACGCTGGCGCGACAGGCGAAGGTGAAATACCTGAAACGGGTCGATATCGCGAAGACTACATTCGACGTGATCATCAACGCGACTCCCGTGGGAATGGGCAGCAGCAAGCAGTCTCCGCTGGAAGAGAAAGAGCTGAACACGAAGTACCTGTTCGATTTGGTTTACACGCCGGCTGAAACCAAGCTCATCAAGATGGCGCGCGCCAAAAACCTGCAAGTCATTTCGGGCTTGGAGATGTTCGTCCAGCAGGGGGCCCGCCAATTTGAGATCTGGACCGGCAAACCCGCGCCGGTAGCTGAAATGGCTTATGTCGTGACCAAAGCGCTGGAACGACGCGCCGCCCAGGAAGAGGCCGAAGAGGCGAAACCTGCGGCCAAGAGTACATCGCGCAAAGTGGTCAAGGCATCCCGCAAGTGATGGCCACGAGAGGCTTCAAAGTGCGCCCTGCCTCGAGGACTCCATAACCAGAATTCTCTAAATTGCAAAGGCAGGCGATTGTGTCGCTTCCTGATTTCGCTCAGGCGCAGAGCTTCGCCAGCAGTTCTTTAGGATGGACGGGTTTCGTCAATAAGTCGAAATCATATCCACTTCGCCGAGCTTCCTCGAGAAGGTTAGCCGTGGAGGCCTGCCCCGAGAACAGCAGAACCTTGCAGCCAGGGTACTGCTGCTTCACCTGGATGGCCATTTCAACGCCGTTCATTCCCGGCATTACAACGTCAGTGACGACCAGGTCCGGACGGAAAGACTCGCATTGCGCCAATGCACTGGACCCATCATACGCGGCGGCAGCTTCGTAGCCGGCATTACGGAATATCGCGGCCAGTGTGTCCGCAATACGCGTTTCATCATCCACCACTAACACTCGCCTCGGCATTGCTTTCGCCTTCATAGCACTTCCGGATCAGAGTTCGGGCTTATCCTCCCAACTGCATTTTCGACAGTCGGGATGGCTCTCTCATCGCTGCTCGCGCCGAGGGTTGTTGCTGACAACTCTTGGAACCGAGTACGGCTCATCTTTGTTCGTCGTTTTCAGAACTAACTTCTTGAGAACTTCTTCGAGTGGAACCGTTTCAAATCGCCTTGCCATTTTTCTCACCAAAGACCTCACAGAGAAAAGGCTAGACCATAAGAATCGATACGGGGACTTTTTCTTTCCACAGGAATCAAGGAAATCCCAGCGGCAGAATAGCTTACAGCCAGGCTGAATTTAGCTTGCGAAGTTGCCGAAATTTGTATAATTTTAGTACGCGGTTAGCGATACTTTAGCGCGAGGATAACGATGCCTGACAGCAAGCGGACTCTGCACCGTAGATTCAAAGTCTCTGAACGCGCGAATGTGCCGACCGGACGCAACGGGAAGCACAAAGGAATCGTGACTCAAATTCTGAGTGACTTGGAAGGGCTGGGTAGCGGCCAGTGCTTGAAAATTCCTCTCTCCGAGTTGCCCGACTCCAAAGTCAACATCCGGTCGGCTCTGAACCGTGCAACCCGCAAGTTGCACCACTCGGTGGCCACGGCAGCGGACGAGGAATTCCTGTACGTCTGGAATTCGTAACTCGCAAGGATCTATTGCTGCGAGCGATCACGGACTGCCATGCACAGCTTTATAACCCGCTTGCAGCTCTGGCCCTTGCGTAGCACAAGCTGGAGTGCGGCACAGTTTCTGCCTAAGCCCAGGGTGTCAACGAAGGCCGAGCAGAACGGCGATGTATTGGCGCACTTTACCGCTCAGTGCAGGCTCAGCCTTGGAGTGGAATTCTGTTCTGCGGCCAGCCCCTATCCGTTCGCACCGCCCGTTACGGTTGACGAGGTTGAAGGCGCGGTCCTGGTGGACCAGCTAAAGAGCATGGACTGGGGTTTGCGCTTGCTCGTCAGTGGACAAACGATTGTCAAGCCGCCGGCCCGGTTGTACCGCTGATCGGTCAGCACCAAGGCAGGCCGCGGCTTGGCCTGTTCGCGATCACGGGATCCTCGAACCGCGCCTCCTTTACGGGGTGGGGTGCTTGACTTGCCGATCGAAGTCCATCATCACGATGTCTCCAGCCTCGAGAACGTACAGGGTCACCATTCAACGACTTCTTTCCCAACTTCAGCACCGGTCGCGATCTCCTGGTAGCGGTTTTCTGGAGTGATCTGGGGGACCAGTTGCGCCAAGGTGGGCGTCTTGCTTGCCCGCCGCAGTTCCAGGCACCCTCCAGCGAATCGCCTTCCTTCAGCTTGGCCTGCTTCAACCACAGGCTTGGGGATGCGAAACGGCAAAGCTGTTGCCCCACTTGACCATCTGCACCTTCATGAGACAGTTCCTTTCCGACGATACAAAGTATATTTTGATGTATCTACATTGTTGATACTCGGAGCATACCTCTAAGGCGGGATCATGGGGAGAACGGAAGGACCAGCGCAGCACAACTAACTTCACGCACCCCTGGGAAGAGGAGTCATTACTTACCGCTTGGCTGGAGCCGGCGTACGCGCATGCGAATGCTCATCCGCGTAGAGCGCGTCAATCTCTTTCTTGTAGAGCTGCTCCAGATGACGGCGGCGGAGCTTCATACTTGGAGTGAGCGTTCCGTCCTCAATGCTTAGCTCGGCGTGAATCACTAACACCCGCTTCAGCTTTTCGTACTGGGCGAGATTCTGATTCAATTCCTCGACGATGCCCTCGTAAAGCGATTGCACCTGTATCGACTTCACCAGTTGCCGGTGGGTGGAGAACTTCACTCCATGGCTCTGTGCCCATTCCTCCAGAATCGGAAAGTTGGGAACGATGAGCACGGCAGGGAATCGCCGCTTGTCGCCAAGCAAAGCCGCCTCACCTACGAACAGGTTGGCCTTTAGTGAGCTCTCAATCGGCTGAGGAGCGATGAATTTCCCCCCGGAGGTCTTGATCAGGTCTTTCTTGCGATCGGTAATCGAAAGGTAGCCGTCCTCATCGAGGACCGCCACATCTCCAGTCTTGAACCAATCATCTTCAAAGGCTGCAGCAGTTTCCTCCGGCATCTTCCAGTAACCCTTAAATACCGAAGGGCCGCGCACCAGCAGTTCGCCATCGTCGGCGATTTTGACTTCCACGTTCGGCAAAACTTTGCCCACGGTTCCGATCCGATGGTTGATGGGATTGTTCAGCGCAATGACTGGCGAAGTTTCGGTGAGGCCGTAGCCTTCGTGGATACGAATTCCAATGTCGGCGAACCAGGTGGCAATCTCGCGGCCGAGCGGTGCCCCTCCGGAAACAAAGATTCGCGGGCGACCTCCCATTCCGTGGCGCACCTTTGCGAACACAAGTTTATTGGCCAGCTTCCACGAGAGGGAAGTCGGAGTTTCTCCGCGCAGGATCGCTTCGCGGTTGGCGCTCCCGACGGATATGGCCCAGTCGAGAATCTTGCGTTTTACGCCGCGCGACTTGTGCTGAACCGAGTTGTAGATCTTCTCGTAGACTCGGGGCACCGCCACGAATACTGTGGGATGCACCTCGGCGAGGGTGCGCGGCAGGTCGTCGATACTGGGACAATAGGCGATGGGCACGCCCCGATTCATCATGGCGTAATCCAGATGACGCGCCGTGACGTGCGACAACGGCAGAAACGAAACGCAGAGATCGTCTTTACCTATGTCGAACATGTCGAGCGAGACATTCAGGTTTGCGGCGAGGTTGCCGTGCGTCAGCATGACGCCCTTGGGCGTGCCAGTAGTCCCCGACGTATAAATCAGTGTCGCCAGATCGTCCGGCTCGACTGCCCGCGCCAGGTCTTCGAGTTCCGGGTCTAGTCCCGGGGGCGCATTCCGCAGAAAGCTCTGCATGGGAACGGCATCGGTGAGGTCGGGAGCATCATCCATGATGACGATCCGTGAAACATTGGTCTGCCGCTGGATGGAGGCGATCTTCTCGTACTGCTTGCGAGTGGAGACGAAAACGATGCTCGCCTCCGAATGTTGCAGCAGGTAAGCGCATTGCTCGGCGATCTGAGTAGCGTAGATGGGAACGTCAACCGCGCCTAGCAGCAAGGTGGCGAAGTCGGCAATTGCCCACTCCGGCCGGTTCTCGCTCAGGATGGCGACACGATCGCCTTTGCCAATTCCCCAAGCCTGCAATTGGCGGGCGGTCGCGAACACTTGCGCCCGCAGTTGAAATGAGGAAATCGGCGTCCAGTCGCCTGACGCGCGCGTCAGCATGACGCGATCGCTGTTGCGCTCCACGACCGCGAAGAAGATTTCGTTGAGGGTCTTGATATTCATTGCTTCCGAGTCAATTACGATCGACTGCGTTTGGACAGCCTAGGCTCCAAACCCAAATATTATTGCTCCGCTGCCCAAGGAGGATGTGATCTATGACATCTATCGCTGTGCTGCCAGCGGGGGAATCCGCCCGAGCCGCGGCGCCGCCTATGGAATCCCGGTGGCATCTGCCTCCTGGCTTCCTCCGCTTTGCATCCCGTTGAGAAAAATATCGACCACAACCCCCGCCACATTGGAGAGCTGATACTCGTGTCTGCTCAGCACCCAGGAGGTCACCATCTCGTCGAGCGCTCCAAAGAAACAGTTGGCTGCGATCTTGTCGGACATGTCGCGACGGAATATGCCATTCGCCTGTCCTTCAGCGATGGCCGCGCGCACCAGGCCAAGGTATTCGACCATGTGATGGTGCGAGAACTCGGACAAAAAGCGTGTGCTTTGCCGAAGCTCCATTTGAAACACCACTGCCAGATTGCGGTTCGATCCCAACGCATCCAGATGGAGAAAGGCCAGCTGCCGCAGGCGCTCGGCGGGGCCAGGGAGTTTCTCGATCTCCGTGCGGGCGTGCGTCATAAACGCATCGAAGGCCGTGTTGATGGCCGTCATTAGAATCTCTTCTTTGTTCTTGAAATAGAGATAGACGGTGCCGTCAGCGACGCCGGCGCGATCGGCGATGTCGGAGATGCGGGAGTTAGAGAAGCCCTTGTCGGCGAACACCGCGACCGCAGCGTCGAGGATGCGCTGGTATTTTTCCGCGTTGCGGATGGCGCCGACATTGGCATTCGCCGCCGCAGCCAAAGGAGGTTGAGATTCTTGCTTCATCGAGGGTTTACGAATGGACGCGGCACAGCTGACCTGCAACACTCGCTATCCCGCAATACTTCCTCGGGAGGCGAAGCAGCCGCCTCACCGAATGAATGTTCATTCAGTTGTAAATTTATAGTCACAGTTGAATTTACGCAATCGAAACCGCGGTTCCCAAAATGGTCCTCGATGTCCTTCGAAGACGGCGGATCGGCTTTGTGCGTAATCGGCCTGCCAGCCAGGCGCAGCATTCAAGCCAAGGCGAGACGGATTACATGGCCCACCGTTTTAAGGGTGGGTACGCGTCATGAAGTATTGGAGTGCCTCGGGTGCGGGACGAGGGGATGAACGCAATGCTCAAGAAATACGTCCTGCGATAGGTAATCACCGTTACAAGCGCTGATCTCGCGGCAATCCCTGTGGCAAACCAACACCCTTTAGTGTCACAATGCCTCGGATCGCCAATTTCGATGGTTGAGCTCGGAGGAGAGTCTTCATGAACAAAATGCTGCTGGCGCTTTTGCTTGCCGCTTCGTTCTTGCCGGCGGGCCGTGCGGCCGACAAGCCGGCCGAAACGCCGCCGCCGAAAGTCAAGGTGGGCGACATGGCGCCGGACTTCACCCTGCAAGATCAGAACGGAAACAAAGTTTCGCTGCACGATTTCAAGGGAAAGAAGAACGTTGCCCTGGCGTTCTACATCTTCGCCTTTACCGGTGGTTGAACCAAGCAGATGCAGGCTTTCCAGCAAGATCTTGCCAAGCTGGAAGCTGCCGATACCCAGGTGCTGGGTATAAGTATGGATTCTTCCTTCTCGAACAAGGCGTGGGCGGAAAAAATTGGCGTTACCTTCCCGTTACTCAGCGACTGGGGCGGCGACACCACCAAGGAGTACGGCCTCTACAACCCCAAGTACAAGGCCGCGCGCCGGGTGAATTACCTGATCGACAAAGACGGCAAGGTGATCGAGATGCAACTCGACTCGGAGGCCATCGACCCGGCAAAGGTCGTCGACGCCTGCCAGGCACGGAAGCTGGGGCGATAACGCTTGGGTCTCGTTCAACGGACAAGCAACGACGCCGCCCAACAGTTTGTCGCCGATGACACGCCCGGCGAAGCTCCCGTTCGCGGATTTCTTCATCGCGCAACCGACGCCAGTGCTGGCTTCCTGGTGCTTACCCACGGAGCTGGCGGCAATTGCAATGCGCCGCTGCTGGTTGCGCTGGCCGACAAGTTTGCGGCGGCGGGCCTCAGCGCGCTGCGCTGCGATCTGCCATTTCGACAGCGGCGTCCGCATGGGCCGCCGTCGCCCTCCGACGCCAAGCATGATCAGGCAGGACTGCGACGGGCGGTCGAGCTGATGAAGAAGCAGTTTGCGGGACGGGCGTTTCTCGGCGGCGTTTCCTACGGTGGACGCCAGGCGAGCATGCTGGTTGCGGCAGAACCGACCCTGGTTGATGGGCTCCTGTTGTTGTCGTATCCGCTACATCCTCCGGGCCGGCCCGCGCAATTGAGGACTGCTCATTTTCCTGACCTGCAGACCCCAGTGCTGTTCGTCAGCGGCACGCGCGATCCATTTGCTTCAATTGAGGAGTTGGAAGGCGCGATCAAGCTCATCTCTGCGCCTGCGAAATTAGTTCCAATCGAAGGCGCCGGGCATAGTCTGTTGCAGAAGTCGAATCGCGAAGATGTGCCGCAAAAAGTGGCACAGGAGTTCCTCAGCTTTGCGGCAGGGCTGTCCTAGCTCGCTCAATTCTGAAAACGCCATGTGCCGGGTTTATACTGGCCCGCTCATACTCTTCTACTCCCGAGGCGTTATGAAATACGCTTTGCGCATTCTTTTGCTTCTCTCGCTCATTTCCACATTCAGCCTTGCACAAGCCACCAACAAAATGAGTCACGCCCAGGGCAACGCGCAATTTGCCAAGATGACGGATCAGTTCGTGAAAGACTCACTGGCGCTCTCGCCGGTGAACGCTTCCTACGCCGGTTATCACAAGCATCTCGATCCCAAGACCGGCAAGACGATCGACCTCGATGCGCAACTCGACGACGTCAGTGCGCAAGGAGTCGCCGCGCAGGAGAAGTTTTACCGTGAGTGGCGGCAGCGCTTTCAGACGGAAACGCCGGTCGCAGGTCTGAACGCGCAGGACGCCGCCGACTTTCGCCTGATCGACGACCAGATTGCCCTCAACTTGCTCGAGTTCGACCAGATCCAGAACTACAAGCACAATCCCACGGGGTACGTGGAACTGATCGGCAATGGGCTGTTTCTGCCGCTGACGCAGGAGTACGCGTCGAAGGAAGTGCGCGTGGGCGATGTGATTTCGCGCATTGGCCAGATTCCACGCTTCCTCGATCAGACTAAATCGCAACTCACGGACGCCGATCCCATCTTCATCTCGACTGCGGTGGAAGAGAACCAAGGCAATCTAAATCTGGTGGACTCCGTAGCGGCCGACATCCCGGCGGGTTCGCCGCTCAAGGCCCAGTATGACAAAGTAGCGCCCGCCGCAAGGAAAGCGCTGATCGACTTCAACACGTGGATGCAGAACGATCTGGCAAAACACCCCACCAATGGGCGCACCTGGCGGTTGGGCAAAGAATGGTATGCGCCTAAGTTTCGTTATGTAATGGAGACTTCTATCGAGCCCGCGCAGCTGCTGGCCGACGCCGAGGCGGAGCTGACGAAGACGCGCGCGGAGATGCTGCAACTGGCGTTGCCGCTCTATAAGCAGATGTATCCGGGCCAGGACGACTACAGCAATCTCTCGGCCCAGGAGCGCGAGAACAAGATCATTACCGCGGTGCTTAACAAGATTAGCGACGAACACCCGCAACGCGATCAGTTAATCGAAGCGGTGAAGGCCGACCTCGATGGCATCAAGCAGTTCATCCGCGAAAAGAAGATTGTCTCGCTCAGTAGCCGCGACAACCTGAAAGTGATCCCCACGCCGGAGTTTGAGCGCGGCATTTACTCGGTTGCGGGATTTCACTCGGCGCCGCCGTTGGAGCCCACCGCTGAAGCCCAGTACTGGGTGACGCCTATCGATCCCAAGATGCCGGAAGCGAAGGCCGAGAGCAAGCTGCGCGAGTACAACAACTACGCGCTGAAATGGCTCACCATTCACGAAGCGCTACCCGGACACTACGTGCAGGCAGAGCACGCCGACGATGTCGAGCCGCCCACGCGGCGCGTGTTGCGCAACTTGTTTGGCAATGGGCCATACGTGGAAGGGTGGGCCGAGTACGGAGCCGACGTGATGACGCAGGAAGGCTATCTCGATTTCAGCCCGAAGTTCAAGCTGGTGCGACTGAAGATTTGGCTGCGCGCGGTGGCCAACACCATCCTCGACATTCGCTTGCAGACCATGAATATGACTGACCAACAGGCGATCGACCTGATGATGAAAGACACTTTCCAGACGCAAGCCGAAGCCGACGGCAAGCTGGTGCGTGCCAAGCTCAGCTCGACCCAGCTTCCGACGTACTTTGTCGGCACTCGGCAGTGGTGGTCGTTGCGCAAGAAATATCAGGCGGCAAAAGGCAGCAGCTTTACCCTGGAGGAATTCCACAATCGCGCACTTGGCCAGGGGCCGTTGCCGATTGAGTATCTGGAGAAAATCATTTTGCCGGGAAGCGGCGAGTAGCAGCTAGCAACGAGCAATTAGCAACTAGCGATTAACAACTAGTACTTAATATTTAGCGTTTGGTCGCCGGGTGCCCCACTCATTCGCGGGTTTCGAATGAGTGGGATCGCGAGGCGAAATACTTTATCCTCACCGGCAACCCTTGACAGTTGACTTTTACCAGGCGCTCTTCGCCGCAGCAAGCTCTGGACGGCGCCCATCACAACTACAGGTTATGAAGTGCAGATCGTGCCCACCATACCAGCGCTCCAAACCTCTCGTCCTCGAAGGTATTGGGATCAGATCTTTCCGTCGGTGATGGGAGGTACCGGAGGCAGTGATTCGTGGAACCCACTCATTCGAAAACCGCGAATAAGTGGGGCACCCGGCAAGGTCAAGCTGACCTCCTAACTAAATGCCACCCCTGCGCTGGCGTTCACTAACTATATTCCCCCTCCTTCGCCAGGTTCTCGAACCGCGTGGAGCGCTTGATGAAGGCCAGCTTGATCATGTCGGTGGGACCGTTGCGCTGTTTGGCGACGATGAGTTCGGCGATGCCTTCGAGGTCGGGATCGTCTTTCTTGTACACCTCTTCGCGGAAGATGAAGGCGACGACGTCGGCATCCTGCTCGATGGAGCCTGATTCGCGCAGATCGGAAAGTTGCGGCCGATGGTCGCCGCCGCGGCTTTCTGGGGCGCGGCTCAACTGCGAGAGCGCGACCACCGGCACCTTCAACTCCTTGGCCAGCGCTTTCAGTCCGCGCGAGATGGCCGAAACTTCCTGCGTGCGGTTCTCGAAGCGCTTGCCGCCGATGGGCACGGCCGACATGAGCTGCAGGTAGTCCACGATGATCAGGTCGAGACCTTCGTCTGCTGCAAGCGGCGCGCCTTGGCGCGCATCTCGCTCACCGAGATGCCCGGCGTATCGTCGATGAACAGGTTGGACTGCGAGAGCTGCTTCGGTGGCGCGCGTCAGCTTGCGCATGTCGTCCTTGGTGAGGAAGCCCTGGCGCAAGTCTTTGCGAGTCCACCTGCGCGTGCGAGGCCAGCATGCGCATGAGCAGCGCTTCGCTCGACATTTCCAGCGAGAACACGCCCACCACTTTGCCGTCGAGCATGGCCGCGTTCTCGGCGATGTTCATGGCCAGCGCGGTCTTGCCCATCGAGGGACGCGCGGCAATGATGATCAGGTCGGAAGGCTGCAGGCCGCTGGTCAGCTTGTCGAGCTGCGTGTAGTGGGTCGCCAGTCCGGTGATTTCCTGGCCGCGCGCGTACAGCTCGTCGAGCGAGCCGAACGAAGCCTTGATGATGGACGGGATGTCCATGAAGCCCTGTCCAATGCGGTTCTCGGAGAGCTGGAAGATGGCCTGCTCGGCGCGATCCAGCACCTCCTCGGCTTCGTCGGAGTGCTCGATGGCTTCGGCGATTGCGTTCTGCGCGATGTTGATGAGCCCGCGCAGCAGCGCCTTGTTGCGCACGATGCGCACGTAGTGCTCGATCGTGGGCCGGTCGGGAACGCCATCGATCAGCGACGACAGATACGCAACGCCGCCGATGGCTTCGACTTCTTTGCGGCGGTCGAGTTCCTCGGCCAGCGTGATCATGTCCACCGGACGGCCAGTCTCCTGCAGGTCGCGCATGCGCGAGAAGATGCGGCGATGCGCGTCGAGAGAGAAATCGTCAGGCTTGAGATTCTCGGCGGCTTGATCGAAGAGCGGGTTGTCGAGCAGGATCGCGCCCAGGATGGAGCGCTCGGCTTCAATGCTGGCGGGCAGGCCGCGTTCGAGACTGTAGTCGGTGGTTGCCATCGGGAGATTACTTCAAGTTAGCATACAGTGGAGATGCGGCAATGTCGAATGAGGAAACATCGAACCGGCATCAGATTTGCGTTCGAAAAGCTGTGCGCGAGTTGAGGAATACGGAGCGGAATGCCGTCGACGAGAACAATCGTGCACGCGACAGCGGAAAGCGGTCCCTTCCGGGGCTGGATATCGTTCACCGCGCAGACACTCAGGACTTACGTCCTGGTCTATATATGCCAGCTTCTACCGTGGTTTCCGTGCCTCCGTTGTAGCAATCGTCGCAGACCTGGAATTCTCCTGGCACTCCACGCGTTCCGGCACACTGGCGATTGGCGTCAACTGCCACCGCAAAGTTAACCACTTTGTTACTATCGCGAACACCGCATTCAAGTTATGCTCGCGGCTATGGCTGTGTCGGTCACGGTGCTGGCGAGCGGTAGCGGAGGCAACGGCACTCGTCGTAGCCAGTTCGCGCACCCGGCTGCTGGTGGATGCCGGTCTCTCCTGCAAGGAACTCTTGCGACGCCTGCTGCTGTGCGGAGAAGACTCGCCCGCGATCGATGCCATACTGATCACCCACGAGCATAGCGACCACATCGGCGGACTGCGTGTGCTGGCCAAGCGGCTGAGAGTGCCGGTCTACATCACCGGCGCGACCTATCAGGCATATCAGAAGTTTGCCCGGGACTGCCACGGCAAACGCGTCAGCCTCGATCGTCTGGAGCTATTCAATTCCGGCCACACCTTCCAGATTGGCGACATCACGGTGAGTCCGTTCACCATTCCTCACGATGCTGTCGATCCGGTCGCGTTTACCTTCCGCTGCAACGGCGTCAAGGTCGGCATCTGCACTGACCTGGGTTACATGCCGGCCAGCGTTCGCCATCACCTGCGCGGTTGTCACGTGCTGATGATCGAATCGAACCATGATCTCGAGATGCTGCGCGGCGGCCCATACCCCTGGAGTGTCAAGCAGCGGGTGATGAGCCAGGTCGGTCATCTTTCCAACGGTAAGCTCGCGGAATTCCTTACCGGCGACTATGATGGAGGTGCCGAGTTCCTCATTCTGGCGCACCTTTCGGAGAAAAATAATCATCCGGAGATCGCCCGGATGACAGCTGAGCGTGCTTTAGGCGAGCAGCGCAGCTTGTTGCATAATCGATTGATGCTCGCAGCACAGCATGAACCGCTGCCTGCGGTTCGACTGTAGTTTCCGTCCTGCCAGCCGACGGTTTCCGAACGGGGTTCGGCGAGATTGATGACACCATGTACTGACCGCGTCATCGGCAAAATCCTTGCCGGATGGCGCTACGACATCTCTGGTCTCGCTCCTGAAATGCGCGGTGACTACGAGGCGCACCTGGCGGAGTGTGAGTTCTGCCGCTCGCGCCAGCGCCTGCATCGCGGCATCGATATTGGGCTCATGGCGCTCGCCTCGATCTCCATGTTCGTCTTTCTCCTTGCCTATGGCGTGATTCGTTACTTCAAGCCTAGCCACGCGTTTCTGCTGGAAATCGGCGCGCTGGGCGGGTTCTTGCTCTCCATGCTGCTGTGGCTGCTGGTTGCCGTCGCGACCCCGGCTCCGCTGGTGGTGAAAGATGTTGCCCTGATCGGCGCCCGCCGTGGATTAGAAAAGCTGCCGGAAGAGATTCGCGACCGCATTCCCGAAGACCTGAAGCTGAAGATCTCGGGGCAGAGCTAAATTCGCCCGCAAGGGTACCGCCGGCCTCAAGAGACTGTATCGCGACCTCGGCTCTGTTTGCGGCAGTGGATGGAACCGCGCAAGAACCAGCCCCGAAAGGGGCGAAAGATCTTAGCCCAGTGCTTCAGCGCTGGGTGAGGCGCAAAATGAGACCGAGTCCCGTAAGGACGGCAGAGGCGGCAACACGGTCTCTTCAGGCCTGCGTAGAGAGGTAGGAAGAAAAATCGCTTCGGCCGCTGCGGAAACTCGCACTCTGCTGCAAACCGAAATCCTCCGTGGCTAAAGCCAATGTTGAATGAGAGCCACGTACGGCGCGGCTGAAGCCGCGCCCGCCGCACCCCTTCCACCTTCTGCAAGATGGTCAGGCGGAGTAAAATCCTGACAGCTATGGCTGACCTTTTTACCCCCGCGCAACCGCCGGCGCAGCAGCGCAGCTGGACTCCCATCGTTATTGGCCTCATCGTTGTGCTGGCGGTGGTGGGGATTATCGTTGTCCTCACTCGCCACCACGCTCCGGTTGGCCCGCAGATCAATCCTTATGCAGCGAAGCTGCAGCTCACCAATCCTAAGTTGAGCGCTGCGGAGAACTATGTAGGAGGCACGGTCACCTATCTCGATGTGGACATCACGAATACCGGCGACAAGGCTTTGGTTGGCGCCGACATGCATGCAGTGTTCAAGAACACTTTGGGACAGGTGGTGCAAACCGAAACCTTGCCGCTGCATGTGCTGGTGGAAAACCAGATGGGCGGATATCCCGATCTGGTGGACTTGAGCCGCTCGCCGATTGGTCCGGGGCAGACCAAGACGGTTCGCGTCACCCTGGAACACATCTCCGCCGACTGGAACCAAAGCTACCCCGCCATCGAGTTGGTGAATCTGAAGCTGAAATAAGACTTGCAATGAAGGGTAGAATTGAGCCGAAAGCGCGATCTACACTTAAGTGCCAGATAACTGATAGCTGCTAAGACTATTTGGCTATTACATCGTTATCTATAAGTGCCATCTAGCGTCCGTGGGAGTACCCAGGATCGATGATTGACCCTCTGGATGACCTTTGGGCCGTCTCGCGGGATAACGACGCGTCAGAAGTCAAATTCAGTTCCGGATTTGGGAATGCGACGGGCGAAATAAGGGGCCATGCTGAAACTTTGGATTGCCAGCTTTGTCGCCTGGTTCGGCCTGGTTGCGGGAGCGGCGTCGGCGCAGCAAAGGGACCAAGCAAAAGCCAACCTGCCGAACTCAGCCGGAGCAACCACGACGATTACGTCCTTCGACAAGGACCACACTGTGGTCGGATGGCTGGAGATCATTCCCTTCGAAAGCAATATCTTCCACAACACGCGCATGCTGCGGGTGCTGGTGCCGGCGAACTACTTTTCTCCGCATAATGCGCACCGTAGCTATCCCGTGCTCTATCTACAGGACGGACAGAACCTGTTCGACGAGGCGACCAGCAACTCCGGCGAGTGGCACGTGGATGAGACGGTGGAACATCTGGTTGGCAGCTTCAAGATTCCGCCGATGTTTGTCGTAGGTATCGACTATGCCGGAGCCGAACGCAGCTTCGAGTACCTGCCGTATCCGAATAGCCATAGCCAGCAGCCACGCGCCCGCGACGCAAACGAAGTTCACGGCAAGGACTACGTGAAGTTTCTGCTCACCGAGGTCATGCCGTTCATCGAGAAGAAGTATCGCGTCTCGCGCGGCGCGGCCAACACCGGTATTGGTGGCTCCTCGTATGGCGGCGACATCTCGCTTTACACCGTGCTTCAGCATCCAGGCATCTTCGGTCACGTGCTGGTCGAGAGCCCCGTGCTGTGGATTGGCGATGACCAACTGATCAAGGATTGCGAGAGGGCAAAGCAGCTTCCGGCGAAGATGTATCTCGGCGTCGGTACCAGCGAGACGACTGATAACCAACCGAGCGCCGACATCGTCAAGAGCGTGGAAGAGTTGGAAACTGTCCTGCGCAAGAAAGGTATGGGTCCGGCGCGACTCAAGGTCGTGGTGGAAGAGAACGCAGTCCACAACGAAGGAGCGTGGTCGCGGCGTCTGCCGGATGCGCTGCTGTTTTTGTACGGAAGTAAGAGCAAAGGCAAGCGCGGATTTCACGGATGAACGCGGATTGAAATAGCAGTTGGCACTTGGCAGTTGGTGAATAAAGAGGTCGGCCGGCTTAACTTGGACTGAGTATCATGTGTCCGAAAGAATCGCCTACTTGCCCAGGCTCACAAAATCTCGCTACCCGCCGTTTTCGCTTTCGCTAACGGCTGATTGCTCATTACTTCATTTGCAGGCTCGAGTTGCCCGGTGAACACGATCCACGCGCTTAAGGCGCCTAATGGTATCCAACCTAAGATATCCAACATACGAGACAAACAGGCAAATTCCCGCCGCCCCCAAACAACAAGAACGATAAAGGCTACCTCCGAGCACATTGGTGGATGCATGGGCAAGGCTTGACGACCAAATACTGTTCGGTCTTCAAGACCAGCCATCCAAAAATGATCGAAAGAAGAATCGTGCCAACGGGATAAATAACGCAGGGCACCTACCTTCGGGTTGTCGGGAAAATTACCGCCGCGAAGATTCAGGGGCAAGTGCCAATAGGCCCAGATTACGCCGGTCAGGACAGCACTTAACACAGGTGACTCTGGAAATAGCCGCGGCTGTAAATAGCCACGCCAGCCGAACTCTTCCCCAAACAAAATCGGTGTTGCAAGAATCGCCTGGATTGGCCAGAAGGCAACTAGCAGCCATGGATGCGCCAGTTTGCTCGCCGGAGCACCATATGGATCATAAAATTGAATTCCGCGTGCAAGGCTAAAATCAGCGCTTACCGACACCGAAAAGCGGTGCCAGCATGACGATGCATCCAACACCTACTACAGGCAAAAGCCATCCGATAAGCGTAATACCGCCATTTCTTTAAGTTAAGTCTCAGTTTGCCATCAGCAAATCCCTCGCGGGTGATCCACTTCCGGACAACGAAAGCAGCGATCGCCGGTGCAAAACCAGTAGGCAGCATCAACACGCCTTTGACGATCGGGTTAAGCGAAGCGAACCCATGTGGAATCACGCCTTCCCACAATATCCAGGCCAGCCCGAACGCGATCAGCAGGAACGCGATAATGCCCTTTCTGTTCGACATGGGTTTCCGAACTATATACCCTGCGACAGATTCCACAGCATTTTTCTTCGCTTAGCCGGGCCGACTGATCGACTCTTCCGCCCGCCCAGTAGGTTCTCGGTCACGGTGTCGGTTCCTCTACGGAAAGCAAAAGGCAGCCGCAGATTTCGCAGATCGGACGTAGCACTTGACAATTAGCTTCAGCCCCGCACAATAACCAATGCCTGAGGGCTGAAGCCCAAATCATTGCTGACGGTTGCGCCACGTCTGAAGACGTGCCCTGATACAAACCTGAACTGCTGTGCCGCGGTTGGTCCCTGGCGCGAGCAACAGCAGATTCCTCGCTTCGCCCGGAATGGCAACTCCAGAGAAGTTACTACTCGCTAATTGCTAACTGCTAATTGCTAACGGCTACCTGGTTGCTACAATCAACCTGCATGTCCGACGTCAAAACAACACGTCTCACGGAGATGGTGAAAGCCGCCGGTTGAGCCAGCAAGCTAAGTCCGGCGGTGCTGGACTCGGTGCTTGGGAAATTAGCCCGGCAACACGATCCCAACGTGCTCATCGGCTTCGAGACCGCCGACGACGCCGGCGTGTATCAACTCACGCCTGATCTGGCGCTGGTCCAAACCGTCGATTTCTTCACGCCTATCGTTGACGATCCCTTCGTCTTCGGACAGATCGCGGCGACTAATGCGCTCAGCGACGTGTACGCCATGGGCGGGTGGCCGATCAGCGCGCTGGCGCTGGTCTGCTTCCCCGACGGTGGCGACCTCAAAGTACTGGAGGAGATGCTGGCGGGTGGACTATCGAAGATGATCGAGGCCCACTGCGCGTTGATCGGCGGGCATAGCATTCGCGATGAAGAGATCAAGCTCGGTTACGCAGTGACCGGGACGATTCATCCGCAACAAGTGCTGGCGAATACTGGAGCGAAGGCTGGCGACCGGCTTATCTTCACCAAGGCGATCGGCACAGGCGTCATCTCGACCGCGATTAAGAAGGCAAAAGCAGAGGTTGCCTGGATTCGCGACGCGGTGCGCTCGATGACCACGCTGAACAAAGCCGCGGCGGAGGTCGTGACTTCGTCGCCCGGATTCGAGATACATGGCATGACGGACGTCACCGGCTTCGGTCTGATCGGTCACGCACGCGAGATGGCGATTGGTTCGGGCGTAAGCCTGCGGCTTTATGCGTCACGCGTGTCTCTGCTGGAAGGTGCTATCGAATGCGTGCGCGCCGGCTACATCCCCGGCGGTCTGAAGGCGAACCGCGAATTTACCAAGGGTTGCGTCGAGTTCGCCGACGCCGTGCCAGAAGAGATTCGCACACTGCTCTTCGATCCCCAGACGGCGGGGGGATTGCTGGTCTCGGTCGGGGCGAAAGACGCCGAGCGCTTAGCTGCAGCCTTGCGCAATGCGGGAATCGATGCTGTCGAAATCGGCGACGTCATTCCCAAACAAAAGCCGCTCATCAGCGTGGCAGCGTGACCAG
This sequence comes from uncultured Acidobacteriaceae bacterium, assembly GCA_963763725.1. Classification (GTDB taxonomy): domain Bacteria; phylum Acidobacteriota; class Terriglobia; order Terriglobales; family Acidobacteriaceae; genus Bog-257. The sequence goes on from CAVXQI010000014.1 coordinate 288,591, forward strand.
CGAACTTCTCGGCACCCACTCTCGCCGATTCTCAGCTTCTGCCTTTGTAAACACTCCAGAAATCCGCGTACCGCAATTCGCGCAGCAGCCGTTGGTCAGCCTGTTCGCCATCACCGAGTGCCAAGACCGCGTGATCACGATCTGCTTGCATCCGGGACAGATCGTGTTGGCGCCATCAGAGAAGATATTGCCCTCGTAGACGTACTTCAGCCCCATGCGCATGGCCAGCTTGCGCGCCCGATGCAACGTCTCCGGAGGAGTCGCTGCCTTGTCCTGCAACTTGAAGTCAGGGTGGAACGCCGTGAAGTGCAGCGGCACGTCGTCGCCCAGGTTTTCCAGGACCCAGTCGCACAGCTCCTGAAACTCCGCATCGCCGTCGTTCAGTGTGGGGATGATGAGGTTGGTGATCTCGAACCACACGCCAGTTTCGTGACGCAGCCACTTCAATGTATCCAGCACCGGCTGCAGATGTGTCAGCGTGATCTTGCCGTAGAACTCTTCGGTGAACGCTTTCAGGTCGATGTTGGCTGCATCAATGTAGCGATAGATATCGAAAAACGCCTCGCGCGTGATGTATCCATTCGAAACCATCACGGTGTTTAGGCCGGCGGCGTGCGCCTCGCGTGCAATGTCGATGACGTACTCGCCCCAGATGGTCGGCTCGTTGTAGGTAAACGCGAGGTGCGGCGCATGATGCTCCAGCGCCACCTCGACCACGTTCTCCGGACTCAGCGTCAGGGCATTGACCTGATCAGACTTCGCCTTTGAGATATCCCAGTTCTGGCAGAAGGAGCAACCCATGTTGCACCCGGCGGTGCCCATGGAAAGGATCTTCGTGCCTGGGAAAAAGTGGTTGAGTGGCTTCTTTTCGACTGGATCCATCGCGATGGCAGCAGGTCGCCCATAACCGAGTTGCAGTAGGCGTCCGCCTTCGTTCTTGCGAATGAAGCAGAAGCCGCTTTGGCCTTCTCCGATGTGGCAGTGCCGTGGGCAGAGGTAGCAGTGGAGACGGCCATCGGACATCGTCTCCCACCAGCGCGCCTCGTGAATTTGCGGCTGTAAGACTGTTAACTGCATGGTAACTGCTCTGTCTTATTGTAACTCCGGAGCAGGCAGCATTCAGCATTCAGCAATCAGCATTCAGCCCTTGGCCCTTGGCACCGCTTTATTTCGAACTGTCGTGCGATATTCGCAAGCGGATGGAGTGGGGCGTAGAGGCAAAGAGCGCCTTCCCGCCGGCATGAGCGTAATCCACCGCACCGCGCCGAAAAACTAGAACTTCGGAGGCTGGTCATGGCTCAATCGGCGCGCAGGGCTTTGACCGGATCGGTCGAGGCGGCGCGCTGTGCAGGGAGGATGCTGGCGACGGCAGCGCAGACCCCCAGCGTGACAATGGCCAGCGCGAAGACCGTGGGGTCCCAACTGCGCACTCCGAACAGCTTCGCGGTCATCAGGCGGCCGGCGCCGACGGCGAAGGGAATGCCGATGAGCAGCCCAATAGCCACCTGCAGGAAGGCGCCACGCAACACCAGGCGCACGATGTTCATGCGGTCGGCGCCGAGGGCCATGCGGACACCAATCTCGCTAGTGCGGCGCACCACGGTGTAGGCGGTCAGGCCGTAGAGACCGATAGCGGCCAACAGTAACGCGATTATGCCAAACGAGCCTGCCAATCGCGCCACCATGCGTTCCTGGTCAAAGTTCATGGCTACCTGCTCGTCCATGGATTGCACGGAGATGACGGTGAGGTTGGGATCGATTTCGGCCAGCGCGCGGCGCAGCTGCGGCTCCAGGTTAGTCGGGTAGCCGCGCACCTGCAATTGGATGCCACTGACGAAGTGCGATTTCTCTTCGAAGCCCTGAATCATCTTTTCGCTGTAATGGATGGATTGTTCCAACGGCAGGAAGAACATGGGACGCACGGGTTTGTCGGGATCGGTGTATTTTGCGTCCCGCACCACACCTGCGATCTCGTAGTCGCCGGCATATTTCGAGCTGTTCATGCCGAAGTGCCTGCCCAGGGGATCTTCATGGGGGAAGAAGCGCTTGACGAAGGTCTGGTTGACGATGGCCACGGGCCGCGAACCTCGGTTGTCAGACTGGTTAAAATCACGGCCGCGCACGATGCTCTGGCCGATGGTGGAGAAGTAATGGCGGCTGACCCGGTCCCATGACGTCAGGTTGTCTTGGCTAAGTTTGGGCTCGCCCTTGCCTTCCACCGCGACGTACTCGCCCCAGTTGTCGAAGCTGAGGGGACTGTAGAGGGCAAAGCTGACGCTCTGCACGTTGGGCAACTGCAGCAGGCGGTCTTCGATGGCGCGATACAGAGCATCGAGGCGCTCGGGAGTGTAGCTGGGCAGGGGCGGGTTGATTTCAACATTCACGCGATTGGCGGTGACGAACCCGAAGTCCTGATGCTGCAGATTCCGCAGGCTGGTGACGAGCAGTCCGGCGCAGGCCAATAGCACCAGGGAGAGCGCTGCCTGTCCGATGACCAGCAACTTTTGCGGCAGCGAAGAAGCCTCGCGCGTGCTCCGGTTGGCGCCATGGAGCGTTTCGGCAGGGTCGGAATGCGAGGTAAACCACGCGGGCACCACGCCAAAGAGCAGGCCAGTCAGCAACGAAAGCAAGCAGGCGAATCCCAGCACCGGCCAGGAGGGCGTGGCGCTGATGGGCATGACAGGGGCATTACGAAATGCCAGCGCGAGCATGAGGCGGGCGCCGAAGTAGGAGACCGCCAACCCCAACAGGCCGCCGGCCAGAGCCAGCAGCACGGCTTCGGTCAGGGACTGGCGGATGAGGCGATTTCGGGTAGCGCCCAGCGCGATGCGCACGGCAGTCTGCATTCGGCGGGCGGTGCCGCGCGCCAGCAGCAGGTTGGCGATATTAGCGCAGGCAATCAGCAGCACGGTGCCGCACACTGCCAGCAGGATGCGCAGGCTGGCGCCATAGGTTTCCCGCATGGTGCTTACACCGCCGCCCGCGGGCGCCAGCTTGATGTATTTGTGCGGAATCGTAGGCTCGATTTGCGGGCGCATGTCGGCGGTCAGGTCGTCCTCATTGCGGAGCCACTGCTGCAAGACCGGGGTAAGCCGCGCGGCAAGGCCATCCACCGTCGCGCCCGGCCGCAAGCGGCCGATGACGTAGAGCCAGTTGGAATGATTATTTTTCATCAGCGCATTTGGTCCGTGGAATAGGATTTCCTGCTGTATCGGTAGCCAGAAATCCGGCGGATGACTGCGCAAGGTTTCACCGAAGAACCCAGGCGGCGCGATGCCGATCAGGGTGGCCGGCTGTCCATCGACGAAGAAGGTGGTGCCAATCAGTGAAGGGTCCGATCCGTAAGACTGCTGCCAGCTGCGATAGCTCATTACAACGACCGGCGGCGCGGCCGGTTGATCGTCGGAGGGCGCGATGACGCGTCCCATCAAGGCGCCAACGCCGAAGACGTGGAAGTAGTTGCCCGTGACGAACTCAGCACGCAGTGGCCGGGACTCGTGATCTCGCGACGCGCTGCGAATGCCGTAGGTATTGGGCGAAGCCTGGAAGGCGGTGGTCTCTTCAAACTCGGGCGCGGCTGCGGCCAGGCGCTGGTAAAGCTGGTGCGAGAACAGGCTCCAGTCGTCATCCTCCCAACCCTCAACGCAACACTCCTGCGAGTCGCCGATGCGATAGAGCTGGGCCGGATCGGTGACGGGCAGCGACTTCAACATGATGGCATGGACCAGCGTAAAAATGGCAGTAGTGGCCCCGATCCCGATGGCGAGGGTCAGAACGGCAGTGAGCGTGAAAGCGGGTGCGAGCCGCATCTGCCGCAAAGCGTAGCGTAGGTCCTGAATGAAGGTTTGCACGCGGACATCCTCTTGCGGAAACTTACGGGAGGAGGACGGGATTTGTTCCGCGAAAATCAGAGACCTGGAGCGGAAGCTGGACGGGGTCTGCTTCTCCAATTCTCATGCCGCTCCCTGAGATCGTTCTTCTGCGTCCTCCAGCCGAATGTAATCCCAACCTGGGCCGAATCGCGAACATCCCGCTAACGCTAGGCGAACCGGCGATTATCTTGTGGCTTTTGATTAGGGGAGCAAAGGACCAACCATTGGAAGCCGAGGCATAACGTGAGTCGAACTCCCGGCGTCGGGTACCACGTTCGACCCATTCCGAGCGAGTAGTCGGCAAACCGGAGGCCGCTGGGATAAACCGGCATGTTGTAAGGGATGAAAGAGTCCGATTGCCCGCTCCAAAGCTGATCCAATGAAAGTAGTTTGGGAGCGAATTCACGGAGGAAAGGCGCGTTCGCTTAACATCCTCTAATATCCCCTGACCGGGAAGGAGGTAAGTCTGCAAGCCATTCAAAAAATGGCGGGGTCGACGGGACTCGAACCCGCGGCCTCTGCCGTGACAGAGTAACGAGTTTATTGTTTTCAACAACTTACAACACCGCGGAGACTGCCAAATCACGCGGAAGTCATGTAAGGTGCCCGGTGTCGCGGGAACGTGGAAAGATCTCACTGACAACGTGAACTTCATGGCCAGCAACCTCACCGGCCAGGTGCGAAATATTGCCGAGGTAGCGACGGCAGTAGCCCGCGGCGATCTGTCGCGCAAGGTCACGGTCGATGTGAAGGGCGAAATTCTCGAGCTGAAAGACACCATTAATACGATGGTTGAGCAGCTCCGCTCCTTCGCGTCGGAAGTAACCCGTGTGGCTCGTGAGGTGGGAACCGATGGCCGCCTTGGCGGACAGGCGCAGGTGCCCGGCGTCGGCGGTACGTGGAAGGACTTAACCGACTCCGTGAACTCCATGGCCAGCAACCTCACCGGCCAGGTTCGAAACATCGCCGAAGTTGCAACGGCCATCGCTGAAGGCGATCTCTCCAAGAAGATCACGGTCAACGTCAGCGGCGAAATTCTGCTTTTGAAGGAAACTATCAACACGATGGTTGACCAGCTAAATGCGTTTGCCGGAGAAGTCACCCGTGTTGCACGTGAAGTGGGCTCTGAGGGAAGACTGGGCGGTCAGGCGCAGGTGCCCGGCGTCGGCGGCAGGTGGAAAGATCTCACGGACTCCGTTAATTCGATGGCCGGCAATCTAACGGCCCAAGTTCGTAATATCGCCGAAGTCACGACTGCCGTGGCTCGCGGCGATCTCTCGCGCAAGATCACCGTCGATGTGCGCGGCGAAATTCTGGAATTGAAGAACACCATCAACACGATGGTGGACCAGCTCAACGCATTCGCGGGAGAAGTGACCCGCGTGGCGCGCGAAGTGGGAACGGAAGGCAAGCTCGGCGGCCAAGCCCAGGTGCCCGGCGTGGCCGGAACCTGGAAAGATCTTACCGACAACGTCAATTTCATGGCCAGCAATTTGACCGGCCAGGTGCGCAACATCGCCGAGGTCGCCACTGCAATTGCCACCGGAGACTTGTCCAAGAAGATCACGGTGGACGTCCGCGGCGAAATTCTGCAGCTCAAGGAAACGCTCAATACCATGGTTGAGCAGCTGCGTTCCTTCGCCGCCGAAGTTACCCGCGTGGCACGCGAAGTCGGATCGGAAGGCCGTCTTGGCGGTCAGGCAAACGTAGGCGGCGTCGCTGGTACGTGGAAAGATCTTACCGACTCTGTTAACGTGTGCAAGAGCAAATCCGCATGCGCGCCTTCGAACTCTTTGAGCAGCGCGGAAAACAAGAAGGATATGATCTCGAAGACTGGCTGCAGGCGGAAGAAGAAATTACCGGCCAGCGAACGCTAGCCCAAGCTGCCTGACCGCTGTACCAACGCTGCCCGGCGTAGCGAGCAAGTGGAGTTTTTCGAGGGAAATTGGCTACACGTTCATTCGTCTCCCACGACCCCGGACTTTCAGGCATTGTGGTGGGGAATTTACACCGATGGGTGCAAATTGTGAGTCAACTCACCCTAGGCGGGCTGAGCGTCGGCAGCGATCGCCAGCCCGTCAGGAATACTTAGTGAGTTCCAAATATTCCGCAATTCGGCCCACATAGTGGAATGCCGAGCGATCCAGTATCCGCCGGGAGAACATGTTCGACCGGCTACTCACTAGCTAAGTGGACACTTACGCCCCACACTTATCTCATTAAATCAATGTGGTGGGACGGTTACCCGGCGACCCCTCCCCGCTCACTGGCTTCGACGCTTGAGGGAAGCCATCGTGGGGTAAGGCGAGCACGGACGCGAGCTCACATTTGTGGCTCAGATAGTGCTCAGCATCGCGGCACTTCAGTTGACATTTATGGCACCGGATCGAACCTTTGACTTTGGATGGAATGTTGGCGTGCTTAGGGGTCCGGCTGGTGATTAGGGTCATTACTCCTCAATACTAGGCCTTTTACAGTAGTTCTGTGTTAATTAATTAACCTTAGGGCCCGCAGGTCTATCGGACCTGAGCGATGGATGTTGACTTTGCCGTCGAGGTCCTTTAAGCCGTCAATTGCTGCTTGGGGAGGTTGGCGCTGGCAACGGTTCGACCCTTTCGTGACTTGGAACGATGCAGATGTGCCGGCGTTTGAGCCCTTAGCTTTCCTCCACGGCGTTGGGCTGGCTGCTCCTTCAGCATGTAGTGAAGGGTCGCCCACAGAAGGTTCGGACCGTCAGACGGGATCAGGAGCGCATCGACGTCACTGCTGTCCGGTTAAAAGTCGAACAGAATCAGTTGGTTAGCGTTTTTGGTGAAATTGGCATTCGCGTCGATGCCCTGAAGGGCGCATAAAATGGGCGTTTTCTCGAAAAGCGTGAGGCTGAGAATCTGTAGAATCTGGTAAAGACTGGCCTCCAGTCCCAACCGCTTGCGCACGATCGCCACCAGCACATACACCGATACCGCAATCCAGATTTGGGTCTTCACTGCGTTCTCGCTGGTGCCGTAAAAAGCCTTGATCCGCAGGTGCTGTTTGATCCATTTGAACAACTGAACGACATACTGCCCATCAACAACGCCCTGCTGAAGTCACGATCTACTACCGATTCCATCCTTTGCGTACACATAGCCTGCCGGTGGTCAGGCTCTATGAGCTTCATGACGAAGTCCTACTATGTGGTGCGGCGCGCCGACGGCAGACCGTTGGCGGTGCCGGTCTGGATGACGCGTCCCGAGGCTGCGCACGCGAAGATAGTTTCCGCTGCACGCCTGCCGCTTCGCGTGCTGCTCGAGTTACGCCGCGTCAGCGTGACTTGCTCTCTCCTCGCTTGTGCACAATGTGCCCGAGGAGGATCACGATGCCGCAGCTCGCGAGCCAAACGCCAACGACAACTGTTCGACGAAGCTCCCGCCGTTCCCGCCCGCGTACAACTCCCTTGAGATGTGCAAGAGCAGCTACGCCAGGCGCTGGTGCAGTGGATGCAGGCGCTGGCCAAGATGATCCACAAGGAGGCCGGCGATGAATAAGATCACCGCGGATCATCTGGCCCGGCGGGCCTGTGTGTACATCCGTCAGTCCACTCCAGATCAAGTGAAATACAACCTGGAAAGTAAACGCCGCCAATATGGCTCTGGCGGATCGTGCACGCGCGCTGGGCTGGCAAGACATCGATGTGATCGATGACGATCTCGGAATCTCGGGAGACGGAACACGCCGCCCCGGCTTTGAACGCCTGTTGCGTGCGCTGTGCGATGGGCAGGTGGGCGCCGTATTCAGCATTGAGGCGTCGCGGTTGGCGCGCAATGGCCGGGAGTGGCATACCCTGCTGGAATTTTGCAGCATCGTGGGTGCGCTGCTGATCGATGCCGAGGCCGTGTATGATCCCAGACTCACGAACGATCGATTGTTGTTGGGCATGAAGGGTACGATCAGCGAGATGGAAGTCGCGACGTTCCGCGAGCGTGCGCAGGCGGCGCTGCTGCAGAAGGCGCAGCGCGGCGCCTTGGTTCGACGGGTGGCCATCGGTTACGTCAAGGGAGCAGAGGATCGCATCGAGAAAGATCCCGATGCTCGGGTGCGGGCCACCATCGATCTGATCTTTCGCAAGTTTGCGGAGTTGGGCAGCGTACGGCAGGTTTACTTCTGGCTGGATCAGCAGCAGATCCAATTGCCCATCGTGCGTGGGCCAGAAGATGCGCAGCGAAATCGTTTGGCAGCCCGCGCGGTACCACGCGGTGCACAGCGTGTTGAAGAACCCGATCTATGCCGGAGCATACACCTATGGGCGTAGCAAGACGGTGAGCGCGGCTGGAAGCGGGGCAGAAGCGAGTCCTGCGCCAGGTGCGGCAGCCGTCGCGAGGAATGGACGGTGTTGATCTTGAATCATCATGAAGGCTACATTGACTGGGACGTTTATCAGAGCAATCAGACGATGATTGCCCACAACGAAAATGCGAGAGGTGGTGCGGTGCGTGGACCGGTCAAACATGGCGAGGCCCTGCTGGCTGGGCTGCTGCGTTGTGGTCATTGTGGCGCCAAGTTGCTGGCGCAATATCCTCGTCCACGGGTGATTAGGTATCAGTGCTCTGGGTACGTTCTCAATCGCGATCATGCGTGTTGCGTGATGTTCGGCGGGCTCCGTGCCGATCGCTTAGTTTCCGAGCAACTGCTGCAATGCCTGACGCCATTAGGCATCGAAGCGGCCATTGAGGCGATCGAAGCGCTGCAGGGCGCCAGTGACGATCGGATTCAGCAGAAGGCATTGGCGTTAGAGCACGCACGTTATGAAGTGACCCACGCGCGACGCCAATATGATGCCGTAGATCCGGCGAATCGGCTTGTGGCAGCGGAGCTAGAGCGCCGCTGGAATCAAGCGCTGGCCGCGGAGGCGCAGCTCGAGGCTGAGCTGGCGACCTTGCAACAAGGTCGCGAGCGCCCACTCAGCGATGCACAGAAACGGGAACTGCTGGAGTTCGCGCGGGATCTCCCCAGACTTTGGGAAGATCCGCACAGTTCGCCGGAGCACAAGAAACGCCTCCTTCGCATCGCGCTGAAAGAGATCATCGCCACATGCGAGGGTGAAACCATACGGCTCGTGCTGCATTGGCAGGGAGGGGATCACACCCAGGTGGAGTTCGAGAAGATTCGCAGCGGCGCAGCATCGGTATGTCACCGACAAGGATCTCGTGGAGATCGTTCGCAAGCTGGCGCGGATCGAACCAGACGCGCGAATCGCCTCGATCCTGAATCGGAATCAACGCCGCACGGCACATGGACGAAATATGGACGGCGAAGCGTATCTGCTCGCTGCGCAGCCACCATGCGATTCCGGTCTACTGTGAGGGAGAACGGCAAGCCCGCAGCGAAATGTCTGTCAGTGAAGCGCTGATCGTTCTCGGCGTCACGCCGACCACTGTCTTGCGGCTGATTCGGTTGAAACAGTTGCCGGCGACGCAAGCTTGCGTGGGCGCACCTTGGATTCATGCGCAGAGCAGACGTCGAGCGATGCATGGCCGAACGGAACCATCCAGCGACCCCACCAACGGTCGATTCAGCGCAATTGGCTCTTGAAATTCCATAACATCCGAAGGAGTGCACCATGTCGAACTCTCGAAGAACAGTTCCACCTGCCAACGCTGCTTGTAGATCTGCGCGATCGTCAGCGCGGGAAGGGTGAAGTTGTTGGTCAGGAACTTCAGCCGCTTGCCGGTTTCAGCATCGCAGTAGCTCACCTTTCGTAACGCGTCTGGGTACACTGAGGCCGACTCGAAGGAAGACAGAATCACGGTCTGATCGGAGCGCACGCCGGTGCTCTTGTCCACCGGATGCGAGTAGCGCCGCTGCATCTGCAGGTTCGATTTCGTGCGCACGACAAAGAAGGCCGAGCTGAGCGTAAAGACGAAGAGCCGTCTGAAAATCGATGTAGGCCCGGTCCATCACGTAGAAGGCTCCGGCCTCCGGCATGATCTCGTCGAGGAGGTTCACATCATGCACGGCCCCGCTGGTGACGCGGATAAACGTGGGAATGTTGCCGTGCAGGTCCAGCAGGGTATGCATCTTGACAGCGGCTTTGCGCCGCCGGAACCGGGCCCACGGAAACAGCGCCAGACACAGATCGATGGTGGTCGAATCCAGCGCATACAGGCTCTGCTCCAGATCGACGCCCATCGGCTCGCGGGCATACAGTCCGCGCGCGGTGGCAATCAGCCTCTGCGCGAAGTCGGCGAAGATGCGCCAGTCCCGCGATTCATTCGCCTCCGCCAGCGTCGAGCGCGCCACCTTGCCACGGAATCCCAGGTGATACAGCTTGCCCTGCAACGAACCCAAACAGGCTTCGATGTCGCGCAGACTTTCGCGATAGGTCAACTGGGCGAAGGCCATCGCCAGATACTGATCCCAGCAGGTGAAGCCTCGCAGCCGGAGGTCGCCGTGATAACGCTGCGACGCAACGACGGAACTCCCGGTCGGGAAGAAAGCTGATCAACTGCGAGAAGACGGTGCGGCCCTGATTCATGAGCCATTGTCGGCTCTCCTCGCATTCAAATCGCGGCAAGCCCGAAATGGCTTTAACTTATTGCGCAGCTATTACTTGCAACCACCACCCTGTCAGTTAACCGGACAGCAGTGTA